>NZ_JACWCT010000026.1:121258-196274 GCF_016613415.1 Methylobacterium ajmalii | reverse complement strand
CGCCGCCGCGGTGCTCGCCACCGCCGGCCCCCGCGCCGCGGCCCGGGCCGCGGAGGCGCTGGAGGTGCGCGCGCCCGACTGGGCCTACCGCCCGGGGCTGCATCCGGGGCAGATCCTGGCCCTGATGCTCGCGGGCGCCGCGTCCCTGCTCCTCCTCGACGCGGCGCCCTGGATCCAGCTTGCCGTCCTGTCGTTCCTCAACCTCACGGTGCTGGCGGTGATCGTCTTCCGCCTCGCCGCCCCCCTCCTCGTGCCCGACCCGCCGCCCGCTCCCGGCCGGGTGCCGGACGCGGAACTGCCGGTCTACACCGTGCTGGTGGCGCTCTACCGCGAGGCCGAGGTGGTGCCGCGCCTCGTCGAGGCCCTGGAACGGCTCGACTACCCGGCCTCCAAGCTCGACCTCAAGTTCGTGATCGAGGCCGACGATGCGGCCACCGCGGCGGCGCTCTCTGCACGTCCGCTGCCGGCGCGGTTCGAGATCGTGACGGCACCGCCGGGCCTGCCGCGCACCAAGCCGCGGGCTCTCAACGTCGCCCTGCCGCTCGCCCGCGGCGAGCACCTCGTGGTCTACGACGCCGAGGACGTGCCCGATCCCGGCCAGCTCCGGGCCGCCGCCGCCCTGTTCCGGGCCGGCCCGGCGCGGCTCGCCTGCCTGCAGGGGCGGCTGGTGATCGACAACACCGACGATTCCTGGCTCACGCGCTGCTTCACCCTCGAATATTCGGCGCTGTTCGACGTGGTGCTGCCGCTGCTCAGCGCCGCGCACCTGCCGGTGCCGCTCGGTGGCACGACCACCCACTTCCGCACCCGGGTGCTGCGCGAGGTCCATGGCTGGGACGCCTGGAACGTCACCGAGGATGCCGATCTCGGCCTGCGGCTGGCGCTCGCCGGCTACCGGGTCGGCGATCTGCCGCTCTCGACCCTGGAGGAGGCGCCCGCCCACCTGCATCCCTGGCTGCGCCAGCGCGTGCGCTGGATGAAGGGCTTCGTCCAGACCGCGATCACCCACAGCCGGCACCCGGTCCGGGCGTGGCGCCGCCTCGGCCCCCTCGGCCTGCTCTGCGCGGTGGCGATGGTGCCCGGCACGGTGATCTCGGCGCTGGCCTACCCGTTCGGAATCGCGCTGGCGGCCTGGGCCCTGACCGCCGACCCGCTGCCGGACGCCCCCGACTTCCTCGCCAATCTCCTCACCGCCACGGGCGTCACGGTGTTCCTCGCCGGCCTCGGGGCGATGTGGCTGCCGGCACTCGCCGGTTGCTTGCGGCGGGGCTGGTGGCGCCTCGCCCCCTGGGCGCTCGCCCTGCCGGTCTACTACCTCTTCGTCAGCCTCGCCGCGTGGCTTGGCCTCGTCGAGCTGCTGCTCGCGCCCTACCGCTGGAACAAGACCACGCACGGGCGCGCCGCCACCTCCCGCACCGGGGCGATGCGGCGCGACAGGCTCAGAGCTGGCGCGCCACCTCGGCGGCGGCGTCCGCGGCCGGGCGCATCAGGTTGAGCGAGCCGACGAAGTGGCCGCGTCCGTCCATGATGTAGACGAGTGCGGTGTGCTCCATGGTGTAGTCGCCCTCCTTCAGCGGCACCTTGCGGCTGTAGGCGCGGTAGGCCTTGACGGTGGCGGCGACCGCCTCGGGCGAGCCGGTCAGCCCGACGATGCGGGGATCGAAGCTCGACAGGTACTCCTTGAGCGCCGCCGGGGTGTCGCGCTCGGGGTCGACGCTGACGAACAACGCCTTCACGTCGCGGCCCTTGGGGCCGAGCGCCACCAGCACGTCGGAGATCTGCTGCAGGGTGGTCGGGCAGATGTCCGGGCAGTGGGTGAAGCCGAAGAACACCAGGTGCGGCGTGCCGGAGAAGTCGCGGTCGGTGACGGTGCGACCGTCCTGGTTCACCAAAGTGAACGGCCCGCCGACCGTGCTGGTGCCGGTGGCCGGGCGGCCGAGCATCAGGCTGGCAGCGAGCCCCAGCACCGCGAGGCCGAGGGCGAAGACGAGGAGCGGGATCGCGGCGCTGCGCATCCGGGGCGTGAGGGGCATCGGCGGTCTCCATCCTGGCTTGCCGGGGGCAGGCGGCGCCGGTGGAGCACCGCCCGCCCCCGGCGGCAAGGGGGCACGGGGTCGCCCCGGCGAAGAAAAAGGGCACGAGGTCGCCCCGGGGCAGAAAGCGGGCGCGGGGCGCTCCCCTTCCACTGAATCGTCCCGCGGCGGTGGCGCGGCGCGGATGCCCGCGCGATGAGCGCAGCACTGCCCTGCGTATGGGCAGCCCTCCGCGGCCGGCCCCCGTGTTGCGTTGCGGCGCGGCCTCTCCTATCGCTCGCGCCCAGCGGTGCCGTGCCTGACGCGGTGTCCGACCCCGTTTTCAAGACGACCTGCCAAGAAGACCGCCATGGCCGACAAACTCTCGCTGCCCAAGGACAAGATTCGCGTCCTGCTGCTCGAAGGCATCAACGACAGCGCCGTCGCGCTGCTCGAAGCCTCGGGCTACGTGACGGTGACCCGGCTCGCCAAGGCCCTCGATCCGGCCGACCTGCGCCAGGCGATCAAGGGCGTCCACATCGTCGGCATCCGCTCGCGCACCCAGCTCGACGAGGCCGCCTTCGAGGCCGCCGACCGGCTGATGGCGGTGGGCTGCTTCTCGGTTGGCACCAACCAGGTCGATCTCGAGGCGGCGCGCCGGCGCGGCATCCCGGTCTTCAACGCGCCGTTCTCCAACACCCGCTCGGTGGCCGAGCTCGTCATCGGCGAGATCGTGATGCTGCTCCGCCGCATCGTGCCGCGCTCGGTCTCGGCCCATGTCGGCGGCTGGGACAAGTCGGCCAACGGCTCGTTCGAGGTGCGCGGCAAGACGCTCGGCATCGTCGGCTACGGCAATATCGGCTCGCAGCTCTCGAACCTCGCCGAGGCGATGGGCATGCGGGTGATCTTCCACGACCTCACCGACCGCCTGCGCCACGGCAACACCGAGCCGGTCGACAGCCTGAACGCTCTGCTGTCGCAGAGCGACGTGGTCTCGCTGCACGTGCCCGAGACCGCCTCGACCCACAACATGATCGGCGAGGCCGAGATCCGGGCGATGAAGCCGGGATCGTACCTGATCAACAACTCGCGCGGCACGGTGGTCGACCTCGACGCCCTGGCGGCGGCGCTCAAGGACGGTCATCTGCGCGGTGCGGCCGTCGACGTCTTCCCGGTCGAGCCGAAGTCGAACCAGGACCGCTTCGTCTCGCCGCTCCAGGGCCTCGAGAACGTGATCCTGACCCCGCATATCGGCGGCTCGACCGAGGAGGCGCAGGAGCGCATCGGCGCCGAGGTGGCGCGCAAGCTCGTCGATTACTCGGATATCGGCTCGACGGTCGGCGCTGTGAACTTTCCGCAGGTGCAGCTGCCGGCCCGCCCGACGGGCCTGCGCTTCATCCACGTCCAGCGCAACCTGCCGGGCATGCTCGGACGCCTCAACGACACCTTCGCCCGCAAGCAGATCAACATCGCGGCGCAGTTCTACCAGACCGACGGCGAGGTCGGTTACGTCGTGGTCGAGACCGACGCCACCGACGTCGACCCGGAGGCGCTGCTCGAGGAACTGCGCGCCATCGACGGCACGATCCGGGCGCGGCTGCTCTACGAGCGCCGCTGAACCGACGACGGCGCTCGGCCGCAAGGCCGGGCGCCACTCTCACGGAGACACCGTTCGCAACGCCCCGGCATGCCGGGGCGTTTTCTTTCAGTGTGCGGCCGAGGCCAGCGCCTCGGTCACCACCGCCTCGCGCTCGCCGCGGCCGAGCGCATCGCCCACCATCACGATCGCCGGTCCTTCCAGCCCCGCTGCCTCCACCTTATCGGCGAGGTCGCAGGCCGTGGCCTGCACCACGGCCTGGTCGGGCCGGGTGGCGTTGAAGACCACGAGCGCGGGGGTCGCGGGCGGCAATCCTTGCGTGATCGCCTGGGCGAGGAGCGCGCGCAGGGTGCGCTTGGGCATGTAGATCACCGTGGTGACCGTCGGATCGGCGAGCGCCGCCCAGTTGAGGTCGTCCGGGAGCGTGCCGCGGCGGTCGTGGCCGGTGACGTATTGCAGGCGGCGCGCCGCGTCGCGGTGGGTGAGCGAGATGCCGAGCGAGGCCGCCGCCCCTTGCGCCGCCGTGACGCCGGGCACCACCGTGACCGGGATGCCGGCCTCGCGGCAGGCATCGATCTCCTCGCCGGCCCGGCCGAAGACCAGGGGGTCGCCGGACTTGAGCCGCACCACCCGCTTGCCGCCCTTGGCGAGCGACACCATCAGGGCGTTGATGTCGTCCTGGCGGCAGGACGGGCCGTGGCCGGTCTTGCCGACCAGCATCGTGCGGGCCTCGCGGCGCGCGTAATCCAGGATCTCCGGGGCGACGAGGTCGTCGTACAGGATCACGTCGGCGCTGCGCAGGGCCCGCAGGGCCTTGAGGGTGAGGAGCTCGGCGTCGCCCGGGCCCGCGCCGACGAGGACGACGCTGCCGCCGGTCGGCGCGGCATCGCTCTCGGCGATGAGCGCGTCGAGGTCGGCGCGGACCGGCGTCCGCTCGGGGTTGGCGAAGGCGAGGTCGGTGAATCGCTCCCAGAAGGCGCGGCGCTCGCCGAAGACATGGTACCGGGCGCTCACCTCGGCGCGCCAGTCGCGGGCGGCGGCGACCCAGGCCTTGAAGCCCGCGGGCAGCATCGCCTCGATGCGGGCCCGCACGGTCTGGCCGAAGACCGGGACCGCGCCCTCGGTCGAGATGCCGACGACGAGGGGCGAGCGGTTGACGATGGCGCCGAACGAGACGTCGCACAGATGCGGCCGGTCGATGGCGTTGACGATGGCGCCCGCGGCCCTGGCCGCCCCGACGAAGCACTCGCACTCGCCCTCGTCCTCGAAGGCCGCGATGGCGAAGGCGGCGCCTTCGAGGTCGGCCGGCGACCAGTCGCGCGCGTGCAGCACCACCTTGCCGGCGACGGCCTCGGCGGGGGCGCCCCGCATCTCCTCGGTCGGCTCGGGGGCGAAGACGTCGACATGGGCGCCGGCGGCGGCGAGCAGCTTCACCTTCCAGGCCGCGCCGCCGTTGGCGCCGGCCAGCACCGCGCGCTTGCCCGTGAGCGTCACGAAGACCGGCAGCACGGCCAGGGGCTCGAGGCCCGGGGAGCGGGTCTCGCGGGGAGCACGGGGGGTACGCATGGGAGGGTGAGCTTCTGCAACCAGTCTCGGGAAATCCTGAGTCATCAGATGCGCCTATGCGGAAGCCGGTGCAAGTTCCCCGGCCGCGCGTTCGGAGGCCAGCAGCTTGCGGATCTCGGGGATGCACGAGCCGCAATTTGTCCCGGCCTTGCACGCCGCCCCGACCGCCTCGACCCCGTGCGCCCCGCCCTTGATCGCCGCCCGGATCGTATCGAGGCCGACGGTATGGCAGGCGCAGACCAGCGGGCCGGTGCCGGCGCTCTCGGCGCGCCCCGAGATCAGCGCCCGGCGGGCCGAGGGCTCCAGCAGTTCCTGGGTACGGAAGAACGCCTTGGCGGCGTCCCAGGTCGGGCGCTCCGAGGCGGGCGCGAGCGCCAGCACGCCGAGGAGCCGCGCGTCCCGGAAGGCGGCGGCGCGGTAGCGGCCGCGGGCCGGGTCGGCGTACTCGCTGAACGTCGCACCGGGGAAGAGGTCGCGCATCAGGGCGCTCGCCTCCGGCGCCCCGTCCTGGCTGGCGAAGATCAGGCCGGTCGCGCCCTCCAGGCTCGCCCGCGCCCACCACCAGCCGTAGGGCGCCGCCACCATGTCGCGGGTGATGAGGTAGCCGCGGGAGCGGTAGGGCTCGGGGGCGATCGAGGCCGGGGTCGCCTTGAGCTCGGGCTGGCCCGAGACGGGATCGACCGCGCCCTGTGCCAGCGCGCCGACGCGGCCATCCGAGGTGTTGGCCTCGCTCCAGTGCATCGGGGCAAACAGCATTCCGGGTTGGGCGCCGGGCGTCACCATGACCTCCAGCACCGCCGCGCCGTGGGCGGTGCGCACGCGCGCGAGGTCGCCGTCGGTCAGGCCGGCAACGCCTGCGTCGTCGGGATGGATCTCGACGAAGGGCACCGCCCGGTGGGCCGAGAGGCGGGGGCTCTTTCCGGTGCGGGTCAGGGTGTGCCAGTGGTCGCGCACCCGGCCGGTGTTGAGGCGGAGCGGCAGCGCGTCGCTGGTTCCTTGCGCCAGCGCCGGCTTCTGCACCGCGACGAAGCGGGCCTTGCGGTCGCGGGTGAAGAAGCCGCCCTGGGCGAAGAAGCGGCTCTGCGGCGCCTTGGCCTTGCGGGTCAGGGGCCATTGCACCGGCGCCGCCGCGTCGTAGGCGGCGTCCGTGATGTCGGCCAGCCCGCCGAGATCGAAGTCGCGGGTGCCGCGATTCTCGAACTCCGAGAGGGCGGCGTGCTCGCGAAACACCGCGGCGGCGTTGCCCCAGGCGAACGCCTTGGCGTGGCCGAGGCGCTTGGCCACTTGCGCCATGATCCACCAATCGGCCTTCGCCTCGCCGGGGGTGGCCAGGAAGGCGCGCTGGCGCGAGATGCGGCGCTCGGAATTGGTTACCGTGCCGTCCTTCTCGCCCCAGGCGAGGGCCGGGAGGACGATGGCGTTGCGGGCCCGCACCGTATCGGTATCCGCCGCCACCTCGGAGACGACGTAGGTGTCGAGCTTTTGCAGCGCCGCCCGCACCCGGTCGGCCCGGGGCATCGAGACGGCGGGGTTGGTGCCCATCACCCAGAGCGCCTTGATCTTGCCGCGCTCGATCGCCTCGAACAGCGCCACCGCCTTCATGCCCTCGCCGGTGATGATGTTCGGCGCGTTCCAGAACCGGCGCACCAGATCGACCTCTTCCGGCGTGAAATGCATGTGGGCCGCCAGCATGTTGGCGAGCCCGCCGACCTCGCGCCCGCCCATGGCGTTGGGCTGGCCGGTCAGCGAGAACGGCCCCATGCCGGGCTGGCCGATGCGGCCGGTGGCGAGGTGGCAATTGATGATCGCGTTGGCCTTGTCGGTCCCTTGGGCCGACTGGTTCACCCCCTGCGAGGTGGCGGTGACGACCCGCGGCGTGGCGCGGAACAGGGTGAAGAAGGTCTCGACCTCGGCCTCGGTCAGGCCGGTCGCGACGGCGGTCGCCGCGATGCTCGGGGCGATCTGGCGGGCACGCTCCAGGGCCGGCTCGAAGCCGGCGGTGTGCTCGGCGATGTAGCGCGGATCGAGAGCGCCGTGATCGGCGAGATGGACCAGGAGGCCGGAGAACAGGGCGGTGTCGGTGCCGGGCCGGATGCCGAGGAAAAGGTCGGCCTCCTCGCCGGTCTGGGTCTGGCGCGGGTCGATGGCGACGATCTTGGTGCCGCGCTTCTCCCGCGCATCGAGCATGCGGCGAAACAGGATCGGGTGGCACCAGGCGGTGTTGGAGCCGACGAGCACCAGGAGGTCGGCCTCGTCCAGGTCCTCGTAGCAGCCCGGCACGGTGTCGGAGCCGAAGGCCCGGCGATGCGCCGCCACCGAGGACGACATGCACAGCCGCGAATTGGTGTCGACGTGCGGCGTGCCGATGAAGCCCTTCGCCAGCTTGTTGGCGACGTAATAGTCCTCGGTGAGCAGCTGGCCCGAGAGGTAGAACGCGACCGAATCCGGTCCATGCGCGGCGATCGTCCGCCTGAATCCCTCCGCCACAGCATCGAGCGCCTCGTCCCAAGCCACCCGTCGCCCGGCGATCTCCGGGTGCAGCACGCGGTCGTTGAGGGAGAGGGTTTCCCCGAGCGCCGAGCCCTTCGAGCACAACCGGCCGAAATTCGCCGGATGCTGCGGATCGCCCGCGACGCTCGCACCCCCCTGCCCGTCCGGCCGGGCGAGCACGCCGCAGCCGACGCCGCAATACGGGCAGGTGGTGCGGACGGGGGCGGCCTCGGGAGCGAGGGCCGGCACGTGCAGGTTCATCGCGGGAGCCTTTCGCCGGGCGTGGGGTGGGGCCGGTGAGTTCGGGCAAGCAAGGGGTGGGCCGCCGGGCGGCGGCAGAGCCCATCATTCAGTGAGACGGACGTCCTGCTCGGCCTTGGGAAGCGGCCGGCCCTTGTCGGGTGTTCTCCGCCTTCGACCTCATCCTGAGGTGCGGGCGATCGAAGATCGCTGAGCCTCGAAGGAGGAATCCAGGGATCGCGGAGACTTCTGGAGCCCTCCTTCGAGGTCAGTCCATCTCCGATGGACTGACACCTCAGGATGAGGTCGAGGGCGGGAGAAGCCTTGAACCGCCGATTTCAGTAAACGTCCGCCTGATACCGGTTCGCCTTCTTGAGCGCCGCGAGATACGCCACCGCCTCCTCGGGGCTCTTGCCGCCATGGGTCGCCGCCACATCGATGATCGCGCGCTCGACGTCCTTGGCCATGCGCTTGGCGTCGCCGCAGACGTAGAAGTGGGCGCCGTCCTCGAACCAGCGCCACAGCTCGCGGCCGTTCTCGCGCATCCGGTCTTGGACGTAGGTCTTCTCGGCCCCGTCGCGCGACCAGGCCAACGACAGGCGGGTCAGCACGCCCTGGTCCTTCAGGCCGTTGAGCTCGTCGCGGTAGAAGAAGTCCGAGGCCTGGCGCTGGTGGCCGTAGAACAGCCAATTCCTGCCCGGCGCCGCGGTGGCGGCGCGCTCGCGCAGGAAGGCGCGGAACGGCGCGATGCCGGTGCCCGGGCCGACCATGATGACCGGGGTCTCGGGCGTCGAGGGCAGGCCGAAGCCGTGGGCCTTCTGGAGGTAGACCTTCACCTTGGCGGTCTCGGCCAGGCGCTCGCCGAGATGGGTCGAGGCGACGCCGAGCCGCAGGCGCGAGCGGTGGCTGTAACGCACCGCATCGACGGTGAGCGAGACCCGGCCGGGATCGGCCTTGGGCGAGGACGAGATCGAGTAGAGCCGCGGCTGCAGCTCGTCGAGGGCTTCGAGGAAGACCTCGGCGTCGGGGCGCGCGCCCGGGAACTTGTGCAGCGCCCCGAGCACGTCGAGATAGGCCGCGTCGCCGTCCGGATCCTCGCCGGCGCTCAGCGCCTGGGCCTTCCTGCGCTGCGCACCGGAGGTCAGCAGCGAGAGAAGCTGAAACAGCCCGTCGGGGGCGCCTCCCAGCGAGTAGTTGGTCAGCAGGTGATCGCGCAGCGTCTTCTCGCCGAGCTTGGTGGCGATGACCCGCTCCGGCCGGGCGCCGAGCTCGGCGATGACCGCATCGGCGAGCGCCGGGGCGTTGGCGGGAAACAGGCCGAGTGAATCGCCGACCACGTAGTCGATGCCGGTGCCGGCGAGGTCGATCTCGATGTGCCAGGTCTCCTTCTCGCCGCCGGGCGCGTTGAGGCGGCGGCGGGAGAGGAACACCGCCTCGGCCGGGTTCTCGCGGCAGAGCCCGTAGGGACCGACCGGGGCGTCGGCCTTCGGGGCGTCGTCGGAGGCGGGCGCCGCGGCGCCGGCCGGGGCCGCGGCACCGAACTCCGCCTCCAGCTTCTTCAGCATCCGGAGCGTGTCCTTGCCGCCCGGCTGGCACAGGTTCAGGCGCTCCTCGGTCTTGAGGAAGAGGGCGTTGGCATAGTCGGCGCAGTTGTAGCCGCACTGGCCGCAATCCTGCTGGGCCATGGCGGCCATCAGCTTCTGCGGCTCGGAGCGGTCCTTGGCCAGCACCATGCGGTCGTCGAGCGGCATCGACGGGTCGTGCCAGGGCGCGTCGCCGTTGTCGGCGAGCGCCGGCCCGCCGGGCGCCTCGCCGGCCGGCAACGCCGTCGCGCCCTCGACCGCCGGCCCGAGCAGGGCGGCGAAGTAGCCCGACAGCCAGGCGCGCTGGTCGGTGGTGAAGGGGGCGGATTCGGGGATCAGGACGAGCGGGGGAGCGACGTGCTGGGTCATCGGGGTTACCGGAGAAGAGTGGCAGTCAGCGTCAGGCGGTGAGGCGCCGGGTTTCTCCTCTCCCCGCCCGCGGGGAGAGGAGAAGGGTGCTTTACTCGGCCGCCTCCAGCAGCCTCGCGTCGGCGAGGCCCTTCAGCGCCTCCGGCCCGCGGCGGGCGGTGTAGGCCTGGAAGGTCTCCTCCGGGCCGGTGCGATGCTCGAGATAGTCGTTGAGCAGGGCCTCGATCCGGCCCGGACACTCCTTGGCCTTCACGGCCTTCCAGATCTCGGTGCCGATCTTGGCCGCCTCGCCGAAGCCGCCGCCGACCACGATGTCGTAGCCCTCGACGGTGTCGCCCTCCTCGCTCACCGTCACCTTGGCGCCGATGAGGCCGATATCGCCGATGTAGTGCTGGGCGCAGGAATGATGGCAGCCGGTGAGGTGGACGTTCACCGGCACGTCGAGTCCCGGCACGGCGGCCTCGACGTGGTCGGCGATGAGGAGCGCGTGGCCCTTGGTATCGGCGGCGGCGAACTTGCAGCCGCGGTTGCCCGTGCAGGCGACGAGGCCGGCGCGGATGCTCGACGCCTTGGTGGACAGCCCGAGGGCCGCGACGCGGGACTCGACCTCCGCCACGCGATCGTCGGGCACGCCGGAAAAGAGAAAATTCTGCCACACGGTGAGCCGAATCTGACCGTCGCCGCATTCCCGCGAGATCTTCGCCAGCTCACGCATCTGGTCGGTGGTCATCTTGCCGACGGGCAGCACCACGCCGATCCAGTTGAGGTACGGCTGAACCTGAGCATGGACGCCGACATGGGCGTAGCGGTCGAAGCCGCCGCGGGGCTTCACGTGGGCCGGGTCGACCCGCTCCAGCTTGCGGCCGAGCTTCTCCTCGACGGCGGCGAGGTACTTGTCGTAGCCCCAGGCGTCGAGGACGTACTTCATCCGCGCCTTGTTGCGGTTGGTCCGGTCGCCGTTCTCGATGAAGACCCGCAGGATCGCATCGGCGACGGCGTTGCACTCCTTCGGCCTCAAGACCACGCCGGTGTCGCGGGCGATGTCGCGATGGCCGGTGATGCCGCCGAGCACGAGGCGCATCCAGATTCCGGGCTCGATGCCCGCGCCTTCCATCACCTCGACCGCCTGGAAGCCGATGTCGTTGGTCTCCTCCAGCACCGGCAGCACGCCGCCGCCGTCGAAGGCGACGTTGAACTTGCGCGGCAGCCCGAAGAGCGAGCGGTCGTTGAGGATGTGGTTGTGCCAGGACTTGGCGAGCGGGCGCGTGTCGAGCAGTTCCTGGGCGTCGATGCCGGCGGTGGGCGAGCCGGTGACGTTGCGGATGTTGTCCGCCCCCGCGCCCCGTGCCGTCAGGCCGAGATCGATCAGCCCGTCGAGGAAGGGCTGGCCGTGCTCGGGCGAGATTTCCCGCACCTGGAGGTTGGCGCGCGTCGTGACGTGGCTGTAGCCGCCGCCATGGGCGTCCGCGAGGTCGGCGATGCCGGCGAACTGCCAGTGGTGCAGGATGCCGTTGGGGATCCGCAGGCGGCACATGTAGGAGTTCTGGGCCGGAGCGACCCAGAACAGGCCGTGATAGCGCCAGCGGAAATTGTCCTCGGGTTTCGGCGCCTTGCCGGTCTCGGCCTCGGCGATGAGCCTGTTGTGGCCGTCGAACGGGTTCTCGGCCCGCTTCCACTTCTCCTGGTCGGCGAGCTTGCCGCCGTTCTTCACGGTGCGGTCCTGCGCCTTGATGTGGCTCGCGTCCGGCCCGGTCGGCTCGGCGGCGTGGGCAGGCGCAGTTCCGCCGCCGGCGAGGCCGCCGGTCATGCGGATCGCGGCGATGCCGTGGGAGAAGCCTTCGAGGTAGCGCTTCTGCTCGGCGTCGAAGTCGTCGGCCATCGCGGGCTCCTTCACGCTGCGAGGGGGTGGGAGACGGGACGCCCGAACATCAGGTCGTCCCGGTCGTCGGACGTGATGGTGTCGCCGGTGCGGATCAGGGACTTGCACCAGCCCTGCTCGGCGACGTCGCCGACGAAGACCGCGCCGATCAGTCGGTCGCCGTCGATCACGAGCTTGCGGTAGAGGCCAGCCGTCGGATCGCTCCAGGTCACGGCCTCGGCGCCGTCCGGCACGTCGACCGCGCCGGCGGAGAAGACCGGCAGGCCCGACACCTTGAGGCTGGTCGCGAGCGAGGTGCCGGCGTAAGTTGCCTCGATCCCGCAGAGGTGGCGGGCGAGCACCTCGGCCTGCTCGTAGGCCGGCTCGACGAGGCCGTAGGTCTGGCCCCGGTGCTCGGCGCATTCGCCCAGCGCGTAGATGCCCGGGACCGAGGTCGCCATCGTGTCGTCGACCCGGATGCCGCGGCCGACCGCGAGGCCGGCACCGGCCGCCAGCGCCGTCGAGGGACGCACGCCGACCGACATGACCACGAGATCGGCCGGCAGCACGGTGCCATCCGAGAGAATCAGGCGCTCGACCTTGCCGTCGCCCTCGACCGACGCGGTGTCGGCGCTGAGCAGAACCCGCACGCCGCGGGCCTCCATCGCCTCGCGCACGAGGCCTGCGGCGGCGTGGTCGAGCTGGCGCTCCATCAGCCGGTCCATGACGTGCAGCAGCGTCGTGTCGACGCCGAGGCGTGCCAGGCCCACCGCCGCCTCCAACCCGAGGAGCCCGCCGCCGATCACGATCGCCCGGGCGCCCGCCACCGCCGCCCGGCGGATCGCCGCGACGTCGGCGAGGTCGCGGAAGGTGATGACCCCGGGCAGGTCCATGCCGGGCTTCGGCAGCCGGATCGGCACCGAGCCGACCGCCAGGACCAGTTTATCGAAAGGCAGCACCAGCCCCTCGCCGACGCGGACGATGCGCTCCGCCGTGTCGATGGCGGTGGCGGGCGCGCCGGTGACGAGGGTGATGCCGTGCTCGGCGTACCAGTCGAGCCCGCGGAAGGTGCAGGCCGCCTCGTCCACCTCGCCGCCGAGCAGCGACGACAGGAGCACCCGGTTGTAGGCCGCCACCGGCTCGGCGCCGACGCAGGTGACGGCGTAGCGGCCGGGGGCGGCATCGAGCAGCCGCTCCAGGAAGCGGAGCGAGGCCATGCCGTTGCCGATGACGACGAGGCGCTCGGACATGCGCGTCAGGCCGCGATCGCGGGTTTGGCGTGGCGGGCGTAGAGGAATTCCAGCACCTCGGCCCGAGCGTGTGTGTAGGTCGGGTCCTCGACGAGCTCCAGGCGCTTGCGCGGCCGGGCGAGCGGCACGGACAAGACCTCGCCGATCGTGGCCGAGGGGCCGTTCGTCATCATGACGATCCGGTCGGAGAGGAGCACCGCCTCGTCGACGTCGTGGGTGATCATGATCACGGTGTTCTTCAGCCGCAGGTGGATCTCCATCAGCTGATCCTGGAGATGCGCGCGGGTCAGGGCGTCCAGCGCTCCGAAGGGCTCGTCCATGAGGAGCACCTTGGGCTCCATGGCCAGCGCCCGGGCGATGCCGACGCGCTGCTTCATGCCGCCGGAGATCTCGTGCGGGCGCTTCTCGGCGGCATGGGTCATGTTGACGAGCGCGAGGTTGTGCTCGATCCACTCGCGCCGCTCCGCCCGGCTCTTCTTCGACCTCAAGACCTTGTCGACGGCGAGCGCAACGTTCTCGCGCACGGTGAGCCAGGGCAGGAGAGAGTGGTTCTGGAAGACCACGGCCCGCTCGGGGCCGGGGCTGTTCACTTCCTTGCCGTCGAGGAGGACGCCGCCGGTGGAGGCCTTGAGCAGGCCCGCCACGATGTTGAGCACCGTCGACTTGCCGCAACCGGAATGGCCGATCAGCGAGACGAACTCGCCCTTGTCGATCTTCAGGTCGACGTCGCGCAAGACTTCCGTGGTGCGCCCGGCTCGGGTGAAGCTGATGCCGACCTGTTCGAGGCTGAGATGGGTCATGGTTGGCCTCCTCAGGCCGTGGCGGTGCCGCGGGTGACGAGGTGGCCGAGGCCGGCGACGAGGCGGTCGAGCACGAAGCCGATCACCCCGACATAGACCAGGGCCACGATGATCTCGCTGATGTGCGAGGAGTTCCAGGCATCCCAGATGAAGAAGCCGATGCCGACGCCGCCGATCAGCATCTCGGCCGCCACGATGGCGAGCCAGGACAGGCCGACGCCGATGCGAAGACCGGTGAAGATGTAGGGTGCGGCCGAGGGCAGCATCACCTTGGCGAAGAACTCGAAGGCGTTGAGGCGCAGGACCGCCGCGACGTTGCGATAGTCCTGCGGGATGTTGCGGATGCCGACCGCGGTGTTGATGATGATCGGCCAGATCGAGGTGATGAAGATCACGAAGATCGCCGAGGGCTGGCCGTCCCGGAAGGCGGCGAGCGACAAGGGCAGCCAGGCGAGCGGCGGGATGGTGCGCAGGACCTGGAAGATCGGGTCGAGCCCGCGCATCGCCCATTCCGACTGGCCGACGAGGGTGCCCAGCATCACGCCGGCGATCACCGCCAGGGTGAAGCCGAGAGCCACCCGCTGGAGGCTGGCGCTGATGTGCCAGAAGAGCCCCTTGTCGGTCCCGCCGTTGTCGTAGAACGGGTGGGCGATGATGTCCCAGGCCTCCGTGACGACGCGCGAGGGCGGCGGCAGGCCGGCGCCGGGGCGCTGGCACAGCACTTCCCAGAGCAGCAGGAAGACCGCCAGCACGACGAGCGGCGGGACGATCCGCAGCGCCAGGCCCTTGAGGGCGGCGCGGGTGACGAGGGGGCGGCGGGCCCCCTCCGGTTTGACGGCGGCGACGCGCCCGAGGGTGGTTCCGAGAGCCATGTCACGCCACCTTCTTGATGCCGAGGCTGTTGAGGTAGGCGGACGGATCCGCCGGATCGAAGACCTTGCCGTCGAAGAAGGTCTCCTTGCCGCGCGAGGTCGAGGACGGGGCGGTCACGCCCATGGTCTTCGCGACCTCGCGCCAGATGTCCTCGCGGTTCACCTTCTCGATGAGGGCCTTGGTGTCGGTCTGGGGATCGAACTTGCCCCAGCGGATGTCCTCGGTGAGGAACCAGAGGTCGTGCGACTTGTACGGGTAAGAGGCGTCGTCGGCCCAGTACTTCATGATATGGGGGCTGTTCGACACCTTGCGGCCGTCGCCGTAATCGAATTCACCCTTCATCCGCTTGACGACGTCGGTCGCCGGAACGTTGATCCACTGGCGCTTGGCGACGATGCCGGCGAGCTCGTCGCGGTTTTCCGGCTTGTCGCACCATTGCTGCGCTTCCATCACCGCCGCCAGGAGGGCCTTGGCGGCGTTGGGGTACTTGTCGACCCATGAGGCGCGCATGCCGAGCGCCTTCTCCGGATGGTCCTTCCACAACTCGCCGGTGGTGAGCGCGGTGTAGCCGATGCCTTGCGTGATCAGCTGCTCGTTCCACGGCTCGCAGACGCAGAAGCAATCCATCGTGCCGACCTTCATGTTCGCCACCATCTGGGGCGGCGGCACGACGATGGTCTCGATGTCCTTGTCCGGGTCGATGCCGCCGGCGGCGAGCCAGTAGCGGATCCAGAGGTCGTGGGTGCCGCCCGGGAAGGTCATCGCGGCCTTCACCGACTTGCCGGACGCCTTCTTGCGCTCCAAAGCCGCCTTGAAGGGCTTGGCGTCGAGGGCGACCTTGTCGCCCATATGCTCCTTGGCGACCGAGATGCACTGCCCGGCGAGGTTGAGCCGGGCCAGGATGTACATCGGGACCGGAACGTTGTTCTGCGTCACCCGGCCGGCGCTGATCAGGTAGGGCATCGGGGTGAGGATGTGGGCTCCGTCGATGCCGTTGCCCTCCGAGCCCAGCACCAGGTTGTCGCGGGTGGTGCCCCAGGAGGCCTGCTTCAGGACCTCGACGTCGGGCATGCCGTGACGCGCGAAGATCCCCTTCTCCTTGGCGACGAAGAGCGGGGCGGCGTCGGTGAGCGCGATGAAGCCGAGCTTGGCGCCCTTCACCTCGGGTCCGGCTCCTTGCGCGAAGGCGCCGCCCGGCAGGGCGACGCGGCTGGCCGCTGCCAGCGACAGGGCGCCGGCCGCCCCCTTGAGGAGACCGCGACGCGTGGTGTGCTCAACGCTGCTCATCGATGACTCGCCCTCAAGTCGTTCGCGCCGCCGAGGCGCTCGATCCGGTTCGGAACGCAAAAAGCCGCTGCCCAAGGTCGTCCGCCGGCCGCGCGGATGCGGGCCCATCGGGGAACTCGGGTCAGCGGCTTTGCTGACTGTCGGTGCCCGTCGACGCTGACGGACAGGAGGGGACCAGCAGGTTTCGTGCCAACCACCTTGCGGGCCAATCAAGTGCTTGAAATCGGTATCGTTCGCAGCTTGGCCGGATTGGCCGGAGCGCCGGTCCGGTGGGCGCGTGCGATGCACAAATGATAGGCTCGGCGGGCGGGGAAATGGGCAGCGATGCGGGGACGGGACAGGCCGTCCCCCGATCGGTCGTCGCGGGCGGGGACTCGCGGGCGATCCCGGGAGCCGCCGAACGCTCCGTCACGACCGGGACGCCGCCTCTCGACCTCCTTTGCGAGAACGAGTTGTCTCGCGAGACGAACTTGTCTCGCGAAGCGACCGCACCGACGGCATCGCATCGCCCGGACCCGGGCGTACCCGTCCCGGCGGTCCTCTCCTCGGCCGCCGTCCGAGGTTCGGAGCCAGGTACCAGACCACGGCAGCCAGGACGATCGCGCCTCCGATCAGCGCGCCCTGTCCGGGATCCTCGGACACGACGATCCACACCCAGAGCGGGCCGAGCACGACATCGAGAAGGCCGATCAGCGCCGCTTCCGTGGACGGGATATGACGGCTGCCCGTCAGGAACAGGAGGAAGGACAGGGACGTCGTCAGGACGCCGAGGGCGGCGAGCAGCACCAGGGTGGTCGTGCCCGGCACCGCGCCCGACGACATCGGCAGGGCCACCAGCACGCACAGGAGCGCGGCCACGGCGTTGACCCGGACGAGATCGATCCGCGCGAAGCGGCGCGCCACGATCAGAAGCCCCGCGAAGGCGAGGGTCATCAGGAGGGCGAGCCCATTCCCGGCCACGCCGTCGAGACGGGCCGACTGGCCGGCGACCAGGAGAACTCCGCCCAGGGCCGCCGCGCTCGCGGTCAGCAACCGGCGCGACGGGCGTTCGCCCAGGAGCAGCCACCCCAGCCCCGCGGTCACGAACGGTAGCGTCGCGTAGACGATCAGGACATCGGCCACGCTGGTCAAGGTGAGCGACGCCGCGTAGGCGGCCATGGTGACGGCGGCCAGCATCGATGCGCCGAGACCGATCCACCCGAACGTCGTGCCCCTTGCCGGGCGGAGGACGGAGAACGCCAGGAGGGCGAAGCCGGCGAAGACCGAGCGCCACAGGATCAGGTCCCAGGCCGGCAGCTCGATCAGGCGCACGAACAGCCCGGCGAGGCTCCACAGGAGCGTGGCGGCCGCCACGAGGAGGAGCCCGTCTCGGCGTCGGTGATCCATCCCCGCATCCCCCTCGATCGAACGGTCCTTGAGACGACCGGTCTACTCATGGCGTTGACGGTCTGAGACGACCAGTCTAATTTTACGTCATGGCACGACGAGACACGCGCGACCTCCTCATTGCGGAGGGCCTGAAGGCCTTCCTGGCCCGGGGCTACGAGGGGATCGGCATCCAGCCGATCCTGTCCGGAGCCGGCGTTCCGAAGGGATCGTTCTACAATTTCTTCCCGAGCAAGGAGGCCTACGCGCTGGCGGTCGTCGACGCCTATGCGGCGCGCTACGAGGCGTTCCGGCTCGCCTGCTTCGCGACGGACGGCTCGCCTTTGCAGCGGTTGCGGCATTACTTCGAGGCGCTGGAGGCCGAGATGGACGAGGCCGGGGAAACGGGAGGGTGCCTCTACGGCGTCCTGGCCCAGACGAGCGCGCCGCACAGCGAGGCGATCCGGACGCGGCTTAAGGCCGCCTTCGCGAACTGGCGTACCCAGCTCGCCGGCCTCCTCGACACCGCGAAGGCGGCCGGCGAGCTGTCACCCGCGACCGATACCGCGGGCCTCGCCGACGCCCTCATCGACGCCTACGAGGGCGCCACCGTGCGTATGCGCGCGGAGGGCGACGCGGCAGCGATGAGACGTTTCCGCGAAAGGACGATGGAAGCGCTCCTGTCGGCCGACGCGATGGCGTGAGCGCGCCCGTCGAACCCGTCGGGACGCGGCTCGCAACCGTCTCGGGAGACGGCGGCTCCAGGGAGCCGGGTCTCGCGGGAGCAAGACCGTCGCCCTCTCAAGCGGCCGCCAGCAGGTCCGGTCGGTACAGACCCGCCGCCTCGGCCCGGACCGTGTCCGCCGCGACCTGCCCGGCCGCCGCCATCTCGTCGGCGAGCCAGTCGAGGGATGCCGGGTCGGGGGTCAGTTCCCGCTCCCCGAGCACGAGATAATCCGCGGCCTCGATCACCGGCCCGCCCGGCGCGAGCCGCAGCGTCCCGGCCAGACCTCTCAGGATCAGCGCCGGATCGAGGCCGAGATGGCGCGGGTGGCCGAGCAGTGCGGCCAGCGCCTCGCGGTTCCCCGGATCGCCGCACCAGCGGGCGCTGCGTTTCAGGGCGCGCAGGAGCGGCGCGGCGCGGTCGGCCATGTCGGCGGTCAGGGCCAGCACCTTTTCCGGGCAGTCCGGCGCGATGTGGGCGCCGAGCGCCGCGATGCGGCCGACCCCGGCCTCGACCGCGACGGTGCTCCACGGCGCGCCGACGCAGAACCCGTCGATCAGCCCGCGCTCCAGCGCCTCCACGGTGCGGGCCGGCGGGACCACGACGAGGCGCACCGCCGACAACGAGCTGCCGCCGCGCGCCAGGAGCCGCCGCAGCTGGTAGGTGTGGCTGGAATAGGGGTGGACGGTGCCGAGCGTCAGCGGCCGCCCCGCCCCGGCCCGGTCCTCGGCGACCCGGGCGAAGGCGCGGGCGACGTCGGCCACGGCGTCCGACCGGGCATCGAGTGCCCGCCAGAGCGGCAGCGACAGGGTCACGGCGTTGCCGTTGCGGGCGAGCGCGGCGGGCGCGATCAGCCGGGCCTGCGGTCCGGAGAGGCCCAGGTGGCAGGCGAGCGCCAGCGGCGCCAGCATGTGGGCGCCGTCGAGGAGGCCGAGCGCCAGGTGGTCGCGCAGGGTGGCCCAGGACGGCGCCGGGGCGAGGTCGACGCCGAGCCCCTCCTCCTCCGTGAAGCCGCGCTCCACCGCGGCGATCAGCACCGCGGCGTCGGTGAGCGGGACGTAGCCGAGCTGCAGCCTCATCCGAGCAGGTCCGCGGCGGTGACGATGGCGCGGGCGATGTCGACGATCTTGCGCTTCTCGTTCATGGCCTTGCGCCGGAGCTGCTTGTAGGCCTCGTCCTCGGTCAGCCCCTTGGCGCTCATCAGGATGCCCTTGGCGCGCTCGATCAGCTTGCGGTCGGCCAGTTCGCCCTTCGCCTCGCTGAGCTCGCGCTGGAGCCGCGCGAAGGCGTTGAAGCGCAGGATCGCGATCTCGATGATCGGCTTGATCCGCTCGGCGCGCAGGCCGTCGACGATGTAGGCCGAGATGCCGGCATCCACCGCCGCCTGCATCATCGGCGTGTCGGAGCGGTCGACGAACATCGCCACCGGCCGCTCGACGAGGCGCGAGACGCCGAACATCTGCTCGAGGAGGTCGCGGCTCGGGCTCTCGAGGTGGATCACCACCACGTCGGGCGAGACGGCCGACAGCCGGTCGAGGAGGTCGGCGGTGTCGGGGATCACCACCACCCGGGCGCCCTCGACGGCACGCAGGCCCTCCTCCAGGATCGCCGCCCGGGCACGGCTCGGGTCGACGACGGCGATGGTCAGGCTGTCGCCCGGGGACGGGGCGGGGGTCGCGCGGTCGGGCATGTCGGCGTCGGATCACGCAAAAGTCGGGCCGTGCGGGCGGAATCCCGCGCGACGACCCGGGAACGGGGTGGTCACGTCCGCTCCCTAACCCAAGGGGGGGCGCGTGGCATCCCCGCCCTCCGTCCGGGGCGGCCGCCGCACGGACCGCCCGCGGACACGAAAGCGCAAAGAAACGGCCCCGCTTCGGCCCGAAACCGGGGCTTCACTGCGGCATCGGCGGCGAGGAGGCTGGGATGCGGGACAAGGGGCGGATGCGCGAGACGGCGACGATCGGCGCCATCGGAAGCCTGCCCGGCGCCTCGCGGGGCTACCTGCCGCTGCTCCCCACCGCCTGCGTGGCGATCTGCCTGGCCGCGGGCTCGCTGTACTGGCGCGAACCGGAGCCGCGGGCGCCGGAGGGCCAGGTCGTGGCGATGCAGCCGCTGCCGCCCGGGGCGGACCTGTTCCGCGGCGCTCCCGAGGGCGAGGGGCGGGTGCGCGCCCCCTACCCGCTCGAGTTCGAGCGGCAATTCCCCCTGGTCGCGACCCTGCCGCCCGAGGCCGCCATGCCGGCGGAGGCCACCCCGCTGGTCCTGCCGGTGATCGCCGAGGCCAGAAGCGGCGAGAAGGCCGCCGAGGAGAAGCCGGAGGGCAAGGCAGCCCGCCGCGCTGCCGCCCCCCACCGCTCCCGCGCGGTGCCGGCGCTCGCGGGCCTGCGCCCGCCGGCCCGGCCCGAGATGCCGAAGGCGAAGGCCCAGACGGAATCCGCGCCGGAGACCGGACGCAGCCCCGCGACCCGCACGGCGAGCACCGGCCCGGAGACCGGGCGGTCCTCCTCGCCCTGGCTCCCCTTCATGCCGACCGGCCGGGTGGTGACCCAGACCGTGGCGGCGATGGGCGACGGGATGGTGAATGCCGGCGCCGCGATGATCGACCTGATCGACCGCCGGCGCTGACCGGACGCGGCCGGAATCGGGTTGGACCGAAGGGAAGGCCGCTCTAGCTACGGGCGTCACGACTTCCGTTCGGGACGCATCATGGCGTTGCTCATCGAGGATTACGCGCTCGTCGGGGACGGGCGCAGCGCGGCGCTGATCGGGCGCGACGGCAGCGTCGACTGGCTGTGCTGGCCGCGCTTCGACGCCTCCGCCTGCTTCGCGGCCCTGCTCGGCACCCGCGAGGATCACGGCCACTGGAAGATCGCGCCGGCGGGCGCGGCCACCACCACCCGCCGCTACCTGGACGACACGCTGGTCCTCGAGACCATCCACGAGACCCCGGAGGGGGTCGTGCGGGTGCTCGACTACATGCCGGTCGAGGACGGCACCCACCTGGTGCGCCTGGTCGAGGGCGTGCGCGGCCGGGTGGCGATGCGCATGGATCTGGTGGTGCGCTTCGATTACGGCTCCGCCGTCCCCTGGGTGTCGCGCAGCGAGAACGACGACCTGCGCGCCATCGCCGGGCCGAACAAGCTGGTGCTTCGCACCCGTGCGCCGCTCAAGGGGGTCGGCCAGTCGACGGTCTCGGACTTCACGATCGAGGAAGGGCGCAGCACCGCCTTCGTGCTGAGCTGGGGCCTCTCGCACGAGGAGGACCCGCCGCCGATCGAGCCGCGCAAGGTGCTCTCCGGCACCGTCGATTACTGGCGCTCCTGGTGCCGACGCTGCCGCGGCGGCACGCCCTGGGACGCGGTGCTGACGCGCTCGCTCCTGACCCTCAAGGCGCTGATCTACCGGCCGACCGGCGGGATCGTGGCAGCACCCACCACCTCGCTGCCCGAACAGATCGGCGGCGTGCGCAACTGGGACTACCGGTTCTGCTGGCTGCGCGACTCGACCTTCACGCTGCTGGCACTGATGGATGCGGGCTACATCGACGAGGCCCGGGCCTGGCGCGACTGGCTCACACGGGCGGTGGCGGGCAGCCCCGCCCAGGCCCACATCCTCTACGGCATCGCCGGCGAGCGCCTGCTGCCCGAGATCGAGCTCGACTGGCTGCCGGGCTACGAAGGCTCGCGCCCGGTACGGGTCGGCAACGCCGCCGCGCAACAGTTCCAGCTCGACGTCTACGGCGAGCTGTTCGACGCCCTCTACCAGGCCCACCAGCGCGGGATGCGGGCCGACGAATCGGGCGTGCGGGTCGGGCGTGCCCTCCTCGACCACCTCGAGCGGGTCTGGCGCGAGCCGGACGAGGGCATCTGGGAGGTGCGCGGCGGGCGCAAGCACTTCGTCCATTCGAAGGTGATGGCCTGGGTCGCCTTCGACCGGGCGATCAAGTTCTACGAGGAGCACGTCGCCGACGAGGAGCCGACCGCCGGGGACGAGACCGCGGTGGCGCGCTGGCGCGCCGCCCGCGACGAGATCCACCGCGAGGTCTGCGACAAGGGCTTCGATCGGGAGCGCAACAGCTTCGTGCAGTTCTACGGCGCGAAGGACCTCGACGCGAGCCTGCTGCTGATCGCCCATATGGGCTTCCTGCCCCAGGACGATCCGCGGGTCGTCGGCACCGTCGAGGCGATCGGCCGCGAGCTGATGCATGACGGCTTCGTGCTGCGCTACGACACCAGCGGCCAGACCACCGACGGACTGCCTGCCGGCGAGGGCGCCTTCTTGCCGTGCAGCTTCTGGTACGCCGACAACCTGATCGGGCTCGGGCGCTGCGACGAGGCCCGCGCCCTGATCGAGCGGCTGCTGGCGCTCTGCAACGACGTCGGGCTGCTCGCCGAGGAATACGACCCGGTGCGCAAGCGCCAGGTCGGAAATTTTCCGCAGGCGTTCAGCCATGTCGCGTTGGTCAACACGCTTCTGAACTTCAGTCGCGCCGTCGGACCCGCTAAGGAGCGCGGCGGAGACCCTGACGCGGCGGGGCAGGCGGGCGAGCGCCCGGTCATGCTGCCGCACGCGGCCCAGGGCGCGACGTCGTGAGGCGGCGCATCCCGACACCCCATTCCGACGAGGCCCAGACATGAGCGCAGCCGACACCAAGGCGAAGGCCGGCACCAGCGAGATCGACCAGCGCTGCATCGACACGATCCGCACGCTGACGATCGATGCGGTGCAGAAGGCCAATTCCGGCCATGCCGGCGCGCCGATGGGCCTGGCCCCGGTCGCCTTCACCCTGTGGAACCGCTACCTCCGCTACGACCCGGCGAACCCGCACTGGCCGAACCGCGACCGCTTCGTGCTGTCGGTCGGGCATGCCTCGATGCTGCTCTACAGCCTGCTCCACCTCGCCGAGGTGGCGGAGAAGGACGGGGGCAACGCCCCGGCGGTGAGCCTGGAGGACATCAAGAAGTTCCGCCAGCTCGACAGCCGCACCCCGGGACACCCGGAATACCACTTCACCACCGGCGTCGAGGTGACCACCGGGCCGCTCGGCCAGGGCGTGGCGAATTCGGTCGGCATGGCGATGGGCGGCCGCTTCCTCGGCGAGCGCCTGGCCCACGGCGACCGGCAGGTCTTCGACTACAACGTCTACGCCATGTGCAGCGACGGCGACCTGATGGAGGGCGTCTCGGCCGAGGCCGCCTCGATCGCCGGGCACCTGCGCCTGTCGAACCTGTGCTGGATCTACGACAACAACACCATCACCATCGAGGGCCACACCGACCTCGCCTTCAGCGAGGAGGTCGCCGCCCGCTTCCTGGCCTATGGCTGGCAAGTGCTGCGGGTCGCCGACGCCAACGACACCGCGGCGGTCGCCCACGCCCTCGAGACCTTCCTGCAATCGGGCGACCGCCCGACCCTGATCATCGTCAACTCGGTGATCGGCTACGGCGCGCCGACGAAGCAGGGCACGCCGAAGGCCCACTCGGACGCGCTCGGCCCCGACGAGGTCAAGGGCGCCAAGCGCGCCTATGGCTGGCCGGAGGATTCGCAGTTCCTGGTGCCGGACGGCGTCTACGACGCCTTCCGCAACGGGATCGGCGCCCGCGGCAAGGCCCTGCGCGAGGAGTGGCTGGCGCTGGTCGAGGAGGTGAAGGCCGGGGACGCCGGCCTCGCCAAGGACCTCGACGCCTATCTCGCCGGCGAGCTGCCGGAGGGCTGGGACGCCGAGATCCCGGTCTTCCCGGCGGACGCCAAGGGGCTGGCCACCCGCGAATCGTCCGGCAAGGTGCTCAACGCCATCGCCAACCGGGTGCCGTGGCTGCTTGGCGGCTCGGCCGACCTCGCGCCCTCGAACAAGACCAAGCTCGAGAGCCCGGAGGCCGGCACCCTCGGGCCGTTCACGCCCGGCGGGCGCAACATCCATTTCGGCGTGCGCGAGCACGCGATGGGCTCGATCGTCAACGGCCTGGGCCTCGTGGGCCTGCGCGCCTACGGGGCGACCTTCCTGGTCTTCTCCGACTACATGCGCCCGCCGATCCGGCTCGCCGCCCTGATGGAGCTGCCGGTCTTCCACGTCTTCACCCACGATTCGATCGGGGTGGGCGAGGATGGGCCGACCCACCAGCCAGTGGAGCACCTGCTGGCGCTGCGCGCGATTCCCGGCCTCGTCACCTTCCGGCCGGCGGACGCCAACGAGGTGGCGGAGGCCTATCGCGTCATCATGCAGCTCAAGCACCAGCCGGCGGTGCTGGCGCTGAGCCGCCAGCCGCTGCCGACCGTCGACCGGGAGAAGTACGCCCCGGCCTCGGGCGCCGCCAAGGGCGCCTACGTGCTGGCCGGCACCGACGAGGCGAAGCCGGACGTGATCCTGATCGGCACCGGCTCCGAGGTGCAGCTCTGCCTCGGCGCCTACGAGACGCTGAAGGCCGAGGGCGTGAAAGCCCGGGTGGTGTCGATGCCGTCCTGGGAGCTGTTCGAGCAGCAGGACGAGGCCTACCGCAACAGCGTGCTGCCGCCCGAGGTGACCGCCCGCGTCGCGGTCGAGCAGGGCTCGGTGATCGGCTGGGACCGCTACACCGGCAGCGCCGGCACGATCCTGGGCATGCACACCTTCGGCTCCTCGGCGCCGATCAAGGACCTGCAGTCGAAGTTCGGCTTCACGCCGGAGAAGGTGCTTGAGGCCGCCCGCGCCCAGGTGGCGAAGGCGAAGGGCTGAGAATCCTGTGCAGCCCGCCGGATGTCTCCGGCGGGCTGCACGGCCTCCATCGTCTCCCGGGGCCGCGAAGCGGAACCCGGGATCCATGGCCGGTGACGATGCCGGATGGAGCGGGATGGGCTCCTCCTTCGATCGAGGCTCCGGGCCCGAAACCCGCTCGGCTTGATCGGGCTGTCCAAGGCCGCGGGCCGCCTTGCGCCGTTCTGCCGGAAGCGGACGTTCCGCAACCGACCCATCGACGCCATACGCTGCACGAAGCGCCTTCCCCGAAAGCGTCCACGAGGTTCGTACCCATCGGGGAGCGATACGGTGGAGGACGCGATGGCACCGATTCGACTGATCCACGGCCTGTTCGGGTCGCTGAGCGCTCCCGGCATCCTCTCGGGTCTCGGCGACGCGACGGTTCTTGCACCCGATTTGATCGGATACGGCTCTTACCGAAACGAGGCCCCGACGGCCTGGGAGCTGGCTGAGCAAGCCGACCGTGTTGCGAGTTGCCTGCGAGAACGCGTCGACGAGCCCGTTGATGTCGTCGCTCACTCGGTCGGCGGCGCCATTGCCGTCCTGTTTGCGGGACGTCACCCGAAATTGACGAAATCCCTGACGAGCATCGAGGGCAACCTCACGCTGGACGACGCCTTCTGGTCGCGAAGGATTGCAACGCAGGAACTTTCCGAGATCGCGGAGGAGGTCGAGGGTTTTCGCGCCGATGTGGCTGCATGGATCGGCCGCGCCGGGGTCAAGCCTACTCCCGTCGCCTTGGAAATCGCGACCCAGTAGCTCGAAAATCAACCCGTCTCCACATTGCGCAGCCAGGCTCGCGCTGTCGTCGCGGCGACAGGCGACGATGCCTATCTCGATGGCCTGAAGAACCTCGTCGTGTCCGGACTGCCGGTTCACCTGCTCGCAGGTGCTCGCGCTCGGAGCGGTTGGAACGTGCCCGAGTGGCTGGCGCGCGGAGCCATGACCAACACGGACATTCCCGGCACCGGACACCTGATGATGCTGGAGGCACCGGAACTGTTCGCCCGGAGCATCATGCGAAATCTCGCTGACAGCACGAACCGGTCCGATCGTCCGGTACAGTATTTCAAACGAGGCGACGTGCTGGCGATGTCCGCGATGATTCGGTCGCTTCGACGGCCGAGATCCGGCGAGCATGTCGAAAAGCTGCTCGTCCGCACGTTACCCAGCCCGGCTGCGGAAGAGCTTCACGATCGCGAAGACCTCCAGGTCCTTCATTTCGCTGCATTGTCTGCGACGACCGGCATCCGCTTCGTCGCAAAATGCCACGGCCGCCGCCTGAGCAGCCTGCAAGCGGACCTTCCGGACATCGGCAAAGGGTCGAGAGCAGCGATGCCGCTGCCGGCCTCCCACCGCAACGACAGAATATCCACCGGCGGCCCCTGCCCCGCGGTGAACACCCCGGCAGTGAGCGGACCGTCGAACACCGCGCCGGTATCGAGATCAATGCGGTGGGCGAGCCGTTCCGCGTCGGGGTGTGCGTGCAAGGCCGCAGGGCGGCGATCCAGGCGACGATGTCGGGCAGGCCGCTGGGCTTGCGTGACGTCGTAGGAACTGCGCGTCGGGCCGCCGCTGTCGAGCCGCCACAGGTCGAAGCCGGTCCCGGCGACCGCGTCGAGCAGCATCGCCTCGTGTTTGCCGGTCAGGCAGGTCGCGGAATCCGGCTCGCGGGCCTGGAGGTCGCGCGCGATGGCCACGACCCCGGCACTGCCGGGCGCGCGATCGATGGCGTCGCCGAGGAAGACCGGGCGGTGCAGGGCGCCTCGATCCGGGCGAGCCGACCGGCGCGGCCTGGGATGTCGCCGATGTCATCGGTGAGCATGGCCGATCCCCTCCCCTTTCAGGTGGACGGCATTCCCCTGCTCAGGCGACCGCTTGCTGACGGGCGACCGCCTGGACCGACCGGATCATCCGCGCCGCCTCGGAATCCAGGTAGTTCAGCGTGTCGGAGACCCCCATCGGCCGATGGAAGTGATAGCCCTGCATCTGGACGCAGCCGAGGCTCTCCAGCAGGCGGGCCTGCTCGGCGGTCTCGATGCCCTCGACGACGCAGCAGAGCTTCAGGTTCCGGGCGAGGCCGAGGATCGACGTGACGATGTCGCGGCTCGCCGGGTCGGTGGTGATCTCGCTGATGAAGCTACGGTCGATCTTGAGCTTGTCGAGCGGCAGGCGGTGGACGTAGCTCAGGGACGAGTAGCCGGTGCCGAAATCGTCCAGCGCGATGGCGATGCCGTTCGCCTTGAGGGTCCCCAGCACGTTCTGGGCCTGCGCCACGTCCTGGATCAGCGCGGTCTCGGTCGCCTCCAGGATCACCCGGCCGGGGGCGAGGCCGCTTGCCTTGACCGCCGCGACGATACCGGCGGCGGCCTGGGGCGAGGCGATGTCGGCCATCGACAGGTTGAACGACAGGGCGACCGACTCGGGCCAGGCCCGGGCCGCGGCGAGCGCCTGGCCGAACAGCACCGCGGTGATGCGGGTGATCAGTCCGGAGCGCTCGGCGATCGGCACGAACACCGCCGGGGAGACCTGGCCCAGCTCCGGGCTCCTCCAGCGCGCCAGCGCCTCGAAGGCGATCGTGCGGCCGCTCTGCACGTCGACGATCGGCTGGTAGACGAGGCTCAGCTCCTGCGGGAGATCGGCGTGGCGCAGGGCCTGCTCGATCACGCTCTGGGTGCGCAGCAGACGCTCGTGCTCCTCGGTGAACAGCACCGCGGTGCCGCGGCGGTTCGCCTTGGCGTAGTACAGGGCGTAATCCGCCCGCTCGACCAGGACCTCCGCCCGGTACCCGGCCTCCGGACACGCCGCGAAGCCGACCGAGGCGGCGATCTGGGCGCTGCCGCCGTTCGGCAGCCGGAACGGCGCCGCCAGGGCACCGCAGATCGCATCCCCGGTCCCGGCGAGCGCGGTCGCCCCGGCCCTGCCGGGCAGGATCAGGCCGAACTCGTCGCCGCCGAGACGGGCCACCACGGCGGCGTTTCCCATCACCGCGCGCAGGCGGCGCGCGGCCTCCTGCAGCACCGCGTCGCCGGCACCGTGGCCGTGGGCGTCGTTCACCGGCTTGAAGCCGTCGAGGTCGACGAGGCCGACGACGAAGCCGCCGCGGCTCGCCTGGGCCGCCTGCGCCGCCGTATCGAGGGAGGCGAAGAAGCTGCGGCGGTTGGGCAGCTCGGTCAGGGTATCGAGATTGGCGAGCCGCAGGTTCTCCCGGCTCAGCCGCTCGAGCTCGACCTGTTGCCCGATGAGCCGCGTGAAGTCGCGATGATAGGCGAGGAGCACGAAGGCGAGCGCGCCGCTGACCACCAGTAAATTGAGGGCGATGGCCCGCATGACGTGGTTGTCGAAGGAGCTGAGGTGCAGGCAGAACGGGACCGCGACGACCGCGATGACCAGAAGCGCCGCCGCCCGCAGATGCGCGAGGCAGAACGCGCAGGCGATCATCGTGTTGCCGACATAGAACAGGACGTGGGCCTGCGCATAGGCGTCCCCGTACTGCAGCAGGGCGACGCTCCAGCTCATGAAGCACACCGCCAGGATGCCGGCGAGCGCCAGCGTGGCGCGCAGCTTGAGCGCGGTCCCCTCCATCCCGATCGGCTGCCGGCGCCGGCGCAGCCACAGGCAGAGACGAACGACGCAGACCGACAGGAGCCCCGCGAGCGGGTAGAGCGTGATCCCGGTCGGTGCGACGCCCAGATGCGTGACGGCCACCGCGGTCGAGTTGACGGCCAGGATCACGTAGAGCAGCGGCACCTGGTTGTGCAGGGCACGCATCTGCGCCCGCATCAGGTCCGGGTTCGAGGTGTCGACGCGGAAGAGGTCGATGATCGTCAGAATCCGCCGCACTGCGCATCCACCCCGCTCGGCCGTGCCAATCGCCACCGCGTCGCCCACCAGTAATCACGCGTAGTTGAATCAAGGGTTACGCTGCATTACGAGACCACGGCATCGCAGTAAGATCCGGGTAAGATCGTTCAGCGCGCCCGTCGCCGCGGCCGAGAGCGGCGCTCCGGGCGCGGCCGGGCACCTGGACGACGCTTTCCCCAGCGGTGGGACGACGGGAGAGCTTGCGAACGCCTGCCGGGCGCGTCGTGGAGCCGAGATCACCCTCCTAGGAATACTGTCCGTCCGGACGAAAGATCCGGCGGCGCGGCAGGGCCGCCCTCGGCTACGCGACACGATGTCGCCTCTCCGGCGCCGCTTTGGGTCGCGGATCCGGTTGCGATCCGGCATCGCCCCGCCAGATCCACGTGGCGTCGCCGCCCCACGCGGCCGGCGGTGCCAGGGCCATGCGCCGCTAAGGAGCGGATGCGGACCGGTCGCACCCCCGCGGCGGTCCCTTCCAGCGACGGGAGATTCGATCCCTTGACCGACACCGCCTTCGCCCTCTTCCTCGACTTCGACGGCACCCTGGTGGAGATCGCGCCCCGGCCCGACGGGGTGGTGGTCCCGCCCGACCTGCCCGCCGGCCTCGCGCGGCTGCGCGGGCGCCTCGGCGGGGCGATGGCGCTCGTGACCGGGCGGCCGATCGCCACGATCGACGGGTTCCTGGCGCCGGAGCGCTTCGACGTCGCCGGCCTGCACGGGGTCGAGCAGCGCCGAGACGGCCGGGTGGCCGGCGGCGATCCGGCGGCGCATCCCGCCCTTCGGGCGGGCGTCGAGACCCTGCAGCGGGCGGTCGCCGATCTCGACGGCGTGCTGATCGAGGACAAGGGCTGCTCGGTCGCGGTGCATTGGCGGCTCGCGAGCGAGGCCGATGCCGTGCGGGCGCAATCGGCCGCAGCCTCGGTCGCCGGCATCCTCGGCGAAGCCTACCGGTTGCAGCAGGGCAAGGCGGTGGCCGAGATCCTGCCGGCGAGCGCCACGAAGGGCCATGCCATCCGGGCCTTCCTGGGCGAGGCGCCCTATGCCGGCCGGCGCGCGATCTTCATCGGCGACGACCTCACCGACGAGAAGGCCTTCGTGCCGGTGAACGAGGATGGCGGGATCACCATCCGGGTCGGGCCCGGCGACACGGTCGCGCGCCACCGCCTCGCCGATCCGGCGGCAGTGCGGGCGCTGCTCATGGGCTGGGCCGACGGCGGGACGATCGACCCGGAATCCCTGCCCCCGGCGTGAGGAGCGGGCGGCGCGGCCTATCCGCGGGCGCCGCGATGCCCTAACTCCTCCCCGACGTCACGCACAGGACCGATCCCGTCGATGCGCCGTTCCCTCTTCCTCGCCGGAGCCCTCACGATCGCCATGACCGCTTCAGCCTCCGCCGCCTCGTTCTCCACCACCCCGTCCGGCCTCCAGGTCAAGGACGACGTGGTCGGCACCGGTCCGCAGCCGAATGCCGGCCAGACCGTCAGCGTCCACTACACCGGCTGGCTCTACCAGGACGGCAAGAAGGGCGCGAAGTTCGACAGCTCGCTCGACCGCAAGCAGCCGCTGAACTTCGCGGTCGGCACCGGCCAGGTCATCAAGGGCTGGGACGAGGGCCTGTCGACCATGAAGGTCGGCGGCAAGCGCACCCTGATCATCCCGCCCGAGCTCGGCTACGGCGCCCGCGGCGCCGGCGGCGTGATCCCGCCGAACGCCACGCTGATGTTCGACGTGGAACTGCTCGGCGTTCGCTGAGCGATCGCCGGCGTCAGCCCGGCCTTCCGCTTCATTGCGTCGTCCCGGGTTCCGCTGTCGCGGTCCCCGGGACGACGACGCAGGATGTCGGATCCGGCGACGATACGCCGAACGACTACACCTCCAGCCATTCCCTTCTCACCGCCTCGTTGGCGGACAGCGCGGCCGGCGTGCCCTCGAACACGACGTGGCCGTGGCCCATGACGTAGAGGCGCTGCGACAGCTTCAACGCGATGGTCAGCTTCTGCTCGACGAGCAGCACCGCGACGCCGCGGGCGGCGATCTCGCCGATCATCTCGGCGACGCGGGCGACCATCTGGGGGGACAGCCCTTCCGTGGGCTCGTCGATCATGATGAGGTCGGGATCGCCCATCAGGGTACGGCAGATCGTGAGCATCTGCTGCTCGCCGCCCGAGAGCACGCCGCCGGGCGTGTCGATCCGCTCCTCGAGCCGCGGAAACAGCCGGAAGATGTCGGCGTAGGACCAGCGCCCGCCGCGCTTGCCCCCCTTCTCGCCGAGCGCCAGGTTCTGCCGCACCGTGAGCTTGGGGAAGATCGCCCGCTCCTCCGGCACATAGCCCAAGCCCCGGCGCGCGACCGCGTAGGGCTTGAGGCCGGCGATCGCCTGGCCCTTGAAGCGGATCTGGCCGCGGGGCGGCACGTCGCCCATGATCGCCTTGAGGGTGGTGGAGCGGCCGACGCCGTTGCGGCCGAGGATCGACACGATCTCGCCGGCTCCGACCCGGAAGCTCACTCCCTGCAGGATGTGGCTCTTGCCGTAATAGGCGTGCAGGTCCTCGACCTCGAGGAGCGCGGGGGCCGGATGGTGCGCCGGCATCGCCAGGGCGGCGCTCACGCGGCCTCCTCACCGGTCGCGACCCCGAGATAGGCTTCCTGCACGGCGCGGTTCTCCCGGATGCGGGCTGGGGTGTCGGTGGCGATGATGCGGCCGTAGACCAGCACCGAGATGCGGTCGGCGAGCCCGAACACCACCGCCATGTCGTGCTCGACCATCAGCAGCGTGCGGCCCGTGGTGACCTCGCGGATCAGCTGCGTGGCGTGCTCGCTCTCGCTGTGGCTCATCCCGGCCATCGGCTCGTCGAGCAGGATGACCTTGGCGTCGCTGGCAATCGCGATGCCGATCTCGAGCGCCCGCTGGTCGGCGTAGGCCAGGAGCCCCGCCGCCACCGAGGCGCGGTGGCCCAGCCGGATGCGCGAGAGAATCTCCTCCGTGCGCTCGGCGACGCCCGGCAGCCCCTCGACCCCGCGCCAGAACGACGGGCCGTGGCCCATCGCCCGCAAGACCGCGCAGCGCACGTTCTCCCACACGCTGAGCTTGGGGAAGATATTGGTGACCTGGAAGCTGCGGGCGAGCCCGGCCCGGTTGATCGCCGCCGGGCGCCAGCCGGTGATGTCGCGGCCCTCCAGCCTGATCGTGCCGCTCGTCGGCGCGAAGCGGCCGCTGATCAGGTGAAAGAGCGTCGACTTGCCGGCGCCGTTCGGCCCGATGATGGCGTGGCGTTCCCCGGCCGGGACGGTGAGGTCGACGCCGTTGATGATCTTGGCCGGGCCGAAGCTCTTGTTGACGCCGGACAGCTCGATCGCCGGGCCGGTGCTCGCGGGTTTCGTGCCAGTGGGACTCATGCCAGTGGGACTCATGCCAGCGGGGCTCATGCCAGCTTCTCCTTGGCGGCGGCGGAGGCCTCGTGCCAGGCGGCCGCGACCCGCGGCAGCACGGCCCGTAAGGCGAGCCCGCCCCCGGTCGCCATCGCACCGGCGACGATCCAGGGCAGGATGTGGGCGGCGTCGAAGGGGATGCCGGCGAGGCTCATCTCGGTGCCGTCGCTCGCCTTGACCAGCATCCGGAAGGCCATCTCGATCAGCGCGATCGACCCCGCGAGCAGGAGCAGGAAGGGCCCGAGCGCCAGCAGGTAGGCCGGCAGCAGCCGGTGGGCGGTGCCCGCGCGCAGGAGCGGGCCGTGCATGAGGGCGAGGCCGGCGATGCCGCCGGGGGCGAACATCACGATCGCGATGAACAGGAGCCCGAAATAGAGCTGCCAGACCTCCGTCAGATCGCTGAGCGAGACCTGGAGCAGCGTCACCACCACCGCGCCGACGACCGGGCCGACGAAGGTGCCGATGCCGCCGATGAAGGTCGCGAGCAGCACCACGCCCGACTGGTGCACCCCGAGATAGGCCGAGTTGGCGATCTCGAAGTTGATCGCCGCCAGCGCGCCGGCGACGCCCGCGAACATCGCCGAGAGGCAGAAGGCGGTGATGCGGATCGCCTGCGGCTCGTAGCCGAGGAACTCGACCCGCTCCGGGTTCTCCCGCACGGCGTTGCACAGGCGCCCGAGAGGCGTGCGGGTGATGGCGTACATCGCCACCGCGCAGATCAGGCACCAGGCGGCGATCAGGTAGTAGACCTGGATCTGCGGCCCGAAGCTGAGGTCGAAGACCCGCAGCATCTTGGTGCGGTTGGCGGTGATGCCCTCTTCCCCGCCGAAGAAGCTGTGCAGGATGTGCGAGCCCGACGAGACCAGTTCGGCGATGCCCAGCGAGATCATCGCGAAGACGGTGCCGGCGCGCCGGGTCGAGATCGCCCCGAACAGGATGCCGAAGGCGAGGCCGGCGAGCCCGCCCACCACCGGCAGCAGCGGCAGGGGCACCGGCAGGCGCAGGGACGTCACGAGGTTCATCGCGTGGACGGTGAAGAACGCGCCCAGTCCGTAATAGACCGCATGGCCGAATGACAGGAGCCCGGTCTGGCCGAGCAGCATGTTGTAGGACAGGGAGAACACCACCATGATGCCCATCAGGCTCATCATGGTCAGCGCCGTGCCGCTGGTGAAGATCAGCGGCGCCGCGACGAGGATCGCCGCGGCGGCGAGCCAGGGCAGGACCTGCGCGACGGCCCCGGCGCCCTTCGGCCGGATCGTCGGGCGGGAGCCGGCCTGCGCGAGGGCGCCGGACGGCGCGATGTCGGCGAGGTCGCTCATGCTTCGCGGTTCCCGAGCAGGCCGGTCGGCCGCGCGATCAGCACGAGGACCAGCAGGAGATAGGGGATGATCGGCCCTATCTGGGCGATCGTCACGTTCCACAGATCACCCAGCACGCCGCCGGACGGCGCACCGTCGATGCCCACGGCCTGGAGGACGCTGGCGACCGAGACGTCGAGGGAGATGGCGAAGGTCTGCACCAGCCCGATCAGGAGCGAGGCCGCGAAGGCGCCGGTGAGCGAGCCGAGGCCCCCGACCACCACGACCACGAACAGGATCGGCCCGAGCAAACCCGCCATGTTGGCCTGCGTCACCAGCGCCGGCCCGGCAATGACGCCGGCCACCGCCGCCAAGCCCGTGCCGACGCCGAAGACCAGCATGAATACCTTCGGCACGTCGTGGCCGAGCATCGCCACCATGTTGGGATGGGTCAGCGCCGCCTGGATGATCAGCCCGACCCGGGTGCGGGTGAGTACCGCCAACAGGGCGATGAAGATCACCACCGAGATCACCAGCATGAACAGCTTGTAGGCCGGATAGTTGGTACCGAACACCGTGAAGGCCGGAAAGTCGAGCACCGCCGGCACCCGGTAATCGACCGGCAGCTTGCCCCAGACCATCTGCACCACCTCCTCGATCACGTAGGCGAGGCCGAAGGTGAAGAGCAGTTCCGGCACGTGGCCGTGGCGGTGGACGTTGCGCAGGCCGTAGCGCTCGATGAGCGCGCCGATGCCGCCGACCACGACGGGCGCGACGACGAGGCCGACCCAGAACCCGGTGAACTTGCTGATCTGATAGCCGAAGAACGCGCCCAGCATGTAGAAGCTGGCATGCGCGAAGTTGAGCACGCCCATCATGCTGAAGATCAGGGTCAGGCCGCTCGCCATCAGGAAGAGCAGCATCCCGTAGAGCACGCCGTTCAGCGTCGAGATGATGACGAGTTCGAGCACGCGGGGTCTCCTGCCGGTGCGGGGCGATAGGGCCTGGCGAGCGCGCCCGCCGGCGAGATCTGGCTCGCTCCCCTTGCCCGGATGCGTGAAGCGGAGGGAGATCCGGGATCCGGGAGAGAGATGTCGCGACACGCCGCGGTCTTCGCGACGTCGCGGACGGACGGACGCTTCGCGGCCTCCTGCGCCGGATCCCGGATCTCCTGTCCGCCGAGGCACCGCCCGGCCCGGACAGGGCCGTTCGGCGCGAGGATCGGTGCGGCGCCCCGGCGGAATCCGGGGCGCCCTCCCCGCCTCAGCTCGGGCGGTCCATCTTGCAGGTGGTCGGCAGCAGGGTGTCCTGGGCGGCGATCTCGCCGGTGCCGGTCCAGCCCCAGCCGGTATTCTCGCTGTCCAGCACCTTCGCGGTGTCGACCGGGCCGAAGCGCGAGATGTAGATCGGCTGGAAGATCTGGTGGTCGTCCGGCCGGATGAAGCTGTCCTTGCCGTAGAGCGTGTCCTGGTGGATCGAATCCATTGCCTTGGCGATGGCCTTCGGATCGGTCGACTTGGCGGCGAGCGTCGCCTTGGACAGCACGTTCATCAGGTTGACGACGCGCGCGTAGGTGACCTCCTGGCCGGTCTTGGCGCGGAAGGCGGCCTCGAAGTCGTGGGCCGGCTTGTAGTCGATGTTGGCGTAGCCCTCGGAGATCTGGAAGACCCGGTCGGGGAGGTTCGCCTGCTTGATCGCGGTCGGGCCGCCGCTACCGCCGCCGTAATAGGTGTAGAAATTGGCCTGCAGCCCGGCATCGCCCGCGGCCTTGAGCAGCAGCGCCATGTCCTGCGCCCAGTTGCCGGTGATCACCGTGTCGGCGCCCGACGCCTTGATCTTGGCGATGTAGGGCGAAAAGTCGTTGACCTTCTGAAGCGGCGCCACCTCGTCGCCGACGATCTGGATGTCGGGACGCTTCTCCTTCAGCATCGCGCGGGCGGCGGCGCGCACCGCCTGGCCGTGCGAGTAGTCCTGGTTGATCAGGTAGACCTTCTTGATCTCCGGCTTGCCCTTGATGTAATTGGTCAGAGCCTGCATCTTGATGTCGGAATTGGCATCGAACCGGAAATGCCAGTAATTGCACTTGGCATTGGTCAGCGCCGGATCGACCGCGGCATAGTTGAGATACAGGATCTCCTTGCCGGGATTGCGATCGTTGTACTTGCCGACGAAATCGATCAGCGCGGCGCCGACCGAGGAGCCGTTGCCCTGCACCACGACGCGGGCGCCGGAATCGATCGCCTTTTGGAGCTGGACCAGGCTCTCCTGCGGGTTCAGCTTGTTGTCGTAGCCCGTCACCTCGAGCTTCAGGTCCGCGTTCTTGGCGTTGAGCTGGTCGGCCATGAACTGGAACGTCTTCAGCCCGGCCTCGCCGGTGCTGGCGCCGCCGCCGGAGAGCGGATCGACGAAGGCGATCTTCAGGCTCATCGGCGCGGCGAGCGCAGTCGAGGCCGCCAGGGCCATGAGGCCGGCGGCCGTGATGCGCGCAAGGGTCTTGACCAAGGCGTCCCTCCTGGAATGGCGTTCCCGGGGCTTTTCGCTCGGGATTCTTTATCGCCCGGGATTTCGAGTGTCCGGGCTCGTTGTCGGCGCGCCGTTCGGCTTCGCCCAGGGGTCCGCGCCCCTTTCGTCCCCGACACTGCCTCCCCGCCCGGAACCGGTCAAGTCGCGAAATGTCGATCCGCATCGCGAAACAAGTTGCCGATCCGCCGTCCTCGGGTCACCTTGGGGCACAACCCGGGCGGCGCCGAGAGGCCCCGGGACGCGAGGGAGGCGGCGGCATGGCACAGGCGATGGCGGCGCGCGCCGGCACGATCACCCGGGGTGCGACGAAGGACGACGCGAAGGAGGCCCCGAGACGGGAAGCCCTGGCGCAAGAGGTTCTGGCGCAAGAGGTTCTGGCACACGAGGTTCTGGCCCCGAAGGCCGTCGCGGCGAAGCCGTCCCCCCGGGACGAGGCGGCGGAGCCGGAGGACGGCGACCGGCAGTTCGTGACCGCGCTCGCCCGCGGCCTGCAGGTGCTGCGCGTCTTCCGGGATGCCGCCGAGATGCTGGGCAACCGCGAGATCGCGGCCCGCACCGGCCTGCCCAAGCCCACCGTGTCGCGCCTGACCCACACGCTGCTCTCCCTCGGCTACCTCGTCCACGACCCGGAGGGCGAGCGCTACGGCCTCGGGCCGGCGGTGCTGGCGCTCAGCTCGGCCTTCCTGCGCCAGAATTCGTTCCCGCAGATGGTGAAGCCGTTCCTGCAGGACCTCGCGACCGCCGTGCAGGCCCACGTGGCGCTCGGCCTCCTCGACGGGCTGTCGAGCGTCTACGTCCAGCTCTGGCGCGGCGAGGGCCAGCGCATCGTGCTGTCGAGCGAGGTCGGGTACCGGCTGCCGCTCGCCCGCAGCGCCATGGGCATGGCGACGCTGTCGAGCCTCGAGGAGGCCGAGCGGACCGCCCTGATGACCCGCCTGCGCCGCGACGGCGCCGACGCGGCGCGCCTCGACGACACCTATCGCCGCTGCGCCGGCGAGATCGCCGAGCGCGGGTTCTGCGTCGGGATCGGCATCTGGCACCAGGACATCAACGCCGTCGCGGCGCCGATCCAGGCCCCCGGCGGGCGAGGTCATTTCGCCCTCAACATCAGCGGCCCGGCCTTCCTGCTCACCGAGGCGGTGCTGCGGGAGGATACCGGCCCGCGGCTGATGGAGACGATCGGGCGCATGCGGGCGCTCGGCATCGTCGATTGAGCCCGCGCTACCCCTCCCCGCCTCCCTCATCCCCGAGCCCGGCGAACCACGCCGCGTAGGGCGTGGTGTGGGCGAGGTGCCGGTTGTAGTCCGGCGCCCCGTCGGTCCACCACGGCGGGCCGCGCTCGCCGAGGCCGTGCTTGGCCGCGTCGACCGCGGCGCGGGCCTCCGCCAGGGCCGCGCCGCCCTCCGCCTTGGTGTCGCGGACCGCGCGGCGGGCCCGCATCAGGGCGGCCACCAGGGCCTCGCGCTCCGCCGGCGCGAGGCCGGGATCGCTGCGCCGCCACAGCCGCCCGCGCACCACGATGTAGCGCCCGTCCGGCGTGACCGGCGGCGCCGCGCGCGGGGCCGGAGAAACCTGGCGCTGCGTCACCGTAAGCTCGACGATTGTGCGGGCCGCCTTGAGGCGGCGTTAAACCTTCGGGCGCAACCTTTTCGCGGGATGCGGGGGCCTGTCCTCCTGCCTGGGGGCGTCATGCACATCGTCGTCGTCGATCCGAGCCGGGTCGTGCTCAAGGTCATCAGCGGGCTCCTCACCCCCCGCGGCCACACCGTGGACACCTTCACGGATTCGCGCGAGGCTTTGGACTTCGTCACCGACAACGCCTCGGTGACCGCCTTGATCACCAGCCTCGAGGTGCGGCCGATCGGCGGCCTCGAATTGTGCTGGTCGGCCCGGCTCCTCGCGGACGCGCACCGCCCGCTCTACATCATCACCATGTCGTCGGCCCGCAACGCCCGCAACCTGGCGGAGGCGCTCGACAGCGGCTCGGACGACTTCATCGACAAGCCGCCGAGCCCCGAGGAGCTCCATGCCCGCCTGCGCGCCGCCGAGCGGATGACGGGGATGCAGCGCGAGCTGATCCGGCTCGCCGAGACCGACGCCCTGACCGGGCTCCTCAACCGCCGCGCCTTCCTCCAGCGGGCAGGCGAGGCGGCGGACCGGGCCGGCGCCCACGGGCGGATCTCGATGATCCTGATCGACATCGACCACTTCAAGGCGGTCAACGACCAGCACGGCCACGACGTCGGCGACACGGTGATCCGCGGCGTCGCCCAGGAGCTCCTGACCGAGGCCGGCGGCGTCGCCGGGCGCCTCGGCGGCGAGGAATTCGCCCTCGCGCTCCCCGGCCGCAGCCTGGAGGAGGCCGAGGCCGCCGCCGGCCGCCTGCGGATGCGCTGCACGCAGCTGCGCTTCAAGGGCCAGCGCGGCCCGGTGCAGGTCACCGCGAGCTTCGGGGTCAGCACCTGGTCCGAGGGCGAGACCGTGGGCGGCCTCCTCAAGCGCGCCGACATCGCCCTCTACGAGGCCAAGACCACCGGCCGCAACCGGGTCGTCTCGGCGGCCACCGACCTGATCCTGGCCCGGGCCGGCTGAGGCCGGCGGAACGACCGGCTGGCCGGAGCCCGCCGGACCGTTCCTGATCCGACGCGCACCCGCCGACACCACGAAAAGCCGACGCGATTCTCCCGCGGAGGGCCGGCCTCAGCTGTCCATCTTCAGGGCGGCGATGAACGCCTCCTGGGGGATCTCGACCTTGCCGAACTGGCGCATGCGCTTCTTGCCCTCCTTCTGCTTGTCGAGGAGCTTGCGCTTGCGGGAGATGTCGCCGCCGTAGCACTTGGCGGTGACGTCCTTCGACAGGGCCCGGATGGTCTCGCGGGCGATGATCTTGCCGCCGATCGCCGCCTGGACCGGGATCTGGAACAGGTGGCGGGGGATCAGGTCCTTCAGCTTCTCGCACATGGCGCGGCCGCGGTGCTCGGCGCGGGTGCGGTGGACCAGCATCGAGAGCGCGTCGACCGGCTCGGCGTTGACGAGGATCGACATCTTCACGAGGTCGCCCTCGCGGTAATCCGAGATATGATAGTCGAACGAGGCGTAGCCCTTCGAGATCGACTTCAGGCGGTCGTAGAAATCGAACACCACCTCGTTGAGCGGCAGGTCGTAGACGACCATGGCGCGCTTGCCGACGTAGTTGAGGTCGATCTGGGTGCCGCGGCGATCCTGGCACAGCTTGAGCACGCCGCCGAGATACTCGTCGGGCGTGAGGATCGTGGCGCGGATCCACGGCTCCTCGATCGTCTCGATCTTCATCACGTCGGGCATGTCGGCCGGGTTGTGCAGCTCCTTCTTCTCCCCGTCGGACATGTTGAGGTGGTAGACGACGCTCGGCGCGGTCGAGATCAGGTCGAGGTTGAACTCGCGCTCCAGCCGCTCCTGGATGATCTCGAGGTGGAGGAGCCCGAGGAAGCCGCAGCGGAAGCCGAAGCCCAGCGCCGCGGACGTCTCCATCTCGTAGGAGAACGAGGCGTCGTTGAGCCGGAGCTTGCCCATCGCGCCGCGCAAGTTCTCGAAGTCCGCGGCGTCGACCGGAAAGAGGCCGCAGAACACCACCGGCTGCACCGGCTTGAAGCCCGGCATCGCCTCCTTGGTGCGGCGCTTGTCCTCGGTGATGGTGTCGCCGACGCGGGTGTCCGCCACCTCCTTGATCGAGCCGGTGAAGAAGCCGACCTCGCCGGGGCCGAGCTCGGCCATGTCCTGCATCTTGGGCCGGAAGACGCCGAGGCGCTCGACGCCGTAGGTTGCGTCCGCGCCCATCATGCGGATCGTCATGCCCTTCTTGAGCACGCCGTCGACGATGCGCACCAGCACGACGACGCCGAGATAGACATCGTACCAGGAATCGACCAGCAGCGCCTTGAGCGGCGCGCTCCGGTCGCCCTTCGGCGGCGGCAGGCGGGTGACGATCGCCTCCAGCACCGCCTCGATGTTGATGCCGGTCTTGGCCGAGATCGGCACCGCGTCCTTGGCGTCGATGCCGATCACCTCCTCGATCTGGTCCTTGACCCGGTCGGGCTCGGCCGCCGGCAGGTCGATCTTGTTGAGGACCGGGACGATCTCGTGGTTGGCGTCCAGCGCCTGGTAGACGTTGGCGAGCGTCTGCGCCTCGACGCCCTGGGAGGCGTCGACGACGAGGAGCGAGCCCTCGCAGGCGGCGAGCGAGCGCGAGACCTCGTAGGCGAAATCGACGTGGCCGGGCGTGTCCATCAGGTTGAGGACGTAGTCGCGCCCGTCCTGGGCCTTGTATTCCAGGCGCACGGTCTGCGCCTTGATGGTGATGCCGCGCTCCTTCTCGATATCCATCGAGTCGAGCATCTGCTCGCTCATGTCGCGCGCCGCGACCGCCCCGGTGATCTGGATCAGCCGGTCGGCGAGGGTCGACTTGCCGTGGTCGATATGGGCGACGATCGAGAAGTTGCGGATGTTGTCGATGGGGGACGCGGTCATCGTGAGGCTGTCTCCGGCGCGCAGGCGCGGCGATGCGCGTGGCGCACGGCGGTGAAGGAAGAGGTCGAGGGGAGATAGCAGCGGCACCCCGCCGCGCCAAGACGGCGGCCGGACGCACGCGGTTGTCGGATGGGGGTGAGTGTCGGGCGGGGGCGGTCGTCACGCGACGGCGCGGACCATCCATCCCACCCGCGACCTCATCCCGAGGTGCGAACGACGTGAGCCTCGAAGGAGAGTTCCAGGGAGCACCGAGCTCTCTGGAGCCTTCCTTCGAGGTCAGTCGATCTTCGATCGACTAACACCTCAGGATGAGGGTGAGGGTTGGATGATCGTTGCGGCTCTGGGCTCCTCTGAACGCCAAGTGCGCGGTCAAGCGCGCAGCGAACCTCACGCCCCCAGCCGGTCCGCCACGTCCTGCGCCAGCGACAGGCTCGAGGTCAGCCCCGGGCTCTCGATGCCGAACAGGTGCACCAGCCCCGGCAGGCCGTGCTCGGCCGGGCCGTCGATCAGGAAGTCGGCGGCCCCCTCCCCCGGCCCGGACAGCTTGGGGCGGATGCCGGCATAGTCGGGCACCAGCCCGCCGTCGGGGAGCGCGGGCCAGTAGCGGCGGATCGCGGCGTAGAACAGGCCGCCGCGGCCGGGATCGACCTCGTAGTCGGGCGCGTCGATCCACTCGACGTCGGGGCCGAAGCGCATCCGTCCGGCGAGATCCAGGGTGAGGTGGATGCCCAATCCCCCCTCGACCGGGGCCGGGTAGATCAGCCGCGAGAAGGCCGGCCGCCCGGTGCAGCCGAAATAGTTGCCCTTGGCGAGAACGAGCCGCGGCACGCGCGCTTCCGGGTAACCCTCGGTCGCCCGGGCGAGGCCCTGCGCCCCGAAGCTCGCGGCGTTGACCACGGCATCGACGGTGATCTCCTCGGCGTCGCCGAAGCGCGCGACCCAGCCCTCGGGCGAGCGGGTCAGGCGGGAGATCGGGGTATTGAAGGCGAGCGCGCCGCCCGCCCCCTCGATGTCGCCCTGCAGCGCCAGCATCAGGGCGTGGCTGTCGACGATGCCGGTCTCGGTCGAGAGGAGTGCGGCGTGGCAGGTCAGGTTCGGCTCGAGGCGCCGGGCCTCGGCGCCGTCGAGGAGCGACAGGCCCTCGACCCCGTTCGCGAGCCCTTGCGCGTGGATCGCCGCGATCTTGCCGCCCTCCAGCTCGGTCGCCGCGACGATCAGCTTGCCGATCTTCGCATGCGGCACCCCGTGGCTCTCGCAGAAGGCGTAGAGCCGGCGCCGTCCCTCGACGCAGTGGCGCGCCCGGGACGAGCCGGTCGGGTAGTACATCCCGGCATGGATCACCTCGGAATTGCGCGAGGACACGCCGGTGCCGATGCCGCCCTCCGCCTCCGCCACGATCACCTCGTGGCCGCGCAGGGCCAGCTCCCGACCGATCGCGAGGCCGACCACCCCGGCACCGACGACGAGCACCATCATCGGCCGCTCCTCCCTCTCCGTGTCTACGCGGGTGCTTGTACAACGAAAAAGGGCCCCTCTCCGGGGAGAAGGGCCCTCTTTTTCCGTCGAGCCGTCAGGCTCAGGCGGCGATCGACATGGTCGGCTCGGCGGCCCGCACGTCGGCGTCGACATGGGCCTCGAAGCGCTTGAAGTTGTTGCGGAACATCTCGACCAGGCTCTTGGCGGTCTCGGCGAAGGCCGCCTTGTCCTGCCAGGTCTTGACCGGGTACAGGATATGCGGCTCGACGCCCGGCACCGAGGTCGGGACCGCGAAGCCGAAATACGGGTCGCGACGGAAATCGGCCTTGGCGAGCGAGCCGTCCAGCGCCGCGGTCAGCAGGCGGCGGGTGACCCGGATCGGCATGCGGCGGCCGGTGCCGACGCCGCCGCCGGTCCAGCCGGTGTTGACGAGCCAGCAATCGACGTGGTGGCGGGCGATCAGGTCGCGCAGCAGGTTGCCGTAGACCGACGGGTGACGCGGCATGAACGGCGCGCCGAAGCAGGTCGAGAAGGTCGCCTCGGGCCCCTTCAGCCCCTTCTCGGTGCCGGCCACCTTGGCGGTGTAGCCCGAGAGGAAGTGGTACATCGCCTCGGCGCCGGTCAGCTTGGCGATCGGGGGCAGCACCCCGAAGGCGTCGCAGGTCAGCATGACGATGTTCTTCGGGTGCCCGGCCTGGCCGGTGACGCTCGAGTTGCTGATGAACGGCAGCGGGTAGGCGCAGCGGGTGTTCTCGGTGCGCGAGGCGTCGTCGAAGTCCGGCAAGCGGGTGACCGGATCGATGACGACGTTCTCCATCACGGTGCCGAAGCGCTCGGTGGTGGAGTAGATCTCGGGCTCGGCCTCCTTCGACAGGCGGATCGTCTTGGCGTAGCAGCCGCCCTCGAAGTTGAAGATGCCCTTCGGGCTCCAGCCGTGCTCGTCGTCGCCGAGCAGCACGCGGTTGGGATCGGAGGACAGGGTGGTCTTGCCGGTGCCCGACAGGCCGAAGAACAGCGCCGAGTCACCCTCGTGGCCGACGTTGGCCGAGCAGTGCATCGGCATCACGCTCGACTTGGGCAGCACGTAGTTCAGGTACGTGAAGACCGACTTCTTCATCTCGCCGGCGTAGGAGGTGCCGCCGATCAGCACGATCTTGCGCGAGAAGTCGACCGCGATGACGGTCTCGGTGCGGCAGCCGTGCCGGGCCGGGTCGGCGCGGAAGCTCGGCAGGTCGATGATGGTCAGCTCGGGCGTGAAGCCGGCCAGGGCCTCGCGCTCGGGGCGGATCAGCAGGTTGCGGATGAACAGCGAGTGCCAGGCGTACTCGGTGAAGACCCGGGCGCGGACGCGGTGGCCGACCTCGGCGCCGCCGAACAGGTCCTGGGCGAACAGCTCCTTGCCCTCGGCATGGGCCAGGAAGTCCTCGAGCAGGGTCTCGAACTGCGGGCGGGTGATGCCGCCGTTGTTCTCCCACCACACCTCGTTCTCGGTGTCGGCGTCGCGGACGACGAACTTGTCCTTGGGCGAGCGGCCGGTGTGGATGCCGGTCTCGGCGACCAGGGCGCCGCCGGCGGCCAGCTGGGCCTCGCCGCGCTGCAGGGCGTGCTCGTAGAGGCTCGGGGCCTCGAGGTTCCAGTTGACGCGCTTGAGGTTGCGGAAGCCGATCTTGTCGGCGCCGAACGCCTCGTTGAATACGCCGATGTCGTTCACGCCCGATCCTCCTGGCGCCGACCCGGGCAAAGCCGGATGGCTGCCGGTCCGAATCGGGCCGAATGACTGCTCAAGTCCGGCGCGAAGACCTTGCTTGGGCTTGCGAGCCGATCAAGGACTTGCAAGCCGGTCAAGCGCGACGGGCCGCGACCGTTCTCCGACGGCCTCGGTGGGCAGCCGTAGTAGGCGGCGAAACTTCCCGGTTCAATCGAATTCGCGGTATCCAACGGTGACAAGCTCGACTTTATGTCATGCCCCGGGCAGCCCGCGGGCCTGGGCGGCCATCGCCACCAGGGTCGGGCGCAGGGCCGCGGGGCTCTCCAGCCGCTCCGGGAACAGGACCCGGGCGGTGCGTTCGCCGGCGACGAGGTCGAGCCCGTCCGGATCGAACCCGGTCAGGCGCCACGGCCCCGGCTCCTCGCCGGCGAGCCGCGTGGCGTAGAGCGCGACGGCGTCGAGGTGATCCTCGTTCATGTGGGCGACCGCGCCGGGCTCGGTCTCGGCGAGGGCGTCGTGGCCCGACAGGTCGGTGAGGAGTTCCGGCCCGGTCAGCGTCGCCGCTCGGGCGAAGCCCCCGTTGAGGTGGCCGGCCCGGGCGACGAGGCGGAAGAAGGCGAAGTCCGGGAAGTCGACGTAGAGCGCCGCCTTCGGGTGGCGGGCGAGGAAGCGAGCCCGGACCCGGGGCTCGTCGCTGCGCACGACCGCGCCGGCCACGGTCAGGCGCGGATGGGCCAGCGGATCGCCCTTGCCGCCCTGGGAGAGGAGCAGCGAGCAGCGCGGGTCGGCCTCGAGGTTGAGGGTGTGGGCCGAGAGCCGCGACAGGAGCAGCAGCGGCGTGCCGTCGAGGTCGGTCGCGACGGTGACGAGCGAGGCGAAGGGCGCGCCTCCGTCCCGCTCCAGCGTCGCGAGGGCGCCCGAGCGCGTCCGGCGCAGGAGCGAGCGGGCGAGCCCGATCGCGTCGAAGGGCGCCTCGGCGGCCGGCAGCGGCGCGGCCTGCTTCCCGTCTGCATCCGCCATGGTCTATTCCCCCCTCGCCCCTCGGTGGTCGCGCCGCACCTTGGCGGCCTCCCGCGGGCCCGTCCAGGCCGCGCGACGCCGCGGCGTTCACGAGGCTAGGCCCCCGCCGCGCGGCGGCCTCGTCCCCGGGGATCCATCGCACCGGTTGAGCCCGTATCGCGGATGCTCGCTTTTTCGGCGGGATGGCCTTAAGGGTGTCGGAATCGTGGCGCCGCAGCCACTGTCCAGTCTTTTCGGCGAGAGCCGGGCTGGACGGGAGGCGGCGACACCCGAGATCGACCGGGTCGAGGCACGCCGCGCCCGAAACGGTTTTCAGTCGGGCGACGTTCAGCAGGACCGTTGTGTCCTGGCGAGCGACGCTTGCCCCCAGGGAATGCCCATGCCGACCATCGCCCTCGTCGATGACGACCGCAACATCCTGACCTCCGTGTCGATCGCGCTGGAGACCGAAGGCTACCGGATCCAGACCTACACCGACGGCGCCTCGGCCCTCGACGGCCTGAAGCACTCGCCGCCCGACCTCGCGATCTTCGACATCAAGATGCCGCGCATGGACGGGATGGAGCTCCTGCGTCGCCTGCGCCAGAAATCCGACCTGCCGGTGATCTTCCTGACCTCGAAGGACGAGGAGATCGACGAGCTCTTCGGCCTCAAGATGGGTGCCGACGACTTCATCCGGAAGCCGTTCTCGCAGCGCCTGCTGGTCGAGCGGGTGAAGGCGGTGCTGCGCCGCTTCGCCGCCAAGGAGGCGGGGCCCGGCGCCTCGGCCCGGGAGGCGGAGGCCGCCGCCGCCCGCTCGCTCGAGCGCGGCCAGCTGATGATGGACCCGGAGCGCCACACCTGCACCTGGAAGGGCGAGCCGGTGACGCTGACGGTGACCGAGTTCCTGATCCTGCAGGCGCTGGCCCAGCGCCCGGGCGTCGTGAAGAGCCGCAACGCGCTCATGGACGCGGCCTACGACGACCAGGTCTACGTCGACGACCGCACCATCGACAGCCACATCAAGCGGCTGCGCAAGAAGTTCAAGGTCACCGACAACAGCTTCGACATGATCGAGACGCTGTACGGCGTCGGCTACCGCTTCAAGGAAATGTGAGCGACTTGACCGCCGGAGTGACGACCGCGTGAGCGAAGGCTCGCCCCCCGGCGCCGTGCGCCGCCTGCTGGGCGGCCCCGGCCGCCTCCTCGAAGGCACCGGGCGCCGCCTGCGCGGCCCGGGCCGCGCGCGGGATCGGGATCCTTCCACCCGGACCGCGCACGCCCCGAAGCCCCCGGGCGAGATCGACCCGGACGCCGAGGCCGCGCGCGAGCCGTTCGGCTGGCGCTCGGTCCGCCGCTGGGTGGCCCAGCGCTTCGCCTCGAGCCTGACCCGGCGCATCGTGGTCCTGAACCTCGCCGGGCTGATCGCGCTCCTGATCGGCTTCCTCTACCTCAACCAGTTCCGCCAGGGCCTGATCGAGGCCCGGGTCCAGAGCCTGCTGACGCAGGGCGACATCATCGCGGGGGCGATCGCGGCGTCGGCCACCGTCGACACCGACGCGATCACCATCGACCCCGACCGCCTGCTCCAGCTCCAGGCCGGCGAGGGCGGATCCTTCGCCGACGAGGCGCCCTCGGGCCTCGAATTCTCCCTCAACCCGGAGCGGGTGGCGCCGCTCCTGCGCCGCCTGATCACCCCGACCGGCACCCGCGCCCGGGTCTACGACCGCGACGGCACGATGCTGATCGATTCGCGCGGCCTCTATATCCGCGGCGACCTCAGCCGCGATCCGCCGCCGCTGCGCAAGGACCGGTCGAGCTTCGTCGAGCAGGCCTGGAACGCCGTGCGGGGTGCGCTGCCATGGCTCGGCCGCTCGAGTTCGGCCGACGAGCCGGGCCCGGCCGATGGACGGACCCTGCCGGAGGTGCAGCGGGCGCTGACGGGCGCGCGCGGCACGCTGGTGCGCCGCAACGGCCCGGGCGAGACCATCGTGTCGGTGGCGGTGCCGATCCAGCGCGGCCGCACGGTGCGGGGCGCCCTGCTGCTCTCGACCCAGGAAGGCGACATCGACAAGATCATCGCCGCCGAGCGCTTCTCGCTGCTGCAGGTCTTCATCATCGCGGCGCTGGTGATGGTGGTGCTGTCGATGCTGGTCGCCGGCCAGATCGTCGGGCCGGTCGGGCGCCTGGCGGAGGCCGCCGAGCGGGTGCGCACCGGCATCAAGTCGCGCCAGGAGATCCCCGACTTCACCCGGCGCACCGACGAGATCGGCCATCTCTCGGGGGCGTTGCGCGACATGACGCAGGCGCTCTACCGCCGCCTCGACGCGATCGAGAACTTTGCCGCCGACGTCTCGCACGAGCTGAAGAATCCCCTGACCTCGCTGCGCAGCGCCGTCGAGACCCTGCCGCTCGCCAAGACCGACGAATCGCGCGGCCGGCTGCTGCAGGTCATCCAGCACGACGTGAAGCGCCTCGACCGGCTGATCAGCGACATCGCCGACGCCTCGCGCCTCGACGCCGAGCTCGCCCGGGCCGAGGCCGGCCGGGTCGACCTGAGAAAGCTCATCACCACGGTGGTGTCGGTCGCCAACGAGCGCCGGCGCCGGGGCGACGCGGCGATCGACCTCACGGTCGAGCCGGCGCCCGCCGGCGTCGAGGACGCCTTCGCGATCCTCGGCCACGACAGCCGGCTCGGCCAGGTGGTCAACAACCTCCTCGACAACGCCCGCTCGTTCTCGCCCAAGGGCGCCAGCGTCCGGGTGGCCCTGCGGCGGCGGCGCAACGCCGTCGAGCTGACCGTGGAGGATGACGGCCCCGGCATCCCGCACCACGCCCTGGAGCGGATCTTCGAGCGCTTCTACACCGACCGGCCGGAGCAGGGTTTCGGGCAGAATTCGGGGCTGGGCCTCTCGATCTCGCGCCAGATCGTCCAGGCCCACCGGGGCACGATCCGGGCGGAGAACCGGCTGGGACCCGCCGGGGAGGACGGCGAGCCGGCCGTGCTCGGCGCCCGCTTCATCGTCCGCATCCCGGCCCAGAGCCGGTGACGGCGCGGGCACCGTCCACCGCGACCGTGCATGCGAGCTGCGTCGTCGTCGGCGAGGACGGGATCCTGGTGCGGGGCGAGGCGGGGAGCGGCAAATCGACCCTGGCCCGTGACCTTCTCGACCTCGGCGCCAGATACGGCACGTTCGCCGCACTGGTGGGCGACGACCGGGTCGTCCTGACGTATCGTCACGGGCGGCTCGTGGCGGCCCCGCATCCGGCGCTCGCCGGCCTCGTCGAGGTTCGCGGGCTCGGGCTGCAAGCCGTTGACGCGACGGCGCCTTCGGCGATCCTGCGCCTCGTCGTCGACCTCGCCGAGGAGGCGCCGCGAATGCCCGAGGAGGGCGCGGAGACGGTCCTTCTCCGCGGGGTCCGGCTCCCCAGGATGATCCTGTCGCGGGGGCCCGGCCGCGCCGAAACGGTGTTGTGGCATTGGCGCCGCCTCCGTGTCATGATGATGACCGATTGATGCGGATTTCGCCGCATTGCTCTTGCGCTCGCCTTCGCGCTGCACAAAATGGCGGCTCGGCTCCAACGGGGCGTCGGAACTCGTGTCGATGATTGGAATGGTGCTCGTCACCCACGGCCTGCTCGCGACGGAATTCAAAGCCGCGCTGGAGCACGTCGTCGGGCCGCAAGAGCAGCTCGAGACGATCACCATCGGCCCCGAGGACGACATGGAGGTCCGTCGCAAGGACATCATGTCGGCGGTGTGCCGGGTGAATTCCGGCGAGGGCGTGGTCGTGCTGACAGACATGTTCGGGGGTACGCCCTCGAACCTTGCCCTCTCCTGCATGAACGGCGGCTCGGTCGAGGTCGTCGCCGGCATCAACCTGCCGATGCTGATCAAGCTCGCCAGCGTCCGCGACGAGGAGAGCCTCGGCGAGGCGGTCCTCCACGCCCAGGAGGCGGGGCGCAAGTACATCAACGTCGCCTCGCGGGTCCTGGCCGGCAAGTAGCGGCAGGCGGCCGGGGCGGGTTTTCCCCACGGGCCGTGACGTCCCAGACATGACGTCCTAGAACGGTACGGCCGCCGCGCGCGAAGGCGGCACCGTTTCCGGGAGACGCCATGAACCAGGCCGTGAACGACGCGCGGCTGTCGCTCGACCACGTACCGGTCGAGGACCTCGACGCCGCCATCCGCGTGTTTCGCCGGCTGCCGCTGGAACTCCTGGGCTTCCTGATCCTGCTGCCGGTCGTCGGCGTCGGCCTGTCCCGGCTCGGCACGGCGCTCTCGCCGCCCTATGGCCTCTACGTCTTCGGCCAGACCCTCACGACCTGGGGCCTCCTGGCGATGCTCGTCCTGCTGTACGGGCTGCTCCGCCGGCGGGGGCGACAGGTCGGACACCTCCTGAACGATCCTGACATCCTGGCGTCCCCGGTGGCGAGCCTGCCGTCGATGCCCGGCGTGATCGCCGGGCGGGCCCGGGCGCTCGGCATGGAATGGAGCGGCTTCTACGGGCCGCTCCGCCCGCGCCGGACGTAGGACCGTCGAGATCCCGGATCCTCGCCGGGCCGGTTGTGCGCCCTAGCTTTCTGCGTCGGCCCGGTTACCCTGGTGGAGCCGACTTCCTCAACACGCGCGAGAGCCGGACGACGGGCCTGTGAGCCGGTCCCACCGGTTCCGAGCAGGTGCCCCGATCGATGACGCCCTTTGCCGACACAGACGACGAGGACGGCGAGCTGCCGCCGGTTCCCGAGGGCGCCAGCGCCCGCGACCTTCCCATCATCAACCGACGCGGCCTGCACGCCAGGGCCTCCGCCAAGTTCGTCCAGACGGTCGAGAAATTCGGCTCCGACGTGACGGTGAGCCGGGGCGGCGAGACCGTGGGCGGGCGCTCGATCATGGGCCTGCTCACCCTCGGCGCCGCGCAGGGCACCAGCATCCGGGTGACCGCCCTCGGGCCCGACCAGGATTCCTGCATGGAGGCGATCACCGCCCTCCTCGCCAACCGGTTCGGCGAGGACGAGTAGCGGGGGGCTCGTCCGGTCAGGCGCGCAGGCGCAGCAGCCGGCGAAGATCCGTCCGCTCCCGCGGCGCCCGGACGGCGCCGGCCCGCTCCACCGTCACCACCGCCTCGACGCGGGCCGGTGCCGGAGCCTGCGACGGCACTTGCGCGAGGCACAGGCCGGCCTGGCGCCAGATCGTGTCGTGCCGTCCGGTCGCGAGGTGGATCGCAGCCGCCACCACCTCGCCGTCGCGCCGCACGAGATCGACGCAGGCTTGCCCGCGGTGGGCGAAGCGCCGGGTCACCACCCGGAAGGCCGTGGCCGTCGCCGGGTCGGCGAGCAGGCTGTCCGCGCCGCGCCGGGCGTCGAGGACCAGGAAATGCTCGACGGCATCGCGCAGCCGCGCCGTGTCGCGCACCCGCTCCAGGGAGGTCCGTCCGGCCGGCAGGGTCAGGGGCGCCGGCGCCACCTCGGGCGCGGCGGCCTGCTCGGCGAGCGCGAGATGCCGCCCGGTGCCGCCCGCCGCCGCGCCGAGGGCGACAGCCAGGGCCGAATCGGGCCGCAGGTCCGGCCACAGCAGGTCGACGAGGCGCAGCGGCGACCCGCGCAGGTGGTCGAGGGCGGTCCGCAGCACCGCGCTGGCATGGTCGGCGTCGATCGCCGCCTCGGCGGTGCCGGCGAGCGGCAGGCGCCAGAGCCGGGCGCGGCCGGCGAGCGCCTGGCGCGCCGGCAGCCGGAGCGGCAGCGCCCCGCGCAGGATCGGGGCCCGCGCCCCGTCCTGCCAGACCAGCAGCACCGCGAGCGTCTGCCCGTCGGCGAGGTGCTGGGCCATCGTCAGGGCGAAATCGGGATCGGCGTAGACGCTGGGCTCGAGCGCCCGCGCCATCAGGCTGCGCCAGGCTTCGACCTCCGGCTCCCGCAGGGAGGCGGGATGGCGCAGCTCCGCCCGCAGGGTCACCGCACCGGTCAGCCCGCCCTGGATCAGCGTGAAGGAAGTGTTCATCGCGGCCTCGTTCCGGATCAACCCGTCCCGAAACGGGACGATGGCGCCGCCCCTGCGGCCGTGCCGGACACCCCGTTTCAAGACCCGTGCCGGGGCCGGCCCTACCCGCCGGGGATCGCCAGCGGATTGTCGATCAGCGCGGCGGCGTCCGGCGCGTCCACGGCGGGCCGGCCCAGGAACGCGTCCCACAGCCGGCGCACGAAGGCCGGGTCGAGGTCGCGCACGATCAGGACCAGCCGCGAGCGGGTGTCGCCGTCCGGCCAGGCCGGCAGCACCGCGGGGGTGTGGACGACGTGCTGCACCCCGTGCACCACCACCGGCCGCCCCGGATCGTCGGCCAGCGCCACCAGCCCCTTGAACCGCAGGAGCTTCGGCCCGTGGGCGGAGCGCAGGAGGTCGAGGAACATCTCGAACGCGGCGCGGGGCACCGGCGCGTCGCTCACCAGATGGAAGGCCCGGATCGCCGCGTCGTGCCGGTTGACGTCGTGGTGGTGATGCCCGTGATGATGGTGGTCGTGGACCTCGGCGCCGAGCCAGTCCCGCACGTCGGCGACCTTGCCGTCGAGGTCGAACAGGCCACCGAGGAATTCGTCCGGCGGCGCGTCCGGCGCCAGGATCCGCGCGCCCGGGTTGATCGTCGACAGGCGCGTGCGCAGGGCCTGCGCCTCGGCGCCCGGCAGCTCGGCCTTCGTCAGCACCAGCCGGTCCGCCACCGCGACCTGGCGCAGGGCCTCCGGATGGGCGTCGAGGGTGCCCGCGCCGTTGACCGCGTCCACCACCGTGACCACGCCTTGCAGCGCGTACCGCATCGCCACGTAGGGATGGTACAGGATCGCGTGCAGGATCGGCGCCGGGTCGGCGAGGCCGGTGGTCTCGATCACCACCCGGCGGAACGGCTGGATGCGGCCGTTGTCGCGCTTGCGCAGCAGGTCCTCGAGAGTCGCGATCAGGTCGCCCCGCACGGTGCAGCACAGGCAGCCGGCGCCGAGCAGGATCATGCCCTCGTCCACGGTCTCGATCAGCAGGTGGTCGAGCCCGACCTCGCCGAACTCGTTGACGATCACCACGGTGTCGGCGAGCTCGGGTGCCCGCAGCAGCCGGTTGAGCAGGGTGGTCTTCCCGGCGCCGAGGAAGCCGGTGAGGATCGTGAGCGGGATCGGCGTCGGGCGGCCGGGGGCGTCGGTCATGAGGTGCGGTCTCGGCTGAGGTCGTGGGGGGCGTTTCGCCCTGCAGATGGGGAGCGGGATGGCCATGCGGGATGGGTGGGCCGCCTGTCGAGGGCCGGCGGCCGTCAGCCCCGGCCACGCGGTCGGAGCCGCACGCCCCTCACGGGAGGTCGCGCCGCATCAGCGCGTAGGGCTCGTCCCGGTACGCGAACCGCTCGACCGTCCGCCATCCGAGCCGGGCGTAGAGCGGCTCGGCGGTGCGGGTGTAGAGCCACAGCGTCGCGACACCCGACGCCGCCGCCTCGGCCTCGATCGCGGCGACGAGCCGGGCGGCGTGGCCGCGGCCGCGAGCGTGGGGCGGAACGTAGACGCCGGCGAGCCAGGGGGTCAGATCGGGCCGCGGGTCGAGGTCGTGGGCGACCAGGCTCGCCATGCCGACGGGCTCGCCGCCGGCGAGCAGGACCAGCGTGCGGGGCATCGGGCCCGGTCCGGCGGCGGTCGCGGCCTCGGCGGCGGCCACCTCGGACAGGCTGCGGCCTCGCGCAAAGGCCTCCCGGCGCCAGCGCGCGGTGACGGCGGCGAGGTCGGGCCGCTCGGACGTGGCGACGATCATCGGGGTCGCCGGTACGCGGGCTCGCTCCACGGCGCGAGCCAAGGTCGGAGGCCGCCCGATGCCAGCCTTTGATTCAATGCCGGCCTTGGCCTCAATGCCAGCCTTGGCCGAAGCGGCCGGTCGAATGCAGCAGGGTATGCCCGCAATCGAGGCAGAGGTAGCGGGTCTCGACGCCGCCGCCGAAGGCTTCGACCACCGGCGTCGAGGCCACCACCATCAGGCGGGCATGGGGCCGCTCCTGCCAATGCGCGCGCATCTGGCCGCAGCAGGCGCGGCAGGCCGCGTCGTCCTCGCTCATCCGCGGTGGCCCGGGACGGGCCTGGAAACTCTGCTGGGCCATGAAGGTCTGACGGGCCATGACGTTCTGCCGAGCCGTGCGGCGTCGGCCTCGTGCGGGGTTGCCGCATCCGGAAACGATCCCGGCGAGAATCGCCCGTCGGCCCCGCGGGATCGGCAAGATCGGGACCAGCAGGCCGGGCGGGCGAGGGATCGTCCGCACGACGGGACCGCGGCGCGGCTCCGCCGCCGGTCCATGACGGCCGAGCCTCACGGGGATCGCCGCAACAGCCCGGACGATAGCATTGTTTCGCAGGATTGCGGCAAGACCTTGCGGCAGACCGTGCGGTCTCACCCCGGCGCTCATTCCGCCCGCGTCACCGCCGACGCGGCGCGGGCGGGCCTGTCGCGGAACCTCGACAGGAGGCCCCGGTTGTCCCGCGTGCCGGAGGGCCCGCCCTCCATCGGAATCCTGTCGCGGGAGGGGCCGTGAGGCGTCGCCGGATCGCCGTCTGGCTGGGAGCGGCGGTCCTCGCCGGGGTCGCGGGCTTCGGGATCGCCGCGTGGCGTTCCGCCATCGCGCCGGGCGGTCCCGCCGCGGACGAGGTCGCGGCCGAGCCGGTGCGCCGCGGCGCGGTCCTCGCCGCGCTGGGTTACTGCGCCTCGTGCCATACGGCGGAGGGAGGCCGGCCCTACGCGGGCGGCCGCGGGGTCGCGACGCCGTTCGGCACGATCTATTCCACCAACATCACGCCCGATCCCGAGACCGGGCTCGGCCGCTACACGCTCGCCGCCTTCGCCCGGGCGATGCGCGAGGGGGTCGACCGCGAGGGGCGCCACCTCTACCCGGCCTTTCCCTACACCCACTATGCCGGCCTGACCGACGACGACATCGCCGCCCTCTATGCCTTCACGATGACCCGGGAGCCGGTGAGGCAGGCGGCGACGCCGAACGCGCTGCCGGCGCCGTTGTCGTGGCGCCCGCTGATCGCCGGCTGGAAGCTGCTGTTCGCGCAGGCTCCGGCGATCCCGGCCGACCCGCGCCGCTCGCCGGACTGGAACCGCGGCGCCTACCTCGCCGAGGCGCTGAGCCATTGCGGCGCCTGTCACAGCCCGCGCAACCTGCTGGGCGCAGAGATCCGCTCGAAGGCCTATGCGGGCGGCGAGGCCGACGGCTGGTGGGTTCCGCCGCTGGACCGCTCGTCGCCCTCGCCGCTCGCCTGGAGCGAGGCCGACCTCGCCCGCTACCTCGCCGAGTGGGATCCGCAGCACGGCGGGGCCGCCGGCCCGATGCGCCCGGTGGTCGACGCGCACCGCACCGTGCCGGCGGGCGAGATCCGGGCCATCGCCGCCTACGTGGCGACGCTCTACGGCCCGGGCGCCGCCGGCAGCCGCACCGGCCCGGTCGACCGGGCGGTTTCGGGCGACGATCCGGCGCTCGCCCGCGGGGCGGCGACCTATGCCGGCGCCTGCGCGACCTGCCACGAGAGCGGCGGCGGGGCGGCGGGCGGGGTGCCCTACACCACGCCCTCGCTCGGCCACCGCACCACCCTGCGGGCGCCCGACCCGCGCAACCTGATCCTGGTGCTGCGCGACGGGATCGCCCCGCGGGACCACGTGCCGGGCCCGATCATGCCGGCCTACGGGACGATGCTGACGCCGTCCCAGACGACGGACCTCGCGGCCTACCTGCGCGCCCGCTTCAGCCCGGACGGGCCGTGGCCCGACCTCGACGGGACGGTGCGCCGGCTGATGGGCGGGACGACCCGATCCGGCGCCCGGGCGGAGGCGACACGGTGAGGAGGAGACGCCGATGCCGACCCTGACGGTGAACGGCCGGGCCCGGACGGTGGCGGCCGAGCCCGACACCCCGCTTCTCTACGTCCTGCGCGACGAGCTGGGGCTGAACGGCGCCAAGTTCGGCTGCGGGCTCGGCCAGTGCGGCGCCTGCACGGTGGAGGTCGAGGGCCGGGCGGTCCTGTCCTGCCTCACCCCGATCGGCGTGCTGGAGGGGCGTCCCGTCACCACCGTCGAGGGCCTGGGCTCGCCCGAGGCGCCGGGCCCGCTCCAGGCCGCCTTCATCGCCGAGAACGCGGCGCAGTGCGGCTACTGCATCGCCGGCATGGTGATGCGGGCCCACGCCCTGCTGCGCGAAAACCCGCATCCGGGCGAGGACGAGATCCGGGCCGCCCTGCGGCTCAACCTTTGCCGCTGCGGAACGCACATGCGGATCCTCGCCGCGGTGCGGCGGGCCGCCGGGCGGCCCAGCCCGGCCGCGGGAGGCGGGTCGTGACCGCGCTCACCCGCCGGGCGCTGCTCGTCGGCGGCGCGCTCCTCGTCGGGATCGGCCCGGCCCGGGCGGCGCTGCCCGGCAGCCTCGCCGAGGCGCCGCGGATCGATGCCTGGATCCGCCTCGATCCGGACGGCAGCGTCACGGTGCTCACCGGCAAGGCCGAACTCGGCCAGGGGATCAAGACGGCGCTGATCCAGGTCGCCGCGGAGGAGCTCGGCCTCGATCCGGCGGTCCTGCGCCTGATCACCGCCGACACCGAGCTGACCCCCGACGAGGGCTACACCGCCGGCAGCCACTCGATGCAGGATTCCGCCACCGCGATCCGGCTCGCCGCCGCCGCCGCGCGGGCGCTGCTCGTCCAGGCGGCCGCGCTCCGGCTCGGTGCACGGGCGGAAACGCTGAGCGTGGCCGACGGCGCGGTCGCGGCGCCGGACGGGCGCCGGCTGCACTTTGCGGAACTCGCCGCCGAAATCGACCTCGACGCACCGGTGCCCGAGGCGACGGCCCTGCGTGAACCCGGCACCCGCACCCTCGTCGGCCGGCCGCTGCCTCGGGTCGACATCCCCGCCAAGGTCGCGGGCGGGCCGGCCTACGTTCAGGACATCCGCGCGCCGGGGATGGTGCATGCCCGGATCGTACGCCCGCCCCGCCCGGGCGCCCGCCTCGTCGCCCTCGAGACCGAGGCCGTGGCAGCCCGGCCCGGGGTGATCCGGGTCCACCGCGACGGGGACTTTCTGGCGGTGGTGGCCGAGCGGGAATATGCCGCCGTCACGGCGATGCGGGCGCTCGCCGCGCACGCGGTCTGGCAGGGCGGCACCCCCGTGCCGGAGCCCGATGCGCTGTTTGCCGACCTCGCCGGGCGGGAGGCGAAGCGCACGATCATCCACGAGGCCGGCGCCGGAACGCCGGTGCCGGCGGGGCGCACGATCACCGCGCAGTACCGCCGACGCTACCAGATGCACGGCTCGATCGGCCCGTCCTGCGCGGTGGCGGAGTTCGACGGCACGCGCCTCACCGTCTGGTCGCATGCGCAAGGGATGTTCCCCCTGCGCAAGGCGCTGGCCGAGATGTTGGCGCTGCCCGAAGTCCAGGTGCGCTGCATCCACGTCGAGGGCTCGGGCTGCTACGGCCATAACGGCGCCGACGATGCGGCGGGCGACGCGGCGTTGCTGGCCCACGCCCTGCTTGGCCGGCCGGTGCGGGTGCAGTACACCCGCGAGCAGGAGCACCTGTGGGAGCCCTATGGCGGCGCGATGATGACCCAGGTCTCCGCCGTGCTGGGGCCGGACGGGCGCATCGCCGACTGGGACTACGCGGTGCGCAGCCCGACCCACCTCACCCGCCCGCCTGGTGCCGGCCAGCTGCTCTCGGCCCGGATGCTGGAGAGTCCGTTCCCGGCCCCGCCTCCGAAGGCGCTGCCGCAGCCCGAGGGCGGCGGCGACCGCAACGCCATCCCGCTCTACCGCTTCGCCCGGGCCCGGGTGGCGCACGATTTCGTCGCCGCGATGCCGCTCAGGGTCTCGGCCCTGCGCAGCCTCGGCGCATACATGAACGTGTTCTCGATCGAGAGCCTGATGGACGAGGCCGCGGAGGCGGCGGGCGCCGATCCGGTCGCCTTCCGGCTCGCCCATCTCGACGATCCCCGTGCCCGCGCCGTCATCGAGGCGACGGCCGCGCGGTTCGGCTGGGGGGCGGCGCTGCCGAAGGGCCGCGGCGCCGGCTTCGCCTTCGCCCGCTACAAGAACCTCGCCGGGTACTGCGCCGTCGCCGTCGAGGTGGCGGTGGAGCGCGAGAGCGGCCGGGTCCGGCTGGTGCGGGCGCAGGCGGCGCTCGATGCCGGCGAGATCGTCAACCCCCACGGGCTTCGCGACCAGATCGAGGGCGGGATCATCCAGGCGATGAGCTGGAGCCTGTTCGAGGCGGTGGCGCACGACGCCACGGGCCCGACGAGCCGCGACTGGAGCACCTACCCGATCGCCCGCTTCCCGGACATTCCCGAGCGCCTCGACGTCCACCTGATCGACCGACCGGGCGCGCCGTTCCTCGGGGCCGGCGAGGTCGCCCAGGGCCCGACTGCCGCAGCCCTCGCCAACGCGATCCGGCAGGCCGCGAGCGTGCGCCTGCGCGAATTGCCGATGCGGCCGGAGCTGGTGAAGGCGGCAATCGGGGTGTGAGACCGCCGCGTCGTCGAGCGACCCGTTCGAGGGCGCAGGGCAAGCCCAAACGGGCGTCGGCGCCGAGGCACGGTGGAATAAAATGGCCGGCCCGTCGCGCGGGCCGGCCTTCGTCCATCCTAAGCAGACTTGCGTTGGCAGGCCAACGCTTCGCCCGCTCAGGTTCCTGTTTTGTAGCAGATGTTCGGCGCCGAACCGGTCACCACTTCGGCGAAATCTGCTTAGCGCTGCGGGTCGATCAGCGGCGACCAAGTCGGGTCGGAGGCGTAGGACGGGGTCGGGACCGGCTGCTCGACCTTGCCGGTGATGTCGACCATGTAGAGCTTGCCGCCGGCCTGGCCGCCGGGATCGCGGAAGAAGATCAGGTACTGGCCGTTCGGCGCCCAGGTCGGGCCCTCGTTGTGGAAGCCCTCGGTCAGCACCCGCTCGCCGGTGCCGTCCGGCTTCATGACGCAGATCGCGAACGAGCCCTTCCGCTGGCGGGTGAAGGCGATGTAGTCGCCCCGCGGCGACCAGGCCGGCTGCGAGGCCGAGCCGTCGCCGAAGGTCAGGCGGCGCGGGTTCGAGCCGTCGGCGCCCATGACGTAGACCTGCTGCTGGCCGCCGCGGTCGGACTCGAACACGATCTCGCGCCCGTCCGGCGAGAAGGACGGCGAGGTGTCGATGGCGTTGGCGTTGGTGATCCGGGTCTGCGCCTTGGAGGCGAGGTCCATCACGTAGATGCTGGCATTGCCGCCGTCCTGGTCGCTCATCACCAGGCGCCGCCCGTCCGGCGAGAAGCGCGGGCTGGTGCTCATCTCGGCATTGGTGGGGATCACCTGGCGGGCGCCGGTCGAGAGGTTGATCACCTGCACCCGCGGCTGCTGGCCGGTGACCTGGGCCATGTAGGTGATGTCCTGGGTCGAGGGCGAGTAGCGCGGCGCCACCACCGAGGCCTCGCCGCTCGTCAGGTAGCGCACGTTGGCGCCGTCCTGGTCCATGATGGCGAGGCGTTTGCGCCGATGCTCCTTCGAGCCCGACTCGTCGACGAAGGCGACGCGGGTGTCGAAGAAGCCGCCGATGCCGGTGATCTTGGTGTAGACCGCATCCGAGATCAGGTGGCCCATCCGGCGGGCGTTGGCGCCGTCGCCCGCATATTGCTGGCCGACCATCTGCTGGCCCGACAGCACGTCCCAGAGCCGGAACTCGGCCTTGAGCTTGCCGGTGCCGTCACGGGTGACCCGGCCCGTCACGAGGCCCTGCACGCCGATGTCCTTCCAGGCGGAAAAGTTCGGCGCGGCGTCGAAGTTCGGGCTCTCGGGGAAGCGGCCCTTCTCGACCGGCGTGAAGTAGCCCGAGCGCTTCAGGTTGTTGGTCACGATGCCCGAGAGCGTCGGGCCGAGGCTCGGATCGCCGGAAAAGTCCGCGATGGCGATCGGCATCGGCTGGAAGGCGCCGCCGGGGCCGATGCGCAGGTTGAGCTGGGCCTGGGCCGGCGTGGCGAAGCCGGGCATCAGGCCGGCGGCGAGGCACAGCCACAGGAGCGCGGCGAGCGCGGGACGCAGTCGCGAGGGGGAGTGCATGCAGGGGACGTCCGTCGTGTGGTGAGGCAGGCGGCCGGTGGGATCTTCAAGCCCGCGGCAGCTCGAACTCCGCGTTGATGACCCGCCAGTCGTTGTAGAACGGCGCGAACTGGGCCGGGATGCGGAAGGGCGCGCAGCGCCGCACCGCCCGCACCGCGGCCTCGGCGATCGACCGGTCGACCGCGCTGCCGCCGGCGCGCAGGATGCGCGGATCGGTGGTGAGCGAGCCGTCCGGATTCAGGCGGATGTCGAGCTGGGGCAGCACGATGCCCTGCGCGGCGCCGGGCGGGGCCGAGTAGCAGCGCTCGATCTGCTGCTGCAGCAGGCCGACCAGGGCATCGCGCTGACTCGGGTTGAGCCGCTGCGAGGTGCCGGTGGCGGCGCCGAGCGCCGCCGTCCGCTGGACCTCGCGGCCGGTGGCCCCGGTCGATTGCGACGGCCCGTGCGATGCCAGCATGTCGCGGATCGAGCCCGAATTGAACTTGGCGGCGAGCTCGGCCTGGCGCTTGGCCTTGGCCTCCGCGGCGGCCTTGGCACGGGCATCCGCCACCGCCTTGGCTTTTGCCGCGGCCTCGGCCTTCGCCTTGGCTTCCGCGGCGGCGTGGGCCTTCGCTTCGGCTTCCGCCTTGGCCTCCGCCTTCGCCTCGGCTTCGGCCTGGGCCTTCGCTTCCGCCTCGGCCTTCGCCTCGGCACGGGCCTTCGCTTCCGCCTTGGCCTTGGCGTCGGCGACCGCCTTGGCCTTCGCCTCGGCTTCGGCCTGGGCTTTCGCCTCCGCTTCCGCCTTGGCTTCGGCCTTGGCCTTCGCGTCGGCCTCGGCGCGGGCCTTGGCTTCCGCCTTCGCCTTCGCGGCGGCCTTCTCGGCGGCGGCCTTCTCGGCGGCGGCCTTCTCGGCCGCCTTGGCCTCGGCCAGTTCCTCGCGCCGGATCGCCTCGGCCTCGGCCTTCTCGGCGGCCGCCTTCTCCGCGGCGGCCTTGGCGGCGGTCGCGGCGGCCTTCTCGGCCGCAGCCTTTGCAGCTTCCTTGGCAGCCTCCTTGGCGGCGGCTTTCGCGGCTTCCTTTGCTGCCTCCTTGGCGGCCTCCTTGGCCTCGCGCTCGGCTTCCGCCTTGGCCTCGCGCGCCTCGGCGTCGGCCTTTGCCTTCGCGGCGGCAGCCTTCTCGGCATCGGCCTTGGCGGTGTCGGGGCGGGCCGGCGGCATCGGGGCGGGCTCGGGCTGCTCGAGGGCCGGGCGCAGGGGCGGCGCCGGCATCTCCTCGGCGTTGGCGACCTTCATCTCGGGCGGGCGCGTCGGCGGGGTCGGCACGTCGGCCTTGGCCTCGCCGGGATCGTTGTCGCGCTGCTTGTCGGCGGCGCGGTCGGCCCGCGGGCTCTTGGCCGGGGCGTCGCCGTCGCGCTGGCCCTTGGTCAGCTCCGAGAACTGGTTCTCGGTGATGACCTCGACCGGCACGCCCTCCTCGGCCTGCGGCAGCACGTGCGAGGCGGCGGCGAACAGCGCCAGCCCGATCAGCACCACGTGCGCGCCGGCCGACACCCAGACGCCGGGCTCGGACCTGTCGAAGGGAAACACCACGGCGGACCCCGTCCTGCTATCGCTGGTCGGGCTCGGTCACGAGGGCGACCTTCTTGAAGCCGCCGCCCGTCACGATCGCCATCACCTGGGCGACGCGGCCGTAATCGACCCGCTTGTCGCCGCGCACGAAGACCCGCTCCTCGAACCCGTCCTTGGCGGTGGCCGAGAGCTTGGCGACGATGGTGTCGTCGGTCAGTTCGTCCTCGCCCAGGAAGACCTGGCCGGTCTGGCGGATCGACAGGGTGACGGGCTTCGAATCCTGGTTGAGCGGCGCGGCCTTGGTCTGCGGCAGGTCCAGGGGCACGCCCACCGTCATCATCGGCGCCGCCACCATGAAGATGATCAGGAGCACCAGCACGACGTCGATGAACGGCGTCATGTTGATCTCGTTGATCGCGCCGCCGCCCCGCCGGCCGCGCCGACGGCGCCCGCCGCCCTGGGCCGCTCCGGTGGCCATGCTCATTGGGTTCGATCCCTGTCCGAGAGGGGGGACGCGCGCCGGCTCAGGCCGCCAGCGCCATGCGCTCGTCGATCTGCCGCGACAGGATCGCCGAGAACTCGTCGGCGAAGCCCTCGAGGCGCCCCTGCGCCTTGGCGACCGAGGCCTGGAGCTTGTTGTAGGCGAGCACCGCGGGGATCGCCGCGAACAGGCCGATCGCGGTGGCGAACAAGGCCTCGGCGATGCCCGGCGCCACGACCGCGAGCGAGGTGTTCTTCGAGGCCGCGATCGACGTGAAGGCGGTCATGATGCCGAACACCGTGCCGAACAGGCCGATATACGGGCCCGCCGATCCGATCGAGGCCAGGAACAGCAGGCGCGATTCCAGCCGCTCGACCTCGCGCTGGATCGTCACGTCGAGCACCTTGTCGATGCGCTGGCCGAGGCTGCGGATCGAGCGGCCGGAGCCCTCGTAGGACCGGCGCCACTCGCGCATCGCGGCGACGAACAGGGCGGCGAGCCCGCTCGCCGGCTTGTCGTTGTAGGCGCGGTAGAGCTCCTCCAGCGGCCGGCCGGACCAGAACTCCTCCTCGAAGGCGTCCATCTCCGCCTTGGTGCGGCGAAACAGCAGCGTCTTGTCGACGATGATCGACCAGCACCAGATCGAGGAGCCGAGGAGGCCGAGCATCACCACCTTGACGACGAAGTGAGCCTGCCAGAACAGGCCGAACATCGTGATCTCGGCCACGGGCATCGCCTGGGCGGCGTCGGCGGGATTCATGCGGCTTTCCTCGCGTCGCGGGCCGAGGAACGGACCGCTGGCACTCCAACCGGGATCGGGGCTTGTCGTATCGTGTCTCGATCGCGCCCGAATCTGTCGAAAGTATGGGCCGCGCCCTGCGACGGAGCGCTCGCCCGCCGCGAGTTAAGCCCCCGGCAGGGTTAAGGAATGGTGAGCGGAGTCCGCAGGTGTCGTCTCAGCGCCGGCCGAGGCGCCGCCGCAGGGCCTCCGGCAGGCGCACCGCCCGGCCGTCGCGCACGCAGGCCACCACCACCTCGGCCCGCACCAGCACCTCGTCGCCGCGGCGCACCTCCTGGTCGAGATGCATCGAGGCGCCGCGCAGCTCGCGGGTGGCGGTGAGCACCGTGAGCGCGTCGTCCATGAGGGCGGGCTTGAGGTAGTCGAGGGTCATGCGCCGCACCACGAAGACGAGGCCGTCCGCCTCCCGGTGCAGCTCCGACTGGTCGCCGGCGAGCCCGCGCAAGAGTTCGGTCCGCCCCCGCTCCATGAAGCGCAGGTAGCTCGCATGGTAGACGAAGCCGGAGAAATCCGTGTCCTCGTAGTAGACGCGCACCGGAAGGGCGTGGGCGTCCGGGGGCAGGGTTTCGGTCACGCGGCGATCATCCTTCTTGCTCAACGTGTGCTCCCCTTGCGAGGGTTTGCGAGGAATTCTGTTGTCCCACCCTCCACCTCATCCTGAGGTGTCAGTCCATCAACGATGGACTGACCTCGAAGGAGAGCTCCAGAAGCCTCGGCGATCCCCAGAGCCCTCCTTCGAGGTCAGTCGATCTCCGATCGACCAACACCTCAGGATGAGGTCGTGGATGGGATGGGGCGTAGAGAGGGCGAGACATGCGCGTCGAGCAGACGATCACGTCAAGCCGTCTGTCAGACGGTGGCATCCGCCCCCAGCTCCACCACCACGATCTCCGGCGGCACCCCGAACCGGATCGGCGCGATGCTGAGGCCGAGCCCCCCGGAGATCACGAGGTCGCTCGCCTCGCGGACATGGCCGTAGACGAAGCGGCGGGGGTAGCGCGACGGTACCACCGGCGACCAGCCGAACAGCCGCACCTGCCCGCCATGGGTGTGGCCCGACAGGGTCAGCGCCACCCGGGCCGGAACGTGGGCGAAGATGTCGGGCTCGTGGGCGAGCAGGATCATCGGCGCGCCGTCCGGCACCGCCGCCAGGGTGGCGGGCAGGTCGTCGAGGCCGACCCGCTTGTGGCCGTGGCGCCTGGCGGACGGCAGCAGGGCGAGCTGGTCCTCGAGCCCGGCGAGCCAGACCGGGCCGGCCTTCGTCGCGAGCGGCACCGCCTCGTTCGACAGGACCCGGATGCCGTTCCGGGTCAGTTCCGTGCCGGCGATGGTCGGTCCGGCGCCGCGCTTCTGCGCGGTCTTGTCCTCCCACCAGTCGTGGTTGCCGAGCACCGCATAGACGCCGAGCGGTGCCCTGAGCTTGCTCAGCACCGGCGCCCATTCGGCGGCAGGCACGTAGCGGGTGACGTAGCGCTGGCCCGCCACGAAGTCGCCGACCAGCACCACGAGGTCGGCCTGCAGCGCGTTGGTGGTCTCGACGATGCCGGCGATGCGCTCCAGGCTCATCCAGGGGTCGCAGGCATGGATGTCGGTCAGCACCGCGATGCGTAAGGAGAGCCCCGCAGGCCAGGGCGCGGCGGTGTTGGGGCGGATCGCGTAGCGGGTCACGACCTGACGGAACGGCTCGATCCCGGTGGCGTAGGCGCCGGTCGTCGCGCCCGAAAGCGCGACGAGGCCGGCCCCCTGGAGCACGCGGCGACGGGTGAAGAGGCGGTAACCCCTCCCCTGCTCACGCATCCTCGTCCCCGGTGAACAGGCCGAACTGCACGGTGGGGTCGCGGTTCGGCTCGGGCAGGCCGAGATGGCGGAAGGCGTGGGCGGTGAGCACCCGGCCGCGCGGCGTGCGCTGCACGAAGCCCTTCTGGATCAGGTAGGGCTCGATGATCTCCTCGATCGCGTCGCGCGGCTCGGAGAGCGCCGCCGCGATGGTCTCGACCCCGACCGGCCCGCCGCTGAACGAGTGGGCGATGATGTTGAGGTACTTGCGGTCCATCGTGTCGAGCCCGGCAGGATCGACGTCGAGGAGGCGCAGCGCCCGGTCGGCGATGGCGCGGGTGATGGTGGGGGCGTCCTCGACGATGGCGAAATCGCGCACCCGGCGCAGCAGCCGCCCGGCGATGCGCGGCGTGCCCCGCGCCCGCTTGGCGATCTCGTTGGCGCCGTCCGGCGCCATGCCGATGCCGAGCACCCGGGCGCCGCGGCTGACGATGAGTTCGAGCTCGTCGATGTCGTAGAATTCGAGCCGGACCGGGATGCCGAAGCGGTCGCGCAGCGGCGTGGTTAGGAGCCCCGCCCGGGTGGTGGCGGCGACGAGCGTGAATTTCGGCAGCTCGATCTTCACGGAGCGGGCGGCCGGGCCCTCGCCGATGATGAGGTCGAGCTGGTAATCCTCCATCGCCGGATAGAGGATCTCCTCCACCGCCGGGTTGAGGCGATGGATCTCGTCGATGAACAGGACGTCGCGCTCTTCCAAATTGGTGAGCTGCGCCGCGAGGTCCCCGGCCTTGGCGATCACCGGGCCGGAGGTCGAGCGGAAGTTGACCCCGAGCTCGCGGGCGACGATCTGGGCGAGCGTGGTCTTGCCGAGGCCGGGCGGGCCGACGAACAGGACGTGGTCGAGGGCCTGGCCGGTCTTCTTCGCCGCGTCGATGAACACCTGGAGGTTGGCGCGGGCCGCCTTCTGGCCGGTGAAGTCGGCGAGGCTGAGCGGCCGGATCGAGGCGTCGGTGTCGTCCTCGCGGCGCTCGGGGGTGAGGAGGGCTTTGGGCTGCTTGCTCAAGCGGAACCTGGCGCGTGGCTCGTGTCGGCGGCGCGAGGCCGGCGGCCCCGTTCGCCGGATGTACTCGCTGGGTTCTGTCGCACAACGCGACCGATCGCGCTACTTTCCGGCTCCCCCGACTCGGAGTGCCGACGCCCGTGACGACGACCGAGCCCGCCGCGCGCGACCGGGCCGCCCCACCGCCCGTGACCCTCGCCGGGTCCGTGCCGGTCTGGGCCCGGATCGCCGCCCTGTCCTTCGGCGGGCCGGCCGGGCAGATCGCCGTGATGCACCGGGTGCTGGTCGAGGAGAAGCGCTGGATCTCCGAGAACCGCTTCCTGCACGCCCTCAATTTCTGCACCCTGCTCCCCGGGCCGGAGGCGCAGCAGCTCGCCACCTATGTCGGCTGGCTGATGCACGGGACCCGGGGCGGCCTTCTCGCCGGCGGGCTGTTCGTGCTGCCGGGACTCCTCGCCATCATGGCGCTCAGCTGGATCTACGTGCTGTACGGCGAGGCCGGGCCGGTGGCCGGGCTGTTCTTCGGCCTCAAGGCCGCGGTGCTCGCCATCGTGCTAGAGGCGGTGCAGCGCATCGGCCGGCGGGCGCTGCGCGGCCCGGCGATGACCGGGCTCGCGGCCGCCGCCTTCGCGGCCTTGTTCTTCCTCGACGTGCCGTTCCCCGTCGTGGTGGTGGCGGCGGGGATCGTCGGCTTCCTCGGCGGCCGGGCCGGGCATCCGGCGTTCCGCCCCGGGGGCGGCCACGCCGCGGCGGCGGGGAACGGCTCCTACCTGTTCGGCGACGATGCGGGGCCGCGGGAGCGGGCGTCCTGGCGGAGCATGCTTCTCACCCTGGCGGTCTGGGCGGCGGTCTGGCTCGCCCCGGTCGCCGCCCTCCTCCTCGTTCTGGGGCCCGACGACGTCTTCTCCCGCATCGCGGTGTTCTTCTCCAAGATGGCGATGGTCACCTTCGGCGGCGCCTACGCGGCGCTCGCCTACGTGGCGCAGGCGGCGGTGGAGCAGTACGGCTGGATGAAACCCGGCGAGATGCTCGACGGGCTCGGCATGGCCGAGACCACGCCCGGCCCGCTCATCATGGTGACGCAGTTCGTCGGCTTCCTCGCCGCCTACCGGGCGCCCGGGGCGCTCTCGCCGCTCGCGGCCGGCACGCTGGGCGGGCTTCTCACCACCTGGGTCACCTTCGCGCCCTGCTTCCTGTGGATCTTCGTCGGCGCGCCCTTCGTCGAGCGGCTGCGCGGCAACACGGCGCTCGCCGGCGCGCTCTCGGCCATCACCGCGGCGGTGGTGGGGGTGATCCTCAACCTCGCGGTCTGGTTCTCGCTCCACACCCTGTTTCGCGAGGTGCGACCCCTGGCCTTCGGGCCGCTGCGGCTCGACGTGCCGGTCCCTGCGAGCCTCGATCCCTGGGCACTGGTTCTGGCACTGGCGGCGATCGTGGCGGTCTTCCGCTTCCGGGCCGGGATGATCCCGGTGCTGGGCGCCTGCGCGGCGGCGGGGGTGGGGTTGCGGCTGGCGGGGGCGATCTGACGGCGCGGGATGGTCCGGCACTCCGTCCCGCGTCCCGCGGGGGAGAGACCGAAGGGCTCCTCAGAATTCCATGTCCAGTTCCTCGATCTCCTCGGGCTCGTCCTCCGCCGCGGCGATCCAGTCCCGCATCAGGTCCCAGTCCATGACGGTATCGCGATAGGCGGCGCAGTCCGGCGGCAGGGCGACGCCGTAGGTGACGAAGCGGGTGCAGACCGGGGCGTACATCGCGTCCGCCACCACCGGGCGCGCGCCGAACAGGTACGGCCCCCCGTGGGCGCGCAGCGCCTCCTGCCAGATCTCGACCACCCGGGCGATGTCGGCCTGGGCCCCGCCCCAGAGCTTGAAGTCGGTGTAGCGGGCACGCAGGTTCATCGGCAGGGCCGAGCGCAGGTTGATGAAGCCGCCATGCATCTCGCCCGAGACAGCGTGCGACCAGGCGCGGGCGGGCAGGGATCCGGGCAGAAGCCCGGCCTGCGGGCGCACCTCGGCGAGGTACTGGGCGATGGCGAGCACGTCCCAGACCCGCACGTCCCCGTGGGTGAGGCGCGGCACCAGGAACGAGGGCGAGAGGTGCAGGAGCTCGGCCCGGCTCGCCGGATCGCCCGACAGCATCTCGACCGCGACGTCGAGCCCCGCCATGCGGCACAGCAGCCAGCCCCGCAGCGACCAGGACGAGTAGTTGCGGCTCGAAATCGTCAGCGTCGCCTCGGCCATCCGGTCCTCCCCCGGGCCGGTTTCGCGCGGCCCACCCTCGCCTTTCGGCACCGGACGCGATCCAAGACTCGTGCCGCTCGCGGCCGCGCCGGCCGAAGGTCGAAGGCCCGACGCGGAATCGGGACCGGGCAGGCGCCGCGTTGGCACGCGCATCGCATCGCGCGGGGGCGGAGCGGCGCAGGCCGCCCTTCACCGAAAGTCCGGTCGCGGGGGACGGAGCCTTGCCATACGCTCGGCGAAAGGGCCGCTCCCCGCGCGTGTCCGTGAGGGAGAGCGAGCGCCGATGCTCTACGATGCCTTCGAGGTCCAGTCGGACATGGCGCGCGCCACCCGCGCCTGGGGCCATGCGCTGCAGGCGGGTACGGAGCCCTGGATGCGGGCCGGCTACGGCGCCCCCGCGAGCTGGGTGTCGGCCGCCGCCCGGATGATGATGCGGGCCGGCCTGACCCATGCCCGGCCGGCCTACGGGATCGCGTCGGTGCGGGTCGGCAACCGCGAGACGCCGGTGACCGAGGAGCGGGTGCTCGCGACCCCGTTCGGCACGCTCCTGCGCTTTCGCAAGGACATCGCCAGCGAGCAGCCCCGGGTGCTGGTGGTGGCCCCCCTCTCGGGCCACTTCGCCACGCTGCTGCGCGGCACCGTGCGCACCCTGCTGGCCGATCACGACGTCTACATCACCGACTGGCACAACGCCCGCGACGTGCCGGTGAGCGCCGGCCGCTTCGGGTTCGACGACTACGTCGCCCATCTGGTGCAGTTCCTCGAGGCGATGGGCCCGGGCGCCCACGTGGTGGCGGTGTGCCAGCCCTGCGTGCAGGCGCTGGCCGCCGCCGCCGTGATGGCCGAGAGCCGCAACGCGGCGCATCCGGCGAGCATGACCCTGATGGCCGGCCCGGTCGACACCCGGGTCAACCCGACCAAGGTCAACGAGCTCGCCACGTCCCGCCCGATCGACTGGTTCGAGAAGAACCTGATCGCCACCGTGCCGCGCCGCCATGCCGGCGCCGGGCGGCGGGTCTATCCCGGCTTCATGCAGGTCACGGCGTTCATGTCGATGAACGCCGCGCGGCACATGCACGGCCATCTCGACCTCTACTGGCACCTCGCCGACGGGGAGGCCGCCAAGGCGGCGCAGATCGAGACGTTCTACGACGAGTATTTCGCGGTGCTCGACCTGCCGGCGGAGTTCTACCTCGAGACGGTCAGGACCGTGTTCCAGGACGCGACGCTGGCGCAGAACCGGCTCACCTACCGGGGCGCACCGATCGACACGAGGGCGATCCGCAAGACCGCCCTGATGACGGTCGAGGGCGAGCGCGACGACATCTGCGCCGTCGGCCAGACCGTGGCGGCCCACGATCTCTGCACCGGCCTGAAACCCTTCCGCAAGCGCCACCACCTCCAGGCCGGCGTCGGCCATTACGGCGTGTTCTCGGGCCGCAAGTGGGAAGCCCAGACCTATCCGCTCGTGCGCAGCTTCATCCAGGCCAACGCTTGATCCGGCCCAGGTCCGGCTTAGGTACGGGAGCCTGCGCGGCGGCGCCCGAGTGGCCCCGCACCCGCTCAAATTTCGGTCAGGCGAGCACTCCGCGGTTGGAAGTGGTAGCGGAGTGGTGTAAGGCCGCGATCAGGCGCATACCGTGCGTCGACAGCTTGCGCCGGGCTCCGGTGCGACCGTGATGCGACCCAAGCCCCTCCCGGTCCGCGAGGTCCGGGCCGCGGGGCGCATTTCGGTTGGTCGGGCAGGCAGCCATCCGGGCGCGTTCCGCGCAAGGTCGGCCACGTTTTCGGATTTAGACAAAAAGGACACACACCCTTGCAGGTACTCGTTCGGGACAACAACGTCGATCAGGCCCTCCGCGTCCTCAAGAAGAAGATGCAGCGTGAGGGCATCTTCCGCGAGATGAAGCAGCGCAAGGCCTACGAGAAGCCGTCGGTGCGCAAGGCTCGCGAGAAGGCCGAGGCCGTGCGCCGCGCCCGCAAGCAGGCCCGCAAGACCGCCATCCGCGAGGGTCTGATCGCCGCTCCGAAGCCGAAGCCCCGCGTCGGCGGCCCGCGTCGTCCGGGCATGGCCCCGTCGGCTGCCGCCCCGGCCGCCGCTCCGGCCACCTCGGCCTAAGGGCCGGCCGGTCTCCGTCCGGGAGGCCGCATCAAGAAGCCCCGCCTTTCCGGGTGGGGCCATCCCGAGAGCCCGACGCCGCGAGGCGTGCGGGCTCTTCTTCATTGGTCAGGCCGAAGCCGAATCAGGCCGACGCAGGATCAGGCCGACGCATGCGCGGCCCGCTCCGCCTCGACCAGCACGTCGAGGGGCCGCCAGGGCTTCTGCATGTAGACGGCATGGTCGGGCACCGCCTGGGCCGCGCCGGGCCGAGAGGTCACCACCACGCGCACGTCGGGCCAGTCCCGCTCCACCGTGCGGGCGAGCGCGGCCCCGTCCATCTCGCCGGCGAGCTGCACCTCCGTGAACAGCAGCGCGACCTCGGAGCCGTGCTCGCGCATCACCGCGAGCGCGTCGGCGGCGCTGCGGCACGCGATGACGTCGAGATCGGTCTCCTCGAGGATCGCGGCGGCGAAATCCCGGACGGATTCGTCGTCCTCCACCACGACGGCGATCGGAGCGGTGGGTGCTGCTCTGCCCATAAGGCCTCCTGTTTGTTTTATGTGAGTGGCGTCGGGGTCCCGGGTCCTCGCGAGTACTCGGGAGATGGACGGATCGATCGGCGCCCGACGACGCGCGAGCCCGCCCGGGCGAGGGCGGAGATCGACCGACGGGACGGGGATCGGGCCCGGCACGGTACGCCGGGGAGGCGCCAGCCGGGGGAACGCGGACGCAAGCCGACGACGCGAACACGCCTGCGCGAGCGTCAACGACTCAATCCTGACATTGATCCAGGCGACAGGTCCAGTTCGGATCGACGGCCGATGCGCCACGCGCATGCCGGCTCCTGACGCAACGCCATTGCCTGCCGCACGAGCAGGTGCGGGAACCTTGGGCATGCTGCGCCGCATTAACGGACTGTTCACCGTCGGACGCCGAATGTTACCGTTCCATGAAGGCGGCGGACGAGGCACGGTCCCGGGCGGGACCGGCACACGCCGCGGGAGGTGAAGAGCCGATGTGCCGCTTCCTCGCCTACCACGGCGATCCGGTCTATCTCGACGAACTCGTCTGCGCGCCGACCCACTCCCTGGTGCACCAGTCGCTGCACGCGACGGAGGCCCAGACCGAGACCAACGGCGACGGCTTCGGCATCGGCTGGTACGGCGAGCGGCCCGAGCCCGGCCTGTACCGCGATGTGCGGCCGGCCTGGTCCGACGAGAACCTGCGCAGCCTTTCCCGGCAGATCCGCGCCCGCACCTTCTTCGCCCATGTGCGCGCCTCGACCGGCACCGCGACCACCCGGGCGAACTGCCACCCCTTCGCCCATGGCCGCCATCTGTTCATGCATAACGGCCAGATCGGCGGCTACGCGCGCATCCGCCGGCGGCTCGAGGCGCTGATCCCGGACGCGCTCTACGAGGCGCGCCAGGGCTCGACCGATTCGGAGGCGCTCTTCCTGCTGGCTCTCGCGCACGGCCTCGACCGGGACCCGGTCGGCGCGATGGCGGCGAGCCTGTCGGCCGCCCGCGGCCTGATGCACGAGGCCGGCGTGGACGAGCCTCTGCGCTTCACCGCCGTGCTCACCGACGGCGAGAGCCTGACCGCCTATCGCTGGGCCTGCGACGGCCGCCCGCCGAGCCTGTACTGGCGGCAGACCGCGACCGGCCTCGCGGTCGTCTCCGAGCCGATCGACGGGCTGCGCACCGGCTGGTCGGAGGTGCCGAAGGGCGGCACGCTGATCGCCCGCCCGGGCCAGCCCATCCAGATGCTCGGCGCGGACGCGGCGGGGTTCAGGAAGGCGGCCTGAGGGCCGGCGCTCACGTCGGCGGCCTTTTCCGGATCACCGCCAGCGAAGGTCTCGGGGACCGGGCAGGCGGCGGTCGTCGGTTCCCGCTCGCTCGGTTGGGGCAGGCGCGATCCTCGCCCCGATCCGGCTTTTCCGGAGACCGACGGCTCACGCCGCCCGCACCTCGCCGAGGAACGCCGTCACCGATTCGGCGAGCAGGGCCGAGTTCTGCGCAAGCACACCCGCCACCGCCCTCACCTGGTCCGACTGGGCGGCGCTGGCGAGCGAGGCGGCACGGACCTGCTCGATGCTGTCGGCGACGCTGCGGGCCTCGGTCCCGGCCCGGTCGATGTTGCGGCCGATGCCGGCGCTCGTCACCGCCTGGTCCTGCATCGCCCCGCGGATCTCCTCGGCGAGCCGGCTCGTCTCAGCCACCGCATCGGTGATCGCGCCGATCTCCTCCGCCGTGTGCCGGGTCGCGCCCTGGATCGCGGCGATCTGGGCGCCGATCCGGTCGGTGGCCGCCGCGGTCTGGCCGGCGAGCGCCTTGACCTCGGAGGCGACGACCGCGAAGCCGCGCCCCGTCACCCCGGCCCGGGCCGCCTCGATGGTGGCGTTGAGCGCCAGCAGGTTGGTCTGGTCGGCGATGGTGCGGATCAGGTCGGCGGCCTCGCCGATCTCGGCCGAGGCGGCGACCAGCCGCTCCACCGTCGCGGCGGTGGCCCGGCTGCGGGCCAGCGTCGCGCTCGCCATCTCGCTCGTCCGGCCGACCCGGTCTCCGACGCCGACGGCCGATTCCGAGAAGTGCCGGAAGGCGCCGTCGACCTCGGCCACCGCCCGGGCGGCGACGCCGGAGGCGCCGGTGACCGCGCCCGATTGCTGCTCGACCTCGTGGGCGGCCCGCGACAGCACGTCGGCGGTCAGCTCCATCTCGCGGGTCGAGGCGTCGAGGGCCTCGGCCGCCTGCCCCGCCCGGGCCTCGAAGGCCCGGCAGGCCTCCTCCAGCCGCTCGGCCCGCTGCCGCTCGACCTCGGCGCGGGCCCGCTCGGCCGCCTGCGTCGCTCCCTGCTCGCGCAGGGCCGCCTGGAACACCGCGATCGAGGAAGCCATCTCGCCGATCTCGTCGCGCCGCCGGGTGAACGGCACCGCCACCGCGAGGTCGCCGTCGGTCAGGGCCTGCATCGTGCGGCGCAGGGCGTGGAGCGGACGCTGCAGCTGGGTCAGGCTGACCCAGACGGCACCGGCGACCGTGAGGAGGAGGGCCAGGATCGGCACCGCGACGAGGGCGACAGCCTCGCGCCGGCGCGCCTTGGCCACCGCCTCGCGCTCCTCCTGGAGGCGTTCGAGCACCGCGTCTCCGAGCTTCAGGATCCGCGCCACCATCCGCTCGCGGCTCTTGATCGTCGCCTCGTCGGCGGCCTGGATCTGTGCGGCCTTCGGCGACAGCGTCTGGCCGAGCTCCGCCGTGTCGCGCTGGTAGGCCAGGAACTCCTGGAGGGTGAGCGAGAGTTTTCGTGCCTCGTCCTCGTCGAGATAGGGCTGGAGGGAGGCGAAGAAGGCCGGGCGCTCGGCCTCGAGCGCCTCCAGGGCGGTGCGCAGGGCGCCGAACTTCTGCCGGGCCTCGGCGACGTCCTCGGCCGCCACCAAGGTCTGCACCGTCACCACGACGTGCTCGATGGCCTGCGCGAGGTTGCGGGTGTGGAGCGCGGCCTCCCAGGCCGCCTCCACGGCGCCGGCGCGCCGCTGCTCGTTGTGGGACAGCGAGACCGCGAAGGCGGCGATGCCGGCGGCGACGAGGATCGGCAGCCCGACGAGAAGGCCGAGCTTCTTGCCCAGGGTGAAACGCATGGGGTGCACCAACGCAGAAGCGGATGGCGGGCCCATACGTCGCCAGAGCCTTACACAGTATTAAATTTATCCGTCTAATATAGATCTTCTAATTTTATGACGATCCGATGACATCGGATCGTCAATTCGCTGGCTCTACCCGAGTTTCATGTCATGACTTCGCTCGACTGGTCAAGCAGAACGAAGGCAAGTCGATCCCCGCCCGGGCGGACCGGGTCAGGCATCGAGGTAGCGTCGGCGCAGATGGTCGAGAAACACCCCCGCATCGAGCGGCCGCCCGGTCGCGGCGGCGAGGATCTCCTGCGTGCCGGCCGCGCTGCCCTTGGCGTGGACATGGGTGCGCAGCCAGCCGACGAGGGGGGCGAAGTCGCCCCGGGCGAGGCCGGGGCGCAGGTCCGGCTCGGCCGTGCAGGCGGCGTCGAAGAGCTGGGCCGCCATCATCGCGCCCAGCGTGTAGGTCGGGAAGTAGCCCCAGGCGCCGCCCGGCCAGTGGATGTCCTGCAGGCAGCCATGGGCGTCGTCCGGCACGGTCAGCCCGAGGAGCCGGTGCAGGCCCTCATCGAAGGCGCCCGGCAGGTCGCCGATCTCCATCTCGCCGCGGATCAGCGCCCGCTCCAGGCGATAGCGCAGCAGGATATGGGCCGGGTAGGTGCACTCGTCGGCATCGACCCGGATGAAGCCCGGTACGACCCGGGTGTAGTTGCGGTGGAGCGCGTCGGCCTCCCAGGCCGGGCCGGTGCCGCCGAAGGCCTCGCGGACCAGGGGCGCCAGGTAGGCGACGAACTCGCGGCTGCGCCCGGCCTGCATCTCCAGGGTGAGCGACTGGCTCTCGTGCAGGCTCATGCCGCGGGCCGCGCCCACGGGCTGGCGGCGCCAGGCGGCGGGGCGGCCCTGCTCGTAGAGGGCGTGGCCGGTCTCGTGCAGCACCCCCATCAGGGCGCGGGCGAAGTCGGCCTCGTCGTACCGGGTGGTGATGCGCACGTCGTCGGTGGCGCCGCCGCAGAACGGGTGCAGGCTGACGTCGAGCCGGCCGCGCCGGAAGTCGAACCCCGCCGCCCGCATCAGGGCGAGCCCGACCTGGCGCTGGGCCTCGACCGGGAACGGCCCCTGCGGGACGGGCGCGGGCCCGGCCGCCGCCTGGCGGTCCTGCGCCTCTGCGATCAGGCCGGGCAGCTCGGCCTCCAGCACCGCGAAGACCGGGTCGATCGCGGCCTGCCGCAGGCCCGGATCGTAGCTGTCGAGGAGGGCGTCGTACGGGGAGAGGCCAAGGGCCTCTCCTTTCGCCCGGCCGATCTCGCGCTGGAGCGCCAGCACCTCGGCGAGGTCGGGCCGCAGCAGGGCGAAATCGGAGGCGCGACGCGCCTCGCGCCAGGTCATCTCGGCCCGCGACACGGCGCGGGAGCCGGCCTCCACGAGGTCGCGCGGCACCGCCGCGGCGTGGGTGTGGGCCCGGCGCATCTCGGTGAGGTTCGCTTGGCTCCAGTCGTCCAGCCCGCCCTCCTCCTCGGCCGCCGCGAGCCGGTCGGCGGTGGCGGGATCGGTCAGGAGGTCGTGGGCGAGGCCGCGCAAGACCGCGATCTGGTCGCCCCGCCCCTCCGCCGCCCCGTCCGGCATCAGCGTCTGCGCGTCCCAGCCGAGGATGCCGGAGGCATCCTCGAGGGCACCGATGCGGGCGAAGGTGGCTTCGAGGGCGCGGTAGGCCTGCATGGAAACATCCGGGTCCGAGGGACATCGTCGTCGGGTTGTCGGACGGCGGCCCGGCTCCTGGCAAGGCGGACGTTCGAGCCCCGCGCGAAGACGGAGATCGCTACCACGGCGATCCAGACCGCCGGAGAGCCCGGCGGTTGCAGCCCCGCCCGGTCACCGCCGGATCAGTACGACACCGCCGACGAGGAGCGCGACCCCGACCGCGCGGGGCAGGTCGAGCGGGTCCAGGCAGGGCTCGACCACCTGCGCGCGGCCCGGCGCGGAGATCGCAACGATGGCGACGTCCGCTTGCCATCAGAACCCGCGCGCCGCTCCGGAGCTGCCGGTCGGCCCAAAGCCTCCGAGCCTCGGACCGTGAAGACCGAATCGCGAAATTCCGCCTCGTCCCACCTCTGCTATCGGAGCCTGCAGCTCTCTATCAGGTCTGCCCGGGCCGCAGCTGGTAGAAGATGTGGCGGCCGATCACGTCCATCTTGCGCAGGCGGCGCGACCAGCGCGGCTTGACGTAGTCGGCGTGGTAATGGGTCGCCCCGCCGACATCGGCCAGGTAGGTGCGGCCCTCCACCACCGCGTGGGCGACGCGGGTCGCTGTCTGCCAGGAGGCGTCGTCGGTGATGCGCAGCGACTTGCCCTCGCAGGCGAAGGAGAACTGGCAGCCCATGTAGCGGTGGCGGTTCTGGTAGACCACGCCGCAGATGTTGGCCGGGTAGAGGCCGCTCTTGGCGCGGTTGAGCACCACCTGGGCCACCGCCGCCTGGCCCTGCTCGGGCTCGCCGCGGGCCTCGAAGTAGACGGCCTCGGCGAGGCAGCGCTGCTCCTTCTCGGCGTTCTCCGGGGTGATGAGGTCGGCGTAGCGGCGCTTCGCGTCGTCGCTCGGCAGCGCCTCGGGGGCGATGCGGGCGGCGGTGGTGACGCCCGCGCGAGTGTCGCGGTCGAGGCGCGGCGAGATCTGGCCGCCGGCCGCGATCTCGACCGGGGTCGCTTCGGCCGGGGCCGGGGTGGTCGAGGACAGGGCGACGGCGCGGGGGACCGCC
>NZ_JACWCT010000026.1:120982-121094 GCF_016613415.1 Methylobacterium ajmalii | reverse complement strand
GGGGTGCCGCCCTGGTCGGCCCGGGTCTCGGCGTCGCGGGCCGTGGCGGCGCGGGTCTTGGCGGCCGTCTGGCCGCCGGCAGCGGCCCCGCGGGTCGGAGCCGTGGCGCCCG
>NZ_JACWCT010000026.1:118507-120929 GCF_016613415.1 Methylobacterium ajmalii | reverse complement strand
GCGGCGGGCGAGCTGGCGCCCGCCTCGCTCGGCGTGTCCGGCAGGGGCACGAAGCCTTCCTGCGGCTCGAGGTCCGGGCTCCAGGTCGCGGGGCCGGGGGTGAAGGTCGAGGCGACGCTCGGGCCGGTGCTGCCCAGCCAGCCGCTCGCGACCGCGGCGGGCCGGCCGGCGCCGCCGACGCGAGCGGGCATCAGCGGGTCGGTCTTGCGGGCGCGCTGCGCCAGGGGCTGGGTACGGGCATCCGCCTTGAGGTCGGGGCGCAGGGGCTCGGCGTCGAGGGAGAGGCGCAGGGGGCCCGACAGGCTGATCTGCGACGGGGCGACGGGGGTGATCAGGCCGCGCTCCGGCAGCGGCGGCATCCCGCGCGGGACGAGGCGGGCGACGGCGCTGGAGCCGAGCGAGGTCTCGTAGCCCGCCGAGGCCGTGAACGAGACGAGGACGCCCAGACCCACGGCCCAGGGCGCCACGGCGGCGGCGAACCAGCGCATGCCCTTCGTCCGCCGAATCTGCCGTCTGCGCAGCTCCCGCTTGCGCACGTACCGCCTGCCCAAGGTCCCGACCCCACTCTACCCACGCCCCGCCCGCCCCTGCCGGGAGCGGCGATCGTCATGGGCAAGTGTCGCGGGGTATGGTTGAGCGTTGGTTAAGCCGATGCGCGCGAACCGAGGCGCCCGGCGAGGTCGCCGGCCCGCGCGGCGTAGATCACCGGCAGGGGGGCGGCCACGCCCCGCACCGCCACGGTCTCGACCCGCAGGCCGTCGAGGCCGATCCCGGCCCGCGTCGCGGCCTCCGACGAGGCGACGATCTGCACGTCGGCGGCCTTGGCGAGGGATTCGAGCCGGCTCGCCAGGTTCACCGCCGGGCCGATCACCGAGCGCCCCCGGCTCGCGCCGTAGCCGAGGCGGCCGAGCACCAGCGGGCCGGCATGCAGGCCCATCGCCATGCGGAGCGCCGTCGGCAGCTCGGCGGCGAGCTGCCGGTTGAGGTCGGTCACCGCCCGGTCGACCGCCCCGGCGGCCGCGAAGGCGCTGCGGCAGGCCGGGGCGATCCCGTCCGGATGGGTGAACAGGGCGAGCAGCCCGTCGCCGGCGTACCCGCCGATCCAGCCGCCCGCCGCCTCGATCTCGCGGCCGGCCGCCTCGAAGAACCGGTTGAGGATGAACACCACGTCGAAGGGCAGCTTGCGCTCGGAGAGCGTCGTGAAGCCGCGGATGTCGATGAACAGGATCGCCACCTCGCGCTCGATGCCGGCGACGTCCGTGTTGGTCAGGTGCTGGTTCACGCTCTCGCGGCGCGGGTCGAGGATGCGCACCACGGCGACGTCGCCGCCGGGCTTGGCCTGGCAGGCGAGCCGCACGTTGGCGGGCGCGCCGATCGCCCGGAGCGCCGCGCTCTCCTGGGCGCCGGGGGGCGAGAGGTGCCCCTCCCCGCCCACCACCAGCACGCGGCAGGTCGAGCAGCGCCCGCGCCCGCCGCAGACCGAGACGTGGGGCACCCGGTTCGCCCGGCTGATCTCGAGGAGCGTCGGTCCCTCCAGACTCCTCACCGTGGGCCCTCCGACATACGTGATGCTGAAACGCCGGGCCCGGAGCGTCGCGGCGGCCCGCAGCAGCACGATGCCGAGCGCGACGGCGACCGCGGCGTAGATCGCGCCGGTGACGGTGTCGCCCCAGGCGGCGACCGTCGAATCGAGGGGCGGCACCTGCCAGCGGGCGGCGAGGTCCGGCGCGTCGAAGCGGCGCGCCAGCACCGTGTCGCGTTCCATCAGGCGCCCTTGCGTGACGATGCCGGCGAGCGCCGCCGCCGGCAGGCCGACGGCCGGCACGGCGAGCACCGGCGCCATCCGCCGGTAGAGCGGCGACAGGCGCAGCCAGGCATGGAGGCCGAGGCAGCCGTGCAGCCAGACGACCAGCAGCAGGGCGGTCTGGAGGCCCATCCCGTCCGGCCAGATGCGGACGATCACGTAGGGGTAGTTGGTGCGCGTGCCGTCGACGAGGCTGGCGATCCGCGTGCCGAGGACGTGCGGCACCAGCAGGAAGGGGATCGCGAAGCCGAGCAGCGTCTGCGCCGCCTCCCAGGGCGGCATCCGCAGGGTCCGGCGTTCGGCGAGGCGCACCAGCGAGAAGGCGACGTGGGCGAGAAGCGCGAAGCCGAGCACCAGGCTGCCGGGGATCGACCGGGTGACCGCGACCCGCCAGCGGGCCACGTCCATCATCGTGTCGAGGCCGACGAGGCCGAGCGCGTGGTTGGCGAAGTGAGTGCCCGCGAAGACGAACAGGACGAGGCCCGAGACCAGCCGCAGCCGCTGCGCGAGCGAGCCGCGCCAGAGGCGCGCGCCCGCCTCCGGATCGGGGATGCCGGCGGGAGGTGCGCGCATGAGATTCTTTCCTGCCGCGGGTTTCCTCCTCTCCCCGCGGGCGGG
>NZ_JACWCT010000026.1:300-118429 GCF_016613415.1 Methylobacterium ajmalii | reverse complement strand
GAGAGGAGACATGCGCACGGCCCGAGACGCTCGACTACACGTCGAGTTACGCCTCGCCGCGGCCCTTCACCTTGAGCGCCGCCTGCGCCGCCGCCAGCCGGGCGATCGGAACCCGGAACGGCGAGCACGAGACGTAGTCGAGGCCGGTTTCCTGGCAGAAGGCGATCGAGGCCGGGTCGCCGCCGTGCTCGCCGCAGATACCGAGCTTCAGCTTGTCGCGCACCGCCCGGCCGCGCTCGGCGGCAAGCCGCACCAGCTCGCCCACACCCTCCTGGTCGATCGACACGAACGGGTCGGAGGCCAGGATGCCGCGCTGGGTGTAGGGCCCGAGGAAGCGGCCCGCGTCGTCGCGGCTGATGCCGAGCGTGGTCTGGGTCAGGTCGTTGGTGCCGAAGGAGAAGAACTCCGCCGTCTGGGCGATGTCGCCGGCCCGGAGCGCCGCGCGCGGCAGCTCGATCATCGTGCCGACCTGGTACTCGACCTCGGTGCCGGTCTCGGAGGCCACGGCCTTCGCCATGGCGTCGATGCGGGCCTTCACCAGGTCGAACTCGGTGCGGGTGAAGACCAGCGGCACCATCACCTCGGCGATGATCGGCGTGCCCGTCTGCTTGGCGGCTTCCACGGACGCCTCGAAGATCGCCCGGGCCTGCATCTCGGCGATCTCAGGGTATAGGATCGCGAGCCGGCAGCCGCGGAAGCCGAGCATCGGGTTGAACTCGTGCAGCTCGTTCATCCGGCGCCGCACCTTGTCCTCCTGGACGCCGGTGGCGGCGGCGACCTCGCCGATCTCCTTGTCGGAGTGCGGCAGGAACTCGTGCAGCGGCGGGTCGAGGAGCCGGATCGTCACCGGCAGGCCCGACATGATGGTGAACAGCTCGACGAAGTCCTGGCGCTGGTACGGCAGGAGCTTGGCGAGCGCGGCACGCCGGCCTTCCGCGTCGTCCGCCAGGATCATCTCGCGCATCGCGACGATGCGCTCCTCCTGGAAGAACATGTGCTCGGTGCGGCACAGGCCGATCCCTTCCGCGCCGTACTTGCGGGCGGTGCGGGCGTCGAGCGGCGTCTCGGCGTTGGTGCGGACCTTCATGGTGCGGACCTCGTCCGCCCACTCCATCAGCGCCGCGAAGTCGCCGGACATCTCGGGCTCGACCATCTCGACCGAACCCTGCATCACCTGGCCGTTCGAGCCGTCGATGGTGATGCGGTCGCCGGCCTTGAGCGTCACGCCGCCGACCGAGAGGGTGCGGGCGGCGTAATCGACCCGGATCTGGCCGGCGCCCGACACGCAGGGCTTGCCCATGCCGCGGGCGACCACCGCCGCGTGCGAGGTCATGCCGCCGCGGGTGGTGAGAATCCCTTCCGCGGCATGCATGCCGTGGATGTCCTCGGGCGAGGTCTCGATGCGGACCAGGATGACCTTGCGCTCGGCCTTCTTGGCGGCCTCGGCCTCCTCGGAGTTGAACACGATCTCGCCCGAGGCGGCGCCCGGCGAGGCCGGCAGGCCGGTGGCGATGACCTTGCGCTCGGCCTTCGGGTCGATGGTCGGGTGCAGCAGCTGGTCGAGGGAGGCCGGCTCGACGCGGCCGACCGCCTCCTGGTGGGTGATCAGTCCTTCGGCCGCCAGCTCGACGGCGATGCGCAGAGCCGCCTTGGCGGTGCGCTTGCCGTTGCGGGTCTGCAGCATCCAGAGCTTCCCGGTCTCGACCGTGAATTCAAGGTCCTGCATGTCGCGGTAATGGTGCTCGAGCATCCCGTAGATGCGCACGAGCTCGGCGTAGGCCTCCGGCATCGCCCGCTCCATCGACGGCTTGTCGGAGCCGGATTCGATGCGGGCGACCTCGGTGATGTCCTGCGGCGTGCGGATGCCCGCGACCACGTCCTCGCCCTGGGCGTTGATCAGGAACTCGCCGTAGAGCGCCTTCTCGCCGGTGGAGGGGTTGCGGGTGAAGGCGACGCCGGTGGCCGACGTCTCGCCCATGTTGCCGAAGACCATGGCCTGGACGTTGACCGCGGTGCCCCAGCTCGCCGGAATGCTGTGCAGCTCGCGGTACTTGTTGGCGCGCGGGTTCATCCACGAGCCGAACACCGCGCCGATCGCGCCCCAGAGCTGGGCCTGCGGGTCCTGCGGGAAGTCCTGGCCAAGCTCGCGCTTCACCAGCGCCTTGTACTCGCCGATCAGGTGCTTCCAGTCGGCCGCACCCAGCTCGGTGTCGAGGGTTAGACCCTTCTCGTCCTTGTAGCGCTCCAGCACCTCCTCGAAGGAGTGGTGCTCCACGCCGAGCACCACGTTCGAGTACATGGTGATGAAGCGGCGGTAGCTGTCATAGGCGAAGCGCTCGTCGCCGGCGCCGCGGGCCAGCGCCTCGACGGTGACGTCGTTGAGGCCGAGGTTCAGCACCGTGTCCATCATGCCGGGCATCGAGGCCCGGGCGCCGGAGCGCACCGACACGAGGAGCGGCGACTCGGAATCGCCGAAGCGGCGGCCGGCCAGGGCGCCGACGGCCTCGAGCGCGCCGGCGACCTGCCCCTCCAGTTCCGGCGGGTATTGCCGGCCGTGGTCGTAGTAGTAGGTGCAGACCTCGGTGGTGATGGTGAAGCCGGGCGGCACCGGAAGCCCGAGATTCGACATCTCGGCCAAGTTCGCGCCCTTGCCGCCGAGCAGGTCGCGCATCGCCGACTTGCCCTCGGCCTTGCCGTCGCCGAAGGTGTAGACCCACTTTGCCATGTCACTTCCGGCCATGTCACTCGTCCGTTCGTAGCGGCTGCCGCCTGACGTTCCCGCCGGGTTGGACCATTCGGAACCCCAACGCAAGCTGAACGGCGGCGCCGTCCCGACCTCTTCGCGGTGAGTCGGGCGTGAGGCCGCGCCGTTCGAATCCGGCAAGTCGCCGCGCGACGCGGATTCCGGCCCCGCCCGGGCGGGCGAAGCGGCCGCTCCGCCGCGCGGGTGTCAGGCGAGCTGGACGATGAGGCCGTTCTGGATCGTCACCCGCCGGTCCATCCGGGCGGCGAGCTCCAGGTTGTGGGTCGCGATCAGCGCCGCGACGCCGGAGGCCCGCACCAGCGAGACCAGGATCGCGAAGACGTGTCCGGCGGTCTGCGGGTCCAGGTTGCCGGTCGGCTCGTCGGCCAGCAGCAGGCGGGGGCCGTTGGCGAGCGCCCGGGCGATGGCGACGCGCTGCTGCTCGCCGCCCGACAGCTCCGCCGGGCGGTGGCTCAGCCTCTCCTTGAGGCCGAGGAACGACAGGAGTTCGCCCGCCCGCGCCCGCGCCTCCTTGGCGGCCAGGCCCCGGATGAGCTGGGGCAGGGCCACGTTCTCCAGCGCCGAGAACTCGGGCAGGAGGTGGTGCGACTGGTAGACGAAGCCCATCTCCTCGCGCCGCATCCGGGTGCGGGCGGCGTCGTCCATCCGGGCGCTCGGCTGGCCGCCGATATAGACCTCGCCCGCATCCGGGCGCTCGAGCAGCCCGGCGACGTGCAGCAGGGTCGACTTGCCGGTGCCGGACGGCGCGACCAGCGCCACGATCTCGCCGGGCCAGATCGCGAGATCGGCCCCGCTCAGGATCTCGAGATGGCCGGCGCCTTGCGCGTAGCGCCGCTCGACCTGCGCGAGGAAGAGCGCCGGGACCGGCTGCTGCTGGGTGTCGTCCATCGGCGTCAGGCGCCCCGCGCCGAGGCGTGGGGGGTGGAGCGTTCGGGGAAGGCGGGCAACGGCATCCGGACGGTACTCGGGTACGGGGCCGGACGAGCGCCCGGCCGGGACGAAGGATCAGCCGTAGCGCAGGGCCTGCACCGGGTCGAGCCGGGCGGCGCGCCAGGACGGGTAGAGGGTCGCGAGCAGCGACAGCACCATCGACATCGCGACGACGGCCACGACCTCACTGGCGTTGGTCTCCGACGGGATCTCGGACAGGAACCGCACCGTCGGGTCCCAGGCGCCCGGGAACAGCGTGCGCTGGATCACCGTGAGGTTGGCCGAGAAGACCAGCCCCAGGACGAAGCCCGCGATGGTGCCGAGGATGCCGATCGAGGCGCCGGTGATCAGGAACACCCGCATGATCGCGCCGCGGGTCGCCCCCATGGTGCGCAGGATCGCGATGTCGCTCGACTTGTCCTTCACCAGCATGATCAGGCCGGAAACGATGTTGAGCGCCGCCACCAGCACGATCAGCGTGAGGATGATGAACATCACGTTGCGCTCCACCTCGAGGGCGGAGAAGAAGGTGCGGTTGCGCTGGCGCCAGTCGGTGATCAGCACCGGGCGCTCGGCGGCAAGCTCCAGCTCTCCCCGCGCCTCCCCGACCGAATCGGCGTTGTCGAGGAAGATCTCGATCACCGAGACATCGCCGTCTCGGTTGAAGAAGGCCTGCGCTTCCGTGAGCGGCATGTACACGAAGGTGCCGTCGAACTCGGACATGCCGACCTCGAACACCGCCGCCACGTTGTAGCTCTTGATCCGCGGCGCGGTCCCGAACGGCGTCGTCGCGCCCTTCGGCGTCGCCAGCGTGATCGTGTCGCCGGCCTGAAGCCCGAGGGATTCGGCGAGCCGCTTGCCGATGGCGACGCCGCCGGCGGCGTCGAAGTTCTCCAGGGTGCCGCCCCGGATGGTCTTGGCCACCGAGGGAATTTTCTGCAGGTCGTCGGCCCGCACGCCGCGCACCAGCACGCCCGAGCCGCCGAACTGCGACGAGGCGAAGGCCTGGCCCTCGACCATCGGCAGGGCGAGGTGCACGCCCGCCACCTTGCCGAGCCGCTCCGACAAGTCGGCGAAATCGGTCAGCGGCCGGTCGATCGGCGCCACGAAGATGTGGCCGTTGATGCCGACGATCTTGCTGAGAAGCTCCTTGCGGAAGCCGTTCATCACCGAGAGCACGATGATGAGGGTGGCGACGCCCAGCATGATGCCGAGGAACGAAAACAGGGCGATGACCGAGACGAAGCCCTCTTTGCGCCGGGTGCGCAGGTAGCGCCCGGCGATCGTCCATTCGAAGGGCGCGAACGGCAGGGTGCCGCCCCCGCCGCGCGGCCGGAGGAACGCACCGACCTTGGGCAGGCGCTCGCGGAGCGCGGCGAGGACCATCGGCTCAGGCCGTCCGGTTCTGGCGCAGGTAGGCCGGCACGGCGTCGGGGGCGACCGTCTCGCGGGCGCCGGTGGCGCGCCGCTTCACCTCGACCTTGCCGTCGGCCAGGCCCTTGGGCCCGACGATGACCTGCCAGGGCAGGCCGATCAGGTCGGCGGTCGCGAACTTTCCGCCCGGACGCTCGTCGCGGTCGTCGTAGAGCACGGTCAGGCCGGCGGCCTCCAGCTCGCCCTGGAGCTTGGCGCAGGCCGCGTCCGTGCCGGCATCCCCGACCTTGAGGTTGAGGAGCGCGACGTCGAACGGCGCCACCGCATCCGGCCACACGATGCCGGATTCGTCGTGGCCCGCCTCGATGATCGCCGCCACCAGCCGGCTCGGGCCGATGCCGTAGGAGCCCATATGGACCGGGCGCTCCTGGCCGTCCGGGCCGGTCACCTTCGCGCCCATCGGCTCCGAGTACTTGGTGCCGAAGTAGAAGATGTGGCCGACCTCGATGCCGCGGGCGGCCATCTGCTCACCGTCCGGCACCTGCGCGAACGCGTCGGCGTCGTGCATCTCGGAGGTGGCGGCGTAGCGCGAGGTCCAGTGGTCGACAGTGGCCTGGAGCCCGGCGACGTCGTCGAAGTCGATTCCCGCCTCGGGGGTCGGGAAATCGAGATAGGCGCGGTCGCAGAAGACCTCGCTCTCGCCGGTCTGGGCCAGGATGATGAATTCGTGGGAGAGGTCGCCACCGATCGGACCGGTCTCGGCCCGCATCGGGATCGCCTTCAGGCCGAGCCGCGCGAAGGTCCGCAGGTAGGCGACGAACATCTTGTTGTAGGAGTGCCGCGCGCTCGCCTGGTCGAGGTCGAACGAGTAGGCGTCCTTCATCAGGAACTCGCGCGAGCGCATCGTGCCGAAGCGCGGCCGCACCTCGTCGCGGAACTTCCATTGGATGTGGTAGAGGTTCTTCGGCAGATCCTTGTAGGAGCGCACCGCCGAGCGGAAGATCGCCGTGATCATCTCCTCGTTGGTCGGCCCGAACAGCATGTCGCGCTCGTGCCGGTCCTTGATGCGCAGCATCTCCTTGCCGTAGGCGTCGTAGCGGCCGGATTCGCGCCAGAGGTCCGCCGACTGGATCGTCGGCATCAGGAGTTCGACGGCGCCCGAGCGGTCCTGCTCGGCCCGGATGATGTCGGCGACGCGGTTGAGCACCCGCAGACCCAGCGGCAGCCAGGCGTAGATACCGGCCGCCTCCTGGCGGATCATGCCGGCGCGCAGCATCAGCCGGTGCGAGACGATCTCGGCTTCCTTGGGCGTCTCGCGCAGGATGGGCAGGAAGTAGCGGCTGAGACGCATGGTGGACCTTGGCGTGGCAGGCAGTGGCTTCGCGGGGGCGCAACGGCGCCGCCGGGGCGGGTTGATCCCCGGGGACCGCTCTTTTGCACGCTTCCGGCCCCGTTCGCAAAACATGAAACGCGCGGCGCAAGCCCGGGCCCTTGGTCCGGTCGCGGCTCTCCCCGCACCGAACGCGGGGCAGAGGAGAAAAATGCGGTTGCCATGCAAAAAAACGCATCACCCTGCTCGAAAGCAGGTGACAATGCGAATTCTTGTTCCTATAAGCGGCATCGCGATGATGCGCAGGCAGGCCGAACGGCGCCGCGCAAGGTCCGAGTCTCGGGAGGAATAGCCAGCCTCAACACCCAACGGGGTGAATAATAGAATACGGACTGGCGAAAACATTCAGAAAGCTATCAAGCAAGGCTTCCGAGCCTTGCTTTTTTATTTTGTGCTTCGATCATCAGTCAAAGTCGGATCATCCGGGAGGCCGCGGCGGTGGACGCCGCAGCTCTGCTACAACCCGGCGAGAGGAAACGCCGCGACGGCGACGAGGAAGACCACATCGGCGACCAGCGTGGTCCACACCGCCTTGCGGCGCATCTGCGGCCTGTGCGGCGCGCCGAGATCCTGGCCCGGCACCACGACCTCGGTGCCGTCGGGCGCAGCCCGGAACGGCAGCACCGAGAAGAGCATCGTCCACCAGACCACGAAGTAGAGCGCCCCCGCCCCGAAGCCGCTGAGGCGGAAGCCCCAGACCGCCAGGGCGAGCATCGGCAGCATCATCAGGATGCACGCCGCGAGGGTGCGGGGGATCGAGGTGGTGGCACGATCGAGAAGGGCGGAGAACAAGGTCAGGCCTGCTCCAGCTCGACGAGCGTGCCGAGAAAGTCCTTCGGGTGCATGAACAGCACCGGCTTGCCGTGGGCGCCGATCTTCGGCTCGCCCGAGCCGAGGATGCGGGCGCCCTGCGCCTTCATCCGGTCGCGCGCGGCCAGGATGTCGTCGACCTCGTAGCAGACGTGATGGATGCCGCCGCCCGGGTTGCGCTCCAGGAAGGCGTTGATCGGCGAGTCCGCACCCAGCGGCTCCAGCAGCTCGATCTTGCTGTTGGGCAGCTCCACGAAGATCACCGTCACGCCGTGCTCGGGCTGCGGCAGCGCCTCCGACAGGGTCGCGCCGAGGGTGTCGCGGTACACGGCGGCGGCGGCCGCGAGATCCTTCACCGCGATGGCGACGTGGTTGAGCCGGCCGATCATGGGGTGTTCCTCCGTGGTCCCTTCGGGACGTTTGTCGTTACGAGGTCAGCGTCCAAGAGGGTACTTCAGGACGCGCGCTGAGCCCTCCCCCCTCTGCGGGGGAGGAGGGCGGGCGCAGCGAACCGGGAAAGGGGACGCTGCCGCCCCTCTCGCGGGACGTTATCCCGGCCGGGCCCCTGCCAACGCAGGGTCCACCCTCCCCCGCAGAGGGGGAGGGTTCGGCCCCTCGATCGGGAGCGTCCGTGAACGACGCCCCCCGGCCCTCACACCTCGACGACCATCACGTGGCAGGCGGGCTTCTTGCCCCACACCTCGTTGACCGCCGAGCGGATCGCCCGGTCGACGGCATTTTCCACCGCCTCGGAATCGCGGCGCTTGACCCGCGACAGGCCGTTGAGCGTCCGCTCCACCGCGTCGCCGACGACGTCGATGATGACCTCGCCCTTGCGGCCGTAGCTCGGCAGGCCCATCAGGTCGATCGAGGGCTCGCCCTTGATCTCGCCGTTTCGGTCGAGCGCGACGGCCACCGAGACGATGCCCGTGAAGGCGAGCTTGCGCCGCTCGGGGATGGCCCGGTCGTTGGCATCGACCAGGACGTTGCCGTCCTTGTAGACCCGGCCGCTCTTCACCTTGGTGACGATCTCCGGCTCGCCCGGCGCGAGGCGGATGAGAGTGCCGTTGCGGGCCTTCATCACCTTGTCGACGCCCTGCTTGCGGGCGAAGGTGGCGTGCTCGGCGAGATGCAGCGCCTCGCCGTGCACCGGCACGGCGATCCGCGGCTTGGTCCAGCGGTACATCGCCGCCATCTCGTCCCGGCGCGGGTGGCCGGAGACGTGGACGAGCTCGGTGCGGTCGGTGATGACCTCGATGCCGGCCTCGATCAGGTCGTTGATGATCGCGCCGACCGCGCGCTCGTTGCCGGGGATCGCCCGCGAGGAGAAGATCACCCGGTCGCCGGCCGCGAGCGCGATCTCCGGATGCTCGTCGCGCGACACGCGGGCGAGCGCCGCCCGCGCCTCGCCCTGCGAACCGGTGAGGAGCGCCACCACCTTCTCGCGCGGCAGGTAGCCGTAGGCCTCGGCGCCGCGGATCTCCGGCAGGCCGTCGAGGTAGCCGCACTCGCGCGCGACGTCGATCACCCGGTCCATGGCGCGACCGACCGCCACCACGTCGCGGCCGCAGGCCTGCGCGGCGAGGCAGACGGCGCGCATGCGGGCGACGTTCGACGCGAAGGTCGTGACCGCGACCCGGTGCGGGGAGTTGCGGATCAGCTCGGCGAGATGCTCGGCGACCTCGGACTCGCTCGGCGAGCGGCCCTCGCGCGTGACGTTGGTCGAATCGCAGACCAGGGCCAGCACGCCCTCCTCGCCGAGCCGCGTGAAGGTCTCCTCGGAGGTCGAGTTGCCGGCGACCGGCGTGTCGTCGAGCTTCCAGTCGCCGGTATGCAGCACCATGCCGAGCGGGGTGCGGATGGCCAGCGCGTTGGCCTCCGGGATCGAGTGGGCGACCGGCACGTACTCGATCGAGAACGGGCCGAGCTCGAGGCGGCCGTCCGCCGGCACCTCGCGCATGTCGACCTTGGGCGCGCCCGGCTCGCCGAGGCGGCGGGCCTCGATCAGGTTCTTGGTGAAGCGGGTGGCGTAGATCGGCACCTTGAGCTTGGGCCACATCTCGCCGATGGCGCCGATATGGTCCTCGTGCCCGTGGGTGATCAGGATGCCGAGGATGTCCTTGCGGTGCTCCTCGGCGAAGCTCAGGTCCGGGTACATCAGGTCGACGCCCGGCAGGTGCTCCTCGCTGGCGAACCCCATGCCGAGGTCGACCATGATCCACTTGCGCGCCTTGGGCGGGCCGAAGCCGTACAGGCCCGCATTCATGCCGATCTCGCCCACCCCACCGAGGGGCACGAAGATCAGCTCATCTCCCTTGTTCGACATTCCCATACCATCACTGCACGGACCGCCGTCGCGGTCACACTCGAGGAACGGCCTCGTCTGCCGTCACGGTCACGGCGCCGTCATGTCCCTTTGCGGCCGGAAACGGCCGCGCGGCGGCGGCGCCAGGGGCGCCCCGCCGTGAAAACCCGATCTGTCGGGGGAGCCGCCGTCGCCATCCCGGCGCCGTGCCGCCTCCCCCCGCGTCACGCCGCCGTGGCGGCCGTCCCGAAATGCACCTCGCCGGCCGAGACCGCGAGGTGGCCGCCTTCCTCCAGGCGCACGACCAGGCGTCCGCCCTCGTCGATCGTCTCGAAGATTCCCGCTACGCTGCGCCCGCCGGCGTGGACGTTGACCGGTCCGCCGAGGCCCGCCGCCGCCGCGAGCCAGGCCTCACGGATGCGGGAAAAGCCCTTTCCCTCGTCCCAGAGGCGCTCGGCTTCGACCCAGGCGGCGCTGAGGAGCCGGAACAGGCCCGGGGCATCGACCGCGTACCCCGCCGCGGCGAGAGAGGTCGCCGGATAGGGCAGCCCGTCGGGCGCCCCCGCGACGTTGATCCCTATTCCGACCGTCACCACCGCGCGGCGGTCCGGCAGGGTCTCCATCTCGAGGAGGATGCCGACGAGCTTGGCGCCGTCGAGCAGCACGTCGTTCGGCCATTTCAGCCGGAAATCCGGGCGGCGTCCGTGCATGCCAGGCCCGCAGGCCCGGCGCAACGCCCGCTCGACCGCGACGCCTGCGACGAAGCCGAGCGTCGCGACCCGGTCGGGGGCGAGACCCGCCGGCACCGGCCAGAGCAGGCTGGCGGCATGGTTGCCGGGGATCCAGCTCCAGCCCTTGCCGCGCCGGCCGCGGCCTCCGGTCTGCTCCCGCGTCACCACCCAGAGCGGGCCGGTCTCGCCAGCGCGGGCGCGGGCGAGGGCCTGCGTGCTCGTCGAGCCGAGGCTGTCATGGACCTCGAGGCGGTATCCCGCGGCCGTCGCCGCGGGGTCGAGCACGAAGGTCATGCGGCTAGAACAGCGACTTGGCGGCGGCTCCGGCCAAACCGACCAGCGGCGCCGGCACGAGCCAGAACAGCAGCACGACGACGCTCGACAGGCCGAGCACGATGCGCAGGCCCGGGCCCATCGGTGCGTAGGCGCCGGCCGGCTCGTCGAAGTACATCACCTTGACGAGGCGCAGGTAGTAGTAGGCGCCGACCACGCTCGTCACCACGCCGATCACCGACAGCAGCACCAGGTTCGCCTTGATGGCCGCCGCGAAGACGTAGAACTTCGCGAAGAACCCGGCGAGCGGCGGGATGCCGGCGAGCGAGAACATCATCATGGCGAGCAGGAACGCGACCAGCGGGTGGGTGCGCGACAGGCCCGACAGGTCGTCGATGGTCTCGTACATCTGGCGGCCGCGGCGCAGCGACAGGATCACCGCGAAGGCGCCGAGCGTCATGGCGAGGTAGATCGCCATGTAGATCACGACGCCGCGCACGCCCTCCTCCGTGCCGGCGGCGAGCCCGATGAGGGCGTAGCCGACATTGGCGATCGAGGAATACGCCATCAGGCGCTTGAGGCTGCGCTGGCCGATCGCCGCGAAGGAGCCGAGCGCCATCGAGGCGATCGACACGAACACGATGATCTGCTGCCATTCCGGCGTAATGACCGGGAAGGCGCCGATGAAGACGCGCACCGCCATCGCCATCGCGGCCATCTTGGGGGCCGAGGCGAAGAAGGCGGTGACCGGGGTCGGCGCGCCCTCGTAGACGTCCGGCGTCCACATGTGGAACGGCACGGCGGCGAGCTTGAACGACACGCCGGCGGCGACGAACACCACGCCGAGCACCACGCCGATCCCCGAGCCCTCGCGCAAGGCGGTGACGATGTGCGGGAACGAGACGGTGCCGGTGAAACCGTAGACCAGCGAGGCCCCGTAGAGGAGCATGCCGGACGAGAGGGCGCCGAGCACGAAGTACTTCAGGCCGGCCTCGGTCGAGCGCACGTCGTCGCGGTGGAACGAGGCGATGACGTAGGCCGCCAGGCTCTGCAGCTCGAGGCCCATGTAGAGCGCGATCAGGTCGTTGGCCGAGGCCATGACCATCATGCCGATCGTCGCGAGGACGATCAGGATCGGGTACTCGAACCGGGCGATGCGCTCGCGCTCGAAATGCTCCTTCGCGAGCAGGATCGCGGCAGCCGACCCGATCAGGGTCAACGCCTTCATGAAACGGGCGAACCCGTCCACGATGAAGGAGCCGTTGAAGGTGGTGACCTTGGCGCCGAAGGGTTGGCTGACCACCGCGAACAGCGCGAGGATCAGGATGATCAGGGCCCCGACGCTGACGCCCTCGGTGGAGCGCTCGCCCTTGAAGGCCCCGTAGAGGATCAGCACCAGGACGCCGACCGACAGGATCAGCTCCGGCAGGGCGGGCCCGAGGGCGGGCATGACGATCTGAGCGGCGTTCATCGCGAAAAACTCAGTGCGGGACCGGCAGAGCCGCGGCAGCGGTCTGGGTCGTGGAGAGGGCGGCGCGCATCCCCTGCATCAGCGCGTCGGTCGATGGCGCGAAGACGTCGAGGATCGGGCCGGGATGGACGCCGTAATAGATCGTCAGCACCACGAGCGGGGCGAGGATTAGCATCTCGCGGCGGTCGAGGTCGGTGATCCCCTGCAGGCTCGGCTTCTCGAGCTTGCCGTAGACCACCCGGGCGAACAGCCACAGGGCGTAGGCCGCCGACAGGATGATGCCGAAGACCGAGAAGAACGAGACCATCGGGTTGGCCCGGAAGGCGCCCATCATGGCCAGGAACTCGCCGACGAAGCCCGAGGTGCCCGGCAGGCCGACATTGGCCATCGTGAATACCATCATGGCGACCGCGTAGAGCGGCATCCGCTTCACCAGGCCGCCGTAGGCCGAGATCTCACGGGTGTGCATCCGGTCGTAGATGACGCCGACGCAGAGGAACAGCGCGCCCGAGACGATGCCGTGCGAGATCATCAGGAACAGGGCGCCCTGGATGCCCTGCTCGTTGAGCGTGAACAGGCCGAGCGTGACGAAGCCCATATGCGCCACCGACGAGTAGGCGATGAGCTTCTTGATGTCCGTCTGCACCAGCGCGACCAGCGAGGTGTAGATGATCGCCACGACCGAGAGCGTGTAGACCATCGGGGCGAAGTAATGGGAGGCGTCCGGGAACATCGGCAGTGAGACCCGGATGAAGCCGTAGCCGCCCATCTTCAGGAGGATGCCCGCCAGGATCACCGAGCCGGCGGTCGGCGCCTCGACGTGGGCGTCGGGGAGCCAGGTATGGACCGGCCACATCGGCATCTTCACCGCGAAGGAGGCGAAGAAGGCGAGCCAGAGCCAGATCTGCATGTTCGCCGGGAAGCGGGTCTGCAGCAGGGTCGGGATGTCGGTCGTGCCGGCCTGCCAGTACATCGCCATGATGGCGAGCAGCATCAGCACCGAGCCGAGCAGGGTGTAGAGGAAGAACTTGAACGATGCGTAGATCCGGCGCTTGCCGCCCCAGATGCCGATGATCAGGAACATCGGGATCAGGCCGGCCTCGAAGAACAGGTAGAACAGCACCAGGTCGAGGGCGCAGAACACGCCGATCATCGTGGTCTCGAGGACCAGGAACGCGACGAAGTACTCCTTCACCCGGTGCTCGATCGAGAGCCAGGAGGCGCCGACGCAGAACGGCATCAGGAAGGTGGTGAGCAGTACCAGCGGCATCGAGAAGCCGTCGACGCCGAGCTTGAACCGGATCGTGTCGGTCAGCCAGGCATGGGTCTCGACGAGCTGGAACTGCGAGGTCGCGGTGTCGTAGCGCCCCCAGGCGACGAGCGAGAGCAGGAAGGTGGCGAGCGTCGCGATGAGCGCCGCCCAGCGGGCGTTGCGGCGGACCGACTCCTCGTCGCCGCGCAGCGTCAGGATGAACGCGGCGCCGACGAGGGGCAGGACGAGGAGGCCGGAGAGGATCCCGAGGCCGAGCATGAGTCTCTGTTCTCCGGTCAGGTCAGTGGGTGGCCGCGGAGACGCCGGTGATGAGGTACCAGCTCACCAGGGCCGCGACGCCGACCAGCATCACGAAAGCGTAGTGGTAGACGTAGCCGGTCTGCAGGCGGACCACCCCGCGGGTGACGTCGACGACGCGGGCGGCGATGCCGTTCGGGCCCATCCCGTCGATGATCCGGCCGTCGCCGACCTTCCACAGGAACTCTCCGAAGCCCTTGGCCGGGCGGACGAACAGCCGGTCGTAGATCTCGTCGACGTACCACTTGTTGAGCAGGAAGCGGTACAGCAGCGGCTGGTTCTGGGCCAGCTGGTGCGGCAGCTCCGGCCGGCGGATGTACATCCAGAAGGCGAGCAGGAAGCCCAGCACCAGCATCACGAAGGGCGAGTGCTGCACCCAGGCCGGCGCGTTGTGGATGTCGTGCATGATGTGGTTGTCGGGGCCGTGCGCGAGCGCGCCCTTCCAGAACTCGTCCATGCCCTCGCCGATGAAGCGGTTCTTGAACACCAGGCCGGCGAAGAGCGCTCCCAGGGCGAGGATCGCCAGCGGGATCGTCATCACCTTGGGGCTCTCGTGCGGGGTATGGGCGTGGTGATCGTGGTGCTCGATCGCCGAGTGCGAGGCCGGCTCGACGTCGTGGCCCTTGTCGTCGTGGGCGACGCCCTCATGGTGGCCCGGCGCGCCGTCGGCCTGAGCCGAGGCGTGAGCGAGTTGGGCATGCGCGACCGGGGCATGCGCGACCGCATGATGCGCGTCGGCGTGGTGGTCGTCATGGCCGTGGCCGTGCGCGTTCTGCCAGCGGGCCCGGCCCTCGAAGGTCAGGAAGAACAGGCGCCAGGAGTAGAACGAGGTCATGAAGGCGGCGATGACGGTCGCCAGGAAGGCCAGGGTGTGGCCCGGCCGGGTCGAGACGTAGGCCGCCTCGATGATGGCGTCCTTCGAGTAGAAGCCGGCGGTGAACGGGAAGCCGATCAGCGCGAGCGTCCCGATCGCCATCATGGCGGTGGTGAAGGGGATGTAGCGACGCAGGTCACCCATGTTCCGCATGTCCTGCTCGTGGTGCATCGCATGGATGACCGAGCCGGCGCCGAGGAACAGCAGCGCCTTGAAGAAGGCGTGGGTGAAGAGGTGGAACACGCCCGCCGCGTAGGCGCCGACGCCGAGGGCGACGAACATGTAGCCGAGCTGCGAGCAGGTCGAGTAGGCGATGACCCGCTTGATGTCGTTCTGCACCAGGCCGACGGTGGCGGCGAAGAAGGCCGTGATGCCGCCGATCACCGTGACGACGATGAGCGCGTTCGGCGCCGCGTCGAAGAGCGGCGACAGGCGGGCGACCATGAAGACGCCGGCGGTCACCATGGTGGCGGCGTGGATGAGCGCCGAGACCGGGGTCGGGCCCTCCATCGCGTCCGGCAGCCAGGTGTGCAGCAGGAACTGCGCCGACTTGCCCATCGCGCCCATGAACAGCAGCAGGCAGCAGATGGTCAGGGCGTTCCAGTCGTAGCCGAGCAGGTGGAAGGTCGCGTCCTTGAGCTCCGGCACCTTGGCGAAGATCGCATCGTACGAGATCGCGCCGAACAGGACGAAGCAGAGGAAGATGCCGAGCGAGAACCCGAAATCGCCGACGCGGTTGACGATGAACGCCTTCATGGCGGCCGCGTTGGCCGAGGGCTTCTCGTACCAGAAGCCGATCAGCAGGTACGAGGCGAGGCCGACGCCCTCCCAGCCGAAGAACATCTGGACGAGGTTGTCCGACGTCACCAGCATCAGCATGGCGAAGGTGAAGAGCGACAGGTAGGCGAAGAACCGCGGCCGGTGCGGGTCCTCGTGCATGTAGCCCATCGAGTAGAGGTGGACGAGCGCCGAGACGCTGTTGACCACCACCAGCATGACCGCGGTCAGCGCGTCGGCCCGGAACGCCCAGTCGACCACGAGGTCGCCGGCGGTGAACCAGGTCGCGACATGGACCTTGGTGGCGCCGTGGCCGTGCCCGCCGGTCACCTCGAAGAAGGCGACCCAGGACAGGAGCGCCACGAAGACGAGGATGCCGGTGGTCACCACCTCGCTGGCCCGCGGGCCGATGCGGCGCCCGAACAGACCGGCGATGAGAAAGCCGATCAGGGGCAGGAAGACGATCGCGTGGTACATGCTCGGGTCCCGGCCTCGCGTGGCGGTTGCCGCTGTGGCGCTGGTTCTGGGGGAAAGGGCGTGCGGGCTCGGGCGAGCCGCGTCAGCCCTTCATCATGTTGACGTCCTCGACGGCGATCGACCCGCGGTTGCGGAAGAACACCACCAGGATGGCGAGGCCGATCGCGGCCTCCGCGGCGGCGACCGTCAGCACGAACAGGGCGAAGACCTGGCCGACGATGTCGCCGAGATGGGTCGAGAACGCCACCAGGTTGATGTTCACCGCGAGCAGGATCAGCTCGACCGACATCAGGATCACGATGATGTTCTTGCGGTTGATGAAGATGCCGAGCACCCCGAGGGTGAACAGGATCGCGGCGACCGTCAGGTAATGGCTCAAACCGATCATCGTGCCTCTCGGCCGCGGGCGGCCGCCTTCGTGTCGCGGGGCACCTGCCCCGCCGCTCTTGCCATCACCATCGCGAGGCTTGGGGCAGCCCCGCACGAACTCGTCCGGCCGCGGGCCGGCCCGTCAGACCTCGACGCCCTGCCCGGTCGGGACCTGGCGGACCTCGACGGCGCTGGCCTGGGTGCGGGCGTTCTGGATCGCGATGTCCTGGCGCTTGACGCCCGGGCGGTCGCGCAGGGTCAGCACGATCGCGCCGATCATCGCGACCAGCAGGATCAGGCCGGCGATCTGGAAGAAGAAAAAGTAGTTGGTGTACAGAACGAGGCCGAGGGCCTGCGTGTTGGTCACCGTCCCGGAGCCCGGCGACACCGCCAGCGGGCCGTGGACGAGACCCGGATCGATCGCCCAGGAGCCGACCACGAGGAGCAGCTCGACCAGGAAGACCGCCCCGATCATGCCGCCGACCGGCAGGTAGTCCTGGAAGCCCTGGCGCATCGCCGCGAAGTCGACGTCGAGCATCATGACGACGAACAGGAACAGTACTGCGACGGCGCCGACATAGACCACGACCAGGAGCATGGCCAGGAACTCCGCCCCCATCAGCACGAACAGCCCGGAGGCGTTCACGAAGGCGAGGATGAGGAAGAGCACCGAGACGACGGGGTTGCGCGAGGCGATCACCATGAAGCCGGAGGCGACGGTGATCGCGGCGAACAGATAGAAGAAGGCGGCGGCTGCGGTCATGCGCTGAATTCATGCCGCCTGGCGGCGGCCTCCTGCCCGACCCCCGGAGCGTGCCGGCGGCTCGTCTATAGAACCCGCTCCCGCGGCGCACAACCGGGGGAGCGGCGAATGTGGCGTCGATGGGGAAGGATCGCCGCCCTCCCCTATCCTCGAGGGAGGGCGCTCCCACCCTCCCCGGCCCGCGCTCAGCGGTAGGGCGCGTCCGCCGCGATGTTGCGGGCGATCTCGCGCTCCCAGCGGTCGCCGTTCGCGAGCAGCTTCTCCTTGTCGTAGAGCAGCTCCTCGCGGGTCTCGACCGAGAACTCGAAGTTCGGCCCCTCGACGATGGCGTCCACCGGGCAGGCCTCCTGGCACATGCCGCAATAGATGCACTTCACCATGTCGATGTCGTAGCGGGTGGTGCGCCGGGTGCCGTCGTTGCGGCGCGGACCCGCCTCGATGGTGATGGCCTGGGCCGGGCACACCGCCTCGCACAGCTTGCAGGCGATGCAGCGCTCTTCCCCGTTGGGGTAGCGCCGCAGGGCGTGCTCGCCGCGGAAGCGCGGGCCGCGATGGCCCATCTCGAAGGGGTAGTTGATCGTCGCCTTGGGCTTGAAGAAGTAGCGCATCGCCAGGGCGAACCCGGTGACGAACTCCTTCAACAGCAGGCCGCGGGCGACCTGGTCGAGCTTCATGGCTCGTTCTCCGACGGGGGGCTTCAGGAGACCGGCGCCAGGCCGGTCAGCTTGAGGACGAAGGCGACGACGAACACCATGACGAGGGAGAGCGGAAGGAACACCTTCCAGCCCAGCCGCATGAGCTGGTCGTAGCGGTAGCGCGGCACCATGGCCTTCACCATGGCGATCATGAAGAACAGGAAGCTGGCCTTGAGCGCGAACCAGATCAGGCCCGGCACCCAGGTGAAGGGCGCGAACGGGATCGGCGAGAGCCAGCCGCCCATGAACAGGATCGTGCCGAGCGCGCACATCGTGACGATGGCGACGTACTCGCCGAGCATGAACAGCAGGTACGGGGTGGAGGAGTATTCCACCATGTAGCCGGCGACGAGCTCGGATTCGGCTTCCGGCAGGTCGAAGGGCGGGCGGTTCGTCTCGGCGAGCGCCGAGATGAAGAACACCACGAACATCGGGAAGAGCCAGAGCCAGTACCAGCCGAGGATGCCGAGCGAGGTGTCCTGCGCCCGCACGATCTGCGACAGGTTGAGCGAGCCGGCGCACATCAGCACCGTGACGATCACGAAGCCGAGCGAGACCTCGTAGGACACCATCTGGGCCGCCGAGCGGAGCGCACCCAGGAAGGCGTATTTCGAGTTCGAGGCCCAGCCGCCCATGATGACGCCGTAGACGCCGAGCGACGAGATCGCGAAGATGTAGATGATGCCGACGTTGATGTCGGCGATCGGCCATCCGTCGGCCAGCGGGATCACCGCCCAGGACGCGAGCGCCAGGGTGGCGAAGATCAGCGGCGCCAGCAGGAAGAGGCTCTTGTTGGCGCCCGCCGGGATCACCGGCTCCTTCAGCACGAACTTCAGGAGGTCGGCGAAGGATTGGAACAGGCCCCAGGGCCCGACCACGTTCGGGCCGCGGCGCAGCTGCACGGCCGCCCAGATCTTGCGGTCGGCGAGCAGCGCGTAGGCGATGAAGACAAGCAGCGCCACCAGCAGCGCCACGCTCTTCAGGGCCACGAGGAGGACGGTGCCCAGCACCTCCCAGACGGTCATCGGTCGGTGCTCCTCATTCCGCCGCTTCGAGGGCCCGCCCGCGGGCGAGACCCGAGCACTCGGCGAGCACCCGCGAGGCGCGGGCGATCGGGTTGGTGAGATAGAAATCCGCCACCGCGGGGCGGAACGCCTCGCGGCCGGGCTCGCCGGCGAGGCCCGCCAGCGTCGTCAGCGCCGCGGCACCGTCGGTCGGGGCGACCTGGTCGATGCCGGCGAAGTGCGGATGCGCGGCGTAGAGCGCCTTGCGCAGCGCGTTCAGCGAGTCGAACGGCAGCCGGTGGCCGAGCACGTCCGAAAGGGCGCGCAGGATCGCCCAATCCTCGCGGGCGTCGCCCGGCGGAAAGGCGGCGCGGTTGGCGAGCTGGACCCGGCCCTCGAGGTTGACGTAGGTCGCCGACTTCTCGGTATAGGCCGCGCCCGGCAGGATCACGTCGGCGCGGTGGGCGCCCTTGTCGCCGTGGGTGCCCTGGTAGATCACGAAGGCGCCAGGACCGACCTCGACCTCGTCGGCGCCGAGGTTGAACAGCACGTCGAGCGCGCCGGCCTCGACCATCTCGGCGAAGCTCAGCCCGCCCTCCCCCGGCACGAAGCCGAGATCGAGGGCGCCGACGCGGGACGCCGCGTTCTGCAGCACGCCCAGCCCGTTCCAGCCCTCGGCCTTGGCACCGAGGCCCTGGACCAGCTTGGCGACCGCCGCGAGGAGCGCCGCACCGTCCGGACGGGCGAGCGCGGCCTGGCCGACGATGACCAGGGGCCGCTCGGCGGCCTTGAAGGCTTCCGCGAAGCTGTGACGGCCCGAGGCCACCTCGGCCAGGGTCTCGGGACCAGCGCCGAGATAGGTGTGGGGATAGGTGAGGTCCGCGTCCTCGCCGATCACGCCGATCTGGATCGGCGCGAGCCGCCAGCGCTTGCGGATGCGGGCGTTCAGCAGCGAGGCCTCGGTGCGCGGGTTGGCGCCGACGATCAGGATCGCGTCTGCCTGCTCGATGCCGGCGATGCCCGGCCCGAAGGTGTAGGCGGCCCGGCCCCAGGCCGGATCGATCATCGCGCCGTCCTGGCGGCAATCGAGGTTCTGGACCTTGAGCGCGCCCATCAGGGTCTTGAGCGCGAAGATCTCTTCCGCGCCCGCGAGGTCACCGACGATCGCGCCGACGCGCTTCGGATCGGCGCCCTTGAGCTTCGCCGCGATCGCCCCGAAGGCCTCGGCCCAGGAGGCCGGGCGCAGGCGGCCGTTCTCGCGCAGGTAGGGCCGGTCGAGGCGCTGCAGGCGCAGGCCGTCGACGACGTGGCGGGTCTTGTCGGAGATCCACTCCTCGTTGATCGCCTCGTTCACCCGCGGCTCGATCTGCATCACCTCGCGGCCGCGGGTGTCGACGCGGATCGCCGAGCCGACCGCATCCATCACGTCGACGGATTCGGTCTTGTTCAGCTCCCAGGGGCGGACGTTGTAGGATTGCGGCTTGTGGACCAGCGCGCCGACCGGGCAGAGGTCGGCGACGTTGCCCTGCAGCTCCGATTCCATCGCGCGCTCGAGGTAGGAGGTGATCTCCATGTCCTCGCCGCGGCCGATGGCGCCGAGATCCGGCACGCCGGCCACCTCCGCCAGGAAGCGGACGCAGCGGGTGCAGTGGATGCAGCGGTTCATCGCGGTCCGCACCAGCGGGCCGATGTACTTCTCCTCGACGGCGCGCTTGTTCTCGCCGTAGCGGGTCGAGTCGACGCCGTAGGCCATCGCCTGGTCCTGCAGGTCGCAGTGGCCGCCCTGGTCGCAGATCGGGCAATCGAGCGGGTGGTTGATGAGGAGGAACTCCATCACCCCCTCGCGGGCCTTCTTGGTCAGGGCCGACTTGGTCGACACCGCCGGCGGCTCGCCGTTCGGGCCCGGGCGGCAGTCGCGCACGGCCCAGGCGCAGGAGGCGACGGGCTTCGGCGCGCCCTTCAGCTCCACCAGGCACATGCGGCAATTGCCGGCGATCGACAGCCGCTCGTGGAAGCAGAAGCGGGGGATCTCCGCACCCGCGACCTCGCAGGCCTGGAGCAGGGTGTAGTCCGGCGGGACATCGACCTCGATGCCGTCGACGAGAATCTTGGTCATGCGGTCAACTCTCGGGCGAGGCCCGCGGCGCGCACGTCTCCGCGCGTCAGGCCGGCGAACCGTTGATACGATCCAGGGTGGGTGAGACGGGGCACCGCCTCACTCCGCCGCCATCGGCACCGGGGTCGGATGCGGGTTGGCGGTGTAGCGGTCGATCCGCTTCTCGATCTCGGGGCGGAAGTGCCGGATCAGGCCCTGGATCGGCCAGGCGGCGGCGTCGCCGAGCGCGCAGATCGTGTGGCCCTCGATCTGCTTCGTCACGTCGAGCAGCATGTCGATCTCGCGCTTCTGCGCCCGGCCTTCCGCCATGCGCAGCATCACGCGCCACATCCAGCCGGTGCCCTCGCGGCACGGGGTGCACTGGCCGCAGGACTCGTGCTTGTAGAAGTACGCGATGCGGGCGATCGTCGCGACCATGTCGGTCGACTTGTCGAACACCATCACGGCGGCGGTGCCGAGACCCGACTTCAGGTTCTTCAGCGTGTCGAAGTCCATCGGCGCGTCGATGATCTCGGCGGCCGGCACCAGCGGCACCGAGGAGCCGCCGGGGATCGAGCAGAGCAGGTTGTCCCAGCCGCCGCGCATGCCGCCGCAATGCCGGTCGATCAGCTCGCGGAAGGTGATCCCGAGCTCTTCCTCGACGTTGCAGGGCTTGTTGACGTGGCCCGAGACGCAGAACAGCTTGGTGCCGGTGTTGCCAGGGCGGCCGAGGCCGGCGAACCAGGCGCCGCCACGGCGCAGGATGGTGCCCGCCACCGCGATCGACTCGACGTTGTTGACCGTCGTCGGGCAGCCGTAGAGGCCCATATTGGCCGGGAACGGCGGCTTCAGCCGCGGCATCCCCTTCTTGCCCTCGAGGCTCTCGATCAGCGCCGTCTCCTCGCCGCAGATGTAGGCGCCGGCGCCGTGGTGGACGTAGATGTCGAAGGGGTAGTCGTGGACGTTGCTCTCGCCGACGAGGCGGGCCGCGTAGGCCTCGTCCACCGCGCGCTGGAGCGCGTGCTTCTCGGCGACGTACTCGCCGCGGATGTAGATGTAGCAGGCATGCGCGCCCATGGCGAAGCAGGCCAGCATGCAACCCTCGATCAGGAGATGCGGATCGTGCCGCATGATCTCCCGGTCCTTGCAGGTGCCCGGCTCCGACTCGTCGGCGTTGACCACGAGGTAGTGCGGCCGGCCGTCCGACTTCTTCGGCATGAAGGACCACTTCAGGCCGGTGGGGAAGCCGGCGCCGCCGCGGCCGCGCAGGCCCGATTTCTTCATCTCCTCGATGATCCAGTCCCGTCCCTGCTGCAGCAGGAACTTGGTGCCGTCCCACGCGCCGCGTTTCTTCGCGGCCTCGAGGCCGGGGGAGTGGAGACCATAGAGGTTGGTGAAGATCCGATCCTGATCGGCGAGCATGGCGATCGTCCTACAGGCCTGCTGTGAAAAGGGACATCATGGTCGAGATTACGGCTTCGCCTTCGGGCCGGGCGGACCCTTGTCGGCGGCCTTGTCGGCGTTGGTCAGGCCGACGGGCTTGGCCTGCGACCCGTCGGTCTTCCCGGCGGCCGTCGCCGGCTCGGCGCCGGCCTCCGGCGTCGTGCCCTTGGGCGCCGCCACCGGACGGCCCTCCTCGGGCTTCACCGGGGTCATGGTGTAGGAGCGGCCGCTCTGGGGCGCGCCGACGGTCTCGGGCCCGGTGCGGGGGACCGCCACCGTGGTGCGGTCCGGCGTCACCTCGCCCTTGTCGGATTTCGGCTCGACGCCGGCTGGAGCCTGGGCATGCGCCGGAGCGGCAGCGGCCTTGCTCTCGGTGGCGCGGCCGGCATCGGGACGGGCGGCCTTCGGATTCTCGGCGGCCGACGCGTCGGTGCGGGCCTTCTCGCCGGTCGCGTCGGCGCCGGTCTCCTTCAGCCCCTCCTCCTCGAAGCGCTTGCGCCAGGCGCCGACGCGCGAGCCGTCGAACAGCGTCTCGTCCTGGAGGGTCGAGACCGCGTCCTTGGGCTCGGAGGAGGTGCGGCCGATCTGGGAGCCGACCTTCACCGGCCGTCCGGCCGCGAGGTCGTCCATCAGCTTGCCGAGGGACTCAGGGGTGAGGTCCTCGAAGTAGTCGTGGTTGATCTGCGCCATCGGGGCGTTGCAGCACGCGCCCAGGCACTCGACCTCGAGCCAGGAGAAGTTGCCGTCCGGGCTCACATGGCCGGACGGGCCGAGCCGCTCGTGCAGGTACTTCTTCAGCTCGCGGGCACCGCAGACGTCGCAGGGGGCGGTACCGCAGACCTGGATCCAGTAGCGGCCGACCGGCTCGAGGGCGAACATCGTGTAGAAGGTCGCGACCTCCAGCACGCGGATATGCGGCATGCCGAGCTGGTCGGCCACCGCCTCGATCGCCTTCTGCGGCAGCCAGCCGCCGTTCTGCTCCTGCGCCTTCCACAGGAGCGGGATCACCGCCGAGGCCTGGCGCCCCTCCGGGTACTTGGCGATCTGCCCCTTGGCCCACTCGGCGTTCTCAGGCGTGAACGCGAAGCTCTCGGGCTGCTCGGAAACGGGGGCTAATCTGCGGTTGGCCATGTCTCAAACGTCCATGTCTCAAACGTGTCCGACGGGGGCGGGTACGGGCGCGAGCCCCCTCACCGATCCACCTCGCCGAACACGATGTCGAGCGTGCCGAGGATGCACGACACGTCCGCCAGCAGGTGCCCGCGGCACATCCAGTCCATCGCCTGGAGGTGGGCGAAGCCCGGAGCGCGGATCTTGCAGCGATACGGCTTGTTGGTGCCGTCGGCCACGAGGTAGACGCCGAACTCGCCCTTGGGCGCCTCGACCGCGGCGTAAACCTCGCCGGCCGGGACGTGGAAACCCTCGGTGTAGAGCTTGAAGTGGTGGATGAGCGCCTCCATCGAGCGCTTCATCTCGCGCCGCGGCGGCGGCGCGACCTTGCCGTCCTGCGTGGCGATCGGCCCCTGGCCGGCCGGCTCGCGCAGCTTGGCGATGCACTGCTTCATGATGCGCACCGACTGGCGCATCTCCTCCATGCGGATGACCTGGCGATCGTAGGTGTCGCCGTTCTTCCCCACGGGGATGTCGAACTCCATCTCGGCATAGGCCTCGTAGGGCTGCGACTTGCGCAGGTCCCATGGGATGCCGGAGCCGCGCACCATCACGCCCGAGAAGCCCCAGGCCAGCGCCTCCTCGACGGTGACGATGCCGATGTCGACATTGCGCTGCTTGAAGATGCGGTTGGCCATCACGAGGTTGTCGAGGTCGTCGACCACCTGCGGGAAGGTCTCGCAGAACGCCTCGATGTCTTCGATCAGGCTCGGCGGCAGGTCCTGGTGGACGCCGCCCGGCCGGAAGTAATTGGCGTGGAGACGAGCCCCCGAGGCGCGCTCGTAGAAGATCATCAGCTTCTCGCGCTCCTCGAAGCCCCAGAGCGGGGGCGTGAGGGCGCCAACGTCCATCGCCTGCGTGGTGACGTTGAGGAGGTGCGACAGGAGCCGGCCGATCTCGCAGTAGAGCGTGCGGATCAGCTTGGCACGGCGCGGCACCTCGATCCCGAGCATCCGCTCGACCGCGAGGCAGAAGGCGTGCTCCTGGTTCATCGGCGCGACGTAGTCGAGCCGGTCGAAATAGGGCGTCGCCTGGAGGTAGGTCTTGACCTCGATCAGCTTCTCGGTGCCGCGGTGCAGGAGGCCGATATGCGGGTCGACGCGCTCGACCACCTCGCCGTCGAGTTCCAGCACCAGGCGCAGCACGCCGTGCGCCGCCGGGTGCTGCGGGCCGAAGTTGATCGAGAAGTTGCGGATGCTGTGCTCGCCCATGTCGGCTCAGCCTTTCGCCGGTGCCTTGTCGGCCTTCTCGTCGCCCGGGAGCACGTAGTCGGTGCCCTCCCAGGGGGACAGGAAGTCGAAGTTGCGGAATTCCTGCGTCAGTCGCACGGGCTCGTAGACCACCCGGGCCTCGTCCTGGTCGTAGCGGACCTCGACGAAGCCGGTCAGTGGGAAGTCCTTGCGGAGGGGATGGCCCTCGAAGCCGTAATCGGTGAGCAGCCGGCGCAGGTCCGGATGGCCCGAGAACAGGATGCCGTAGAGGTCGTAGGTCTCGCGCTCGAACCAGTTGGCGGCCGGGAAGACCGGGATGGCGGAGGGGACCGGGGTGCGCTCGTCGGTCTGCACCTTCACGCGGATGCGCCGGTTATGGCGCATCGAGAGCAGGTGGTAGACGACGTCGAAGCGCTTGGCGCGGCCCGGATAGTCGGCGCCACAGATGTCGATGAAGGTCGAGAAGGCGCAGGAGGGATCGTCGCGCAGGTGCGTGAGCACCCGCAGGATCTCGGAGCCCTCGACGATCAGGGTCAGCTCGCCGAAGGTGAGCGCCCGGTCGGTGATCGCGGCGCCCAGGCTCGCGGCGAGCGTGTCCGAGAGGGCCTGGAGGGCGGCGTCGCCCTGCTCTGTCTGGGTGTGGGCCCGGATGGTGATGCCGTTGCTCATGGGTCCGGCCTCAGCGCTCGATCGTGCCGGTGCGGCGGATCTTCTTCTGCAGCAGCAGCACGCCGTAGAGCAGCGCCTCGGCGGTCGGCGGGCAGCCCGGGACGTAGATGTCGACCGGGACCACCCGGTCGCAGCCGCGCACCACCGAGTAGGAGTAGTGGTAGTAGCCCCCGCCGTTGGCGCATGAGCCCATCGAGATGACGTAGCGCGGCTCCGGCATCTGGTCGTAGACCTTGCGCAGCGCCGGGGCCATCTTGTTGGTCAGCGTGCCGGCGACGATCATCACGTCGGACTGGCGCGGCGAGCCGCGGGGCGCGAAGCCGAAGCGCTCGCAATCGTAGCGCGGCATCGACATCTGCATCATCTCGACGGCGCAGCAGGCGAGCCCGAAGGTCATCCACATCAGCGAGCCGGTGCGGGCCCAGGTGATGAGGTCGTCGGTGGTGGTGAGCAGGAAGCCGCGATCGGCGAGCTCGTCGCTGATCGTCAGGAAGGTCGGGTCGTTGGCGCCGATCGGCTTGCCGGTGGCCGGGTCGAGGATACCCTTCGGCTGCGGCGCGATCTCGGGGGCGCGGACGGTGGTGAGGGCCATGGTGGGGTCCGGTTCCTACGTCTCGGGGGCGGCTCTACGCGTTCCGGCTGCTAGTCCCACTCGAGGGCGCCCTTGCGCCACTCGTAGACGAAGCCGACGGTGAGCACGCCGAGGAAGGTCATCATCGACCAGAAGCCGAACCAGCCGAGGTCCCCGAACGTGATCGCCCACGGGAACAGGAAGGCCACCTCGAGGTCGAAGATGATGAACAGGATGGCGACGAGGTAGAAGCGCACGTCGAACTTCATGCGCGCGTCGTCGAAGGCGTTGAACCCGCACTCGTAGGCCGAGAGCTTTTCCGGGTCCGGGCTGTTGTAGGCCACCAGGAACGGGGCCACGAGGAGCGCCACGGCGATGAAGAGAGACACGCCGATGAAGATCACCAGCGGCAGATAATCCGACAGGAGGCCGTTCATCGAGCATCCCCAAGGGTTGGCGCGAGCGTTGGGCGCGGGCCCGCGCCGCGGGCCGCCGGGGCCGTCATCGGAACGGTTCCAAAGCCCGGAAGGTGCCGCGAGGCTTAAACGAGCGGGTATTGCGAAACAAGGGGCGTTCGCACCGCACAAACCGCGAACGTCTCCGCGCTACATAAGGACATGCACGCGGCGCACAACGCCGGCGGGCCGCGGCCTGCCGGGGAGTATCGTCGCAGGGGGGCCCTCCCCGCTCCCGGGCCGGGCCCGGACCGGTCGCCATGCCGCAGCGCGGGGCGACGGCGGGGCTCAGCCGTCGGAGAGGATCAGGGCCCAGAAGCGCTTGTAGCGGCTGCCGGGCGCGTCGACCCGGGCGATGCCGACGCGCCTGACCTGCGGCATCAGCATGTTGCGGTTGTGCTCGGGCGAGACCTGCCAGCGCTTCAGCACCTCGTCGAAGGTGGCCGAGCCCGCGCTCAGGTTCTCGGCGGCGTAGCGCCCGCCGAAGCCGGCCCGCTTGAGGCGCGCGTCGAAGGTGCCGCCGACCTCGTGCGACAGCCGTCCGGCGCGGGCGTTGGAATCGGCCTGGTACGAGGCGGCGCGGATCAAGGAGGAATCGACCGTCACCGGCCCGAGGCCGTGGCTCGCCCGGTAGCGCGAGATCGCCGCCGCCGCCGCGGCCTCGTCGAGGATCACCGGGCTCGTGGGCAGGTCGGGCGCCGGCAGGAGCGCGCTGCCGCTGCACCCGGCGAGCGCCAGGCCGACCCCCGCGAGGGCGGCGAGGACGAGCGGGCGCCGGGTCGCCCCGCAACGCGGGCTCCCGGCCGGCCGGGCTGGGGCCATCGAACGGAGCGGCTGGGGCATCGTCTCGTCAATCCTCGGGGCGGGCGGCGCGGCCCGGGCGAGTCCGGGCCGGCGGCGCCACCTGTGCGGGGATTGTGGCGATGTGCGGGCGGCCTCGGGCGGCCCGCGGCGTCGCCAGGAACCGTCGGACCTCGGCGCCGATGCTGGCCGATTGCTGCGCCACCGCACCGGCGGCCTGCAGCACCCGGCGGGCGGCGTCGCCGGTGGCCTCGGCGTCGAGGGCGAGGCCCTCGACCGCGCCGCGGACCGCGGCAGTGCCGGCGGCCGTCTCGGCGACGCCGTGCACGATCGCCTGCGTCGCCCCGACCTGGGTCTCGACGGCGGTCGCGAACCGGTCGGTGACGCCGTTGATCGCCCGGGCCCGCTCGGCGACCTCGCCCATCGCGGCGGTCGCCCGGCGGATCGTGTTCTGGATCGCCGCGACCTGGGCGGAGATCTCCTGCGTCGCCCGGTCGGTCTGGTCGGCGAAGAAGTCGTAGACGGCGACGCAGTTGTCGCCATCATACCGCATGGCGGTGGAGCGGCGCTGGACCGTCGCCATGGCGGCCTCGCGGGTCAACGTGCCGGCCTTCACCTCCGCCTCGAGGCCCGGCGCGGTCGCGACCACCACGTCGGTTAGGGCGCGGAGCTTCGCCACCCGCTCGCCGACCTGGCTGTCGTGGTTGGCGCGCAGGGCATGGAGCATCACCGCGCCGAGACCGAGCACGGTCGCCGCCATCAGGATGGCGAATTTCCGGCTCACGCCAATGTTGGACCAATAAATCCGCAGCACCGCATTCCATACGGGAATGCCTTAGGCCAACGATGATTGACGTTGCCTTAGGGTCAGATCTTGGAAGTCGTTTTTCAGCGAGGGAAATGGCGCGGGCGACGGGGCTCGAACCCGCGACCTCCGGCGTGACAGGCCGGCACTCTAACCAACTGAGCTACGCCCGCGCGGCGCGCTCGCTTCACCATGCAGCCTCGGCTTCCATTCCTCCGAGAGGAATGGCGCGGACGACGGGGCTCGAACCCGCGACCTCCGGCGTGACAGGCCGGCACTCTAACCGACTGAGCTACGTCCGCACATGGCGCATTGCACTACAGAAACGCCTTATCCCTGAAGGAAGTGGCGCGGACGACGGGGCTCGAACCCGCGACCTCCGGCGTGACAGGCCGGCACTCTAACCGACTGAGCTACGTCCGCCCGGCGTCTCGCAGTGCTGCGATGGCTGCGGTGTATGGGGAGCCCCCTACCCTGTCAAGCCGCCGGCTCAAGAAAGCCGGGAGGGGTTCCCGGGGTGCCGCGCGGGGTGTCGCCGGCCCATCGCACGCGGCCCGTTCCGCATCCGCGACAGGCCTCGCCGGCGCCCGTGGACAGAGCTTTGCCCCCCGCTGCAAAGGACCTTGTCCGTGCCGCAGCTTGCATGCAGCGTCTTGCATGCAGCGTCTTGCACTCGCGGCCCGAGCCCCTTAACGATGCCGGCACCCGGGCGGTTAGCTCAGTTGGTAGAGCATCTCGTTTACACCGAGAGGGTCGGCGGTTCGAGCCCGTCACCGCCCACCAATGCCCGCGATGGCTCAGGCCCTCGGTGCCGCCATCGGCAGGGCCCTTTCGCCATCCAATCCGCCAGAAGCCGCCGTCCGCGACCGGTCCCACGGTCTCGCCGGGCCATAGCCGCGCAAGGTCCTTGTCCGACCGGATCCGCATCGAGGTTCGAACACCGCGACGCGCCGACGCGGCGCAGCGGCGGCGACGGTTCAGCGCAGATCGTCCCACCATTCGGCGAGGCCCTGAGGGGATGCGGCGCCCGGATTGCTCTCGGCCCGTCGGAGATGGCGGTAGTCGCTCGGCGACACGCCGTAGGCCGCCTTGAATGCGCGGCTGCAATCGGACTCGCTCGAGAAGCCGCAGGCCCGGGAGAGATCGGAAATCCGGCCGCACTCGTCGGGGCTCGCCAGCAGGGCGCGCAGGCGCGCGAGCCGGTGGGAGCGGATCACGCGGGCGACGCCGCCGCTCGCCTCGAAGGCCCGATAGAGCACGGAGCGCGACACGCCGACGGCCCGCGAGACATCGTCGGGCGTCGTCCCCGGATGCGCATCGATGTAGCGTCGGGCCCGGCGGCGGCAGGCCGCCGCGCTGGCCGTCCGCACCGCGTCCGATGCTGGCGGGACGTGGCCTGCAAGCGTAAGGGCGAGGAGCTCCGCAGTCACTCGCTCCAACCGCTGGCGATCGCTCGCGCCGTGACGAGGTAGTTCGTCGAGCACGGAGTGCAGGAACCCGGTCAGCAGGCGTGCCCGATCCTGCGGCAGGACCGCACCGTGCAGGCGCCCGGGCTCGGGCGCGGCCACTTCGATCACGTCGCGGGGGATGGACAGCGTGATGACGCGGGCCTGGCTCGCCCTCGTCTCCATGGGCTGGCTCATGTCGATGAGGGCGCATTCGCCCGGTCCGACGATCCGGCTGCCGTTCGGCGTGCCGACCGTCAGGGCTCCGTCGAGGACGATCTGGGCCGTGAAGTGATCGAAGCCGTTGCGCAGAACCCGCCGGCGCGGGCGTGCATGCGCGACGCCCCGAAGCTGTCGGTCGAACAAGATCATGCCACCGAGTCGCTCGGCCGTCACCGCGACCGCGAAGGTCTCGTCCAGCCTCACCGCGTCGGCGGCTGTCGCGTAGAGGTCGTGATACGCCTCGAAGCCGCACTGACCGGATGGCGCTGCCAGGTCGGTCGACCAATTATTGCAGGGTGCCAGCGCCGTTATTGTGCGCGATCTACCGTGCTGTCGTCAAAATATTCAGTATTCTTGCGTGTAATATTTAACATATACAATCGGCAATGTTCACGGCTGCGCGAGCGAATTTGAGAGATTGCTCGCCATGACCGCGGATCATTGCGAAGGGTGATCGCGGAAGCTGGTCTTCCTCGGCGATTGCGTCGACAAGGGACCTGAGATTGCCCGCACCATCGGGGCCATCCGGCTCCTGCAGTCGCGTGAGCCCGATTCCGTCGTCTGCCTGATGGGAAACCGGGAAGTGGCGCTGCCGCGCGCCATGCACGATCCCCGACGGGCTGCCGCCTGGACGGCAACGGGTGGTAGCTGGACTCTCGCCTCTTACGCTGCCGCGGTCTTCGACCGGACCGCGCCGGATCCGGTCGCGTTCCTGCAGTCACGGATCGACTGATCTATGGCGCCCGGACGACTGAACCCGGGGGCTCGTCATCCCGTGCCCAAGGCCTCCAGGCGAAGCGGCACGATCTCGGCCGCGTTCTGAAGCGCCGGCCTTCATGGGTCCCGGGCCCCGCCTTCGGCGAGCCCCGGGATAATCAATGGGGTTGAATCCCGGTGGAGGACGCGCGCGGGGCCGCGTGCCTCAGCGATACGCCGCCGCGATCCCCAGGAAGTCCTCGGCCTTCAGGCTTGCGCCGCCGACGAGCGCGCCGTCGACGTTGGCGACGCCCATCAGCTCGGCCGCGTTCGAGGGCTTCACCGAGCCGCCGTAGAGGATGCGCAGCTTCGCCCCCTCGGCGCCGAGCCGGCCCTCGAGCTCCTTCCGGATCAGGGCGTGGACTTGCGCCACGTCGTTGACCGTCGGGGTGAGCCCGGTGCCGATCGCCCAGACCGGCTCGTAGGCGATCACCGTGTCGGCGGCGGTGGCGCCGTCGGGCAGCGAGCCGGCGAGCTGGCCGCCCACGACCTCGAGGGTCCGGCCGGCCTCGCGCTCCTCGCGGGTCTCGCCGACGCAGATGATGGCGACGAGGCCGGCGCGGCGCGCGGCCAGCGCCTTGGCGCGGATGTCGGCGTCGCTCTCGTGGTGGTAGGCCCGGCGCTCGGAATGGCCGACGATGGTGTAGCGCGCGCCGAGATCGGCCAGCATCTCGGCCGAGACGTTGCCGGTATAGGCGCCGTTCGCCTCGGCGTGGACGTCCTGGCCGCCGACCTGGACGGCTGAGCCCTTCAGCGCCGCGGCGGTCGCGCCGACGAGGGTCGCGGGCGGGCAGACCAGCACGTCGATGCGCGCGGCCAGCCCCGCATCGAGGCCGTCGCGGACCGCCTCGGCGACCGCCAGCGAAGCCTGGAGGCCGTTCATCTTCCAGTTTCCCGCCACCAGCGGACGCGGCCGTTCGGTCGTCATGTCTCTCCCCCGATCCTCGATCAAGCGTCGCCGGGTAACAGGTCCGCCGCCGGGCGGCAAACGTCCGGGGGGCGCTCTTTGCCTTGCGGCGCTTATGGGGTATCGCGGCCCCATCCGGGCGTCCCCTCGCGGCAGGCGCCCCCATGGCTTTTGAGGATCGCGATGCTCCAGGGGTTCCGCGCCGCCAGCCAGAGCTGGCTCGGCAAGATCGTGGTGACGGTGGTGTTCGGCCTCCTGATCGCGGGCCTCGCCATCTTCGGCATCGGCGACATCTTCCGCGGCGGCGGCAGCAACGCGGTCGCGACGGTGGGCAGCACGCAGATCCCGGCCGAGGCCCTGCGCACCGCCTACCAGAACCAGCTCCAGCGCCTGTCGCGCCAGAGCCGCCGGCCGATCACGCCGGATCAGGCCAAGGCGCTCGGCCTCGACCGCCAGGTGCTGGCCCAGCTGATCACCGAGGCCTCCCTCGACCAGAAGACCAAGGACCTCGGGCTGCGCATCCCGGATTCGACGGTGGTGCGGCTGATCCAGGAGGAGCCGGCCTTCAAGGGCACGAACGGCGCCTTCGACGTCAACACCTTCCGCGACACCCTGCGGCAGGCCGGCCTGACCGAGCAGGGCTTCGTGCAGGAGCAGCGCGCGGTCGCCGCCCGCCTCCAGCTCGCCGACGCGATCACCGCCGATCTGCCGGTCTCGCTCGCCGCCCGCGAGGCGATCCACCGCTACACCTCCGAGCGCCGCGCCGCCGCGACCTTCACCCTGCCGGATTCGGCCGCCGGCGAGATCCCGGCCCCGACCGACGAGCAGGTCACGACCTTCTACACCGAGCGCAAGGGCGCATTCCGGGCGCCCGAGTACCGCAGCGTGAACCTGCTGGTCCTCGATCCCGCGACGCTCGCCAAGCCCGACGCGGTGACGGACGCCGACGCCCGGGCCCGCTACGAGAGCGAGAAGACCCGCTTCGGCACGCCCGAGAAGCGGTCGATCCAGCAGATCGTCTTCCCCAACGACGCCGACGCGCAAGCCGCGCTCGCCCGCATCCGCGGCGGCCAGGCGACCTTCGACCAGGTCGCGACCGAGCGCGGCCTCGACGCCAAGGCGCTCGATCTCGGCACCTTCGCCAAGTCCGAGCTGTTCGACCCGGCGGTCGCCGACGCCGCCTTCGCCGCGGAGGCGAACGCCGTGAGCGAGCCGGTGAAGGGCCGCTTCGGCACGGTGCTCCTGCGGGTGACCGCGGTGCAGCCGGCGGCGCGCAAGCCGTTCCAGGAGGTGGCGGGCGAGATCCGCGCCGAGGTCGCCCTCGACAAGGCCCGGGACGGGCTGGAGAAGGTCCACGACGCGATCGAGGACCAGCGCGCCGGCGCCAAGCCGCTGGCCGACATCGCCCGCGACCAAGGCCTGACCCTCGTCAGCGTGCCGGCGGTCGACGCGCAGGGCCGCGATCCCCAGGGCAAGGCGGTGGAGGCCATCCCCGACAAGGACGCGACGCTGGCGGCGATCTTCCGCAGCGACATGGGTGCCGACAACGAGGCCCTGCGCACCCGCGCCGGCGGCTACGTCTGGTACGACGTGACCAAGGTCGACCCGGCCCACGACAAGCCCCTGGCCGAGGTCCGCGACGCCGTGACGGCCCAGTGGAAGGCCGACGAGGTCGCCCGCCGCCTCGCCGCCAAGGCCCGCGAGGCGACCGAGCGCCTCGACAAGGGCGAGGCGATCGAGGAGGTCGCGAAGTCCCTCGGCCAGGAGGCCAAGACCGTGACCGACCTCGCCCGCGGCCGCGGGCGCGACGGCCTCTCGGCCGAGAGCGTCGCCCGCATCTTCGCGACCCCGGTCGGCAAGGCCGGCACTGCCGCCGGCGATGACACCGCCCGGGCGGTGTTCCGGGTGACGAACGCCACGGTGCCGGCCTTCGTGCCGAGTGCGGCCGGTGCCGTCGCGGTGGAGCAGCAGTACCGCACGGCGCTGGCCGACGACATCCTGGCCCAGTACATCGCCGACGTGCAGAAGCAGGCCGGCGTCTCGGTCAACGATGCCGCCTTCCGGCGGGCCATCGGCGGCGAGTACTGATCCCGTGCTGGTCGCCCCCTCCCCCGAGGCCGCCGCCGCCGCCTATGCCGAGGGCCGGCCGGTCCTCCTGCGGACCACCCTGGTGGCGGATCTCGAGACCCCGGTCGCCGCCTTCCTGAAGCTGAAGGCCGGCCGCGACGGCGCCGCCTTCCTGCTTGAATCGGTCGAGGGCGGCGCCGTGCGCGGCCGCTACTCGATGATCGGGGTCGATCCCGACCTCGCCTGGCGCTGCGCCGACGGCCGGGCCGAACGGGCCGTGGCGCCCGACCTCGCGGCCTTCGCGCCCGAGGAGGCCGCCCCCCTCGACAGCCTGCGGGCGCTGATCGCCGAGAGCGCGATTCCGGCCGAGCCCGGCCTGCCCCCGATGGCCGCCGGCCTCTTCGGCTATCTCGGCTACGACATGGTGCGGGAGATGGAGCGGCTCGGCCCGGCCCATCCCGACCCGATCGGGGTGCCGGACGCGATCCTGGTCCGCCCGACCGTGATGGTGATCTTCGACGCGGTGCGCGACGAGATCGCGCTCGTGGCGCCGATCCGGCCGGTCGCCGGGATCTCGGCCAGGGCCGCCTACGAGCGGGCGCTTGCCCGGCTCGAAGCGGCCGCCGACGCCCTCGAGGGCCCGCTGCCGGTCGAGGCGCGCCAGAACCCGGCCGAGATCCCGACGCCGACCCAGGTCTCGAACGTCACGCCCGACGAGTTCCACACCATGGTGGCGCGGGCCAAGGAGTACATCGCCGCCGGCGACATCTTCCAGGTGGTGCTGTCGCAGCGCTTCGAATCGCCGTTCGGCCTGCCGGCCCTGGCGCTCTACCGGGCGCTGCGCCGCGTCAACCCGGCACCGTTCCTGTGCTTCCTCGATTTCGGCGGCTTCCAGATCGTCTGCTCCTCGCCCGAGATCCTGGTGCGGGTGCGCGACGGCGCGGTCACCATCCGGCCGATCGCCGGCACGCGGCCCCGCGGCGCCACGCCGGAGCAGGACCGGGCGCTGGCCGACGAGCTCCTGGCCGATCCCAAGGAGCGCTCCGAGCACCTGATGCTGCTCGATCTCGGCCGCAACGACGTCGGCCGCGTCGCCGAGATCGGCAGCGTGCGGGTGACGGATTCGTTCTTCCTCGAATTCTACAGCCAGGTCATGCACATCGTGTCGAACGTCGAGGGCCGCCTCGATCCCCGGCACGACGCCCTCTCGGCGCTCGCCGCGGGATTCCCCGCCGGCACGGTCTCGGGCGCCCCGAAGGTGCGGGCGATGCAGATCATCGACGAACTGGAGCGCGAGAAGCGCGGGCCCTACGGCGGCTGCATCGGGTATTTCGGCGCCGACGGCCAGATGGACACCTGCATCGTGCTGCGCACCGCCATCGTCAAGGACGGCCGGATGCACGTCCAGGCCGGGGCCGGCATCGTGCACGATTCGAATCCTGCCTCCGAGCAGCAGGAATGCATCAACAAGGCCAAGGCGCAGTTCCGGGCCGCGGAGGAGGCGGTGCGCTTCGCCGCGCAGGCGCGGCGGGGGCAGTAACGCTTGGTCGCGCCCGCAGCTATGCGATGGCGCCTTCAAGTCCACCAACGTCATCCTGGGGCCGCGCAGCGGAACCCGGGATCCATAACCGCTGACAGTCCAGGTTGAAGCGGAACGCTGCACACCTCATCCTGCCCCGTCAGCGGTTATGGATCCCGGGTTCTCGACTTCGTCGAGCCCCAGGATGACGTCGGGAGATGGCGGCGTCTGTGCGGCAGACAGCTTGCGCAGCCACTCAGAAAGGCTCTGACAGTTCCACCGGTCGAAAGAAGTGGCAGACCTACTTCCGGTTGGTGATCAGGCGATCGACGTTGCGGTCGGCCTCCCGGTTCTCCTTGTTCTGCTGCTTGACCGAGTTCTCGGTGTCGCGCTGTGGCATCTCATCAGATCACGCGGCTCTCAGCCGGCGTTCCATGAACACACTCAGCGGATCGTCGGTGTAGTCCGCGAACGGCCCCCGACGCACGAAGCCTGTCCTCTCGTAAAGGGCGAGCGCGGTGTGACTGACGATACCGGTCTCCAGGCGCAGGACGGCCATCCCGGCGCGATCCGCTTCGGCCAGCAACGCGTCGAGCATCTGCCGGGACAGGCCCCGTCCTCGTGCGTGTTCCTCGACCCATATCCGCTTGATCTCGGCCCAGTCGCCATGCTCGACCAGGGCACCAGTCGCGACCGCCCGGCCCTCGGCGTCACGCGCCACGAGGAAGCGCACGTTCGATGCGCGCAACCCTTCAAGAATCATATGGTGGTTGCTTTCAGCAGGATAAAGCGCGGCAGAATCCGCCTCGCCGTTGCGGAGCAGCGCGACGACCTCCGGCTGTGCCGGATCCTCCTGCCGGATGGTCGCCACTCTCGCTGGGTTGGGAGGCGTGGTCATCGTTGCACCGGCTTCCTGGAAAACCAACGATCGGATGCCCGAGCGGCAGCGCCGCAACTTGTCCCACGATGATCCCGGCGCGATCAAGTCACCCCTACTCCGCCGCCGCCGGACGCTGCGCCCCCTCGTGCCCCGGCGGCTCGTCCACCGCCCCCACGAACCGCCCGAGCAGCCGGCCCATCAGGCGCGAGAGATCGTCCATCAGCAGGAAGATCGCCGGCACGAACAGCAGCGACAGCAGGGTCGAGACGATCAGGCCCGAGATCACGGCGATCGCCATCGGCGAGCGGAACTCGCCGCCGATGCCGAAGGCCATCGCGCTCGGCACCATGCCGGCCGCCATGGCGATGGTCGTCATCACGATCGGTCGGGCACGCTTGGCGCCGGCCTGGGTAATGGCGGTGACGCGGTCGACCCCGCGGCTCATCTCCTCGACGGCGAAGTCGACCAGCATGATGGCGTTCTTCGTCACCACGCCCATCAGCATCAGGATGCCGATCACCACCGGCATCGAGATCGGCCGGTTGAAGACCAGGAGCCCGAGAATCGCGCCGCCGATCGAGAGCGGCAGCGAGAACAGGATGGTCAGCGGCTGGAAGAACGAGGCGAAGAGCAGGATCAGCACGCCCAGCACCATCATCAGGCCGGCACCCATCGCCAGGGCGAAGCCCTCGAACACCTCGCCCATCACCTCGGCGTCGCCGGTCTGGCGCAAGCTGATGCCGGGCGGCAGGTTGCGGGCGGTCGGGGTGTTCATCGCGAGCTTGATTTGCTCGCCGAGCGCGTCCGAGCCCTGCATGTTGGCCTCGAGCGCCACGCGCACCGCGCGGTCGTAGCGGTCGATCGCGGTGGGCCCGCGGCCGAGGCTGATGTCGGCCACCGCGGCGAGCGGCACAGAGGCGCCGTTCTTCGCCGGCACCTTCAGGCTCTCCAGCGCCGAGAGGTCGCCGCGCAGGGCCATCGGCAGCTGGACCCGGATCGGGATCTGCCGGTCGGTGGCGTTGAACTTGGCGAGGTTCTGGCCGATGTCGCCGATCGTCCCGACGCGGACCGTCTCGGCGATGGTGTCGGTCGAGACGCCGAGATCGGCGGCGACGCCGGGTTTCGGCCGGATGCGGACCTCGGTGCGGTCGAGGGGCGCGGTCGACATCACGTTGACGAGGTTGGGCAGCGTCGCGACCTCGCGCTGCATCTTCTCCGCCACCTCGGTCACCTGGGCGGTGTCGCCGCCCGCGACGATGAGGGTGAAGTCGCGCTGGCCGCCCTCGCGCAGCGACCAGTAGCGGACGTCCGCCTCGTCGCGCATCAGGTCCATGATCGCCGCCTCGACGTCGGCCTGCTTGCGGGCGCGGGCGTTCTTCGGCGTCAGGTTGATGGTGAAGGTGGCGAGCCGCACCTCCTTCTTGCCCGGCAGCTGCCGACCGCCATCGACGAAGACGGAGCGGACCTCCGGCAGGGTGCGGATGCGCTGCGCGATCCGGTCGGTGACGGCGATCGTGTCGTCGAGGCGCGCGCCCGGCGGCAGCTCGACCACCATCAGGGTGCGGGCGGCGTCCTCCTTGGGCAGGAAGCCGGCCGGCAGCAGGCTCGTCGACAGGATGGAGGCGGCAAACAGCGCCAGGCCGACCACCAGGGTCACGTATTTGTGCCGCACCGACCACAGGACGAGGCGGTTGTAGACCCGCATCACCGGGCCCTCGCGCTCCTCGTGGTGGCCGTGGTCGCGCAGGAAGTAGGCCGCCATCATCGGGGTGATGAGGCGCGCCACCAACAGCGACATGAAGACCGCCGCCGCGATGGTGAGGCCGAACTGCTTGAAGTACTGCCCGGCGATGCCGCCCATGAACGAGACGGGGGCGAAGATCGCGATCAGCGTCGCCGTGATGGCGATGACGGCAAGGCCGATCTCGTCGGCGCCCTCGATCGCGGCGCGGTAGGGCGACTTGCCCATCCGCATGTGGCGGACGATGTTCTCGATCTCGACGATCGCGTCGTCGACCAGGATGCCGGTGACGAGGGTGATGGCGAGGAGGCTCACCGCGTTGAGCGAGAAGCCCATCGCGCTCATCGCCCAGAAGGTCGGGAAGACCGAGAGCGGCAGGGCGACGGCGGCGATCAGCGTCGCGCGCCAGTCGCGCAGGAACAGGAACACCACCAGCACCGCCAGCGCCGCGCCCTCCATCAGGCTGTGCATGGCGGATTCGTAGTTGCCGATGGTGTTGGTGACCGAGGAGTCGATCCGGTCGAAGCGCACGCCCGGATAGGTCTGGCCCAGCTCCTCGATCTTCTTCGATACCACCTCGCCCACCGAGGCGTCGGAGGCGCCGCTCGCCCGCGAGATCGCGAAGGCGACGACCGGCTGGCCGTTGAGGCGTGCGAAGGTGCGGGGCTCCTCGGCCCCGTCGCTGAGCGTCGCGAGGTCGTCGAGCCGCACCTTGCGGCCGCCGGGCAGCACGATCGAGGTCGCCGCCAGGGTATCGAGGCTGGCCGACGCCGCGAGCGTGCGGATCGACTGCTCCTGTCCGCCGACCTCGGCCCGGCCGCCGGCCATGTCGGCGGAGGTGAGCCGCAACTGCCGGTTCACGTCGGCCGCCGTGATGCCGAGCGCCAGCAGCCGGTCGGGCTTGAGGGTGACGCGGACCTCGCGGGCGACGCCCCCTAAGCGCTCGACGCCGCCGACGCCGCGCAGGCCCTGGATCTGGCGCGCCACCACGTCGTCCACGAACCACGACAGGTCCTCGGGCGTCATCGCGGGCGCCGAGGCGCCGTAGACCATGATCGGCAGGCCGGCGATCTCGACCCGGGCGATAATCGGCTCGTCGATCGTCCGCGGCAGGTTCATCCTGACCTTGGCGATCGCGTCCTTCACGTCGTTGACGGCGCGATCGGTGTTCACCTCGAGGCGGAACTCGATCGTCGTGGTCGAGGTGCCCTCGGTGATCGACGAGATGATGTGCTTGACGCCCTTCACCCCCGCCACCGCGTCCTCGACCCACTTCGTGACCTGGGTCTGCAATTCGCTCGGCGCGGCGCCGGCCTGGGTCACCGTCACCGAGACGATCGGGATGTCGATGTTGGGGAAGCGGGTGATCGGCAGGCTGCGGAAGCTCACGAGGCCGAGCAGCCCGAGCACCAGGAAGAGCACGATCGAGGGGATCGGCTTGCGGATCGCCCAGGCGGAGACGTTCAGGCGCATCGAGCGGACCCGGTCAGGAGAGGAAGGCGGACGAGGCGGGCGTCGGGGACGTCCAAGAGTCGGGAAGAGGGCGTCAGGGACGCCGGAGAACTGAGGAAGAGGGCGTCAGGGACGCCCTGCCTCGGCGGTCGCCGGCATCGCGGGGTAGATCGGCCGCACCCGGTCGCCGTCGCGCAGGAAGCTGCCGGCCCGGGCCACCACGGCGTCCCCGGCCTTGACCCCGTCGCGGGCCTCGATGAAGCCGCCAGCCGACAGGCCGGTGCGGATCGAGCGCAGCTCGACCCGCTCGCCCGAGACCACCAGCACGGTCGGGCCCGACGGGCCGTAGACCACCGAGGCGAGGGGCACGGCGACGCCGGTGCGCCGCGCCGCCTCGACGGCGCCGCGGGCAAACGCGCCGATGCGCAGGCGCGGATCGGCGTCGAGCTTGATGCGGACCTTGCCGAGCCGCGTCGCCCGGTCGATCTCCGGGTAGACCACCCGGACGCGCCCCGAGACCGAGACCGGCCCGTCGGGCGTATCGAGGTCGAGGCTCGCCGGGGCGCCGGCGCGCAGGCGCGCCAGCCCGGTCTCCGGCACCTCGCCCTCGAGCTCGATCTCGCCGCGGGCGATCAGGCGAAACAGCGGCTCGCCGGAGGCGCTTGCCGTGGCGCCGACCCGGGCGGTGCGGCGGCTGACGATGCCGCCCTCCGGCGCGCGGATCTCGGTGCGGGCGAGCTTCAGGTCGAGTTCGGTGCGCTGGGCCCGCGCCTGGGCGAGGTCGGCCTGGGCGATGGCGAGCCCGTTGCGGGCGGCCGAGAGCCGGCCATCCGCGCCCTTGGCGGCGGATTCGCGCTGCTCCAGCACCGCCGCGGTGCCGTTGCCGGTCTTCATCAGCGACTGGGCGCGCTCCAGCGACAGGGCGGCCTCGGTCTGGGCGGCCTCCGCCTGCACGATAGTGCTGCGCGCCTGCGCCACCGCGCCCTCGGCCCGGGCGATGGCGGCGGCGTTCTGGGCGAGCTGGGTGTCGATCATCTCGCGCGAGAGCCGCGCCAGCACCGCGCCCTTGGCGACCCGGTCGCCCTCCTCCACCAGCAGTTCGGTGATGCGGCAGCCCTCGATCTCCGGGGAGACCAGGATCTCGTCGCGGGGCACCAGCGACCCGGTGACGACGGCGCGCTCGACGATCTCGCGCTCGGCCGCCACCGCGACGGTGACCGCGGGGGCGGGCGCCGCCGCGACGACGGGAGCCGACGGCGCGGTCTCGGCCAGGGCCGGAACGGCGGCGGAGGTCGCAGCGAGGGCCGCCGCGAGGGTGAGGGCCGGGATGCCGGCGCGGCGACGGGGGCGGGTCATCGGTCGGATTCCGGGGTGGTCGTCGGGTCGAAGCGGCCGTCGAGCGCCGCGCCGACGAGGGTCAGCATGGCGTCGATGACGGGGCCGGTGGCGAAGTCGGGCGAGAGGGCGCGGCGCACCATGATGCCGTCGGCCATCACCATCGCGAGGCGGGCGAGCGCCTCCGGGTCGGCGCCGGCCTTCGGCGGATCGGCGCGGTCCTGCGCCAGCCGGTAGAGCGACGTGAGCCGTCCCGCGATCTCGCGCTCGAAGTCCCGGCAGATCGCCGCCATGGCGGGGTTGCGGGTCGCCTCGGCCCACATCTCCAGGCACAGGACCGCCTTCTCGGCCGGTGCCTCGGCGAGGTGGCGGCGCGCGAGGCCGGTGAAGGCCTGCATCAGGTCCGGGGCGGCCTCGATGCCGGAAAAGTCCTCCGCCACGGCGGCGCGGTCGCGCTCGGCAAGGCCGGCGACGATCGCGTCCTTCGAGCGGAAGTAGCGGTAGAGGTTGCCGGGGCTCATCCCGGCCTCCGCCGCCACGTCGTGCATCGTGGCGCGGTGGAAGCCGTGGCGGACGAAGCAGGCCTCCGCCGCATCGAGGATGCGGGTGCGGCGCTCCTCGGCCGAATCGAGGCGGGCGGGACTCTGGGAGGGCGGCACGCGGTGTCGTTTCCGAGAATGAACGTTCATTCTCTACACCCAGGGCATGACACCGCGCAATGACCGATCGGCTGCAACTTCTCGTGCCCGCTCCGCGTTGAGGGGACGAATGTCAGTGATCACGGGAAGGAACAGCGCGATGGCCATCTTCCAGGTTCGGCAGGCCGCGACCGGTGCGATCCTTTGGACCGGCGGTGCCGCGGACGAGCAGCAGGCCCTCGACGCCATGGCGCGCGAGGCCGGGTACACCGATTTCGCGGCCATCCCGGAATCCCTGCGGAGCACCAAGGTGGACCGGCTCAACCTCGGCTGAGCCGGCCCCCGGACCCTCGAGACCACCAAAGAGAAGCCGGGATTCGTCCCGGCTTTTTTGTGTTAAGGCATCGTTACCGATTTTGGTTAACGCCCGGTTACCGGGCAGGTCGTGCCTGCCCGCGATCGTTCCGGTGCCACCCCGGCCGCAGGCTTCGCCTGACGCTGCCGCGCTACCAGGATCGCCGCCTGGTTCCGGCGAGGGCGGCAGCCGCATCTCCTGGGAGGACGACGCCGTCGCCCTCGTCGACGAGATCGAGCGCTCGGCCCATCTCCGCCGGCGCTTCACCGTCGGGTACTGATCTACAGGCCGATCAGCTCGGCGATCAGGTCGGCGCCGGCGGCGGGCGAGCGCTCGCCCGCCGCCACCATCCGCTCGGCCTCCGCTGTGGTCTTGCGCACCTCGGCGCTGCCGGTGAGGCGCTGGTGCAATCGCTCGTGGACGAGCGCCCACATCCACTTCACGTCCTGGTCCCGGCGCTTGGCGGCGATCTCGCCCGTGGCGGTGAGCTTGCGGCGGTGGTCGAGCACCGCGTCCCACAGGGCATCGAGGCCCTGGCCGGACAGTCCCGAAATCGTCGCCACCGGCGGCGACCATGTGGCGCTCGCCGGGGTCAGGATGTGCAGCGCGGCGCGGTATTCGGCCGCCGCCGCCATGGCGCGCCGCATTCCCTCCTCGCCGTCGGCCTTGTTGACGGCGATCATGTCGGCGAGTTCGAGGATGCCCTTCTTGATGCCCTGCAATTCGTCGCCGGCGCCGGGCAGCATCAGGACGAGGAAGAAATCGGTGAGGTCGGCGACCGCGGTCTCGGACTGGCCGACGCCCACGGTCTCGACCAGCACCACGTCGAAGCCGGCGGCCTCGCACAGCAGCATCGTCTCGCGGGTCTTGGCGGCGACGCCCCCGAGGGTGCCCGACGAGGGCGAGGGCCGGATGAAGGCATTCGGATCGACCGCGAGACGAGCCATCCGGGTCTTGTCGCCGAGGATCGAGCCGCCGGTGCGCGACGAGCTCGGATCGACCGCCAGCACCGCGACCTTGTGGCCCCGCGCCGTCAGGGCGGCGCCGAGCGCGTCGATGGTGGTGGACTTGCCCACGCCGGGCACGCCGGTGATGCCGACCCGCACCGCCTTGCCGGCATGCGGCAGGGCGGCGTCGAGGAGCCCGCGGGCGGCGGCGCGGTGGTCGGCCCGCTTCGATTCGACCAGCGTGATGGCACGGGCGAGGGCGGCGCGGTTGCCGGACAGGAGCTGGGTGAGATCGGGGGCCGGGACGGTCATGGCGACCTTTCTGCCGGCTCGCCGGGCCCCCGTCGAGGGCCCGGGCTGTGGACGAAAGGTCGGGGAAGCGTAACCTTCGGGCAACAGGCGGGGCCTCGCCCGGTCCCTTCGCCGCGGCATTCCCCGGCGCGACGCGCCACGGCCACGATCATGCCGCATCCCCAGCCCCAAAGCCGGGGCGAGTGCCGCATCCCGAGTAGGACGCCATGACCACGAACGCCGCGCCGACGCGCCGGGGCCTTGCCCGCCTCGGCCTCTCCGCCCTCGCCAGCCTGTCGCTGGGCGGCTGCTTCGGCGACGGGCTCCTCGGCGAGTCCCCGGGTCCCGAGAAGCAATCCGCCCTCGACGTGAGCCCGGTGCTCCTCATCGCCACGACCCGCCGCTCCGCCGACCCGGCCGGGCGCCCGCCCTACTTCACCGACCAGCGCGGGCGCGGCCTGTCCTTCGCGACCGTGCGGCTCGCGGTGCCGGACCGTTCGCTGATCGGCAAGGTCTCGGCGGTGGTCACCGGGGACTGGCGCATCGCCGCCGCCCCCCGGGTGGTCACCGGGCCGGAGGCCGCCACTGCCTTCGCGGAAGCCGCGCTCGGGCGCGACGTGCTGCTCTACGTCCACGGCTACCGCGAGTCGTTCGAGACCGCGGCGGTGAGCGCGGCGCAGCTCTCCGACGGCATCCGCTTTCGCGGCGTGTCGGGCCTGTTCAGCTGGCCATCCGCCGGCAAGACCTTCGATTACGGCTACGACCGCGAGAGCGCGCTGTGGTCGCGCGACGCCTTCGAGGACCTGCTGCGGGCGCTCGCGATCTCGCAGGGCGGGCGGATCCACATCGTCGCCCACTCGATGGGGACGCTCCTCACCCTCGAGACCCTGCGCATGCTGCGGGCCGACGCCGGCGAGGCCGCCCTCGACCGGATCGGCGCCATCGTGCTCGCCGCCCCCGACATCGACATCGACCTGTTCACCAACGGCATCGAGCGCCTCGGGACCGCGGCGCAGAAGATCACGGTGATCTCCTCGACGAACGACCGGGCGCTCGAACTCTCCAGCACCATCGCGGGCGGCGTGACGCGGGCGGGCGCGGCCGACCGCAGCCGCCTCGAGGCGCTCGGCGTGCGCGTCGCCGATGCGTCCGACTACGGCAGCGGCCTCATCAACCACGACCTCTTCCTGTCGAACGTCGAGGTCCAGCAGGTGATCAAGCGGGCGGTGGCGCGGGCGGACGGGCGGTAAGCAGATTTCGCGGAAGCGGTTATCGGTTCGGCGCCGAACATCTGCGACAGAACAAGAACCTAAGCGGGCGACGCGTTGGCCTGCCCACGGCACACGACAGCGACGTCAATCCGCGATGATTGTCTCTCCCACCCGCGACCTCATCCTGAGGCGTTGGTCGATCTTCGATCGACTGACCTCGAAGGGAAACCTCCAGATGTCGCTGCAATTTCTGGAGCCCTCCTTCGAGGCTCAGCGATCTTCGATCACGTGCGATCTTTGATCGCCAACACCTCAGGATGAGGTGGTGTATGGGAAAGCCTTGACGCAGAAAAGCTTTACGCCCCTGTCGTGTACCGTGCGGCCTTCCAACGCAAGTCTGCTCGGGCGCGGGTCACTCCCCCAGCCGTACCGCAACCTCGTTGCGGCGCAGAAACGGGATCGCGAAGGGCGGGTCGTAGCCCATGAAGAATGGGGCCGCGGCCGTCGCCTTGCCGGCGCTCGCCAGCACCCCGGTCAGGATGCGCTCCTGCTCGACCCTCGCCTCCGGGGTGATGCGGCCGGAGAAGCGAAGCGCCGCGATCCGCTCCGGCGGCACCCGCACCAGCCGCACCCCGGCCTCGGTCGGCTCCGGCGCACCGGCATCCGCCACGGCATGGGGCAGGAAGAACCGCATCGTGCCGCCGGTCCCCTGCTCGACCGGCACCGTCATGGCGATGCGCCGGCCGCCGGTCTCGACGGGCGCCGTCATGGCGATGCGGTCGCCCGCCCGGTTGGCCCCGGTGATGTAGCGGAAGAGCCGCCCGAAGGCCTCGCCGTCGCCTTGCCCGCCACCTTGCCCGCGCGCGTCGGTCTCGACCGCGACGCGGGCCTCGTAGGCGCGGATCTCGACGCCGCGATCGAGCCGCTCCACCACCGCGTAGCGGGGCTGGTCGTAGAAGGTCCGGATCCCGACGACGCCGAGGACCGACTCGAACAGGGTGACGGCGTAGTAGGCGAGCTTGTCCATGGCGTCACAGCGGCAGGGCGTGGCTGATCAGGACGACGGGGCGGCCGACATGGGCGTTGTCGGCGATCTCCGCGACGATGAAGCGGGCCACGTCGGCCCGGGCGATCAGGCCGTTCTTCCACGAGGACGGCCGGTCGAGCACCCGGTAGCGCCCGGTCGCGGCACCGCCGGTCAGCACGCCGGGGCGCACCAGGGTCCAGTCGAGCCCGCTCTGGCGGATGCGGATCTCCTGGGCGTCCTTGTCGTCGTAGGCGCGCCCGAAGACGAGACGGAAGGGCAGCCGCTGCAGCGGGCCGATCGCCGCCCGGCTGTCGCCCGCGCCGAAGCCCGTCACCGCGACGAGCCGGCGTACGCCCGCCTTCTCCATCGCCGGCACGAGCACGTTCGTCGCGTCGGAGAACAGGTGCACCGGACCGAGCAGGTCGCGGGCCGGCACCCCGAGGGCCTGCACCACGGCGTCGACGCCCTGGAGCGCCCCCGTCACGTCGGCGGAGGACAGGGCGTCGCCGGGAAAGCGTTCGAGGTTGGGGTCGGAGAGGTCGATCTTGCCCGCCGAGCGGGCAAAGGCCCGCACCCGATGCCCCGCCGCGAGCGCCGCCTTGACCGTCTCCAGGCCGATGCCCTGGCTGGCGCCGATGACGAGGAGATGCGGCATGGAGGAATCCCGGATCGGTGGGGTTGCGAACGCTCCCTATGAAGCGCCGGGGAGGCCGGCCGGTTTCCCCGCTCGGCGCAGATTCCGGCCGGTGCGCGACACTGCGCCACGACGCGGTATCCTGGAGCACGGGCGCAACCCGTCGCGGGCCTCGCGGGTTCACGCTCGATCCGTGAGGGCTCGTCCATGCCGCTTCCCGCCCCGCTCGACCGCGCCGAGGCCGTCGTCTTCGACGCCTACGGCACGCTTCTTGACGTCCACTCCGCCGTGCAGCGCCACGCCGCCGCGATCGGCCCGCAATCGCAGGCCCTGTCGGAGACCTGGCGGCAGAAGCAGCTCGAATATTCATGGGTGCTGGCGCTGTGCGGGCGCTACGCACCGTTCTGGACCCTGACCGAACGGGCCCTCGACTTCGCCCTCGCCAGGCATCCGGACGTCGATGCCGGCGTGCGGGACGCTCTCTTGGAGGCCTACCGGTCGCTCGACGCCTACGGGGAGGTGCCCGACACCCTCGACGCCCTGCGCCGGGCGGGGCTGAAGACCGCGATCCTGTCGAACGGCGACCCCGCGATGCTGGACGCGGCCGTGACGGCGGCGGGGCTGTCGGGCCGGCTCGACGCGGTCCTGTCGGTCGATCCCGCGGGCACCTTCAAGACCGCGCCGCGGGCCTACGACCTGGCGCCGCGGGCGCTCGCGGTCGAGCGCGAGCGGATCGTCTTCCTGTCCTCGAACCGCTGGGACATCGCCGGGGCGTCGGCCTACGGCTTCGCCCCGGTCTGGGTCAACCGGACCGGCCAGCCCGACGAATACCCGGACCTCGCACCGGTCCGGGTGATCCGCTCCCTCGACGGTCTCCTGACCTGACGCGGGCTTGCAGCCCGGCGCGGGCTACTCGCCCGCCATCGGGCGGACGGTGCCCGGCAGCGCGGCGGTCGCGCCCTCGCGGCGGCGGTAGATCAGCAGGGTGGCGATCAGCCCGCAGGCGCCCGCGAAGGCCATCCACAGGCCCGGCGCCGCCTTGTTGTCGAGCGCCTGGATCAGCCAGGTCGAGACGACCGGGGTGAAGCCGCCGAAGATCGCCGTGGCGAGCGAATAGGCGAGCGAGAAGCCGGTGGTGCGGACGTTGGCCGGCACGATCTCGGTCAGCGCCACCACCATCGCGCCGTTATAGCTGCCGTAAAGGAATGACAGCCACAACAGCGTGATCAGCATGTTGGTGAACGAGATGTTGGAGGTGAGCCAGGCCAAGGCCGGGTAGGCGGTGAGCAGGGTCAGGCCTGAGAACACCAGCAAGATCGGCTTGCGGCCGATCTTGTCGGAGAGCGCGCCCATCACCGGCAGCCAGAACAGGTTCGACAGGGCGGTGAGGAAGGTCACGATCAGGCTGTCGGTCTCGGACAGCTTGAGCACGCTCTTGCCGAAGGTCGGGGTGTAGACCGTGATGGTGTAGAACGACACCGTGGTCATCACCACGAGCAGCATGCCGAGCAGCACGATCTTCCAGTTCTGGCCCAGCGAGGCAAACACCTCGGGCAGCGACGGGCGGTGCTTGCGGTGCAGGAACTCCTGGGTCTCCTCCAGCGAGCGCCGGATGTAGAACAGGAACGGCACGATCATGCAGCCGATGAAGAACGGGATGCGCCAGCCCCAGTCCGACATCTGGGCCGGCATGAGGGTCCGGCTCAGGGTAAAGCCGATCAGCGCCGCCACCATCACGGCGACCTGCTGGCTGCCCGACTGCCAGGAGACGTAGAAGCCCTTGCGGCCGGGCGTCGCCATCTCGGCGAGGTAGACCGACACGCCGCCGAGCTCGACGCCCGCCGAGAAGCCCTGGAGCAGGCGGCCGATCAGCACCAGGAACGGCGCCGCGAGGCCGATGGTCTGGTAGGACGGCACGAAGGCGATCAGCACCGTGCCGGCGGCCATGATGCCGAGGGTTACGATGAGGCCCTGGCGCCGGCCGATCCGGTCGACATAGGCGCCGAGGAAGATCGCCCCGAGCGGCCGCATCAGGAAGCCGGCGCCGAAGGCCATGAAGGTGAACATCAGCGAGGCGAACTCGTTCTCGGCCGGGAAGAAGGCCTTCGAGATGTGGCTCGCGTAGATGCCGAACAGAAAGAAGTCGAACATCTCCAGGAAGTTGCCGCTCGTGACGCGCAACACCGTGGCGACCTTCGATCCCTGCGGACCGTGGACCGGACCTGCCATGACGCTTCCTCCCGATGTCGGGCTTGCCTTCGCCCTCTCTAGCGCCAACCGTCGCACGTTTGACAGAGAAATCTAATCCCGTGGAATCGGTGGCGAGGGCGCCGTCGACGGCTTAATCGACGGACGAGGTGCCGCGACGGGCGCCGCCGGGAGGTTCCATGAGCGAGACGACACCGCATCACCACGCCGGGCGGACCCGGCGACGCGCCCTCCCCCGGCTCGCCGCCCTTCTGGCGGCGGGGCTCGCGCTCGCCGGCCCGGCGAAGGCCGCCGAGGTCCGGGTGATGATTTCCGGCGGCTTCACCGCCGCCTACCAGGCCCTGGTTCCGGGTTTCGAGACGAAGACCGGCGACACGGTCGCGACCGCCTACGGCCCCTCGATGGGGACGGCGCCCGAGGCGATCCCGGTGCGGCTCGCCCGCGGCGAGCCGGCCGACGTGGTGATCATGGTCGGCTACGCCCTCGACGCTCTCGACAAGGAGGGCCGGATCGAGCCGGGCAGCAAGGTCGCGCTCGCCGATTCGCGCATCGCGCTGGCGGTCAAGGCCGGCGCCAAGGTGCCCGACATCGCCACCCTCGACGCCTTCAAGCGGGCACTGCTCGGCGCCGCCTCGATCGCCTACTCGGACAGCGCCAGCGGCGTCTACATCGAGAAGGAGATGTACAGGAAGCTGGGTCTCGAGAAGGAGCTGGCGCCCAAGAGCCGGATGATCGTCGCCGAGCGCGTCGGCAACGTCGTCGCCCGCGGCGACGCGGAGTTCGGCTTCCAGCAGGTCGCCGAACTGAAGCCCGTCCCGGGCATCACCATCGTCGGGCCGGTCCCGCCCGAGGTGCAGAAGGTGACGGTGTTCTCGGCCGGGATCCCGAAGGGCGCGCAGCACCCGGAGGCGGCCCGGGCCCTGATCGCCTGGCTGTCCGCCCCGGAGCATGCCGGCACGGTGGCCGGGACCGGCCTCGACCCGATCTCGGCGCGCTAACCCCCGATTCACGACAAGGGAGAATCCGAGGGATCGGATTCACCACCTCTTCACGCCGTCCGGCGCCTCATGGGCTCCACACAACAGGTCTCGCGCCGCCCGGAGACGGGCCGGCTCAAGCGGGCGGGGACGGCATCATGCGACATGGTCGGACGCCCGGAGCGGCGGCGCGCGAGCACGCGCCGCTGCTCCGGCAGGAGAAGAACGCGCATCAGCGCTACCTCGCGGCGCCGGGCTACCACCCGGGCGCCCTGCTGATCGCGGCCGTCGGTCCGGCGCTCGGGGCGGCGATCGTGGCGGTGATCGCGCTCGGGCTGCGGGTCAGCCTGTAGGCGGAGCCCGGCCGGCACGACGAAAGCGCCGGGGTTGGCAGCCGGCGGCGCATGAACGATGATCGGGTCTATCCCGCGAGCAGGCCGGGCTGACCGGGAAGCGGCCGCAAGCATTCGATGCCCGCATCGATCGGCCGGCGACGGACTTCCGCGAAAAGGCTTCCTTCGTGATCCGCGACACCGACCGCCCCGATCAGGCGCACGGCTATTCCTACAACAGGGGCGGCATCAGCAACCAGAAGATCGCCCTTCTCGGCCTGTTCCTGAAGGCGATGACGGGCGAGAATCGTTGCGTCGTCCTGCCCGATATCGTGATCTTCGACCAGATCACGTTCATCCACAAGCGCGTCCCGATCGCGACGGCGTTCGACGTGGCGCGCCTACGGGATTTCGCGGAGTCCATCGGCGTCACCATCCTCGATCGCGATCCCGCCGGGGACGAGGGCGGCTGGGAGTATTTCCATCACGGCGAGCGCCACATCGCCGGCACGGCGGCGGCCGGGGAGCTCGACCGCGACGGCGTCGCCGCCCGGTTCCTGCGCGCCCTGGTGCCGTCAGCGCGCACCGCGCCCGACGTGGCGAGGCTGCGCGACATCGTGCTCGACGAGCGGGGCATCACCCACGTGGTCCAGATGCGCATCGAGCGCGATTGGGAGTTCCACGTCCGGACCCGGGTCGATCCGGAAGTCGGCTTCAACGAGGACAACCTGCACACGGCCGAGAGCATCGCCCGCAAGTTCCGCGCGACGCATCCCGACGGTGCCGCGAAGATCTACGTCGTCTGCGACGAGGCGGCGCTCGTCGACGGAAAGGACCGGATCCGGCAATCCCTGCGCGAGCATTTCGACATCGAGGCGTTCTGGAAGTCCGACCTGCTGCCGCGCTTCCAGTCGGACGACGCGAACCTGCTCGAGCTCTCGCTGGCGGATTTCGAGATCGCGCTCGCGGCAGGAGCCTTCGTGGGGACGTCGCGGTCGACCTTCTCGGGGATGGCCGCACTGGAGCGCTTCGCCCAGACCGGGAGCGTGGAGAACCACAGCCTCTACAACGCGCTCGGTCCGAGGCTGGCGGTCCGGCACGACCGGGGCGCCTTCCGGTCGGCGCGCCTGGCGACGGCCGAGTCGGTCGCCGATCCGTCCTGCGGCTACGAGCTGGGCCTGATCCTGGAGACGGCCGGCCGGCTGCGGCCGGCGCACGATCGCTACCTGGCGCGAGGCGCGTTCGGCGGGCCCGACCGGGAGGAGGTCTATCTCGCGCTCTACCGCGCGGCGCGCCTGAAGGCCGCGCTCGGCGACGAGCCGCAGGCGGTGCTCGACGCGTTCGCGCGGGCGGCCGGCATCGGTGCGTCGCGGGCGGAGGCGCTGCACGCCGCCGCCCGGCACGCCCGCACGCATGGCCGCCACGAGGAGGCCTACGGGTTCGCGGCGCGCGGCCTCGGCATCGGCCTGCCCGCCGAGGGCCGGGCCGTCGAGGCCTGGATCCACGACTGGGCGCTGCTCGACGAGTACGCCGTCGCCGCCTCCTGGACGGGGCGTCCCGCCGACACCCTCCGGGCCTGCCTGCAGCTCCTGACGGGGGGCAAGCTGCCGGCCGAGCACCGCGACCGCATCGTCGCCAACGCGAAGTTCGCCATCGACCGCATCGCCGGGCTGTAGGCGTCTCGCCGCCCGATCCGGGACGACGGGCAATCCGGGGCGCGGGCCCCGCGCCAAACGGCCGGATTGCGGAACCGGGCGCCCGGCCGCAAGGTCACACGACCATGCGGCGCCACCTTCCCCTCGTCCTCGCGGCCATCCTCGCCCTCGTGGCGACGGCCCTGCTCGCCTACCAGTGGCTCGGGCAGCCCACGACGTTGCGCGTCGCCGTCGGGCCGGCGGGCAGCGAGGACGCCCGCCTGATGGCGGCGGTGGCGCAATCCCTCGCCCGCACCCACGAGGAGGTGCGCCTGCGGCTGGTGCCGACGAGCGGCGTCGCCGAGAGCGCGCGGATGGCCGAGATCGGCCGCGCCGACCTCGCCGTAGTGCGCTCCGACGTCGGCATTCCGGCGAGCACCCAGACCGTGGCGATCCTGCATCGCGACGCGGCCCTGCTGCTGGCGACCGACCCGTCCCTCTCCGCCGTGCCGGACCTGCGCGGCAAGCGGATCGGGATCGTGCGCAACCCCGCCGCCAACCTCCGGCTGCTGGCGAGCCTGCTCGCCCACTACGACGTGCCGGCCGACGCCGTGACGACGGTCCCGCTCGGCGACGGGCAGGAAGCCGGCGAGGCGCTGCGCGAGGGCAAGGTCGACGCCGTGCTGACCGTCAGCCCGCTGATCGGCCGCACCGCCGGCGACGTCGTGGCGAGCATCGGGCGCACCGGCGGCACCCCGGCCTTCGTGCCGATCGGCGAGGCGGCGGTGCTGGCCCGGCGTTGGCCGGCGCTGGAGAGCGTCGAGATCGCCCGCGGCACCTTCGGCGGCACGCCGCCGCGCCCGGCCGAGACCGTCACCACGGTCGGGGTCAGCCACCGGCTGGTGGCCCAGGCGCGCCTCGCCGATTCGGTGGTGTCGGAGCTGACGCGACTTCTCTTCGTCATCCGGCCCGCCCTCGCCGTCGAGGTGCCGCTCGCCAACCAGATCGAGGCGCCCGAGACCTCGAAGAGCGCCTCGCTCCCGGTCCATCCCGGCGCGCAGGCCTATTACGAGGGCGAGGTCGAGAGCTTCTTCGAGCGCTACGGCGACTGGTTCTACCTCCTGGTGATGTGCGTCTCGATCCTCGGCTCGGCCGCCGCCACCCTGGTGTCACGCGCCGCCAACAGGTCGCGGGCCCGGGACATGGCGCTCCTGCGCCAGCTCCTCGCCATCGTGCGGGCGAGCCGCGACGTCGAGGACGAACTGGAATTGTCCGACCTCGAGCGCCAGGCCGACGAGATCCTGGCCGCGGCCCTGGCCCGGGCGGGGACCGGCGCCATCGACAATGCCGGCGTGGCGGCCTTCACGCTGGGCCTCGACCAGGCGCGGCGCGCCATCGCCGAGCGCCGGGCGGTGCTGGTCGAGCGGCACGCCGCCGGGCCGGACCCGCTCTCCGCCGCGGCCGAGTAGGCGGCCGTCTCGCGAGGGCCGTCTCGCGAGGGCCGTCCTGGGAGGACCGTCGCGACAGCCCCCTTGCGAAGTGGCGCCACACCTTATATTGCGACGCAATAGTTTTCCCCCGGCTCGATGCGTCCGGCTGCCATCCTGGCGGCCCGCGGCGTGCCGGGCTTTGTTTGCTTCGGATATCCCATGAAGCTGCGCAATATCGCCATCATCGCCCACGTCGACCACGGCAAGACGACCCTGGTCGACAAGCTGCTCCAGCAATCCGGCTCGTTCCGCGAGAACCAGCGGGTCGAGGAGCGCGCGATGGACTCGAACGACCTCGAGAAGGAGCGCGGCATCACCATCCTGGCCAAGGCCACCTCGGTGGTCTGGAAGGATACCCGGATCAACATCGTCGACACCCCCGGCCACGCCGATTTCGGCGGCGAGGTCGAGCGCATCCTCTCGATGGTCGACGGCGTGATCGTGCTCGTCGACGCCGCCGAGGGCCCGATGCCGCAGACCAAGTTCGTGGTCTCGAAGGCGCTCAAGATCGGCCTGCGCCCGATCGTGGCGGTCAACAAGGTCGACCGGCCCGACGCCCGCATCACCGAGGTGGTGAACGAGGTGTTCGACCTCTTCGCGGCGCTCGACGCCACCGACGACCAGCTCGACTTCCCGATCCTGTACGGGTCGGGCCGCAACGGCTGGATGGCGACCTCGCCCGAGGGCTCGCAGGAGGACGGCCTGGCGCCGCTCTTCGACCTCGTGCTCGAGCACGTGCCCCAGGCCAAGACCGAGGACGGCCCGTTCCGCATGCTCGGCACGCTGCTGGAGGCCAACCCCTTCCTCGGCCGCATCATCACGGGCCGCATCGCCTCGGGCACCGTGAAGCCGAACCAGGCGATCAAGGTCCTCGACCGCGAGGGCAAGGTGGTGGAGACCGGCCGCGTCTCGAAGATCCTGGCCTTCCGCGGCCTGGAGCGCCAGCCGATCGAGATGGGCGAGGCGGGCGACATCGTGTCGATCGCGGGCCTCGTGAAGGGCACCGTCGCCGACACCTTCTGCGACCCGCAGGTCGAGACCCCGATCCAGGCCCAGCCGATCGACCCGCCGACCGTGACGATGTCGTTCATCGTGAACGATTCGCCGCTCGCCGGCACCGAGGGCGACAAGGTCACGAGCCGCATGATCCGCGACCGCCTGTTCAAGGAGGCCGAGGGCAACGTCACGCTCAAGATCGAGGAAGCCGCCGACAAGGACTCGTTCTACGTCTCGGGCCGCGGTGAGCTCCAGCTCGCGATCCTGATCGAGACCATGCGCCGCGAGGGCTTCGAGATCGCCGTGTCGCGTCCCCGCGTCGTCTTCGAGAAGGACGAGGCCGGCGAGATCATGGAGCCGATCGAGGAGGTCGTGATCGACGTCGACGAGGAGTATTCCGGCGTCGTCGTGCAGAAGATGTCGGAGCGCAAGGCCGACATGATCGAGATGCGCCCGTCGGGCGGCAACCGCCTGCGCCTGGTGTTCCACGCTCCGACCCGCGGCCTGATCGGCTACCAGGGCGAGCTGATGACCGACACCCGCGGCACCGCGATCATGAACCGGCTGTTCAAGGCCTACGAGCCCTACAAGGGCGAGATCGCCGGCCGCCGCAACGGCGTGCTGATGTCCAACGACCAGGGCGAGGCCGTGGCCTACGCCCTGTGGAACCTCGAGGACCGCGGCCCGATGATGATCGAGCCCGGCTGGAAGGTCTACCAGGGCATGATCATCGGCGAGCACAACCGCGAGAACGACCTCGAGGTAAACGTGCTCAAGGGCAAGAAGCTCACCAACATCCGCACCACCTCGAAGGACGAGGCGGTCCGCCTGACCCCGCCGATCCGCATGACCCTCGAGCGCTCGCTCGCCTGGATCCAGGACGACGAGCTGGTCGAGGTGACCCCGAAGTCGATCCGCCTGCGCAAGGCCGTCCTCGACCCGAACGACCGCAAGCGCGCCGAGCGGGCCAAGGAAGCGCTGAGCGCCTGATCGCCTCAGACTTTTCGTGAGACCGGATCCCTCGCCCCTCCCCGGGGCGGGGGATTTTTGTTTGTCGGGCGTGGATGGCCGCGCCGCCGAGTGGATTCCGCCTCCATCCTTTCGTATCCGGTGGAACCGATCGGGGGCACGACAGGGCGCGGGCCCTCGGACGGCGCCGGCAGGAGACCCGCGTGGAACACGAGATCTACCGCTGGCTCGGCATCCCGGCCGCGATCCAGTCGGAGGTGCTGGCGCCGATCGGCCTGGCGCTCGCGGTCATCGTCACCGTCCACGTGCTGATGAACAAGCGCGAGGTCGGCGCGGCGATCGGGTGGATCGGCCTCGGCTGGCTCTCGCCGATGCTCGGCAGCCTCCTCTACGTGATGTTCGGCATCAACCGGGTGAGCCGGCGCGCCCGCCGCCTGCCGGTGCTGCCCGGGCCGCGGCCCGGCGCGCCGCTGGCCCCCGTGGCCGAGGTGCCGGAGGCCTTCGCCCCCTTGCGGCGCGCCGTCGAACGGATCAGCGGCCTGCCGCTGGTGGCGGGCAACAGCGTCCGGCGCTACCGCCACGGCGACGAGGCCTATCCGGCGATGCTCCTGGCGATCGCCGAGGCGCAGACCAGCGTCGCGCTGTCGAGCTACATCATGCGCGACGACGACAGCGGCCGGGCCTTCGCGGCAGCGCTCGACGCCGCACAGGCCCGGGGCGTCGCGGTCTGCGTCCTGATCGACGGCATCGGCAGCGGCTACTTCTTCCCGGCGATGTACCGGCGCCTGCGCGGCCTCGGAATCCCGGCCGGGCTGTTCATGCATTCGGCGCTGCCCTGGCGGATGCCGTTCCTCAACCTGCGCACCCACAAGAAGCTTCTTCTGATCGACGGCCGGATCGGCTTCGTCGGGGGAGTGAACATCGCCGACGAGAACGTCATGGCGAAGGACCCGCCCGAGCCGGTGCGCGACAGCCATTTCCGCATCGACGGGCCGGTGGTCGGCCAGCTCGCCCAGGCCTTCTGGCGCGACTGGGCCTTCGTCAAGGGCGAGGACCTGGAGGGGCCGGCCTGGTTCCCGCAGATCCCGCCCGCGGGCGCGTCGCTCGCCCGGGTCGTCACCTCGGGGCCGGACGCCGATATCGAGAAGATCGAGTTCGTGGTGCTGGAGGCGCTCGCCACCGCCCGGCACTCGGTGCGCTTCGCCACCCCCTACTTCCTGCCGAGCGAGATGCTGCTGACGGCGCTCGGCCTCGCGGCGATGCGGGGCGTCACGGTCGACGTCATCATCCCGCAGGCGAGCAACCACCGGGTGGTCGACTGGGCGACGCGGGCCCATGTCGGGCCGCTGCTCGAAGCCGGCGTCAGGATCTGGCTCGACCGGCCGCCCTTCGACCACTCGAAGCTGATGGTGGTGGACGACGCCTGGTGCTTCGTCGGCAGCGCCAACTGGGACAGCCGCAGCTTCCGGCTGAACTTCGAGCTCAACGTCGAGGTCTACGACCCCGACTTCGCCGCCGACCTCAATCGGCTGATGCAGGCCAAGATGGAGGCGCGGCTGACCGCCGACGACCTCAACTCTCGCGGGATGGCCGTGCGGCTGCGCGACGCCGCCGTCCGATTGCTGCTGCCATATCTTTGAGCGGCACTCGCTTGCGGAGATCCTCGGCCCGGTCGCGGAACGCCGCGATCCTGTCGCGCAGCGGCTCGCGCCGCCCCTGCGGGTTGCCGGGCTCAAGGTGGACCACGATCGGCCGGTGGTCGGAGGCGCCCCGCGGCAGCACCGCCTGGCCGCGGCAGGTGAGCCCGCGGACCAGGCAGCGGTCGAGGCGCAGGGGCACGATGTCGACCATGGCGTGGGTCGGGTGGCGCGGCCCGACATCGTGGAAGCCCGGCAGCAGGGCGGGCCCGACGATGTTGTAGTCGCCGAGCACGGCGGCGCGCACCGGCAGGTTCTGGGCGATGCGGCGCAGCTGGCGCCGGTTGAGCACCTGGCCGTGCGACAGGTGGACGTTGGCGACCCCGAACGAGCCGAGATCGAGGATCTGGCAGACCCGGTCGATGAGCGCGCCCGAGGGCAGCGTGATCACCCGCGGCGGGCTCGGCCACGGGGTCGGGCTCCACATCGCGAGACCGTGGATGCGCTTCGGCAGCGGCGCCCAGGCGTAGTGCCCGCCGACCCGCGCCTGCAGCTCGGTGATGTCGACGGTCGCCTCCTGCATCAGCAGGAGGTCCGGCTTCTCCTGGGCGATCAGCGCCTCCAGGGCATCGACCGTCGCGCCGGTCCGTCGCAGCAGGTTCCAGCTGATGATCTTGCGTGGCCCCGGCCGGTGCGGGACGTGCGCGGGCGTGGTCGCGGGAGCCTGGGACTCGGCGGGCAGGAGGTGTTGGGGAGGCAGCATGGCACCGGCTGGCAGCGCATGGAGGGGCCGGCACGAGGGCGGATGCGGAACGGCACCGCCCGGGCGCGCGCCGGGCCCGCGCGAGGCCCGTCCGGCGGCAAGCCCCTTACGCCGATTTGCCCGCCCTGGGAACGGCGCCGCGGATGCGGGAGGGCCGAGGTCGGCGCTCAGGCCCCGGGAGGGCGCAGGCCCGGCAGGGCCCGGACGAGGTCGCGGAACTGGTCGCCGCGATCCTCGAAGCTGCGGAACTGGTCGTAGGAGGCGCAGGCCGGCGAGAGCAGCACCACCGGCTCGCCCGCCGCATCCGCCTCGGCCATCCCGGCGGCCTGCGCGACCGCGGCGGCGAGCGTGCCGCAGCGGCTGAACGGCACATGCCCGTCGAGGGTGGCGGCGAAGTCGTCGCTCGCCGCACCGATCAGGTAGGCGTGGGCGACGCGCGGGAAGTACGGCGCGAGGCTCGCGATCCCGCCCTCCTTCGGCTTGCCGCCGAGGATCCAGTGGACCCGCGGGAAGGCCGACAGCGCCTTCTCGGTCGAGTCGGCGTTGGTGGCCTTCGAATCGTTGATGAACAGGACCGGGCCGCGACGCCCGACCTCCTCCATCCGGTGCGGCAGGCCCGGGAAGGTCGCGAGCGCCGCTGCGAAGGCGTCCGGCGTCACGCCGAGCGCGCTCGCCACCGCGTAGGCGATGGCGGCGTTCTGCCAGTTGTGGGCGCCGCGCAGGGACCCGATGCCGGCGAGGTCCGCCACCGGCTCCGCCGGCTCCCGGCGCCCGTCGATGACGATGCCGCCGCGGGCGAGGATGCCCGGCCCCTCCCCCGCCTCGCCGACATGGACCCGGGTGAGCGGCCCCGTGCGACGCGCCGCGATCGCGCGGCAATACGCGTCGTCGACGCCGACGATCGCATGCGCGGCGCCGGTCACCAGCCGCTCCTTGATGGCGGCGTAGCGCGCCATGTCGCCGTGGCGGTCGAGGTGGTCGGGCGTGAGGTTGAGGAGGACGCCGATGGTGGGTGCGAGCGACGGCGTCAGGTCGATCTGGAACGACGACAGCTCGATGACGTGGACGCGCTCCGGCGACGGCGGGGCGAGCGACAGGATGGCCGTGCCGATGTTGCCGCCCATCTGCACGTCGCGTCCGGCCGCCGCCAGGACGTGGGCGATCAGCGCCGTGGTGGTCGACTTGCCGTTGGTGCCGGTGATGGCGACGAAGGGCGCGTCCGGGCTCGTCGCCGCCCGCTCGCGGCAGAACAGCTCGATGTCGCCGATCACCGGGACGCCGGCGGCCGTCGCGAGGTCCACGGTCCAGTGCGGGACCGGGTGGGTCAGGGGCACGCCGGGCGCGAGGACGAGGGCGGCGAAGGTGCTCCACTCCGCCCCGCGCAGGTCGCCGGTCTCGATGCCCTGCTCGCGCGCCGCCGCCATGCGGGCCGGGTTGTCGTCGCAGGCGATCACCCGGGCCCCGCCCGCCTTGAGGCTGAGCGCCGTGGCGAGGCCCGAGCCGCCGAGGCCGAACAGGGCGACCGTCCGGCCGGCGAAGGTGGTGGAGGGTGTCATGCGGGGTTCCGCCGGATGATCGAAGGGCGCCTCCCCCCTCCCGGTGTGGAAGAGGGAAAGCGCCTTCCTTCCAAGCGGCGGCCGAGATTGCAAGGTCCGACCTCGCCGCCCCTACCGCAGCTTGAGCGTCGCCAGGCCGAGCAGCGCCAGCACCACGGCGATGATCCAGAACCGGATCACGACCTGCGGCTCCTTCCAGCCCTTCTGCTCGAAGTGGTGGTGGATCGGCGCCATGCGGAAGACGCGCTTGCCGGTGAGCTTGAACGACGCGACCTGGATGATGACCGACAGGATCTCCAGCACGAACAGGCCGCCGACGATGCCGAGCACGATCTCGTGCTTGGTCGCCACCGCCACGGTGCCGAGCAGGCCGCCGAGCGCCAGCGAGCCGGTATCGCCCATGAAGATCTGGGCCGGCGGCGCATTGAACCACAGGAAGCCGAGGCCCGCCCCGATCAAGGCGCCGCAGATCACCGCCAGCTCGCCGGTGCCCGGAACGTAGTTCACCTGGAGGTAGGAGGCGTAGATGACGTTGCCGACCAGGTAGGCGATGATCCCGAAGGTGGCCGCCGCGATCATCACCGGCACGATGGCGAGCCCGTCGAGGCCGTCGGTGATGTTGACCGCGTTGCCCGCGCCCACGATCACGAAGCCCGCGAAGGCGACGTAGAACAGGCCGAGATTGATGATCGCGTCCTTGAAGACCGGGAAGGCGAGCCGGTAGGCGAGGCCCGGGGCCGAATATTCCGCGATGGCGGTGCAGGCCGCAATCGCGATCAGCGCCTCGAGGCCGAGGCGGAACTTGCCGGAGAAGCCCTTGTGGCTCTGCTTGGTGACCTTGAGGTAGTCGTCGTAGAAGCCGATGGCGCCGAAGCCCAGCGTCACCATCATGACGATCCAGACGTAGTGGTTGCGCGGGTTGGCCCAGAGCACGACCGCCACCAGCGTGCCCGCCAGGATCATCAGTCCGCCCATGGTGGGCGTGCCGCGCTTGGTCAGCAGATGCGATTGCGGGCCGTCCTCGCGGATCGGCTGGCCCTTGCCCTGGCGCAGGCGCAGGAGCGAGATGATCCAGGGGCCGAACCAGAACACGAAGAAGCCGGCGGTGAACAGCGCGCCGCCGGTGCGGAAGGTGATGTAGCGGAAGACGTTGAGCGGCGAGAACACGCCGCTCAGGTCGGAGAGGAGGTAGAGCATCCCAAGGATATCCGATCGTGGGCGAGCGGCAGCGCCGGGCTTATGCCGGCAGCACTGCGACAGCTTCCTGAAGGTGGGCTCAGCCGGACCGGCCGACGGCGAGATCCTGGTCCTGGGCGCCGTAGCGGGCCTTGAGCGCCTCGACGATCCGGCCCATGCGGGTGCTGTTCGAGCCCTTGACCATCACGGCGTCGCCGGGGCGGACGAGATCGAGCACCGGATCGACGAGCTCGGCCGAGGTCGGCCGGGCCGCGGCGCGCCGGGAGGCCGGCAGCGCCTCGAACAGTTCCTGCATCAGCGGGCCGGCGGTGAGGACGAGGTCGATGCCGTGCTCCTCGACCGCCCCGGCCAGCTCGCGGTGCAGGGCGGGCGCGTCCGCGCCGAGCTCCATCATGTCGCCCAGGATCGCGATGCGGCGGCCCGCGGTCTCGGCACCGGCCAGCGTGCTGAGCGCGGCCCGGATCGAGGCCGGGTTGGCGTTGTAGCTCTCGTCGACGAGCAGCGCCTCGCCGTCGCCGATCCGCAGCATCGTGCGGGCGCCGCGGCCGACGGGCGGGCGCAGCTGGGCCAGCGACAGGGCCGCCAGCGCCAGGTCGGCGCCGAGCGCCTGCACGGCGGCGATGACGGCGAGCGAGTTCAGGGCCGTGTGCCGGCCAGGCGTCCCGAGCTGGTAGGTCACGGCCTGGCCCATCGCCCGCACGTCGACGATCGAGAGGTCGGGCCGCATCACGATGCGCTCGGCCCGCACGTCGGCCTCGCGGTGCTCGCCGAAGCTCACGATGCGACCGGCCCGCGAGGCCAGCGCATGGGCCTTCAGCCGCTCGAAGTTCGGGTTGTCGCGGTTGACGATCGCGACGCCGCCGGGCTCCAGGCCGTAGAAGATCTCGCCCTTGGCGTCGGCGATGCCCGACAGCGAGCGGAAATGCTCGATATGGACCGGCTCGACGGTCGTGACGATCGCGATCTCGGGCCGCACCAGCCGGGTAAGCGGCGCGATCTCGCCGGCATGGTTCATGCCGACCTCGAACACCCCGAACTCGCTCGCGGCCGGCATCCGGCTCAAGGTCAGGGGGACGCCCCAGTGGTTGTTGTAGGAGGCAACCGAGGCGTGGGTGACCCCTTGCGCGGCCAGCACGTGGCGCAGCGCCTCCTTGGTGCCGGTCTTGCCGACCGAGCCGGTGACGGCGAGCACCCGCGCGCCGGTGCGGGCGCGCGCGGCGGCGGCAAGGCCCCGCATGGCGGCGAGCACGCCGTCCTCGTCCCGGGCCGGCACGGCGATCACCGGGCCGGCCTCGGCGAGGTCGGCGGCGCGCTCCTCGGCCACCACCGCGGCGCCGGCGCCGCGGGCGAGCGCGTCGCGCACGAAGTCGTGGCCGTCGCGGGCCTCGCCCCGGATGGCGAAGAACAGGTCCCCGACCTTTAGGGTGCGGGTGTCGATCGAGATTCCGGACAGGTCGCGGGACGCGGCGGCGTCCGCGACGGCGCGGCCGCCCATCGCGGCGGCGGCGGTGTCCAGGGTCCAGAGGGGCTCGGTCATGCGCGGGACTCCTCGATCGCGCTCAGGACCGCGTCGCGGTCGGAGAAGGGCAACGTGCGGTCGCCGATGATCTGGCCGGTTTCATGACCTTTGCCGGCGACTACCAGCACGTCGCCAGCGCGCAGGTCGCGCACCGCCGCCCGGATCGCCTCGGCGCGGTCGCCGATCTCCTCGGCGCCGGGTGCCGCCGCCAGGATCGCGGCGCGGATCGTCGCGGGGTCCTCGCTGCGGGGATTGTCGTCGGTGACGATGACGCGATCGGCCTTCTCGGTCGCGATCCGGCCCATCAGCGGGCGCTTGGCGCGGTCGCGGTCGCCGCCGCAGCCGACGACGCAGACGAGGCGCCCGGTGGTGAAGGTGCGCAACGCGTCTAGGACGTTGGCGAGCGCGTCGGGCTTGTGGGCGTAGTCGACGATGCAGAGCGCATCCCGCACCGTGCCGACCCGCTCGAGCCGTCCGGGCACGCCCGCGAGGTGGCCGAGCGCCGCGATCACCTCGGCCTCGCGCCCGGCGCCGGCCGGGGTCGCGAGCACGAGACCGGCGGCCAGCAGCGCGTTCTCGACCTGGAACGTCCCGACGAGGGGTAGGTCGACCGCATGGGTCGTCCCCGCCACCGCGATCTCGAGGCGCTGGGCGAAACCCTCCGGGCGGGCGGAGACGAGGCGGATCCCCTCCCCGGCCCGGCCGGTGGTGACGAGGCGGATTCCACGCTCGCGCACCGCCGCGATCACCGCCTGACTCTGCGGCCCGTCGGCGTTGACGACCGCGGTGCCGTCCTCGGGCAGGAGCGTCGTGAACAGCCGGAGCTTCGCCTGGAGGTAGGCCTCCGGCGTGCCGTGGTAGTCGAGGTGGTCGTGGCCGAGATTGGTGAAGCCCGCCGCCGTCAGGCGTACCCCGTCGAGGCGGCTCTGCTCGATGCCGTGCGACGAGGCTTCCATCGCCAGTTCGGTCACGCCGTTGCGGGCGAGCCGGTCGAGGGTCTCGTGCAGGGTGATCGGGTCGGGGGTCGTCAGCGAGCCGTAGGCCGCGCCCGAGGTGGTGATGACGCCGAGCGTGCCGAGGCTCGCCGCCTGCCGGCCGAGACGGCCGAGGATCTGGCGCACGAAGTCGGCGATCGAGGTCTTGCCGCTGGTGCCGGTGACCGCGACGACGGTGCCGGGCTGGCCCGGATGCAGCCGGGCGGCGGCGGCGGCGAGCGCGACGCGCGCGTCCGGCACCGTCAGGTAGGCGACCGGATCGGGCAGGTCGGCCGGACGCGCGCCTTCGGCCACCATCGCGACCGCGCCGGCCGCCGCCGCCTTGGCGGCGAACAACCGGCCGTCGGCGGCGGTGCCGGGCACCGCCAGGAACACGAAGCCGGGCTCGACCTTGCGGCTGTCGGCGGTGAGGCCGGCCACGGGAAGGCCGGCGGCTCGACCGGCCTGCGGAAAAAGGTCGCCGAGGGTGAGGCTCATCGCCCGTCCACCTGGTTGACGTGATAGGCGCCGAGCTTGACCATCAGCGGGAAGGGCTTGGCCGGCGGCTCGAATTGCGGCGGCAGGCCGAGGATCGGGGCGACGCGGGCGATGACCCGGCCGGTCACGACGCCGGAGTTCCAGGCCGCGGTGGCGTAGGAGCCCGATTCCGCCGCGACCGCCTGCGGCTCGTCCATGATCGTGACGAACAGGTATTTGGGCTTGTCCATGGGGGCGGCCGCCATGAAGGTCGTGAACAGCCGGTTCTTGACGTAGCGGCCGCGGATGACCTTCTCGGCGGTGCCGGTCTTGCCGCCGACGTAGTAGTAGGGAATCGCCGCCTTCTTGGCCGAGCCCTCGGTGGCGTTGAGGCGCATGATGTAGCGCATCGCCTCGCTGGTCTGGGCCGAGAGCACCTGCGTCGCCTTCTCGCGCGCCTCGGCCTCGGTCCGCTTGAGGAAGGTCGGCGTCATCAGGAAGCCGCCATTGGCGATCGCCGCCACCGCCGCCGAGGCCTGGAGCGGCGCCACGGCGAGGCCGTGGCCGAACGCGATGGTGATCGTGTTGATCTCGGTCCAGCGCGGCGGGATGATCGGCTCGGCGCTCTCCGGCAATTCGGTGCGCAGGCGGTCGAGCAGGCCCATCTTCTTGAGGAAGGCCTTGTGGCCGGGCACGCCGATGCCGAGCGCCATCTTGGCCGAGCCGATGTTCGACGAGTGGGTGAACACCTCTGGCATCGTGATGACCCGGTTGGTGCCGTGGTACTCGTGGATCTTCTGCCGGCCCCAGTGCAGCACGCCGCCGCGGGTGTCGAAGGTCGAGTTGACGTTGAACTTGCCCGAATCGAGCGCCATGGCGAGCGTCATCGCCTTGAATGTCGAGCCCATCTCGTAGACGCCGACGTTCATCCGGTTGATGCGGTCGGGATCGAGCGCGTCCTTCGGCTCGTTGGGGTCGAAATCGGGCAGCGAGGCGAGGGCGATCACCTCGCCGGTGGTCACGTCGAGGATCAGGCCGGCCGCCGCCTTGGCGCGGTAATGCTCCATGCCCCAGGCCAGCTCGTCGCGCACCGCGTGCTGGGCCCGCAGGTCGATCGACAGCTGGACCGGCGCCATGTCGGCCGACTTCTCGACGAAGCCGAGGCTGGTGAGGTCGCGCAGGCCCTGGCGGTCGATGTACTTCTCGATGCCGGCGATGCCGACATTGTCGAGGTTGGTCACGCCGAGGATGTGGGCGGCCGCAGTGCCGTTCGGGTAGACACGCTTGTGGTCCGGCAGGAAGCCGACGCCCGGGATGCCGAGGCGATGCACCTCGACCTGCTGGCGCGGGGTGATCTCGCGCTTGACCCAGACGAAGCCCTTCTTCGACGACAGCTTCTCGCGCAGGTCGCGGGCGTTGATCTCCGGCAGGACGGCGGTGAGCAGCTCGACCGCCTCGTCCTTGTCGTAGATGTTCTTCGGCTCGGCGAAGACCGAGACGGTGCGGATGTCGGTGGCCAGGATCTCGCCGTTGCGGTCGATGATGTCGGGCCGGATCTGGGTCGTGCCGCCGGCCTCGGCGCGGCGGGCCGAGGCGGTGACCGGATCGTCGGGAAACAGCGCGAAGCTGGCGAGCCGGCCCATCAGGGTGAGGAACACAGCGCCGAAGACCAGGCTGACGAGCCCGACGCGGGCGGCGCTGCGCTCGACCGAGAGGCGGAACATCGCCAGCACGCCGCCGCGCAGCAGCGCGGCGAGGCTGCGGCCGGGCGCGGGCTGGGGGGCGTCGTCCACGGGCTGCGCGCCGGTCTCCGGCATGGCGTCCGGGTCGAGGGGAGCGTGAGCCTGGAAGTCCGAATCCTGGGTCACGGCGCCTACCTCTTGGCGGTCGGGGTGCGGGTGGAGGTGGAGCCGGTGGTGCGGGGCTCCTCGGGCCGGGCCGCGGTGGCGCCGGTGGTCGAGGGGGCGCGGTCCTTGGCGGCCGGGGTCGCGGTGGCGCCGAGGCCGAGCGCCTCGAGCTTGCGGGCGATCTCGTCGCCGCGATCGACCTTGGCGGGCAGGTCGGCGAGCCGCGCGAGGTGGCTGGTGCCGATCGGCTCCAGCGTCAGGTACTTGTCGACCGCGCCCTGGAGCCGGTCGGGCCGGGTCAGCAGCTGCCACTCGGCGCGCAGGACCGCGATCGCGTCGCGCTCCTTGCGCAGGCGGGTCTTGAGCTTCGCGACCTGCTCGGCCTGGTAGAGCGTGTCGTACTTGATCGAGTAGGCGTAGATGGCCGAGGCGATGAGCCCGGCGATCGCCGCGAGGTGCAGGAGGCGGATCACCGGCGCCCTCCCCGGGTCTGGGGCTCGGGCAGGGAGGCCAGGGCCTCCAGCGCCGTCAGCGGCGGCGGCGGGGCTGCGTCGGTGCGCTCGCCGGCCCGGAGCTTGGCCGAGCGGGCGCGCGGGTTGGCCCGGCACTCGGCCTCGCTGGCGGCGACCGGGCCCTTGGTGGCGAGGGTGAAGCTGCGGGGCGCGGGCTGCGCCGCCATCGGCAGGTGGCGCGAGGCGGCCACCGCCCGGCCGCTGCGGGCCGAGAAGAACTGCTTGGCGATGCGGTCCTCGAGCGAGTGGAAGGTCACCACCGCGAGGCGTCCGCCCGGGCGCAGGGTCCGCTCGGCCGCGTGCAGGGCCCGCTGCAACTCGCCGAGCTCGTCGTTGACCGCGATGCGCAGGGCCTGGAACGTCCGGGTCGCCGGGTGGATGCCGCTGCCGGGCTCCGCCCGCACGACGCCCGCGACGATCTCCGCGAGCGCCGCCGTGGTCTCGATGCGGCCGCGCCGGCGCGCCTCGATCAGGGCGCGGGCGACCGCGCGGGCCCGGCGCTCCTCGCCGTAATGGTAGATCACGTCGGCGAGCGCGGCCTCGGAGGCCTCGTTCACGAGGTCGGCGGCGGTCTCGCCGGCCCGCTCCATCCGCATGTCGAGGGGGCCCTCGAACCGGAACGAGAAGCCGCGCTCGGGCTGGTCGAGCTGCATCGACGATACGCCGATGTCGAGGACGACGCCGTCGGCGTCGGCGAAGCCGTGGTCGCGCGCCAGGGCGTCGAGGTCGCCGAAGCGGCCCTGGACCAGGACGAGACGACCGGCCTCCCGCTCCACCAGCGCCTGCCCGGCGGCGATCGCGGTCGGGTCGCGGTCGATGGCGAGCACTTGGTTGCCCGGATGGGCGGCGAGGATGGCCCTGGTATAGCCGCCGGCCCCGAAGGTGCCGTCGATGATGCGGGCCGGCGCGTCGCCGAGGCGCAGCGCGCCCAGGACCTCGTCGAGCAGGACCGGAATGTGGGGCGCGTCGGTCACGGCCGGCCTCCCGAGACGACGACACACCGCGCGCGGCGAGCGCGCTCTGACGCGTGACGATCCATGGTGCTCCGCAGTCCGCACGAGCCGGGCCGAGGCCGGCCGGGTCCGGCGCCGGGGCGCCGCTCTGTCCACGCCCGACATCGCCGCGCGGCCATCGGGCCCGCTCGCGCGGGGCGTGGTCGCCGGTGCGGGAATCGCCGGGAACGGGGTGGCTCGGGGTATCATGGGCCTCTGGGGTCGTCAACGCGAGGGCACACGCGACGGGCAGCACCCGTCCGTGTGCCATCAGAGACCAGCAAGGTTAACGAAGGCTTGTGCCCGACGGCGGGCGCCACGGGAAAGTCGAGGCCGTGCCGCCTGTTCGCGGGGTGCGCCGCGCTCTACGTCGACAAATCCTCGCGCCCGGCGGGTTCGCGCCGCGGGGCGGAGGATGTGATCATCGGGAAATTGGGTATCAGCCGGCCTGTAAGCCGGGTTCTGTATGGCCCGGAGGATCCGCGAGGATCGCCCGAACGTGGCGGCCATTCCTCTGGGACGGCCGTTGCCGGCCGCCTCGAGCAACCAACCCGGGCGACGGGCCTGAAGAAGCCCTGCGCGACGAGCGCGCGTGCCGCCCCTATTCGGTTTTGCTCCCGGTGGGGTTTGCCGTGCCGTCCGCGTTGCCGCGTCCGCGGTGCGCTCTTACCGCACCCTTTCACCCTGGCCGGCCCGGATCCGCGAGGATCCGCCCGGTGGTCTGCTCTCTGTGGCACTGTCCCTGGGGTCGCCCCCGCCGGACGTTATCCGGCACCGTCTCTTCATGGAGCCCGGACTTTCCTCCCCGGTCCCGCGCACGGGCGAACCCGCTGACAGGACCGGAGCGGCCGCCCGGCCGGCTGACGCCGCCGATGTGCGACGCGGGAGCCGCCGCGTCAAGGCGCAGGCGGCACGGCCATGCCCGCGTCGAGGACGTAAGGGGACGCGGGCGCATCCGCGTCGAGGCGGCAGCCGCGCCCGATCGGCTTGCCGGACCCTGGATACTCCCTACCTGCTTCTCTCAAGGCCGGCGTCACGGACGCGTGCGGCCGACACGGGAGGCAACCCTGATGAGCGAGAACATCGAGGCGGGCTGGACGCTCGACACCGTGCAGCAACTGCGGGCCATGGCCCGGGAGGGCGTCCCGGCCTCGGTCATGAGCCTGAAGCTCAAGCGACCGGTCACGGCGATCCACGCCAAGCTCGCCGAGCTCGGCGTCACGCCGGCCGCCGGGGCCTGATCTCAAGACGCGGGCGGGCCCCGACGGCGGCCCGCCCGCACCGGCCTTTACCAGCTGCCGGTGTTCTCCATCGAGGCCCAGGGCTCCTGCGGCGGCTTGGCGCCGCCCTTCTGCAGGATCTCGATCGAGATGCCGTCCGGCGAGCGCACGAAGGCCATGTGGCCGTCCCGCGGCGGGCGGTTGATGGTCACGCCGGCATCCTGCAGCTTCTGGCAGGTCTCGTAGATGTCGTCGACCTGGTAGGCCAGGTGACCGAAGTTGCGCCCGCCGGTATACTCCTCCGGGCCCCAGTTGTAGGTCAGCTCGAGCAGCGGCGACTTGGTGTCCTTCGCCCGCGCGGCGTCGCCCGGGGCGGCCAGGAACACCAGGGTGAAGCGGCCCTTCTCGCTCTCGGTGCGGCGCACCTCCTGCAGGCCGAACTTGTTGCAGTAGAAGTCCAGCGCACGCTCGAGATCGGCGACGCGGACCATCGTGTGCAGGTATTCCATGGCGCTCTCTCGTCCTCGTGGCCGGGCGCACGGGAGCCGCCCGGTTTCGGCGTCGTAGCTAGGGCGCGGGTCGGCCTCCGGGGAGCCCTCTCCTGCCGGGGCCTCCCTCACCCGGAGCCCCGGCATCGCTCCGGCGTTGCGCTGGGGCCGACGGCGGTGCAAAGGCTGATTCCTTACCCTGTTCCCTTGCCCTGTTCCCCCGCCCTGTTCCCCCGCGCCGTTCGCGAGCGCCCGCGAGACCCGCCATGCAGACGATCGTCCGCCTCGCCGATTACCGCCCCAGCGACTACCTGATCGACCGGGTCGACCTCGACGTGCGCCTGCATCCGACCGAGACGCGGATCACCGCGACGCTGGGCTTGCGGCCGAACCCGGCGGGCGAGCCGGGCGCGCCGCTCGTCCTCGACGGTGACGAGCTGACGCTCGTCGCCATCGCGCTCGACGGCCAGCCGACCGGCCCCGGCGCTATCGAGGTGACGCCCCGGTCGCTCACCCTGCACCAGCCGCCGCAGCGTCCCTTCGTGCTCGAGATCGAGACGCAGGTGAACCCGAGCACCAACACCAAGCTGATGGGGCTCTACCGCTCGAACGGCGTCTACTGCACCCAGTGCGAGGCCGACGGCTTCCGGCGCATCACCTACTTCCTCGACCGGCCGGACGTGATGGCGGTCTTCACCACCCGGATCGAGGGCAGCCGCGACGCCGCGCCGGTGCTGCTCGGCAACGGCAACCCGGTCGCGCGGGGCGAGGCGGGCCCGGGCCGGCACTACGCGATCTGGCACGACCCCCACCCCAAGCCCGCCTACCTGTTCGCCCTCGTCGGCGGCCGGCTCGGCCGCGTCGGCTCCCGCTTCACCACGATGGAGGGCCGCGACGTCGAGATCGCGGTCTACGTCGAGCCCGGCAAGGAGGGCCGCGCCGACTTCGCCCTCGACGCGGTCGCCCGCTCGATGGCCTGGGACGAGCGCACCTTCGGCCGCGCCTACGACCTCGACGTCTTCAACGTCGTCGCGGTCTCCGACTTCAACATGGGCGCGATGGAGAACAAGGGCCTCAACATCTTCAACGACAAATACGTGCTGGCCAGTCCCGAGACCGCGACCGACGCGGACTACGCCAACATCGAGGCGATCATCGCGCACGAGTACTTCCACAACTGGTCCGGCAACCGGGTGACCTGCCGCGACTGGTTCCAGCTCTGCCTCAAGGAAGGCCTGACGGTCTTTCGCGACCAGGAATTCTCGTCCGACGAGCGCTCGCGCCCGGTCCACCGGATCGCCGAGGTGAGGACGCTCCGCGCCCGCCAGTTCCCGGAGGATGCCGGGCCGCTGGCCCACCCGGTGCGGCCGCAGGCCTATCGCGAGATCAACAACTTCTACACCGCGACGGTCTACGAGAAGGGCGCCGAGATCGTCCGGATGCTGCGCACGCTCCTCGGGCCCGAGACCTTCCGGGCCGGCATGGACCGCTACTTCACCACCTGCGACGGCACCGCCGCCACGGTCGAGGACTTCCTGGCCGCCTTCGCCGCCGAGAGCGGTCGGGATCTCGCCGCCTTTTCCCGCTGGTACGCCCAGGCCGGTACCCCGACCGTCGCGGTCTCGGGTGCCTACGACGCTGCCGCGCGAACCTATACGCTGACCTTCCGCCAGAGCCTTCCGGTCGTCGCCACTGAGGCGGCCGCCGGTGCCGCGCCCCAGCCCCTGGTGATCCCGATCGCGCTCGGCCTCGTCGCCCCCGGCGGCGGCCCGGTCGCGGCGGCGAGCGAGCGGGTGCGCGACGGGGTGTTCGTGCTCGACCGGGCCGAGGACGCGCTGGTCTTCACCGGGCTGGACGCGGCACCGGTGCCGTCGCTGTTTCGCGGCTTCTCGGCACCGGTGAAGGTCGAGCACGCGCTGACCCGCGACGAACGCCTGACGCTGCTCGCCCATGACCACGACGCCTTCAACCGCTGGCAGGCGGCCCAGAGCCTCGCCATGGAGGTGCTGGTCGGCCGCGCCCGCGCGAATGCCCCGCTGGCCGAGGAGGCCGGGACGGAGGGCGCGGGCCTCGCCGCCGCGCTGGCGACCTTCCTCGATGGCGAGGCCCTCGCCGATCCGGCCTTCGCCGCCCTGGTCCTGACCCTGCCGGGCGAGCAGGAGATCGCCCAGGCGATCGGCGCCGAGATCGACCCCGACGCGATCTGGCGCGCGCGCCAGACCCTGCGGGTGCAGCTCGGCCGCGACCTCGGGCCCCGGCTCCTGGCGCTGCGCGAGGCGCTGGTCGAGCCGGAGGGCGCGCCGTTCAGCCCGGACGCCGCGAGCGCCGGGCGCCGCGCCCTGCGCAACGCCGCCCTCGACCTCGTGACCGCGGCCGACCCGCAGGCCGGCACCGCCCTGGCGCTGGGTCAGGTCGAGAACGCCGCGACGATGACCGATCGTCTCGCGGCGCTCGCCACCCTGAGCCTCGTGCCGGGCGCGGCCCGGGAGGCGGCGCTCGCCCGCTTCGGCGAGACCTATCGCGGCGAGCCCCTGGTGCTCGACAAGTGGTTCGCCCTCCAGGCGATGATCCCGGAGGCCGGCACCCTGGAGCGGGTCCGCGGCCTGATGCACCACGCCGCCTTCTCGCTCGGCAACCCGAACCGGGTCCGCTCGCTGATCGCGAGCTTCAGCCTCAACAATCCGACCCAGTTCCACCGCCCGGACGGGGCCGGCTACGACCTGACCGCCGAGGTGGTGCTGGCCCTCGACGGAAAAAATCCGCAAGTCGCGGCGCGCCTGCTAACTGCCTTCAATACTTGGCGTATGGTCGAGGGCGGGCGCCGCCTCCACGCCGAGGCGGCCCTGCGGCGGGTGGCGCAGGCGCCGGGCCTCTCCCCCGACGTCAGCGACATCGTCGGGCGCTCGCTCGCCCCGGCGAGATAATGCACAAGCCCCTGTGAGACCTGGTAGAATCGCGCAGGACGCCCGGCCGGCCGCCCCCCGGATCACTGGTTAACACTTCATTTCCGGGATGCGGGGCGCTGGACAAAATGCTTGTGGAAATGCCAGATTGAGGCTCGATTCGGGGGCCCGCTGAAAACCTCCGCGGCATCTGTCTTTCTGTTCCGTTGGGGGTTTGGGTATGCTGGAGGCGGATCCCGCCCCCTTCTCGGAGCGTGCCGCGACGATCCTCGGGATCAGCCGGTCTTCGAAGACGGCGCACCAGCGTCTTGCCCATGCGGAATCCTGGCTGCGCTTCGCCGTCCCGGCGATGCTGGCGGCCTTCCTGATCTGCCTCGCCACCGTCACCGCCCTGCAGCTCACCGGTCACCGCGAGGAGGTGGTGGGCGATGCGCGGCGCGAGATCGACCTCGTCGCCCGCCTTCTGGCCGGCACGCTGCCGACGGCGCTGGCCCGGCCCGCCTCGCTGCCCGGTTTGGGCCTCCCCGAAACGGCGACGCCCGCGACCCTGCGCGAGCGGCTGGTCCGCCTGCTTCCCGTCGGCAGCCTGCCGGCCGGCCGCACCGTCCTGCTGGTCGGCGCCGACGATGCAATCCTGGCCGCCCTGCCGGAGCGCCCGGGCCTGCCCCGGAGCTTCGCCGAACTCGTCGGCGAGGTGCAGGTGCTCGGCATCATGGGCGAGCGCGCCGGCGTGCTGCCGGTGGTGCTCGGCAACGGCGAGCGGGCGCTCGCCACCGTGCGGACGGTGACGGGGGGCGCCGGGGTCGCGCAGGTCGCGGTGGTCCAGACCCTCGATTCGGTGACGGCGATCTGGGGGACCCGGGCGCGCACCGCCGCGGTGCTGGTCGGCGCGGTGGCGCTGGTGGTGGTCTGCACCGGCCTCGCCTACGCGCTCCAGGCCGACCGGGCGCGGGCCGTCGACCGGGTCTGCGAGCAGGTCCGCCAGCGCCTGGACACGGCGCTCGGCCGCGGCCGTTGCGGCCTGTGGGACTGGGACATCCCGCGCGGCCGGATCTACTGGTCTGATTCGATGTACCAGCTCCTCGGCTACGTCCGGGAGCAGGAGTTCCTCTCCTTCGGCGACGTCAACGCCCTCGTCCACCCCGACGACACCGACCTCTACGGGCTGGCCCGCCAGCTGGCAGCCCGCGACACCACCGTCGACCACGAGTTCCGCATCCGCGGCGCCGGCGGCGAGTGGGTTTGGCTCAAGGCCCGGGCCGAGATCGTCCAGGACCTCGAGGACAACGGCCGCCACCTCGTCGGCATCGTCATCGACATCTCGGAGCAGCGCCGTCTCGCCGAATCGACCGCCACCGCCGACATGCGCCTGCGCGACGCGGTCGAGGCGGTGTCCGAGGCCTTCGTGCTGTGGGACGCGCAGAACCGCCTCGTCCTGTGCAACTCGAAGTTCCGGCGCCTGCACGCGCTGACCACGGACGAGGCCCAGCCGGGCCGGCGCTACGACGCCATCATGGGCCGCGCCGCGCTGCCGACCGTGCGGCGCGAGATCCCCGCCGGCGAGTTCCCGGAGGCCGGGGCCCGCACCTTCGAGGCCGAGCTCGCCGACGGGCGCTGGCTGCAGATCAGCGAACGCCGCACCAAGGACGGCGGCTACGTCTCGGTCGGCACCGACATCACGGCGCTCAAGCGGCACCAGGAGCGGCTGGTGGAATCCGAGCGCCAGCTCATCGCCACCATCTCCGACCTCAAGCGCTCGCGCCGCACCCTCGAGATCCAGACCCAGCAGCTCGCCGACCTCGCTGAGCGCTACCTCGACCAGAAGGCCCAGGCCGAGAGCGCCAACCGCTCGAAATCCGAGTTCCTGGCCAACATGAGCCACGAGTTGCGCACCCCGCTGAACGCCATCCTGGGCTTCGCCGAGGTGATGGAGAGCGAGGTGTTCGGGTCGCTCGGCTCGGAGAAGTACCGCGAATATTGCCGCGACATCCGATCGAGCGGGCACTACCTGCTCTCGGTCATCGACGACATCCTCGACATGTCGCGCATCGACGCCCGCCGGGTGAAGCTCGCCAAGCAGCCGGTCGCCGTGAGCGAGGCGCTGGAGCGCGCCCTCAAGCTCATCGCCGAGCCGGCCCGCGCCAAGGGCCTCACCGTCAGCGTCGAGATGAGCGCCGACACCCTGGTGATGGCCGACGAGCGCGCCCTGCACCAGATCCTGGTCAACCTGCTCCAGAACGCCGTGAAGTTCACCCCCGAGGCAGGCCGGGTCGCGGTGCGCACCCGCCGCGCCCTCGACGCCGTCCACATCTTCGTCGAGGACAGCGGCATCGGCATCCCGAAGGCGGCGCTGCCGAAACTCGGCTACCCGTTCGAGCAGGTCGAGACCAACTTCGCCCGCAGCTACAAGGGCTCCGGCCTCGGCCTCGCCATCGCCCGCTCGCTCGCCGAGCTCCACGGCGGCGGCCTGCGCATCCGCTCCGAGGAGGGCATCGGCACGATCGTGCTGGTCCGCCTGCCCCGCCCCGGCCTCAACGAGGCCGCCGCCGCGCAGGACGCGGCCCAGGACAGCGCCTACCCGGACATCGTGCGGGAAACCGCCGCCCTCGAGGCGTGAGGGACGCCGCGCCCATCCCTGATAGCTGTGAGACGGGGGCCCAGAAGAACGAACCCGCGAACGAACTCGCTTGCCGTCGTCTCCGCGCCCTGGCTGCGCCGGCCCGCTTGCCATAGACTTGTCTCCGCGAGGAGACCACGATGACCGAGCGGCTCATCATCAAGGGCGACGAGATCGTCGGGATCGCCGAGCGGGTCGCGCAGCGGCTCGGCACGACGCCGAGCGAGGCCGTGATCGGCCTCCTGCGCGAGGCGGAAGTACGCTCGGCTGCGCCCGCTGCACCACTGACGCCCGCCCAGACGAGCGACTACGATGCCTTGCGTAGGTTGACGAAGGCGACGGCACCTCATAGGCGGCCGGGCGCCACCTCGAACCACTCGGACCTCTACGCCGAGGACGGCCTGCCGGCATGATCGTGCTCGACACGTCGGCGCTGGTAGCGATCGCCCTGGACGAGTCGGAGAGCGAAGCCTTTTCTCGTATCATTGCCGTCAATGGAATGGCGCTCGTCAAAACCGCCATGGTTCTCGAAGCGCGCCTGTCGGCAGGTGCCGAACACTTCCTCGACGGCCTGATGGCCCTCCCCTCTCTCCGTTCGGTCGACTTCGACCATCGGATGGTTCGAGCCGCCCGGGATGCCTTTCTGCGCTTCGGGCGCGGTCGCGGCCACCCCGCGCGGTTGAACATGGGGGACTGCATGGCTTACGCCGTGGCCAAGGTCTGGCGCCTGCCGCTCCCCTTCAAGGGGGACGACTTCGTCCACACGGACCTCACTCCCGCCGCACCCTGACGTTCGGTTCCATGCTCACGACCTCCGCGCCCGGTTCCCAGGACACCCCTCCCTTCACGCCCAGCCTCGACCAGTTCCGCCGCGTCGTCCTGAAGGTCGGCTCGGCGCTCCTCGTCGACCGGGCGCGGGGGCGGCTGCGCCACGCCTGGCTCGCGGCGCTCGCCGAGGACATCGCCGACCTGCACGGGCGCGGCGTCGACGTGCTGGTGGTGTCCTCGGGCTCGATCGCGCTCGGGCGCACGGTGCTGGGCTTCGGCCCCGGCCCGCTGCGGCTGGAGGAGAGCCAGGCCGCCGCCGCCGTGGGGCAGATCGCGCTCGCCCGCCACTGGTCGGAGGCGCTCGCCCATCACGGCATCGTCGCCGGCCAGATCCTGGTGACGCCGCAGGACACCGAGGAGCGCCGGCGCTACCTCAACGCGCGCGCCACTACCCTGAAGCTCCTGGAGGAGCGCGCCGTCCCGGTCGTCAACGAGAACGATACCGTCGCGACCTCGGAGATCCGCTACGGCGACAACGACCGCCTCGCCGCCCGGGTCGCCACGATGATCGGCGCCGACCTCCTGGTGCTGTTCTCCGACATCGACGGGCTCTACACCGCCCCCCCGGCGAGCGACCCGGCCGCGCGACACCTGCCGGTGATCGCCCGGATCACCCCGGAGATCGACGCGATGGCGGGGGGGCCTGCCTCGGAACTCTCGCGCGGCGGCATGCGCACCAAGGTCGAGGCGGCCAAGATCGCGATCCAGGGCGGCACCCAGATGATGATCGCCGACGGCCGCGGCAAGAATCCGCTCAAGGCGGTGGCGAACGGCGCGCGCTGCTCGTGGTTCCTCGCCGGCTCGACGCCGGGCGCGGCGCGCAAGACCTGGATCGGCGGCTCGCTCGAGCCCCGCGGCACGCTCACGATCGATGCCGGCGCGGCCCGGGCGCTGCAGGGCGGGGCGAGCCTGCTGCCGGTCGGCGTCACCCGGGTCGAGGGCAGCTTCGGCCGCGGCGACGCGGTGACGATCCGCTCGGGCGACGGCCTCGTCCTCGCCCGCGGCCTCGTCGCCTACGACAGCGACGACGCCGCCCGCATCCTCGGCCGGTCGAGCCGGGAGATCGAGGCGGTGCTGGGCTATCCCGGCCGGGCGGCGATGGTGCACCGGGACGATCTGGCGCTGGTGGGGGATTGAGACACTTTCCGGGCGTGCCTGCTGATCGAACCGTTCTCGCGTCGACGACACCCCGGTATAGAAGAGGGCGGCTGAGGCCGAGGGACGGATATCGGGGCCCGTCGTGCAAAGGCCGCGGTTCGTCGCCGGTTCGTGCGACCTGCAACACCCAGCACACGCGGGAATCATGGGCGCCTTCTTCATCCGCTACCGGTGGCTGACGGTTGCTCTCCTCGTCGTCGTTGCCTTCGCGGTCGTCTTCGGCATCTGGTCGCGATGGATCACAGCCGATCCCCTGGACGCGTCCCTCTCCATGTCGCCTCCCGGTCGGGTCGAGACGGACGTGGTCGTCCGCCTATCCTGCCCGCACAGGCTCCGTCTCCATCTGTCCAGCAAGACGCGCGCACGCGAGGATATGCGGCGCCTCGTCGGGCGGTACGGAACGGCCGAGGGGATCGACATTCCGTTGCAATGGTCCTTCCGCGACATGGCCGGGCAGCCGGTGGCCTGGGGCAAAGCAGAGAATATCGGGAGCGATGGGTTCGACGCGGAGGGATTCTACCGCACCGTAAGCACATCGCTTCCTCTTCCTCCCGACAAGTACCGGTTGAGCGCGGCCCTGACGGAGGAGATGGCAGGATTTCAGGACGTTTCCGCCCAGATGTCCTTCCGGTGCCACCCTAAAGCCTCGGCGGGATGGCAAACCGATCTGCTGTTCTTCGGATCTTTCGCCTGGCTCCTCGCCTGGCCGATCATGGCGATACTGGCATTGTGGCTGGCCGCCTTGGCGCTTCGCGATCGGGGGCGGGCACGAGCGGTGCGGTGATCGCGGGAGCTTCCGTCGTGCACACGTGCCGAGGGCGACTCGGTTTCGGCTCCCGCGATTCTGGGCCTGCCCTCGGTCGTCCCGGTCGCGTGCGCAGCCTCGAGGCGAGGACAACTCGGGTCGAGCCCGCTGCGCGATCCGTCGAAGCCGAGCAGCGCCCAAACACCAAGAAGGCGCCTGAGGGGCGTGAGCCGCCCCTGGCGCCTTGCTTGACCATCGAGTGCGTTGCCCCGGCTCGCCGGGGCGGTGCGATCAGCAGAAGTGCTGGCCGATCCGGCGCTCGAGATCGTCGGTGATGCGTCCGCCGTTGACCTCGACGTACTCGCCGATCTGGCGCTCCAGGCGACGCTGGTTGGCGGCGTGGATCGCGTGGACCATGCGGCTCACGAGGGTGAGGATGCCGGGCTCCATGTCGGAGCGCTCGTCGATGGCGGGGGCGATGAGAGAGTGAGTGATGACCGCGAGCATCGGGATCTCCTGTGAGATTGCGCGCGGGCGTTTCCGGTGTTCTTGTTGCAACGCAATATGGACGCTGCCGCGCTGCACACAAGCGTCGCGGGTGCAGCGGCGCCATGCGATTCCGGCATGACGATTCCGGCGCGCCGGTTAACCCGGTGGTGACGCTTGGTCGTTCCGGGACAATGGCTTGCCCGGGGTTGACCCCGGGGAGCCGAGAGGTCAATCACCCCGTCGCCCGCGCGTCATCCTGACCTGCTAGTCGAGCCGACCGGCTCGGGGGCGCGTGTCCCCGCAGGCGGGGCGATACCACAGACCACGAGTCCGGAGACCTTGAGCGCCATGACCGACTGGCCCGTCCACGGCCGCATCAGCGGCCCCATCGTGATGATCGGCTTCGGCTCGATCGGCCGGGGCACCCTGCCCCTGATCGAGCGCCACTTCACCTATGACAAGGCCCGGTTCACGGTGGTCGAGCCGTCGGACACCCACAAGGCGCTCGCCGACGAGCACGGCCTGCGCTTCGAGCAGGTCGCGCTGACCAAGGACAATTACCGCGAGATCCTGACGCCCCTCCTCACCGAGGGCGGCGGCCAGGGCTTCTGCGTCAACCTCTCGGTCGACACCTCGTCGCGGGACATCATGGAGCTGTGCCGCGAGATCGGCGCGCTCTACATCGACACCGTCGCCGAGCCGTGGCCGGGCTTCTACTTCGACAAGAACGCGGGTCCGGCCGACCGCACCAACTATGCCTTGCGCGAGCAGGTGCTCGACGCCCGCCGCCGCAACCCGGGCGGCCCGACCGCGGTGTCGTGCTGCGGCGCCAATCCCGGCATGGTGTCGTGGTTCGTCAAGCAGGCGCTCCTGAACCTCTCGGCCGAGCTCGGCCTCAAGACCCCCGAGCCGAAGAGCCGCGAGGAGTGGGCCGCGCTGATGCGCGAGGTGGGCGTCAAGGGCATCCACATCGCCGAGCGCGACACCCAGCGGGCCAAGTCGGAGAAGCCGCAGGGCATCTTCGTCAACACCTGGTCGGTCGAGGGCTTCGTCTCGGAAGGCAACCAGCCGGCGGAGCTCGGCTGGGGCACCCACGAGACCTGGATGCCGGAGAACGGCCGCACCCTGCCGAACGACGCCCCGGCGATCTACCTGCTGCAGCCCGGCGCCGACACCCGCGTGCGCTCCTGGACCCCGACCGGGCAGGCGCAGTTCGGCTTCCTCGTCACCCACAACGAGGCGATCTCGATCGCCGACTACTACACGGTGCGCCAGGACGGTAAGGCGGTCTACCGGCCGACCTGCCACTACGCCTACCACCCCTGCAACGAGGCGGTGCTGTCGCTGCACGAGATGTGGGGCCAGGCCGGCAAGGTGCAGGAGAAGCACCACATCCTCGACGAGAACGAGATCGTCGACGGCATCGACGAGCTCGGCGTGCTGCTCTACGGCCATGGCAAGAACGCCTACTGGTACGGCTCGCAGCTCTCCATCGAGGAGACCCGCCGCATCGCCCCCTACCAGAACGCCACCGGCCTCCAGGTGACCTCGGCGGTGCTCGCCGGCATGGTCTGGGCGCTGGAGAATCCCGAGGCCGGCATCGTCGAGGCCGACGAGGTCGATTTCCGTCGCTGCCTCGAGGTCCAGACGCCGTATCTCGGCCCCGTGGTCGGGGTCTACACCGACTGGACGCCGCTCTCGGGCCGCCCGGGCCTCTTCCCGGAGGACATCGACGAGACCGATCCCTGGCAGTTCCGCAACGTGCTGGTGCACGGCGCGTAACGCCTGGGCTTGCGGCACCGCGCCCCTTCTTCGGGCGCGGTGCCTCACCGCCGCGGGCTGTCGTCCGCTTCCGCCCGGTGCTACCATCGCGCCGGTGACAGGGAGCCGTCATGTCGCTCGCGCTGCGGCGCGCCCCGCGGATGCGGGTCGCCGATTTCATCGCCATGATCCGCGAGCGCCCGGACGAGGAGCGCTGGGAGCTTCTCGACGGCGAGGCCGTGCTGATGGCGCCGCCGAGCGAGCGGCATCAGCAGATCGTCAGCAATCTGCTCGCCGCCTTGCGCCCGCTCGTGGCGAAATTCGGCTGCCGTGCTCTACCGGGCCTTGGGCTGCGCAACGACTTCGTCGACGATTACGCGCCGATCCCCGATGTCGTCGTGCGGTGCGGCCCACTTCTCACGGACGGCTATGCCCGCGACCCTCTCATCGTCGCCGAGGTCCTGTCGCCGTCGACACTGAACAATGACCGAGGCCGTAAGGCGGCGTTCTACCAGGCCCTCCAGACCCTGCGCGCCTATCTGATCGTCTATGCCGACGAGGCCCGGGTCGAATTGTGGTCGCGGGGCAACGGCCCCGACGCGACCCTGCGCGTCCTCGGCCGCGACGACGCGATCCCGCTGCCCGATCTCGGCGGGGAAATCCCCGTCGCTGCACTCTACGATGGCATTCCCCTCTGACGCCCGAGCCGCCCTTGCCCCATTTCGACGAATTCTACGCCAACAAGCTGCGCGGCTCCCTCGGGGTGACCGACGCCGAATCGGTGCTCGACCTGCGGGGCGCGCCCCGGGCCCAGGCCGAGGCCTCGCTCGCCGACATGCTGGAGCGCAGCCGCTTCGCCAAGGGCAAGACCGTGGCGGTGCGGTTCGACGGGCCGGTGCCCGGCGGCGGCGAGACCCTGTTCCAGCCGGTCGGCCGCCAGCTCCTCGACGCCAAGCGGCGTGGCTGGGTCGAGCGGCTCCAGACCCTGCCGTCCCAGGACGGGCTCGGCTTCTACGTCGCCCTCGCCGGGCGGCCCGAGAAGACGCCCGAGGCCCGCTGACGCGATGGACCAGCCGGCTTCCGACAACCTCGCCGACCTCGCGGCGACCGAGCTTCTCGCCCTCTACGCTCGCCGCGCCGTCTCGCCGGTGGCGGTGGCGCGGGCCGTGATCGCCCGGGCCGAGGCCCGGGAGCCCCACCTCCACGCGCTCTACGCCTTCGCGCCCGAGGCGGCGCTGGCCGCCGCCCGCGCCTCGGAGGCCCGGTGGATGAGAGGCGAGGCCCTGCCCCTCGACGGGGTACCGGTCACCATCAAGGAGAACATCGCCACCAAGGGCGTGCCGATGCCGCTCGGCACCGCCGCCCGGGACGACGCGGCCCCGAGCCCGGCCGACGCGCCGGCCACCGCCCGCCTGCGCGAGGACGGGGCGGTGATCTTTTCCGCCACGACGATGCCGGATTACGGCATGCTGTCCTCGGGACTGTCGAGCTTCCACCCGCTCACCCGCAACCCGTGGGACCTCGCCAGGGGCCCGGGCGGCTCCTCGGCCGGCTCGGGCGCGGCCGCCGCGGCGGGCTACGGGCCGATCCATCTCGGCACCGATATCGGCGGCTCGATCCGCCTGCCCGCTTCCTGGTGCGGCGTCGTCGGCCACAAGCCCAGCCACGGCCGCGTGCCCCTCGACAACGCCTTCTACGGCCGCTGCGCCGGACCGCTCACCCGTACGGTCGCCGACGCGGCGCTGGCGATGCGCGCGATCAGCCGCCCGGACGACCGCGACCCGACCGGCCTGCCCCCGGCCGACCTGCCCTGGCTCGACCTCGACGGAATCGACCTGAAGGGCCTGCGCCTCGGCCTGGTGATGGAGGCGGGCGCAGGCCTCCCGCTCGATCCGGGCAACCGTGCGGTGATCGAGGCGGCGGCGGCTCTCCTGGCGCAGGCCGGCGCAAGCGTTACGCCAGTACCGGCCTTCCTGACGCAGGAGATGCTCGATGGGCTCGACCGGTTCTGGCGCCAGCGCGCCTCCCTCGACATCGACGCCCTCGACGAGGCGCGCCGCGCCCGCGTCCTGCCCTTCATCCGCGACTGGGCGGCGGGCGGCCGGGATCTGAGCGGCGCGGCCGTCTTCCACGGCATGGCCCAGATGGCGGCGATGCGCGACGCCGCGCTCGCGGCGATCCGGCCGTTCGATTTTCTGATCGGTCCGGTCTCGCCGAACCCGCCCTTTCCGGCCGAGCACGCCTCGCCGACCAACGACCCCGCCCGGGCGATGCACCACATCGCCTACACGGTGCCGTTCAACATGTCGGAGCAGCCGGCGGTCTCGGTCCCGGCGGGGTTCACCCCGGACGGGCTGCCGGTCGGCCTGCAGATCGTCGGCCGGCGCTTCGACGATGTCGGCGTGCTGCGGCTCGCCCGCGCCTTCGAGCGGATCCGGCCGGCGCTCCGGCCGTGGCCGGGGGTGGCCTGACCGAGGTCAGGCCGTCTCGCCCTTCAGCCGCGCCAGCGCCCGCGCCCGTCCGATCAGCGGCAGCAGGCCGGCGAGGTCGGGGCCGTGGTCCAGCCCCGTCAGCGCCAGGCGCAGGGGCAGGAACAGGGCCTTGCCCTTGAGGCCGGTGGCGTTGCGCACCGCCTCCGTCACCCGTTTCCAGGTCGTGGCGTCCCAGGGCTCCGCCGGCAGGGCCTCGCGGGCGACGGCGAAGAGATCCGGCGTCTCGCCGATCACCGGCGTCACCGGGCCCTCGACCACCCGCCACCAGTCCGCGGCGTCCGACACGCGGGTGAGGTTCGCCTTCACGACCTCCCAGAACGCCTCGGCCCGCTCAGACGCAACGCCGAGGGCGGCCAGGCGCTCCGCCACCGCCGCGTAGCCCAGGCCGTGCACGACCCGGGCGTTGAGACCGTCGAGCTCGTGCTCGTCGAACTTCGCCGGCGCCCGCGAGACGTGGGCGAGGTCGACGAGGGAAGCCAGCTCGTCGAGGTCGGAGACCGGCCGCACCGCCTCGGCCGAGCCGGTGAGGACGGCGAGCGCCGCCACCGCCATCGGCTCGTAGCCGGCCGCGCGCAGGCCGCGAAGCGACAGGTGGCCGAGGCGCTTCGACAGCCCCTCGCCGCTCGCCGTGGTGAGCAGGTTGTGGTGGGCGAAGACCGGGACCGGCGCGCCGAGCGCGGAGAAGATCTGGATCTGGACCGCCGTGTTGGTGACGTGGTCCTCGCCGCGGATGACGTGGGTCACCCCGGTCTCGGCGTCGTCGACCACGGAGGGAAGCGTGTAGAGGTAGCTGCCGTCCTCGCGGATCAGCACCGGGTCGGACAGGCTGTCGGCCTCGACGTGGCAGGGGCCGCGCACGAGGTCGTCCCAGGTCACCGTGCCGGGATCAAGGCGGAAGCGCCAATGCGGCCGGCGCCCCTCGGCCTCGAAGGCGGCACGCTCCTCAGGGCTGAGCTTCAGGGCGGCGCGGTCGTAGACCGGCGGCAGGCCGCGGCCGAGCTGGCGCTTGCGCCGGCGATCGAGTTCCTGGGCGGTCTCGTAGGCCGGGTAGAGCCGGCCCACCGCCTTCAGGCGCTCGGCGGCCGCGTCGTAGATCGCCAGGCGCTCCGACTGACGGAACATCCCGTCCGGGACGATGCCGAGCCAGCCCAGATCCTCCTCGATCGCCGCGGCGAACTCGGCCGTCGAGCGCGCCGTGTCGGTGTCGTCGAGGCGCAGCCAGAACCGGCCGCCCGCCCGGCGGGCGAACAGGGCGTTGAACAGGGCCGGCCGGGCGTTCCCGATATGCAGGAAGCCGGTGGGCGAGGGAGCGAAGCGGACGACGGGTGCCATGCGGCCCTCGTAGAGCATCGCCCGAGCGCGGCGCAATCGGCGGGTTGTTGCCGCCGCCCCGTGACGCCGGCTTGACAGCGCTTGCCCCGCCGCCGCATCGCCACGATGGTGGACGCCTCCCCTCCCCCAGCCAGCCTGCTGCCGCCCGACGCGACGGTCTGGCTCGTCACAGACGGCAAGGCCGGCGACCTCGCGCCGTGCCGCGGCCTCGCGGAGGCCTTGGGGTCGACGCCCGTGGAACGGCGCATCGCACCGCGCCCGCCCTTCTCCTGGCTGGCGCCCCGGGGCCCGGCCGATCCGCGCGAGCGGGCGCTCATCCCGCCCTGGCCGAATCTCGCCATCGCGACCGGCCGGCGGGCGGTGCCGGCGTTGCGTGCCATCAAGCGCCGCTCGGGGAACGACACCTTCACGGTGTTCCTGCGCGATCCGCGCATCGGGACGCGGGCCGCCGACCTGATCTGGGTGCCGGCCCACGACCGCCTGCGCGGCGCCAACGTGATCGTGACCGAGGCCGGGCCGCATCCGGTCTCGCCCGCCCGCCTCGCCGAGGCGCGAACCCATCCCGATCCGCGCCTCGCCGCCCTCCCCGCGCCCCGCATCGCCGTGCTGGTCGGCGGCGACAGCCGGCACGGGCGTTTTTCGGAGGCGGATGCGGCGCGCCTCCTCGCCGGACTGGAGCGCCTGTCGGAGGGCGCGAGCCTGATGGTCACCGCCTCGCGGCGCACGCCCGCCGCCCTGCGCGCGGCGCTCTCCGATCTCGTCCGCCGCCGCGGCGGGTTCGTCTGGGACGGCAGCGGCGAGAATCCCTACCTGGCGATGCTGGCGCTCGCCGACACGATCGTGGCGACGGGTGATTCGGCCAACATGGTCGTCGAGGCCTGCGCCGCCGGTGTTCCGGTGCGGCTGTTCGAGCCGGCGAACGTCTACGCCCGCCATCGCACGCTGTTCGAGGCCCTGAAACGGCACGGAACTGTGCATGCTTTCGACGGACGGGTTGAAGCGTTGCGCCCCAAACCCTTAGACATGACCCTCGCGATCGCGCAGGCTGTGGCGAATGCCTATATGGGGCATCGCGACGCGCTCGCCCGTCGGACGGCTCGCTAGAGCCCGACCGGCGGCAGCCCCGGAGATTCCTATGTCGACGACCCCGCAGGCTCCCCAGCACGAGAAGCTCGTGATCATCGGTTCCGGCCCGGCCGGTTACACCGCCGCGATCTACGCCGCCCGTGCCATGGTCGAGCCGCTGCTGATCTCGGGCTTCCAGCCCGGCGGCCAGCTGATGATCACCACCGACGTCGAGAACTATCCCGGCTTCGCCGAGGCCATCCAGGGCCCGTGGCTGATGGAGCAGATGCGCGCCCAGGCCGAGCATGTCGGCACCCGGATCGTTTCGGAATACATCGCCAAGGTCGACCTCGCGCAGCGGCCGTTCCGCCTCGAGGCCGATTCCGGCGCGGTCTTCACCTGCGACGCGCTGATCATCGCCACCGGCGCCCAGGCCAAGTGGCTCGGCCTGCCCTCCGAGGCGAAGTTCCAGGGCTTCGGCGTCTCGGCCTGCGCCACCTGCGACGGCTTCTTCTTCCGCAACAAGGAGGTGGTGGTCGTCGGCGGCGGCAACACCGCGGTCGAGGAGGCGCTGTACCTGGCCAACCTCGCCTCCAAGGTGACGGTGGTCCACCGCCGCGACAGCTTCCGGGCCGAGCGCATCCTGCAGGAGCGCCTGTTCAAGCACCCGAACGTCGAGGTGGTGTGGAACCACGCGGTGGAGGAGGTCTGCGGCCGCGACAAGCCGGCCCCCTCGGTCACCCATCTGCGCCTGCGCGACACGGTCACCGGCGCGATCACCGAGCGCAAGGCGGACGGCGTGTTCATCGCCATCGGCCACCAGCCGGCCACGGCCGTGTTCGAGGGGCAGCTGCCCTTCCGCGCCGGCGGCTACCTCGAGGTGACGCCCGGCACCGCCATGACGGCGATCCCCGGCGTGTTCGCGGCGGGCGACGTGACCGACGACGTCTACCGGCAGGCGATCACCGCCGCCGGGATGGGCTGCATGGCCGCCCTCGAGGCGGAAAAGTACCTGGCGAACCTCGCGATCGGCGAAGAGCCGCGCAAGGCGGCGGCCGAGTAGGGGACAATCGACCGGGGCCGGGGATGAGCCCCGGTCCCGGCCTTGTGGCGTTCGCTCTGAACTCACCGGCTCATCCGAGCCGGCCGGAGCTCTGGCGAGGGGTTGACGGCCGTGGACTGGGACAAGATCCGGATTTTCCTCAACGTCGCCGAGGCGGGCAGCTTCACCAAGGCGGGCGACGACATCGGCCTCAGCCAGTCGGCCGTCAGCCGCCAGATCAGCGCGCTCGAGCGCGAGCTGAAGGCGCCGCTGTTCCACCGCCATGCCCGCGGGCTGATCCTGACCGAGCAGGGCGACCTCCTGTTCCGGGCCGCCCGGGACATGAAGATGCGGCTGGAGACGACGCGCGCGCGCCTCGTCGAGACCAGCGAACGCCCGTCCGGCGACCTCAAGGTGACGACGACGGTGGGTCTGGGCACCGCCTGGCTGTCGCAGCGGGTGGCCGAGTTCCTCGACCTGCACCCGGACGTGCGCGTCGAGCTGATCCTGACCAACGAGGAACTCGACCTCGCGATGCGCGAGGCCGACGTGGCGATTCGGCTCCGGCGCCCGGCCCAGCCGGACCTGATCCAGCGCCGGCTGTTCACGGTGCACTACCACGTCTTCGCCTCGCTCGAATACATCAAGCGCTTCGGCGAGCCGAAGACCATCGACGACCTCGACAAGCACCGCCTAGTCTCGTTCGGCGGCGACCAGCCCTCCTACCTGATGGCGACGCACTGGCTCGCCACCGTCGGGCGCGAGGGGCGCGAGCACCGCACCATCCACTTCACGGTCAACAACATCTCGGCGCTGCAGCTCGCGGTCGAGACCGGCGCCGGCATCGGCATCCTGCCGGACTACGTGGCGGACGGGAACGAGCAGCTGGTCCAGGTGCTGCGCGACTACGAGATGCCGAACCTCGAGAGCTACCTCGTCTACGCCGAGGAGATGCGCACGGTCGCCCGTGTCCAGGCGTTCCGGGACTTCCTCGTCGCGAAGGCGCAGCGCTGGACGTATTGAGGGGCGGCCGGTTTCGCGGCCCCCTCTCCGCGCTTGCCTTTCCGGCAGGCGGCGCCATGCTCCTCGGGTAACCGTAAGGCCTGGCCGCGAGGAGCCCCGATGACCGACGACGAGACCTTCATGGCGCGGGCCATCGCCCTGTCGGAGCACACCTCCCTGGTCGAGAGCGCGGGGGGCGCCTTCGGCGCCGTGATCATGCGCGACGGGCAGATCGTCGGCGAGGGCGCCAACCGGGTCGTCGCCGAGAACGATCCGACCTGGCACGCCGAGATGGCGGCGATCCGCGACGCCTGCCGCAAGGAAGGCAACTTCAAGCTGCACGGCGCCACGCTCTATACCTCGGCCGAACCCTGCCCGATGTGCATGGCCGCCGCCTACTGGGCCGGCATCTCGCGGATCTTCTACGCCTCGACCAACGAGGACGCCCTGAAGCACGGCAACTTCGACGACAGCATGATCTACGAGGAGATCCGCAAGCCCGCGGGCGAGCGCAAGATCCCGATCCGCCAGATCATGCGGGCCGAGGCGATCGAGGTCTGGGAGCGTTACGAGGCCAAGGCCGACCGGGTGCCGTACTGACAGGCGAGGTGCGGGGCGGCACATCCCGGGCGAACCCCTCACCCGTCGCGGCGTTGTCCTTCGAGGATGCTTCGGAATTGGTTCCGCAAGCCTCGGATCTACGAAGGAGGCCTTTCATGCGTTCGACGCTTCGTCTCGCCGCCCTCGGTCTCGCCGGACTCTTGGCGACGGCCCTCGCTCCCGCCCCGCTCTTCGCCCAGGTCGCCCCCGGGACGCGGGACATCGCCGTGCACGACACGGCCGTCACCGGCTCGCTCGGGCCGGGCAGCCGTACAACCACCGGTGTCGGCCAGACCAAGCCGCCGGGCGCGGCGCTCGGCCCCGATTCGGGCCTGACCCCCGAGCTTCAGGCGCGCGACCGCGAGATCGGCCGCAAGATCGAGACCGAGATCTGCACCGGCTGCACCGAGTAGCCCGCTACGTCGCCGTGCCCTTCGCCCGGCGCATTAATCCAAGGTGCATTAGACGGAATGATCGGTTGCGGGCGCCGCGAGCCGACGCCTACACCGACCGCAACCAGCCCGGGACCTGCGCCGTGACCGGGCGGACGAGGCAGGGGAGAACGCCATGAGCCAGCGGGTCGTCGAGGTCAGCCAGGATGCGCGCGCGCGGGCGCATATCGACGAGGCGACGTACCAGTCCTGGTACCGCGCCTCGATCGACGATCCCGAGGCGTTCTGGCGCGAACACGGCAAGCGGATCGACTGGTTCACGCCCTACACCAAGGTCAAGGAGACGACCTTCGGCCCCGGCGACGTCTCGATCCAGTGGTTCTCCGACGGCGTGACCAACGCCGCTCACAACTGCATCGACCGGCACCTCGAGACCCGCGGCGACCAGGTGGCGATCATCTGGGAGGGCGACGACCCGTCGGAATCGCGCCACATCACCTACCGCGAGCTGCACGCGGAAGTGTGCCGGATGGCCAACGTCCTGCGCAACCGGGGCGTGTCGAAGGGCGACCGGGTCACCATCTACCTGCCGATGATCCCCGAGGCCGCCTTCGCGATGCTGGCCTGCGCCCGCCTCGGCGCGATCCACTCGGTGGTGTTCGGCGGCTTCTCGCCGGATTCGCTCGCCGGCCGCATCCAGGGCTGCGACTCGAAGCTCGTCATCACCGCCGACGAGGGCCTGCGCGGCGGCCGCAAGGTGCCGCTGAAGGCCAATGTCGACGCGGCGATCCAGCGCCTGCCGGCCGACAGCGTCGACCACGTGATCGTGGTGCGCCGCACCGGCGGCGCGGTCGAGATGGACCCGGTCCGCGACGTCTACTACGACGCGGCGGCCGCCCAGGTCACCGACGAGTGCCCGGTCACCCACGTCGAGGCCGAGCACCCGCTCTTCCTGCTCTACACCTCGGGCTCGACCGGCCAGCCGAAGGGCGTGGTCCACACCACCGGCGGCTACCTCGTCTACGCGGCGATGACCCACCAGTACGTCTTCGACTACCACGAGGGCGACATCTACTGGTGCACCGCCGATGTCGGCTGGGTCACCGGCCACTCCTACATCCTGTACGGGCCGCTGGCGAACGGCGCCACGACCCTGATGTTCGAGGGCATCCCGACCTACCCGTCGATCTCGCGGTTCTGGGAGGTCGTCGACAAGCACAAGGTCAACATCTTCTACACCGCGCCGACCGCGATCCGCTCGCTGATGGGTGCCGGCGAGGCGCCGGTGAAGAAGACCTCGCGCGCGTCCCTGCGCACCCTCGGCTCGGTCGGCGAGCCGATCAACCCCGAGGCCTGGGAGTGGTACTACCGGGTGGTGGGCGACGAGCGCTGCCCGATCGTCGACACCTGGTGGCAGACCGAGACCGGCGGCATCCTGATCACGCCTTTGCCCGGCGCGACCCCGCTCAAGCCCGGCTCGGCGACCCGGCCGTTCTTCGGCGTCAAGCCGGTGGTGGTCGATGCCGACAACAAGGTCCTCGACGGCGCCTGCGAGGGCAACCTCTGCATCGACGATTCCTGGCCCGGCCAGATGCGCACGGTGTGGGGCGACCACGAACGCTTCGTCCAGACCTACTTCTCGACCTTCCCGGGCCGCTACTTCTCGGGCGACGGCTGCCGGCGCGACGCGGACGGCTATTACTGGATCACCGGCCGGGTCGACGACGTCATCAACGTCTCGGGCCACCGGATGGGCACGGCGGAGGTCGAATCCTCGCTGGTCGCGCACCCGAAGGTCTCCGAAGCCGCGGTGGTGGGCTATCCGCACGACATCAAGGGCCAGGGCATCTACGCCTACGTCACCCTGATGCAGGGCGAGGAGCCCTCGGACGCGCTCCGCAAGGAGCTGGTCGCCTGGGTGCGCAAGGATATCGGGCCGATCGCCTCGCCCGACCTGATCCAGTTCGCCCCCGGCCTGCCCAAGACCCGCTCGGGCAAGATCATGCGCCGCATCCTGCGCAAGATCGCCGAGGACGAGTTCTCGTCGCTCGGCGACACCTCGACGCTGGCCGAGCCGGCCGTCGTCGACGACCTGATCGAGAACCGCCAGAACCGCACCCACTGATCCGGCAGCCGGGCCCCGGGCACGACCATCGGGGCCCGCGCCGGCTCGGCTCCCGGCAGACGCCGCCGCGCCGACCGCGCGGCGGCATTCTCCTGTGCGGAATCGCCGCTGCGGCCAGCAGAGCCGTCGATCACGCCACCGGCGACATACTAAACCTTCGTAGCACGACACGGCTTTTCAATCGTTTCGCACTGGCAATCGCCGCCATTTCAGGTCATTCGCTGTGTGCGCTGCAGCAGCGGATAGTCGGCACAAGATTGTCCGTTACGATCCGGCAACATTCTCAGCCCGCATCGGCCGCCTCATCGCCGCCCCGTCGATGACGGGCGCGAGGTGACCTGCGTCCGGCTGACGAAAGACCGACAGGCGAAAGACAACAGGGAGGAGGCCCGCCGATGGCGGAGATCGATCATTCACGGGTTCTGGCGAGCCCGAAATTCCGGCAGCTCGTCACCGAACGCACCCGCTTCGGCTGGATCCTGTCCGGCGTGATGCTGGGCATCTACCTCGTCTTCATCCTGCTCGTCGCCTTCGCGCACGGCCTGATGGCGACGAAGGTCGGCTCCGGCGTCACCTCGCTCGGCATCGTGCTCGGCCTCGTCGTCATCGTGGCGGCCTTCGTGCTGACCGGGATCTACGTCGCCCGGGCCAATGGCCGCTTCGACGACCTGACCCGCGACCTCAACCGGGAGCTCGGCCGATGACCGCCCGCCGCATCGCCGTCGTGGCGCTCCTGACGATCGTCGGGGCCGGCGCCGCGCTCGCCGCCGGACCGGATCTCGGCGCCGTGCAGAAGCAGGCGACGAACTGGACCGCCGTCGTCATGTTCCTGCTCTTCGTGCTCGCCACGCTGGGCATCACCTACAAGGCGGCCGCGGGCTCGAAGTCGGCGGCCGACTTCTACGCCGCCGGCGGCGGCATCTCGGCCGGCCAGAACGCGCTCGCCATCGCGGGCGACTACATGTCGGCCGCCTCGTTCCTCGGCATCTCGGGGCTGGTCTTCTCGTCGGGCTTCGACGGGCTGATCTACTCGATCGGCTTCCTGGTCGGCTGGCCGATCGTGCTGTTCCTGATTGCCGAGCGCCTGCGCAACCTCGGCAAATTCACCTTCGCCGACGTGGCGAGCTTCCGCCTCGACCAGACCCGGATCCGCATCCTGTCGGCGACCGGCACCCTCGTGGTGGTGGCGTTCTACCTGATCGCCCAGATGGTCGGCGCCGGCAAGCTGATCCAGCTCCTGTTCGGCCTCGACTACCTCACCGCCATCGTCGCGGTCGGCATCCTGATGATCGTCTACGTCGCCTTCGGCGGCATGAAGGCGACGACCTGGGTGCAGATCATCAAGGCCTGCCTGCTGCTCGCGGGCGCGTCCTTCATGGCGCTCGCGGTGCTGTGGCGCTACGGCTTCAATCCGGAGGCGCTGTTCGCGGCCGCCGTCGCCGAGCATCCCAAGCACGAGGCGATCATGGCGCCGGGCGGCCTCGTCGCCGACCCGATCTCGTCCCTGTCACTCGGTATCGGCCTGATGTTCGGCACCGCCGGCCTGCCCCACATCCTGATGCGGTTCTTCACGGTGTCGGACGCCCAGGCCGCCCGCAAGTCGGTGTTCTACGCCACCGGCCTCATCGCCTACTTCTACATCCTGACCTTCATCATCGGGTTCGGCGCCATCACCTTCCTGATGGGCGACCCGAGCTACTTCAAGGCCGGGGCGAACGGTGCCTACGACCGGATCACCGGGCTTCTCGGCGGCAGCAACATGGCGGCGGTGCACCTCGCCAACGCCACCGGCGGGTCGCTCTTCCTCGGCTTCATCTCGGCGGTGGCCTTCGCGACCATCCTGGCCGTGGTCGCCGGCCTGACGCTCGCCGGCGCCTCGGCGGTCAGCCACGACCTCTACGCCCAGGTCTTCGCCCGCGGGCGCACGACCGAGGCCGGCGAGGTGCGGCTGTCGAAGATCTCGGCCGTCGTGATCGGCATCGTGGCGATCTATCTCGGCTACGTCTTCGAGAACCAGAACGTCGCCTTCATGGTCGGCCTCGCCTTCGCGGTGGCGGCGAGCTGCAACTTCCCGGTGCTCGCGATGTCGATCCTGTGGAAGGGCACCACCACGCTCGGCGCCCTCGTCGGCGGCCTCATCGGCCTCGTCAGCGCGGTCGTGATGGTGGTGCTGTCGAAGGCCGTGTGGGTCACCACCTTCGGCCATCCGGCGGCGCTCTTCCCCTACGACAACCCGGCCCTGTTCTCGATGCCGCTCGCCTTCCTGGGCATCTGGGCGGTCTCGAAGATCGACAACTCGGCCCGCGCCAAGCGCGAGCGGGCGGCCTTCGAGGCGCAGTACGTGCGCTCCGAGACCGGCATCGGGGCGTCCGGCGCGCACGCGCATTGATGCGACGAGGGGCGGCGGCCGTTGCGGCCGCCGCCCCTTTCTCGTTGTCCGGTGACGACGTTGCTATCCGCCCTCGTCCGGACGGCGGAAGCACGATTGCAAATACCTAAAGGGTGCCGAGATCGTCGCGACGGACGAGCCGGTGCTCCCCCTCAATGCCCCCCGGGCTCCGCATGCATCCGCCGGATGCGCCGGACCGTCCACCACACGCCCGCCAGCACCACCGGCACCGCGACCGCGGTCCCGACCGTCGCATCGACCGGCACGCCGGCATGGTGGACGCCCTCCAGGACGTGGTGGACGAGGCTCGCGACGTAGTAGGTGATCGCCGCGACCGAAAGGCCCTCGACGGTCTGCTGCATGCGCAGCTGCAGCCGCACCCGGTCGTTCATCGATTGCAGCTGGGCCTGGTTCTGGCGCTCCAGCTCGATGTCGACCCGGGTGCGCAGCATCTGGGCCGCCCGGGCGAGCTTGCGCGAGAGCAGGTCCTGCCGCTCGGCGATCGTCGTGCAGGTGCGGATCGCCGGGTTGTAGCGCCGGGCGAGGAAGACCGACCAGCTCGTCTGCCCGGGCAGCGCGTGCTCGCCCGAGGAGGAGAGGCGCAGGCGCACCAATTCGTCGTAGGCCCGGGTGGCGCCGAAGCGGTACATCGCCCGGGAGGCGCCGGCCTCGAGCTCGGCGGCGAGCCCGATCAGCTCGTCGAGGAGGGCGTGGTTCTTCTCGAACCCCTCGCTGGAGCGCATCGCCTCCATCAGGGGCGGCAGCGCGGTCTCGATCCGCCGGATGGTCGGCCCGAGCGCCTGCGCCTCCGGCAGGCCGAGGAGGGCCAGGGTCCGGTATGTCTCGATCTCGAGCAGGCGCTGCACCAGGGTGCCGGCGCCGAGCCGGCTCAGGCGCCGGTCGGCCACCACGATGCGGACGTAGCCGTGCGGGTCGGGCTGGAAGTCGGTGGCGATCACCGCGGCGCCGCCCTCGGCCTCCGCCATCGCCAGGGAGGCGGCGTTGAAGCCCGATACGACGTCGGCCGGCAGGCCCCCGTCGACCGCCGGCAGGAGGTGGAGGTCAACCGCGACGAGGAGCGGGCCGGGCTGGGCCACCTCCCCCATCGCGCCCTCGATCGCGTCGGGCTGGGGCTGGAAGGCATGGCCCTGGGCGTCGCCGTACTCCCAGGTATAGGTGGTGAACTCGCTGTGGCTCTCCCAGCGCAGGATCGCGCCGGAGAAGATCACCCGATGCTGCTTGGCGCCCAGGGCCGGGCCGGGATGGCCGAGGCCGGCGCAATAGGCCTCGAGCGCGTCGCGGTCGGCGGCGGCGGCATCGCCGTCGGTCAGGAAGGCGTAGTGCAGGAAGCGGCGGGGCGTCTTGACCGGCGTGAACGGCCGGGCGTGGACCTCCGCCAGCACCCGGGCCCGCAAGGGGTGTTCGTCCAGCCGCATTCGTCGAGGTCCCGCCTGTCGTCCCGGCGAGGCTTGGCCGAGGCCGGCCCGGGGGTCAACGGTCCGGTCGGCGAAGGCCGCCCCCCGATCGGGCGACGGCCGTCGTCGGTCAGTGCCGGAAGTGGCGGTGACCGGTCAGCACCATGGCGAGGCCGGCCTCGTCAGCCGCGCGGATGACGTCGTCGTCGCGCATCGAGCCGCCGGGCTGGATCACCGCCGTGGCCCCGGCCTCGGCCGCGGCGAGAAGGCCGTCGGCGAAGGGGAAGAACGCGTCCGAGGCCACGACCGCGCCGCGGGCGAGGCTCTCGGGCAGGCCCGCGGCCTTGGCGGCCTCGGCCGCCTTCCAGGCGGCGATGCGCGAGGAATCGACCCGCGACATCTGCCCGGCGCCGATGCCGACGGTCGCGCCGTCCTTCGCGTAGACGATCGCGTTCGACTTGACGTGCTTGGCGACCCGGAAGGCGAAGCGGAGATCCGACAATTCGGCCTCGGTCGGCGCGCGCTTGGTCACGACCTCGAGCGGCATGTCGTCGACGACGGCGTTGTCGCGGTCCTGGACCAGGAAGCCGCCCGCCACCGTGCGCCAGACCTGGCCGGGCTTACGGGGATCGGCGACGCCGCCGGTGGTGAGGAGGCGCAGGTTCTTCTTGGCGGCGACGATCGCGGCCGCCTCCTCGGTGGCGTCGGGCGCGATGATCACTTCCGTGAAGATCTCGACGATCTTCTTCGCGGCTTCCGCGTCCAGCGTGCGGTTGAGCGCGACGATGCCGCCGAACGCCGAGACCGGATCGCAGCGAAGCGCCCGCTCGTAGGCCTCGATCAGGCTCGCGCCCTCGGCGACGCCGCACGGGTTGGCATGCTTGACGATGACCACCGCCGCGGTGCGGGCGGGATCGAACTCGCTCACCGCCTCGTAGGCGGCGTCGGTGTCGTTGATGTTGTTGTAGGACAGCTCCTTGCCCTGGAGCTGGCGCGCGGTCGCCACGCCTGGGCGCGGGGCGCCGGCGGTGCGGTAGAACGCGGCCTTCATGTGCGGGTTCTCGCCGTAGCGCAGGCCCTGGGCCAGCGTGCCGCCGAGCGCCCGGAAGGTCTGGGTCTCGGGCGCGGCCTCGATCTCGCCGGCGAGCCAGGTCGAGATGGCGGCGTCGTAGGAGGCCGTGCGGGCATAGGCCTTCTGGGCCAGCCGCCGGCGGGTCGCGAAGGCGACGGCGCCGTCATGGGCGTCGAGGTCGGCCAGCACCGAAGCGTAATCGGCGACGTCGACCACCACGGCGACGTCCTTGTGGTTCTTGGCCGCCGCGCGGATCATCGCCGGTCCGCCGATATCGATGTTCTCGATGCACTCGGCGGCGGGCTTGCCGGCGGCGAGCGTCGCCTCGAACGGATAGAGGTTGACGACGAGGAGGTCGATCGCCGCGATGCCGTGGGCCAGCATGGCGGCCTGGTGCTCGGGGTTGTCGCGGATCGCGAGCAGCCCGCCATGCACGCCCGGATGCAGGGTCTTGACCCGCCCGTCCATCATCTCGGGGAAGCCGGTGAGGTCCGAGACCTCCGTCACCGTCAGGCCCGCCTCGGTCAGCGCCCGGTGGGTGCCGCCGGTCGAGACCAGGGTCACGCCGCGGGCGGCGAGCGCGCGGGCGAACTCCACCAGCCCGGTCTTGTCGGAGACGGAGAGAAGCGCACGGGAAATGCGGGACAGGTCGCTCGCCATGATGAACCGGGTCTTTCGGTCGTGGAGCGCGGCGCGGCGGAGATCCCGGACAAGGGAAGAAAGCCTGAGCCGGCGCAGGATCTTGCCGGCGCCTAGCAGAAACTGCGGGTCGAGGCCAGATGTTGCGCCGCGGGATGACGGACGGCGTCCACCGTCTTTCCGCGGCGGCATCGGGCGTGGAGGAGCGGCGGATCGGGCATCCGACGGATAGGCTCGGAGGAGCAGACTTGCTATGAGGGGGCCGGCCACGCCCCGCCCCGGGAGCGGCCGGTCGCGCCACGGGAGGCGGTGATTTTCTCCGACAGTCCCTGGGGGACGGGCCTCGGCCTGTTCGCCATCGTGTTCCTCGTTTTCGCGAACGGGTTCTTCGTCGCGGCCGAGTTCGCCCTCGTGGCCGTCCGGCGCAGCCGGGTCCAGGAGCTCGTCGCCGAGAAGCGGATCAATGCCGGCGCCCTGCAGCGGGCGGTCGACAGCCTGGATTCGCACCTCGCCGCCACGCAGCTCGGCATCACCATCTCGTCGCTGGCGCTGGGCTGGGTCGGCGAGCCGGCGCTCGCCCACCTGATCGAGCCGCTGCTCGCCTTCCTGCCGCAGGGCGTCAGCACGGCCGGCGCCCACGCCATCGCGGTGGTCTTCTCCTTCGTGGTCATCACCTCGCTGCACATCGTGCTCGGCGAGCTGGCGCCGAAGAGCCTGGCCTTGCAGCGCAGCGAGCGCACCGCGCTCGCCATCGTGCGGCCCCTGCGGCTGTTCCTGCTGGTCTTCCGCCCGGCGATCTCGTTCCTCAACGGGCTCGGCAACGGCGTGCTGCGGCTGTGCGGCCTGCAACCGGGCTCCGGCGAGGGCTCGCTCCACTCCACCGCCGAGTTGTCGCTCCTGGTGGCGGCGAGCCAGGAGGCCGGCCTGATCCAGGAATCGCAGCAGGCGGCGGTCCAGCGCATCTTCGGCATCGGCGAGCGGCGGGTGCGGGACATCATGACACCGCGCCACGAGGTCGACTGGATCGACGTCGAGGATCCGCGCGAGGCGGTGCTGGAGACGATCCGCGCCTGCCGCCACGAGCAATTGGTGGCGAGCCGCGGCGAGATCCACGAGATCGTCGGCGTGCTGCGCAAGCAGGACGTGCTCAACCAGCTCCTCGACGGGGCACCGATCAGCCTCGACGCGATCATCCGCGAGCCGATCGTCGTGCACGAGGGCATGCCGATCCTGCGGGTGCTGGAGACCTTCAAGGCCAAGCCCGTCCGGATGGCGATCGTCGTCGACGAGTACGGCGACCTCGAGGGCATCGTCACCCAGACCGACCTCCTCGAGGCGATCGCCGGCGACATCCCGGAGACCGACGACGACGAGCCGATGGTGGTCGAGCGCCAGGACGGATCGCTGCTCATCGATGGAATGATGCCCGCGGTCGAAGCATTCGAGCGCCTCGGCCTCACCGAACGGCCCGATACCGACGACTTCTCGACGCTCGCAGGCTTCGTGATCTTCCAGCTCGGACGTATTCCGACCGCCGGCGACGGGTTCGAACGCGGCGGCTGGCGTTTCGAGGTCGTCGACATGGACGGGCGCCGGGTCGACAAGATCCTGGCGGAACGGCTCGGCGCGTGACCCGCCCTTGCGTCAGAAGGGGTTGCAAAGCTTCCCGCAACGGTTAGGTATCCGCTTGCCAGATTATCCCATCTCCCCGACGGGAGATGGACGACGATTTTCGAGCCGGAGACTTTCCATGCTGAACCGCACCCTGCTTCTCGCCGCCCTGCTCGCCGCGCCGCTGGCGCTTCCGGCTTCCGCCGAGGCCAAGCCGGCGGCCGACCGCACCATCGCGGCCGTCGACACCGACTCCGACGGCACGCTCGACCTCGCCGAGGTCAAGGCCGCCGCCGCCGCGGTGTTCGACAAGCTCGAGAAGGATGCCGACGGCACGCTCGACGCCAAGGAGCTGAAGGGCCGCCTGAGCCGCCAGCAACTGATGAAGGCCGATCCGGACAACGACGGCACGCTGACCAAGGACGAGTACGTCGCCCTGGCCGAGAGCCTGTTCAAGGCCGCCGACCCGGACAACGACGGCACGCTCGACGCCAAGGAGATGAAGAGCCCGGCCGGCAAGACCCTGGCTCGCCTGATCAAGTAAGCGTCCCCGGCGAAGCCCGGTCCTGCGGACGCGGGCTTCGCGAGGGACACCGGGAGAAACAACGGAACGGGGCGGCCCCTCGCGGGACCGCCCCTTTTCAATCGATGGATCAGTCGCAGCGCTCGCTGCGGACGGTCTTGCTGTCGCCGTACTCGTTGGTCTTCTTGACGGTCTTGGTCTCGCAGCCACCGACCGAGCCGGTCGACTCGACCGAACGCTTCTCGATCACGGTGCTGCGCTCGACAGGCGCCGAATCGCGGCGGATCACCGTCACGTCCTCGGCCAACGCCGGAACGGTGACCAGGGCGGCGAGGGTCGCCAGGGTGGCAAGACGAAGAGACATTGTCGGCTCCAGGCTCGAATGCTGTTCCGGGCTGCAAACGCCATGGTCAAGCCAACAGTTCCACAGGTTTCCACAGCAGACCGGCTCCGCGACGCGCCGGCGATCGAAGCGCCGCCGAGGCGGCGATCTGCGCCCTCGTGTCGCCGGTGCCCTCAAATCGGCGCGAATCCCGGCTGAACTGCCCTGACGCCGCGGGCCTGCCCCGAGCCCGCCGCGGCCCAGGAGAGCGCCATCGTGCCCGCAGCCGGCCCCGCCGACCACCGCTCATCGGGGGAGCCGGATTCCGTCGGGCTCGCGGCGCGCGCCGCCGAGTTCCTGCGCACGCTGCGGCTGCCGATCCCGCAGCACGCCTGGTTCTGGATCGGGATCCTGGCGCTCAGCGCCGGGGCCGGCCTGCTCTACGACGCGCTGTTCAAGAACGGCATCCCGCTGGTGGCGGCGATCCACGGGGTGTTCATCGGCGCCTGCGCGCTGCTGATGGAGCGCGGTACCCTGCTGCCGCGGCTGCAGGCACGCCTGCGCCGCCTGCCGACCTTCCTGTACGTGCCCATCGCCGAGCTCGCCTATGTCGGCATGATCACCCTCGGGCACGCCACCGGCGGTGTCATCGTGTGGAGCACGGGCCTGAGCCCCGAACCCTTCGCCGAGGCGGTGGTGCCCTCGCTCCGGGTCCTGGTCTACGCGCTCGCCGTCTCGGCGCTGCTCGTCTTCGTGGTGCGCATGCGCGACCTCATCGGCGCCGAGGTCTTCGTCAACCTGCTGGTTGGCCGCTACCACCGGCCCGTCGAGGAGGAGCGCATCTTCCTGTTCGTCGACGTCGTCGGCTCCACCGCCTACGCCGAGACCCACGGGGCGCTGAGAACGCAGGCGTTCCTCAGCGCCGTCTTCGCGACCCTGGCCGAGCCGGTGCGGCGCTGCCAGGGCTCGACCGACGACTTCGTCGGCGACATGGCGATGATCACCTGGCCGATGGCCCGCGGCCTGCAAGGCGCCCGCTGCGTCGCCTGCGTGCTGGCGATCCAGGACAGCCTGACCCGGGACGCGGCGGCCTGGCAGGAGCGCTTCGGCACCGTGCCGCGCATCCGGGCCGCCCTGCATGGCGGCCCGGTGGTCACCGCCGAGATTGGGGTCGACCGGCACAAGATCGCGTATTTCGGCGATGCGGTGAACGTCACCGCCCGGCTTGAGGCCCTGTGCCGCACCCTCGACGCGCCGGTGCTGATCTCCGGCGACCTCCTGGCGAAGCTGCCGCGCCTGCCCGAGGGCGTGCGCGCGCGTCCGCTCGGCGAGCACGCGGTGCGCGGGCGCGACCAGGTCCTGGCCGTCGCGGCCCTCGAGCCGGCGACGCAGACGGCGGCCTGAAAAGGCCGCACGATCGACCCGGTTCCGGCAATCGACCGACAGCATTCGGCCGCCCGGTCCCGCACCGCGGAGCGAACCCGCCGGTCTTCGGCGTCCGATCGCGCACGGATCGGCTAGCGTCACGCCGGGCCTGCACGTTCACCGCAGTCTTCGCCACCCGTCGCACTGTATCGCGGCACCCGACGGCGTCGGGAAACGCCGCCCCGCGCCGATTCGCCGTCGATCGATTCGTGCATAACTGAATTGCGACAGCATCGATCACCGAGCAACTCTTCGCGCCCGCCCGCGACACCTTATGGTTGGTCGCTCGATCGGCCGAAGGCCGCCGTCGGCGATTGCACCGGCTTCGATCGTCGACTTGCGACAACAGGATGAAGCTCGCACCGTTCAAAAGATAACAAATCCTCCAGATGGCATAAGCCGAAGAGGATATGGCCGAGGCATCGCCGACGGCAGAGATAGTTGCCCGGGACGCGCAGGCTGAGGCGAGCACAACCCTGCCTCGATCCCCCCTCCTGCAAGATTTATGAACGGCATTGAGCCGCTGGGGAAGGTCGCTTGTTTTTCCCTTGCGGTTCTGGCGCCGACGCCATAGTTGCACGCAGAAGCAAACCCGGACATGGCCTGCCGTTTCGGCGCCCTCCCACAGAGTCCTGAGGCAGGGATGTCCGAACGTGTCATGGATCGATCGGGAGAAGAGGACTAAGTGATGAGTGACACCGAGGCGTCGACGGACCACATCCAGCTGGCGGCGGATATCGTGGCGGCATTCGTGAGCAACAACTCGTTGCCGGTTGCCGAGCTTCCGGCCCTGATCGCTTCGGTCCACTCGGCGTTGGGCGGCCTCGGCAACACCGAGACGGCGGACCCGGCCGAGCCGCTGACCCCGGCCGTTCCGATCAAGAAGTCGATCATGCCGGATTATCTGGTGTGCCTCGAGGACGGCAAGAAGTTCAAGTCGCTGAAGCGCCACCTGCGCAGCCGTTACGGCCTGACGCCGGAAGAATACCGCGCGCGCTGGAACCTGTCGCCCGACTACCCGATGGTGGCACCGAACTACGCCGCGGCGCGCTCGGAACTGGCCAAGACCATGGGCCTCGGTCAGCAGCGGCGCAAGGCGCTGCGCGGCAACGAAGGCTGAGCCGGACCGCGGGGCCGAAGGCGGCCTGCTGCATCTACAGATTGCAAACGGCGTCGCGCTAATCCCAGTCGGGGTTGGGCCGCTCGCCGATCAGGCAGTTGGCCCGGGGCTCGCCCTGGGCCCGCTGCAGCAGCGGTCCGGGATCGCCGCTTGCCACCTCGCGGATGATCTTGGTGCGGATCGCGGCGGCGAACTGGTCGCGCTCGCGGACCGGCACCATGAAGCTCCCGCTCCCGCCGATCACGCAGTCGCGGTAGTAGCGGTCGAGATCCTTGATGTCCCACGGGCCGCTCGGCTCGCGGATCATCAGCGGCAGGCCGTTGATGACGATCCCCTGCCCTACCGCATCGTCCCGCGCCCGGGTGACGGAGCGGCCCTGGTTGTTCGGCCCGTCCCCCGACACGTCGATCACCCGCCGCATCGCCTCGAAGCCGCTGCCGGCAAGGAGTCCGGCGGAAAAGTCGATCGCGCTGGCGATCGAAGTCCAGGTCGAGCGCCGGGGCGGGCTCTGGCTCAGCCGTTCGGCGAAGCCGGCGGCCTCCTCTGCTCCGGCGATGAGCGTCCAGGGCACCACGACCCGCTGGTTGCCGACCCCTGCCCACTCGACGTAGGTCACGGCGATGCGCCCGACCATGCCCTGGCGGATCGCCTGGTGCACCGCCGGGTTGCGGAACGCCTCGACGTAGCCCTCCCGCTGCACCGCCTGCTCGTCGCCGGTCATCGACAGGGAGACGTCGACCGCCAGCACCAGGGCGACGTCGACCTCGACCGGCGCGTCCGCGGCCCGGACCGGAGGGCCTGCCGCCGTGGCGGCGAGGAGGCAGGCGAGAAGCGCGGCGACGCGTGACCTCATCCGGGAACTCCCGTGCGCCGGCCCGAGACACCCCGGCGGAGCGCCAGGATCGGCCGCGCGGCAGCCCGAATGCAAGCGCCGCGAAGGCCTTGCCTCGACACGCTCGCGTGAGGGGCCGCCGTCTCAGGCCGATGCGGGCCCCCGGGGCGAGGTGGCGTTCTGCTGTGGATGAATCCGGGGACAGGCCGCGCCTTAGGCTGGGGACAACGCGCTCCCGCGAGAGTCCGGTCCGTCCAGCCGCATCGCGCGGCGCGAGAGTCCTTCCCGATGCGCCGCACCTCCAGCCTCGCCGATCGCCTGTTCTGGCCGATCCTGGTCGGTGGCGCGGCGAGCCTGTGGTTCGGGCCCAAGGCCCTCGGAGTCGCCGGGCTGGTGGCCCTGGTGCTGGTGCTGCACCGGCTCGGCCGGGGCGGCCGCTTCCGCCGGCGGGTCCGGGCGATCGCGCGCCGCCATCGCGAGACCCTGGCGCTGCGCCGGCGCCAGGAGAGCTACGTCGATCCCTACGGCAACGAGATCCTCGACGGCTGGCTGCGCGAGCGCAGCTACTTCGCCGACCGCACGGTGCTGCCGCGCCTCGAGGCCGAGGGCTACGGCGACCTGATCGCGGCGCGCTACGACGAGATCCTCGACATCGTCGAGGCAGCCTCCCTCAGCGTGGTGCTGCCGGACGAGGACGATGCGGCGCCGACGGACGGGATCGCCTACGAGCGCTTCTGCGCCACCCTGCTGGAGCGGGCGGGCTGGGACGCGCGCACCACCCGGGCCGCGGGCGACCAGGGCGCCGACGTGGTGGCGGAGCGGGACGGGGTGCGGCTGGTGGTGCAGTGCAAGCGCTATGCGAAGCCCGTCGGCAACGGCGCGGTGCAGGAAGTGGTGGCGGCGCGCAGCTACTGGAATGCCGACCACGCGGCGGTAGTCTCGAATGCCGGCTTCACCCGCGCAGCCCGCAAGCTGGCGGCGGCGACCGACGTGCTGCTCCTGCACCACGACGCGCTGCCCGACATCGAGACGTGACCGGCGGGATCACCACGGCATGCCGACGGGATCTCTCCGGAGGCGAGAGCCGGCGGCAGAGATCGGCGCGACGCCCGCCGGTACCGGACGCCGCGGCGAGGTCAGTGAGCGAGAACGCCGAGTTCCCAGATCCGCTTGAACTCCCGCTGCGCACGCTCGCGCAATTCCTCGATCGTGGACGGGGCGCCAGGCACGAAGCTCGCGGTCATGAAAGCTCCGGCATCCACGCCGCTCTCGCTGCTGCGCTGCCCGGCCGTACGGAGCGTCGCGCCCAACCCGGTCTCGGCCGAGGACGAAATCCGCACTGCACTCATGACCGCTTCCTCCTACGCGTTTATGTTGAGCACGATAGTGCGCCGGCTCTGTTCACAACGCAACCGTGCTGCGCGCCAAACAGGCAGTATGTTGCCTGATTTCGACACATTCGCCCGGACCCCTCGCCCATGATGCACCGTCACGACACCGCTGGGCCCGGTGCCGCCGATCGCGGCACGGGGCGGCGGTGAGCCGCTTCACCAGGCTGCCCGGCCTCGCCGTCCGGGCCCTCGTCGGCCTGGTCTATCCGCCGAGCTGCATCGCCTGCGGCGGAGCGACGGCGGTACCGCACGCACTCTGCGCCGCGTGCTGGCGCGAAATGCGCTTCATCGAGCGGCCCTATTGCGAGCGGCTGGGGACGCCGTTCTCGGTCGATCTCGGATCGCCCGGCCTGCTCTCCCCGGCCGCGCTCGCCGACCCGCCGGTCTATCAGCGCGCCCGGGCGGTGGCCCGCTACGACGCGACGGCGCGGCGCCTGGTGCAGCGGCTGAAATACGAGGACCGCCTCGACCTCGCGGGGGCGCTCGGCGGGATGATGGCGCGGGCGGGCGCCGAACTCATGGCCGAGGCCGACCTCGTGGTGCCGGTGCCGCTCTGGCGCTGGCGGCTGTGGCGGCGTCGCTTCAATCAGGCCCATCTGCTCGCCCGGGTGGTGGCCCGCGGGAGCGGCGTGACGGTGGCGCCGGACCTCCTCGCCCGGGTGCGGCGGACCCGCCAGCAGGTGGGCCTGACCCGGGCCGCCCGGGCCGAGAACCTGCAGGGCGCCTTCCGGGTGCCGGAAGCGGCGCGGGCGCGGCTTCAGGGCAAGCGCGTGCTGCTCGTCGACGACGTGCTGACCACCGGCGCGACGGCGAACGCCGCCGCCCGCGCGCTCCTGCGCGGCGGGGCGGCGGCGGTCGACGTGCTGGTCTTCGCCCGCGTGGTCAGCGACGGGCGCGACGTGGTGTAGATCAGGCGCGCTGCACGCCGCCGATCGGGTTCGCCTGGCCGGCCTCCGGCTCGCCGGACGTGCTCAGGACCTTGCCGCGGGGACCGACCCAGACGCCGACCCACTTGCGCGACCACAGGGCGAGGCAGCCGAGCACGACCGCCGTGAAGGCGGCGTAGAACAGGAAGCCCGCCGCGAAGCCGCCGGTATACTGCTTCGACAGGCCCATGGCGTTCGGCAGGATCGCGCCGCCGAGCGCGCCCACCTCGCCGATCATCGAGCCCGCCACCGCGGTGTTGGTCGGCCAGCGCAGGGGCACGAGCTGGAACAGCGCGCCGTTGCCGGCGCCGAGCGCCGCGAAGCAGACCATGAACAGGATCGTGGTGACCAGCAGCGTCGGCGCCGCGGTGAGCATCAGGAACGAGCCGACGGCGGCGAGCAGCACCACGGTCAGGACCAGGATGCCGCCGATCCGGTCGGCGAAGTAGCCGCCGAGGATGCGGATGCCCGAGCCCATCAAGGCGGCCAGCATGGTGAGCCGCCCGGCCTCGATCTTGGTGACGGCGAACTGCTCGTAGAAGAAGGTCGGCAGGAAGTTCGACAGGCCGATGAAGCCCCCGAAGGTGATGACGTAGACCAGGTTGAAGGCCCAGCCGTCCTTCTCGAACAGGCAGGAGACGTGCTGCTTGAAGCTCTGGTGCTCGCGGTCCGGCGGCTCCTGGGCGAAGACGACCATGACGGCGAGCGGGATCAGCATGAACGCGCCGGCGAAGCCGTAGACCGCTTGCCAGCCATAGGCCTGGGCGAGCGGCGGCGCGAACAGCACGGCGAGCACGGTGCCCGAGTTGCCGGCCCCGGCGATGCCCATCGCCAAGCCCTTGTGCTCCGGCGGGAACCAGCCCGAGCCGAGGGACAAGGCGACGCCGAAGGACGCGCCCGCGATGCCGAGCAGCACGCCCATGGCGAGCACGTCGGTGAACGAGTGCACCAGGAAGAAGCCGTAGGCCATCGCCAGGACGATCAGCGACATCTCGGTGATCGCAGCGTTCTTGCGCCCGATATACTGGGCGAGCACGCCGAGGGGAAAGCGCATGATGGCGCCGGCCAGGATCGGCAGCGAGATCATGAACCCGGTCTGGGCCGGCGTGAGCTTGTAGTGCTCGGTGATGAACGGACCCATGGCGCCGTTGAGCACCCAGATCGCGAAACAGAAATCGAAGTACAGGAATGCGGCGAACAGGGTCGGGGGATGGCCCGACTTCATCACGGTCTTGAAACTGGCCATCTCACGAGCCTCACGCATGGCCCCCGCGGGGGGTCTTCGACGCGCTTCAGGGCGAGGATCGTGCAGGACCGGCGAGGCCCGTTCACGCTCCTCCGTCTGTCGGACATCCCTGTCCAAGGCTCGGGCGTCGTTGCCCCGCGGGCCATGAGGCCAGCCTGCGGGGGTCGTTTGCAGCTTTCGTGCCAGTGCTCGAAGGCCGGTTCTTCGGGGATCACGCCGGATCGAGGGCCCGCCCGCCTGCCTCAGGGGCAGGCAGGAGCTGGCGCGCGGGGCGGCAGCGGGAGACCGGAGCCGCTCATACGAAATCCGGTTGATCGCTCCGCGATGCGGATTTCGGCTCCGCTCAAGCGCCGCGCGGGCTGGTGATACCGTGTCCGGAAGGGATCTTCCGGAAACGGTATCAGACGCTCACGTCGACGATCTGCCCCTGGCCTGGCGGGGGCGGGGCCGGGATGTTGGCCGTCTCGGCGACGTAGGCGGCGACGCTGCGCTCGGCATCGAGCGCCTGGCGGGTCACGAGGGTCGCGACCTGCTGGCTGTAATTGGCGCCCTGCGTGGCGACGGCGAAGGCGGCGAGGGAGGCGGAATCGATGCTCATGACCGAAAGCCTGCCGCCCAAGCATGACCAGCCGGTGAAGATGTCAGCTCAAAAGCTGCGCCATCCGCGAGAGGGCCGCGGCGAACCCGGCGAGCGGCACCGTGATGGTGTCGGCCTCGCCGTTGGGCTTGGTGCCGGTGATCCGCAGGTTGACGGCGGTCTTCATCGCGTCGGTGGCGACCGTCGGGAAGCTGATCGGCACGATGCAGCCGGCCTGGACGCAGGAGGTGTAGGGCGCCCCCTTGCCGAGCGTCGCGTCGTCGAGCTTGAAGGTCACGCCGGGCTCGATCGACAGGCCGAGCGGCATCAGGAGCAGGCCGTTGCTGCGCCCGTCCTGCGGCGGGTTGAGCTCGATGCTGAAGCGGCGCTGCCCGGTCTGGGCCACGCCCTGCGCCTGCGACAGCTGGCACTGGCGCTTCTCGTTCTCGCGGGTGCAACTGATGGTCCAGTCGCCATAGACCTCGCTCACCGCGCTGGCGCCGTTGGGCCAGGCACCGGTGGGCGTCGCCACCACGGGCGGCGCGGCCTCCGCCTTCGGGGCCGGGGCGGGCTTGGGGGCGGGGCGCCGCACCGGCTTGGGCGCGGCCTTGTGCGGCGCCTCCGCCGCCGGCGGGGCCTCGACCGCGGGCTCCTCCTGGGCACGGACGGGACCCGCGAGGAACGCGGCGAGGACAAGCAGGCTGGCGACGGGAAGGCGGCAGGGCGGCATGATCGATTCCTCGGCGCCCGCCCACGCCGGGGCGCGGAACGGGCCTGTGTCTCGCCGCCCGTCTAGAGCGCGGCGGGCCGGAAGGGAAGCCGCCGGACGGTCGAACCCCGTGCCATGCCGTTGAGATCCTTCAATTATCTTGGATCCATTCCAATCAGCGGCGTTCGGCCGGGATCACCGTGCCGGCTCGGCGTCAGCCGAGGTCCTCATGCCACGTGCGCCCGTCGCGCTCGATCAACGCGATGGCGGCGGTCGGCCCCCAGGTGCCGGACTGGTAGGGGCGCGGCGGCTCGGGACGGTCGGCCCAGGCGTCCAGCAGGGTATCGGCCCAGGCCCAGGCCGCCTCGACCTCGTCGCGCCGCATGAACAGCGTCGCGTTGCCCCGCACCACGTCCATCAGCAGGCGCTCGTAGGCGTCCGGGTAGCGCTGGTTGAAGGTCTCCTCGAACGAGATGTCGAGGCCGGTCGCGCGCAGGCGCATCCCGCCGGGACCGGGCTCCTTGGTCATCACCTCGAGCTTGATGCCCTCCTGCGGCTGCAGGCGGATCACCAGCCGGTTCGGCTCGCGGGCGAACTCGTCGGAGAAGATGCTGAACGGCGAGGAGCGGAACTGCACCACGATCTCGGAGACCTTCTGGGGCAGCCGCTTGCCGGTGCGTAGGTAGAACGGCACGCCGGCCCAGCGCGGCGTCATCAGCTCGAGCTTCAGGGCCACGAAGGTCTCGGTCAGGCTGTGGGCCTCGCCGCCGAGGTCGGCGGCGTAGGAGGCGACCGGCTGGCCGTTGACCGCGCCGGCGACGTACTGGCCGCGCACGGTGCGCATCGCCACCTCGTGGGCGGGGATCGGCTTGAGGGCGCGCAGGACCTTCAGCTTCTCGTCGCGCACCGCGTCGGCATCGAGCGAGAGCGGGCTCTCCATGCCGAGCAGGCAGAGGAGCTGCAGCATGTGGTTCTGCAGCATGTCGCGCAGCGCGCCCGACGTGTCGTAGTAGCCGCCGCGCCCCTCGACCCCGACCGTCTCCGCCACGGTGATCTGGACGTGGTCGATCACGTCGGCGTTCCACAGCCGCTCGAAGATCGTGTTGGCGAAGCGCAAAGCCAGCAGGTTCTGCACCGTCTCCTTGCCGAGATAGTGGTCGATGCGGAAGATCTGGCTCTCGGGAAAGACCTTGCCGACCTGGTCGTTGATGGCGCGGGCCGAGGCGAGGTCGTGGCCGATCGGCTTCTCCAGCACCACGCGCGAGCGCTCGCCGATCAGGCCGTGGGCGCTGAGGTTGCGGCAGATCGAGCCGTAGAGGCTCGGCGAGGTGGCGAGGTAGTAGGGCCGGACGTGGTCGGGGCGCTCGGCGAGCAGGCTCGCCAGGTCGTCCCAGCCCTCGTCGCCGGCCCCGTCCACCGCGACGTAGTGGAGATGGGCGAGGAAGCGGCCCACCGTGTCGGGGTCACGGTCGGCCGTCGGGACGTGGCGCTCGAGCGCCGTGGCGGCGAGGTTCCGGTACTCGTCCGTGCCGAGATGGGTGCGGGCCGCCGCGACGATGCGGCTCTCCTCCGGGATCTGCCGGTCGCGGAAGCGCTGGTAGAGCGCCGGCAGCAGCTTGCGCATCGTCAGGTCGCCGGTGGCGCCGAACACGACCGCGTCGAAGGCGGCGACGGGGATGATCTTGTGCATCGGGTGACGGGTCTCCCGTTCCTCGCCGGCGCCCCTTCCGCGAGGGGCTGGCCGGCCTCCTGCCGCGGGACGAGCACGTTTCGCGCCCGACATCCCGCGGCGTCTCGATTCGGCATGCGTGCCGGGCGCGTCCGTGCCTCCGACGCACCCGGGAGGCGATGAAAATCCGGCCTCGCGGGCGGGCCGCGTCAGAACGAGGCCGGCGTCGCCGCGGCCTCCCTGATCCCCTCGTCCGCCCCGGTGCTGCCACCCGCGAGCGGCGCCTCCATGTGGGCCGCGAAGGCGGCCTTGTGGTCGGGGTGCCAGCGCGACAGGGCCGGGCGGTTGCGGATCACGTCGTCGGAGGACCAGCGCATGCGCTTCTCGTCCATCTCACGGGTGGTCTCGTTGTCCGGGCAGAGGACGTAGAAGTCGCCCGCCGCCATCCGGTCGAGCAGCAGGGCGACGGTCTCCTCCGGCGTCCAGGCGCCGGCCGGCTTCTCGGTCACGCCGCGGGCGCGGGTCAGGCCGGTATAGACGAAGCCCGGAATCAGCAGGTGGGCGGTCACCGGAGAGCCGGCCTCGCGCAGCTCGTGGGCCAGCGCCTCGGCCGTCACCTTCACACCGGCCTTGCTGACGTTGTAGGGCGTGTTGCCCGGCGGCGTGGTGATGCCTTGCTTGGAGCCGGTGACGATCACCGCGCCGGGCCGCCCCCGCTCGATCATGCCCGGCACGAAGGCCTGGAGCGCGTTGATCACGCCCCACAGGTTGGTGTCGAGGATGCGGTGCCAGGTCGCGGCGTCGGAGAAGAAGCGTCCGCCGGCCTCAATCCCGGCATTCGCCATCAGGATCGACACCTCGCCGAGGGAGGCGGCCTCGCGGGAGAGGGCCGCGAGGGCCTCGGGGTCGGTCACGTCGGTCGGCATCGCGCGCACCTCCGCCTCGCCACCCCGGGCCGCGGCTGCCACAGCTCGACCGGCCGCCGTCAGCGCCTCGCCGGGCAGGTCGGCGAGCACGACCCGCATCCCGGCCTCGGCGAACGCCCTGGCGGCGGCAAGGCCGATGCCGCTCGCGGCGCCGGTGACGACCGCGACGCGGCCCTGCGCGAGGGCGGGATGATGAGTCATGCTGCGCTCCACCTCGGGCGATCCCGGAGGATGCCGGTCTGCGGGACCGCAGTCCCGTGCTCCAGGCCGGCAGGTAGGCAGCCGCGCGGGAAACGCCACACGCGGCGGCGCAAAAAATGTCGCTGCATCCGGCCGATCCGCGTCGGGACGTCCGCGGCTCCGACAAAGAAAAGAGCCGGCCCCCTGGGAGGAGCCGGCCCGTCGTCGCTCGGTAAGATGTCCGCGGGCTTACTCGCCGGAGGGCTCGGACGGCTTCGGGAACAGCTCGCCGGAGGGCTGGCCCTCGCCCTCGGCGCCCTCGAAGCGGGTGCGGCGGCGGCGGCGCGGACGGGGTGCCGGGGCCTCGTCCGATGCCTCGACCGCGGTCGCCGGCGGGGCGGGCGGGGCCTCCTCGACCGGGGCCGGGTTCGAGACCGCCGGACGCACCGGCGTGGTCAGGAAGGCCGGCAGGCCGGTCGGCTCGTCGGCGGCCAGCACCGGCTCGGAGCGCGGCTCCTCGCGGCGGCGCTCGCGGCGGAACTCGGAGCGACCGCCCTCGCGGTAGCCCTCCTGGCGGGGAGCATCTTGGCGAGGAAAATCTTGGCGAGGGGAATCCTGACGAAGGGACTCCTGCCTCGGCGCGTCCTGCCGGGCGTCGTCCTGCCGCGGCTGCTCGACGCGGGAGAGGTCCTGACGCTCGGAACGAGGCTGGCGGTCCTGACGCTCGCTGCGCTCGGGACGGTCCTGCCGGTCGCGCTGCTGGCGCTCCGGGCGGTCCTGTCGATCCTGGCGGTTCTGCTGGAACCGCTCGCGGCGCTCCTGCCGGTCCGGACGGTCCTGCCGCTGGGTCTCGCCGCGGTCCTGGCGCTCGTAGCGCGACGGGCGGTCCTCGCCGCGGCCGTCATAGGGCTGGGGCTGCTGGGAGGGGTCGCCGTAATCGTCGGCGGCGCCGTAGCCCGACTGGGCGTAGCCGTTGCCGCGCTCCTGGCCCCGGTCTTGACCGCGCTCCTGGACGGCGTAGCCGTTCGTCGGCGCGCCCTCGTCGTCGCCCTCGTCCTCGTCGTCGTAGCCCTGGCGGCCGTAGGTGCCGCCGTACTGCTGGCGATACTGCTCGTTCGCCGCCGTGATGATGCGAAAATAGTGCTCGCCGTGCTGGAAGTAGTTCTCGGCCATCACCGGATCGCCGCTGGCCTGGGCGTCGCGGGCGAGCTGGGCGTACTTCTCGGCGATGTGCTGGGCCGTACCGCGGATCTTGACGTCGGGACCGTTCGACTCGTAGGCCCGGGTCAGCGGGTTCGGCCCCTTGTTGTTGGTGCGGTTGCGACCACGCATACGCCTGTTCTGGTTCGGTCTCATCGGTCTCGACTGACCCTCTTCGACGACTTGAAGGGCGGGGCTTCACGCGCGGAGCGGGGCTTCGTCCGCGGATCCGGCGGCCGTGTGCCGGCCTGCTCCGTCTCCGCAGCGATGTCCGCCGTGCCCTGTGCGACCGCGGGCCGTCTCGCCGCCGGCCGCCCTCGATCCACAGATGCGGGTCACCGGACCGCCTACGCGCTGATTGGTCTGCCCGGTGGTGGAAGATCGTCCGAAGGTCCGCGTCCGATGTCGCGCCTAAGAACCGAGCCTGGCTGTGATATCCGGACCGTTCACGATCTACCCTGGGACGTTAGCGGTTTCGGCCGGCGCCGCCAAGTGATTTCGAGTCGATTTCCCGTCTCGTCCAGGCCGGTTTCGGGGATAATGCGTCCGGAACCCGACAGATCGGCGTCACGTCGCGATCCGCGGCGCCATCACGACCACGCGCGGATGCCCGGCGAGGTCGCGCCGGACCTCGGGCATGAGCCCGTGCGCCGCGGCGAGCCCGCGCAACGCCGCCTCCTGGTCGTAGCCGATCTCGACCACGAGATGCCCGCCGGGCGCCAGCAGCGGCGGCACCTGGGCGAGGATCGCCCGGTAGGCGTCGAGCCCGTCGGAGCCGCCGTCGAGGGCGAGCCGGGGATCGTGGTCGCGGACCTCGCCGGACAGGCCGTCGACGATCGTGCTGGCGATGTAGGGCGGGTTGGCGACGACGAGGTCGAAGGGCCCGGCGAGCGCCGCGGCCCAGTCCCCGGCCGCGAAGGCGGCGCGATCGCCGACGCCGTTGCGGGCGGCGTTCGCCCGGGCGGTGCGCAGGGCGCCGGGCGAGCGGTCGAGCCCGAGGCCCTCGGCCCGCGGCCACTCGCTGAGGAGCGCCACCAGGATGCAGCCCGAGCCGGTGCCGAGATCGGCGAGGCGATGGGCGCCGTCCCGGCGCAGGCCGAGGCCGAGGGCGGTCTCGACCAGGGTCTCGGTGTCGGGCCGCGGCACCAGGGTCTCGGGCGACAGCGCGAAGGGGAGGCCCCAGAACTCCCAGGCGCCGATGATGCGGGCCACCGGCTCGCCGGCGGCGCGGCGCGCCAGGAACGCGGCGAGCCGCGCCGCCCCCTCCGGGCCGACCGGCGCGTCGCCGCGCAGGGCGAGGTCGGTGGCGGTGACGCCGAGCGCCTCCTCGACCAGGATGCGGGCGTCGAGGGCGGCGGTCTCGATGCCGCCGGCGGCGAGGACGTCCACGGCCCGGGCGCGGGCCGCGATCCGGCTCGTATCCGGGGCCAGCGCGATCACGTCATCCCCTCGGCGGCGAGGAGCGCCGCCTGGTGCTCGGTGATCAGCGCGTCCACCACCTCGTCGAGGGCGGTGCCGGCCATCACCTCCTCGAGCTTGTAGAGGGTCAGGTTGATGCGGTGGTCGGTCACCCGGGCCTGCGGGAAGTTGTAGGTGCGGATCCGCTCCGAGCGGTCGCCGCTGCCGACCTGCGACTTGCGGTCGGCGGCGCGGGCGGCGTCCTTCTGGCTGCGCTCCTGGTCGTAGAGCTTGGCCCGCAGCAGCGCCATGGCGCGGGCCCGGTTCTTGTGCTGCGAGCGCTCTTCCTGGACGAAGATCACGATGCCGCTCGGCACGTGGGTGATGCGGATCGCCGATTCGGTCTTGTTGACGTGCTGGCCGCCGGCGCCCTGCGCCCGCATCGTGTCGATCTTCAGGTCGGACTCGTTGACCTGGATGTCGACCTCCTCCGCCTCCGGCAGCACCGCGACGGTGGCGGCGGAGGTGTGGATGCGCCCCTGGGTCTCGGTGTCGGGCACGCGCTGCACCCGGTGGGCGCCGCTCTCGAACTTCAGCCGGGCGAACACGCCCCGGCCCTTCACCTCGGCCACGACCTCGCGATAGCCGCCCATCGTGCCGGCGCTCTCCGAGATGACCTCGACCTTCCACCCCTTCAGGTCGGCGTAGCGGGAATACATCCGAAACAGGTCGCCGGCGAAGAGCGCCGCCTCGTCGCCGCCGGTGCCGGCGCGCACCTCGAGGATCGCGCTCTTCTCGTCGGCCGCGTCCTTGGGCAGGAGCAGGAGCTGGAGCGCGCGCGCCGCGCCGTCGCGGGCGGCCTCGGCCTCCGGCTTCTCCTCCGCCGCGAGCGCCCGCATCTCGGGATCGCCCTCGGCGATCATCTCCTCGACCCCGTGCAACGCCGTCTCGGCGGCCCGGAAGGCGCGGATCGCCTCGACGACGGAATCGAGGTCGGAGAGCTCGCGCGAGAGCTGGACGAAGCTCTCCGCGTCGGCCTCGCCGGCGCTCAGGATAGCGGTGACGATGTCGTGGCGGGCCAGGATGGCGTCGAGACGGTCGGACGGGATCGCGATCATACGAAGGATATGGCCATGCGCAGCGGACGGTTCAGCCGGGGCGGCCCGCGCCCGGTGCCGGAGATGGTGCCGCGTATAGCAGGTCTGCGGGGGATGGGGAGTCGGTGCGGGCTCGCACGCGCTTGCACCATGGCAGTACGGCACCGCCCGTCACACCCGAGCCTTCGGCCGACCGACCCGGCAAGGGGCTTGCGACGGGTCGATCTCGCAGAGGGAGCCGATCGTGACGCATGCCACCGTGCTGGAGGATCTGTTCGACCGCTGGGAGCGCGTCTGGCACGAGGGCGCCTTCGACCTCGTCGAGTTTTGCGTCGCGCCGTCTTACGTCCGGCATGACGAGATGGGCGACCGCACCGTCGCCCGCGAGGACTACGCGGCGGAGCTCTCGCGCTTGAGGCAGGCGCGTCCCGATATCAGGATCATCGTCTACGATCATAGCTTCGAGGGTGATCGCGCCCGGTTTCGCTTCACGATGAAATGGACGGACCTCGAAAGCAGCGAAGTGCGAACCCGCGCCGGTCTGCAATCCTACCGTACGGAAGCCGGCCGGCTGGCGGAAACCTGGGTCATCATGCAGCCCGTCGGCTCGGCCTGGAGTGATACCGTGGCCCAGGCGAGCTGGACGGGTCGCGCGCCCGGCCGATAGGGCGGCCGCCGAGACGCCGGATCCAGTCCGACGCCGAAAACCGCCTTGGCGCACCCCGAGGCCGTGCGGGATCTTCGCGGACAGGGTCCTCCCGCTTCCGTCTTGCAGGCGACGAGCCGCGGGGTGGCAATCTCGCAACCCCGCTTGTCAGGGACAGGTCGTGAACGCAGCCCGATCGTCACGGCGAAAGCCGATCCGGTCGGGCGTTCGATGACGGCGATGGTCACGAACGGCACGCCGTTCGGATGTCTCACTCCCCGGCCGGCGCAGGATCGACAGGCGGCGGCCGGAGAGGGTCTTTCCCGACGTCACGTCATCGTCGATCCGAGGGAACGGACCGCTTTCGGGTCGGTGCGCGCACGCGGCCCGCTCAGATCGGGACGCCATGCTCCTCGGCGAAGGCCGCGAGCGCCGGGCGCAGGGACGCGCCGTCCTTGGTCCGCGCCAGCTCCTGCTCCAGGAAGGCCGCGACGGCGCCGGCATCGATCCCCAGCACCATCGCCTTGACCGGGCCGATCGAGGCCGGGGACATCGAGAGGGCGCGGAAGCCGAGGCCGATCAGCGCCATCGCCTCGAGCGGCCGCCCGCCGATCTCGCCGCAGACCGTCGCCGGGGTCCCGGCGGCGTTGGCCCGCTCGGCGATGAGCCGGAAGGCCCGCAACGCCGCGGCGCTCAGGGGATCGAAGCGGTTGGCGACCTGGCGGTTCTCGCGGTCGACCGCGAACAGGAACTGCATCAGGTCGTTGGACCCGACGGAGAGGAAGTCGGCCTCGGCCGCGATCTCGTCCATCTGGAACAGCAGCGAGGGCACCTCGACCATCACGCCGAGCCGGCATTCCGACGGCAGCGGGTAGCCGTGGCGGGTGAGGTGCGCCTTCTCGCGCTCCACGATGCCCCTCGCCTGGACGAACTCGTCCACGGTCGCGACCATCGGGAACATGATCTTGAGCGGGCGACCGCGCGCCGCCTTGAGCAGCGCGCGCAGCTGCATCCGCAGGAGGCCCGGCCGGTCGAGGCCGATGCGGATCGCCCGCCAGCCGAGCGCCGGGTTCTCCTCCTCCAGCGACTTCATGTAGGGCAGCACCTTGTCGCCGCCGATATCGAGGGTCCGGATCGTCACCGGCAGCTCGCCGACCGCGTCGAACACGGTCTCGTACAGGATCTGCTGCTCGGCCGCGCTCGGCATCCGCTCGGCGACCATGAACTGCAGCTCGGTGCGGAACAGCCCGACGCCCTCGGCCCCGGTCTCGTGCAGGTGCGACAGGTCGACGATGAGGCCGGCATTGAGCTGGAGCCCGACCGAGACGCCGTCGCGGGTGACCGCCGGCACGTCGCGCAGGGAGCGGTACTGCTCCTGGCGGCGGGCCCGCAGGCGCGCCTTCTCAGCGTAGGCCGCCTCGACCTCGGGCCCGGGGCGGATCTGGATCTCGCCGGTACCGCCGTCGACGATGATGGCGTCCCCGGTCTCGACCAGCGCGGTGGCGTTGGCCACCTCGCCCACCGCCGGGATGCCCAGAGCCCGGGCCACGATGGCGATGTGGCTCGTCGGGCCGCCCTCCTCCAGCACCACGCCGCGCAGGCGGGCGCGGTCGTAGTCGAGGAGCGCCGCCGGGCCCATCGAGCGCGCCACCAGGATGGCGTTCTCGGGCATCGCATCCGGACCGATCGTCTCGCGGCCGACGAGCTGGCGCAGGAGCCGGTTGGCGAGGTCGTCGAGGTCGTGCAGGCGCTCGCGCAGGTAGGGATCGCTCTGGCGCAGCATCCGGGCGCGGTTGTCGGACTGCACCCGCTCCACCGCGGCTTCCGCCGTGAGGCCCGACAGCACCGCCTCGCGCATCCGCCGCAGCCAGCCCTGGTCGTGGGCGAACATCCTGACGGTCTCGAGCACCTCCCGGTGCTCGCCCGCCCCCGCGACGTCGCCGCGCTCGACGAGGTCGTCGATGGCTGCGCGCACCTCCGCGATGGCGGTGTCGAGGCGTGAGGCCTCGCGCTCGACGTTCTCGGCGATCAGGGTGCGCACGACGATGCGCGGCTCGTGCAGCACGACGTGGCCGAGGCCCACCCCGTCGGCGAGCGCGACGCCGCACTGGCTCAGCGCCCGGCGCGAGGCGCTGACCGTGCCGGGCGACAGCGCCTGCAGCTCGCCCGAGGCGATCATCTCCGCCAGCACCATGGCGGTGGTCTGGAGCGCCTCGATCTCCTCCTCGGAATAGACCCGGTAGGTGCGGTTCTGCACCACGAGCACGCCGAGGGTGTTGCCGGCGCGCAGGAGCGGCACGCCCAGGAAGGCGTGGTAGACCTCCTCGCCGGTCTCGGGCCGGTACGAGAAGGCGGGATGCGACTGGGCGTCGGAGAGGGAGAGCGGCTCGGCGGTGGCGGCGATCAGGCCGACCAGGCCCTCGCCGGCCCGCATGGTCGTGAGGTGCACCGCCTCGCGGTTCAGGCCCTCGGTGGCGAAGAGCTCGAGGTTGCCGTCGTCGCGCAGGACGTAGACCGAGCAGACCTCCGCGACCATGTTGGACGCGATCAGGACGACGATACGGTCGAGGCGCGCCTGCGGGCCGACGGGCTCCGCCATGGCCTCGCGAAGGCGGCGCAGTAGCAGGCGCGGGCCTCCAGGCGCTGCGGGCATCGTCTCGTGTTCCACCCTTTAGCGAGCCGGACCCTGCGCGACGCAACCCAAGGATCGGCCCGCGCGGGCCTGACGCATCGGCCCCGTCATCGCCGTATAGCGAGTCCGACGCCCGGCCGGCAAGCGTCCTTCCGGGGGAGAGGCCGGTGCAACGGCCCCGCCCGCCGGGAAACGGGCGACGACGTCCGTCACAAGCGACGACGCCCCGCCCGCGGGATTCGCGGACGGGGCGTCGGTTCGGCGACGTGTTGCGGGCCCTGTCCCGGGGCCGCCGGAGCGTCAGGCCTTGTCGAGGCCGTAGAGGGCGTGGAGCGTGCGCACCGCCAGCTCGGTGTAGGCAGCGTCGATCAGCACCGAGAACTTGATCTCCGAGGTGGTGATCGCCCGGATGTTGATGCCCTTCTCGGCCAGCGCCCGGAACGCCTTGGCGGCGACGCCGGCATGGCTGCGCATGCCGATGCCGATCGCCGAGACCTTGACCACGTCGGTGGCGCCCTCGATCCGCTCGCACTCGACCGTACCGGACTGCGCCTCCAGGATCGCGCGGGCCCGCTCGTAGTCGGCGGCCGGGACCGTGAAGGTCATGTCGGTGGCGGCACCGTCGCCCGACACGACCTGGATGATCATGTCGACGTTGATGTTGGCGTCAGCCAGCGGGCCGAAGATGGCGGCGGCGATGCCGGGCTTGTCCTTCACCCGGCGAAGCGTGATCTGGGCCTCGTCCTTCGAGAAGGCGATGCCCGTGATGATCTGCTGTTCCACGATATCGTCCTCGTCGCAGATGAGGGTGCCGGGGCGGGCGTCGTCGGGGTCGTCGAAGGAGGAGCGCACGGTGGTCGGCACCCGATGCACCATGGCGAGCTCGACCGAGCGCACCTGGAGCACCTTGGCCCCCAGCGAGGCCATCTCGAGCATCTCCTCGAAGGCGACCCGCTCGAGGCGGCGAGCCTTCGGGACCACCCGGGGATCGGTGGTGTAGACGCCGTCGACGTCGGTGTAGATGTCGCAGCGCTCGGCGCCGATCGCCGCCGCGATCGCGACCGCGCTGGTGTCGGAGCCGCCGCGCCCGAGCGTCGTCAGGCGGCCGGTCTCGGCGTGGATGCCCTGGAAGCCGGCGATCACCGCGACCTCGCCGCGCTGGAAGCCGACATCGAGGCGGGCACCGTCGATGTTCTGGATGCGGGCCGAGCCGTGCTGGTCGGAGGTCTCGATCGGAATCTGCCAGCCCTGCCAGGAGCGGGCCTTGAGGCCCATCTCGTTGAGCACGATGGCGAGCAGGCCCGACGTGACCTGCTCGCCGGAGGCGACGACCGCATCGTACTCGGACTGGGCGTAGAGGGCCGAGGCGTCCTTGCACCAGGCCACCAGCTCGTTGGTCTTGCCGGACATCGCCGAGACGACGACCGCCACCTCGTAGCCGGCCCGTACCTCCCGGGCGACGTGGCGGGCGACGTTGCGGATGCGGTCGACCGTGGCGACGGAGGTGCCGCCGAATTTCATCACCAGGCGGGGCATGGGGATCCGATCGAACAAACTGCTTCGAACAAACGGCTCTTGCGAACTGCTCTCGCCGACCGCCCTCGCGACGCGTCTGCCGCAGCGCGAGATGGTGGGCGTCCGGCGGGTACAAGCGCCCCGGGCCGGTGTCAACGTCGCGGGCCCCTCGGCGGCGCATCACGGCGGTTGGCCCGGGACGGCGGCTGCGCTACCTCGACGCCGAGAGACCCTTCGAGAGACCTTTTCTCTCCCACCCACAGGAAGGCCTGGCGCCGATGAGCGAACCGACCGGACCCTCGATCGACCGCGACGAGGTCGCCCGCTTCGATCGCCTCGCCGCGACCTGGTGGGACGAGACGGGACCGATGCGGGTGCTGCACCGCTTCAACCCGGTGCGCCTCACCTATATCCGCGACACGGTCTGCCGCCAGTTCGGCCGCGACCCGCTGGCCCCGAGCCCGCTGGCGGGCCTCAGCCTCGTCGATGTCGGCTGCGGCGGCGGCGTCCTGTCGGAGCCGCTCGCCCGGCTCGGCGCCGAGGTGACCGGCCTCGACCCGGCGGTGACCAACGTCAAGATCGCGCAAGCCCATGCCGACGAGGCCGGCGTGCCGGTGCGCTACCGGGCCGAGACGATCGAGGACGTGGTCTCGGCCGGCGAACGCTTCGACGTGGTCTGCGCCATGGAGGTGGTTGAGCACGTCACCGACATGCCGGCCTTCGTGCGCACGGCCTGCACGGCGGTGAAGCCCGGCGGCCTGCTCTTCGCCGCGACGATCAACCGGACGATGCGTTCCTTCGCGCTCGCCATCGTGGGGGCGGAATACGTCCTCGGCTGGCTGCCCAAGGGCACCCACGACTGGAACAAGTTCGTCACGCCCGACGAGCTGCAGGACGCCGTCGAGGGCGGCGGCCTGACCGTCACCGATACGACCGGCGTCGTCTTCAACCCGCTCACCAACCGCTGGAGCGCCGCCCGCGACACGGCGGTGAACTACATGATCGCGGCCGAGCGCCTGCGGGCCTGACGGCGGCAACCCGGACCCGCCTCCCCCGGTTGTCGCCGCGACACACCGAGGAGAGACGGGTCCATGCTGGAAAAGATCCCCCACGCCCTGGGCGAGGCCCTGTCGGGCCTCCGCGCCGGCATCGAGACGACCGCCTACCACGCAGAGTTCGAGGGCGCGCCCGAGGCGATCCGGGTGGCGAGCCCGGCCTTCGGCGACGGCGCCGCGGTGCCGGCGCGCTTCACGCAGGACGGCGAGAAGCTCTCGCCGCCGCTCGCCTGGAGCGGAATTCCGGCGGGGACCGCCGCCCTGGTGCTGCTGGTCGAGGACGCCGACAGCCCGACGCCGAAACCGATCGTCCACGCCATCGCGTGGGACCTGGAGCCGACGAGCGAGGGCCTGGCCGAGGGGGCGCTGGCAAGCCCGGGCTCCACCGGCACGATCGAGGAAGTCGGCAAGAACACCTTCCTCAAGGCCGGTTACCTGCCGCCCGACCCGCCGACCGGCCACGGGCCGCACCGCTACCTGTTCCAGGTCTACGCGCTGAACCGGCGTCTCGGCCTCGAAGGGACGCCCGGCCGCGGCGCCCTCCTGGAAGCGATGCACGGGCACGTCCTCGCCAAGGGCGCCCTGACCGGGACCTATGAACGGCCCTGACGGGCCGCGTGCCGGCTTGCCAGCGGCCGCGGCCTGGCCCACCACTCGGGGCGCAAGCCGCCGGACGCGCGGCGGGGAGGATCGGTGACGATGAAGGCACTCCTGTGCAAGGCGCTCGGCGGCCCGGACGACCTGGTGATCGAGGAGGTGCCGGATCCGGTGCCCGGGCCGGGCGAGGCCCTGGTGCGGGTGAGCGTCGCGGCGCTCAACTTCTTCGACACGCTGATTATCGCCGGCCGCTACCAGGTGAAGCCGGACCTGCCGTTCTCGCCCGGCGCCGAGGCCTGCGGGGTGATCGAGGCGGTCGGACCGGGCGCCGAGGCGTTCCGCGTCGGCGAGCGCGTCATCGTCCATCTCGGCTACGGCGCCTGCCGCGAGCGGGTGGTGGCGCCGATCTCCGGCCTGACCCGGGTGCCGGAGGGCGTGAGCGACGAGCAGGCGGCCGGCCTCTCGGTCACATACGGCACCTCGCTGCACGCGCTGCAGGACCGGGCGAACCTCCAGCCCGGCGAGACCCTGGTGGTGCTCGGCGCCACCGGCGGCGTCGGGCTGGCGGCGGTGGAACTCGGCCACGCGATGGGCGCGCGGGTGATCGCCTGCGCCTCGTCGGCCGAGAAACTCGAACTCGCCAAGGCCCACGGCGCCGACCTCACCCTCGATTACGGCCGCGAATCCCTGCGCGAGGGCCTGAAGCGGCTCGGCGGCGAGGCCGGCATCGACGTCGTGTACGATCCCGTCGGCGGCGAGTATTCCGAGCCGGCGCTCCGCTCGCTCAACTGGAAGGGCCGCTTCCTCGTCGTCGGCTTCGCCGCCGGCGAGATCCCGAAAATTCCGCTGAACCTCGCCCTCCTGAAGGGCATCGACATCCAGGGCGTGTTCTGGGGCGCCTTCCTCAAGCGAGAGCCGGAAGGCCACGCCGCCAACCAGGCTCGCCTGTTGTCGCTGGTGCGCGAGGGCCGCCTCTCCGCCAAGGTGCACGGCGTCTACCCGCTGGAGGAGGCCGCCTCCGCCCTGGGCATCCTGGCCCGCCGCGAGGCGATGGGGAAGGTGCTGCTGCGCCCGTGAGCCCCCTCCCCTCCCGCCCATGGCGGGAGGTTTCGGGCGCCGACGCGGGAACAGTTCGGGCGCCACGCCGTTCCCAGCGTGGCTTTTCGTTTTCCAAGCGTCAGGACGGAGACACCGTGGGCGACATCATCCGCATCATCCTGCTCGTCGTGATCCCGCCGATCGGCGTGCTGTTCACCGTCGGGTTCGGCCTGCAGTTCATCCTGAACGTGTTGCTGACGCTGTTCGGCTACATTCCTGGCCTGATCCACGCCATCTGGGTCGTGACCCGCCGCAACTACTGAAGCGCCATCGGCCAAACGAAAAACCCCGCCGGCGATGCCGAGCGGGGTTTTTCGTTTGGTTTGGTTGCGGGGACAGGATTTGAACCTGTGACC
>NZ_JACWCT010000026.1:0-269 GCF_016613415.1 Methylobacterium ajmalii | reverse complement strand
CTCCCGTGTCTTGAGACACAGTACCATAGGCGCTGGGGCGGTTAACGGCCGAGTTCGAGATGGGATCGGGTTCTGATCACCCCGCTCTGACCACCAGACCGGCCAAGCACGTCGTCCGGCAAGCATGTCTTTCGCGGCAGCCGGTGAGGGCCGTCCGCATGTCTTCATCGTGTGTGGTGTTGGTCTGATCCGGACACGGATCATGAGAGCGATCAAGCCGATCGAGCGATTAGTACTGGTCAGCTCAGCGCGTTACCGCGCTTGCACAT
>NZ_JACWCT010000025.1 GCF_016613415.1 Methylobacterium ajmalii | reverse complement strand
ACGGTCGTCAAGCCGGCCGCCCCGCAGCCCGAGGCGCCGCGGGCGCAAGCCCCGCTGCCGCGCGCCGTCGAGGCGCCAGCGGTTCGCGAGCCCGCATTCCAGGAGCCCGCCGCGGCGCCGGGGCTGATGGCGCCCCCGTCCGAGGGCAGCGTCGTCGCCCTGCCGATGTCCCGCCGGGTACCGGCGGCGGCGGCCGATGGCGGCGAGGGCGTGCTGTTCCTCAAGGCCGGCCTCCTCGACTGCACCTTCCCGCTCTGGGCCGACGGCGACGGCACCGCGATCGAGACCAAGCGCGTCTGCGGCTGCCGCGTGCTCACCGGCAAGCGCTGGTGCCGCACCCACTACGCGACGGTGTTCGAGCCGCCGAAGCGCCCGATGCGGGCGGCCTGATCCGGAGCCGGACCCCGCGGCGCGGGGCCCGGTCATCGATCATCCGGGCAGCAGCACCATCACGTCGGGCTCGCGCCCGGTGGCGAGGGTGCCCTGGACCCGACGGCCCTCGAGATCGACCACCGCGATCCGGTCGTCCTCCAGGGCCGCGAAGGCCAGCGGGCTCGACGGGTGGCGGGCGAGCGCCACCGGCGCAGCCCCGAGCGGCACGACCGCCATCTCCTTGAGTGCGGGATCGAGCAGCGACAGGCTCTTCTCGGCGTAGTTGGCGAGGATCAGGTCGCCCTCCAGCCCGCAATCGACCCGCACCACGTCGCCGCGCGTCGGCACGCTGCGGGTCACCGTCATCGCCTCGGTGGCGAGCGCCGCCAGCGTCGCGCCGCGGCGGTGGGCGACGTAGAGCGTCGCCTCGTCCGGAGAGAGCGCGTTGCCCTCCGGCCACGGGCCGGAGGCGGCGATGCGGGGCGCCTCCGCGGGCGCGAAGGGCCGCACCCGGCTCACGGTGTTCGACAGGATGTTGGCGACGTAGGCCGTCTCGCCGTCCCGCGACAGCGAGAAGAGGTGGCCCTTGATGCCGCCGGTCGCCACCGCCCGGTCCGGCCGCTCGGCCCGCTCCGGCGCGTCGATGCCGAGGAGCACGTCGCGGTCCTCGCTCAGCACCATGAGCCGGTCCCTCGCATCGAGGCGGATCCCGTGCAGGCGCCGGAACGGCCCGCAATCGATCGTGCGGGCGAGGCTGCGGGCGGCGAGATCGACGACGTAGACGGCATCGCCCCCCGGGCCCGGCGTGGTCGAGGACTTGGCGCCGTAGAGCGCCACGTAGGCGCGGGTCCCGGCCCGGTCGACGACGAATTCGTGCGGGTACTCCCCCGGCAGCTCGACCCGCCCGGTGCGCCGGCCGCTGGCGAGCTCGTAGAAGCTCAGGGCGTGGTCGCCCTTCTCCATCACCAGGAGGGTGTCGGACCGGCCGGCCGCGCCCTGCATGGGTGCGGCTTGCACGGGCGTGCCTTGAGGGGCCGCGCCCTGCGCGCGGGCGGCGCCGGTCAGCGGTCCGAGGGCGAGGGCGGCGAGGCCCGACAGGCAGAGACGGCGGTCGATGGCGGGGGGCATGGCGGTTCCTCGATCGTCCCCGACACAACCCCGCCGTCGCGTCACGGTTCGCCCCACCCACGCGGCGGCTCGCCTGGACGTGGCGGGTGCGCCACACCGGCCGGCGAACAGGGCCGGATCCACCGGAGGTCGCAGCCCCGTCATGGAATAACGCGCAGCCTCCGGCATATCAGCCGCGAGGAGCCGGCCATGTCTCACCGCAAACGCCCGCCGTCGCGCCCGTCCTGGCCGATCGCCGTTCTCCTGCTCGCCTGCTGCGCGAGCCTGCCCGCCGGCGCGGTCGAGGGCCCGCCCGGCCCCTTCGGCGAGACGCTGACCATCGACGAGAAGGGCATCACCCTGAAGTTTCCCGACGACGCCGCGACCCTGCGGATCGGCGGGCGGCTCCAGCTCGATTTCGGCACCGGGCGGGTGCAGCAGCGCGGCTTCGGCACGGTGTTCGACACCCCGATCGCCGTGCGCCGCTCCTGGATCGAGAGCTACCTGACGCTCGGCAAGGAACTGGAGCTCGCCTTCCAGTACGATTTCGCCGAACCGAACCGGCCGATCAACGACGCGGTCGTCGCCTACAAGGGCTTCCAGAACGTCATCGTGGCGATCGGCAACATGAAGGAGCCGTTCAGCCTCGACCAGCTGATCTCGGACAACAACACCCTGTTCACCGAGCGCTCGCTCGCCGACGCCTTCGCGCCGGCGCGCAACTTCGGCTTCGCGATCGGCACCCACGGCGAGCGCTGGACCGCGGTGACGAGCGTGTTCGGCGGCAACATCAACAACGCCGCCATCGGCGACCAGGGCGTCGCCTCGACCACCCGCCTGACCTACGCGCCCTACCTGAGCCAGGACGGCAACGACGTGCTGCATGTCGGGGTCGCCGGCAGCTACCGCTCGCTGCCGAACGACGGCAGCGCGCTCACCCTGTCGAGCCGCTCCGAGGCGTTCCTGTTCGCGCGCCAGTTCGTCAACACCGGCGCCATCCGCGACGCGGCGAGCATCGGCCGCATCGGGCTCGAGGCCGCCTGGCAGGCCGGGCCGTTCCGGCTCCAGGCCGAGTACATCCTGACCGAGATCGGCCGCTCGGGCGGGGCGCCGTCCCTGAGCTTCCAGGGCGGCTACATCCAGGCCGGCCTGCTCCTCAACGGCAAGGGACGGCGCTACGCGATCGCGCCGAAATACGCCACCGAGTACGCGGTGTTCGGCGGCGTGGAGGTCGAGGAGGCGCAGCGCGTCAGCCGCGGCGGCACCGGGGTGTTCGAGCTGGGGCTGCGCTACAGCGCCATCGACCTCGAGGACCGCGCCATCCGCGGCGGCATCGAGCAGGACTTCACCGCCGGCGTGAACTGGTACCCGGACCGCAACATCCGCTTCGTGTTCGACTACGTCCGCTCCCACACCTCGCCCTCGCCGGCGAGCCTGAACTTCAACCGCCGGACGATCGACGCGGACGCGTTCATCGGGCGGGCGCAGCTCTACTGGTGACGGATCCCGCGACCGGGGAGAACGGCGTTCGGCCGTCCCGCATTCGATGGGTATCGACGGGCGACCGACGACGAATCCTGCCGGCCCCGTCCGGGGCCGGGGATCCTCGCTTAAAAGTGCCGGTAGGGACCAGCACCCATCGTTCGTCGGATCCATCGGGCGGACAGGCGGCGCGAGCGCGCCTCGTGCCTCTCGGCACCCCTGCCACGTCGTGAGCCCATCACGCGCTCTGCCCGGCCCGGCCCTCAGGGCTCACGTCGGCCCGTCTGGCGCCGCGATCCGCTGCACGGCCGCGACCGCCTCCAAGGGCGACAAGGTCGCGCTATCGACGACGAAACGCGGCCGGTCCCACGGCTCGTAGTCGAGGCGCAGAATCATGTCCCACGAGGGTAGAACGAAGCCGCGAATGTCGGAAACCCGCCCCTCGACACGGCGGCGATGCTCTTGCGCGTCCGAGCACACGACCTCGACCTCGATCAACCGCACGGCGGCCCGGGTCGCCACCGCCCGCCACCCCTCGCGGCTGGCCGCGACCGGGTTGACGCAATCGGCCACGACGACCCGCCCCTCGCCGAGATTCGCGCCCGCGAGCGCCTGGGCCACCGCGTAGCCGGACGCGCCGACAGGGCCCGCCAGGACGCCCGCATCCCGGATCGCCTGCTCGATGATGTCGACGCGCAGATGCGTCGCCGCGAGGGTTTTGGCGACGGCGCGGGAGATCGTCGTCTTTCCGGTCCCGGGCAGGCCGGCGAACACGATCAGCATGGCGCAGGCTCGCGATGGAGAAAGGCGAACGCGGACCGCTCGTCGACCTCGTTGTACCACGTCGACCAACGTCGGGCCGGTAGCCTGCCCTCCGGATCGTCGCCCCTTGCCCGCCCGGCTGGACGAATGCCCCCGCAGCCCCCACCTACGCCGCAGTACGACGAAGACAGCCTGCCCGGAGAGACATCCTTGGCCAACGACGACGCGGGGGGCGCCCCCCGCATGCATGCGACGACGATCCTGATGGTGCGCAAGGGCGGCCGGGTGGTGATCGGGGGCGACGGGCAGGTCAGCCTCGGCCAGACCATCGTCAAGGGCAATGCCCGCAAGGTCCGGCGGCTGGCCAAGGGGTCGGTGATCGGGGGGTTTGCCGGCGCCACCGCCGACGCCTTCACGCTGTTCGAGCGGCTGGAAGCCAAGCTCGAGCAGTATCCGGGCCAGCTCACCCGCGCCTGCGTGGAGCTCACCAAGGACTGGCGGACCGACCGCTACCTGCGCCGCCTCGAGGCGATGATGCTGGTCGCCGACAAGGACGTGAGCCTGCTCCTGTCGGGCGCCGGCGACGTGCTGGAGCCCGAGGGCGGCGTGATGGCGATCGGGTCGGGCGGCAACTACGCGCTCGCCGCCGCCCGGGCGCTGGAGGAGCAGGAGCTCGACGCCGAGGCGATCGTGCGCCGCGCCATGCGGATCGCCGCCGAGATCTGCGTCTACACCAACGGCAGCCTGGTGATCGAGAGCCTGGACGCCGCCTGACGGCGGACCGCCCGGACCTCACCTCCCTCGCACAGGGCCGCGGGCCCGCCAGAAGAGCCTCATGACCACCTTTTCCCCCCGCGAAATCGTTTCCGAGCTCGACCGCTACATCGTCGGCCAGGGCGACGCGAAGCGCGCGGTCGCGATCGCGCTTCGCAACCGCTGGCGCCGCCAGCAGCTCCAGGGCCCGCTCCGCGAGGAGGTGGCGCCCAAGAACATCCTGATGATCGGCCCGACCGGCTGCGGCAAGACCGAGATCTCGCGCCGCCTGGCGCGGCTCGCCGGCGCGCCGTTCCTGAAGGTCGAGGCGACGAAGTTCACGGAAGTGGGCTATGTCGGCCGCGACGTCGAGCAGATCGTGCGCGACCTCGTCGAGATCGGCATCGGCTTGAAGCGCGAGGAGAAGCGCCGCGGCGTCCAGGCCCAGGCCGAGGCCGCGGCCGAGAACCGCGTGCTCGACGCCCTCGTCGGACCGACCGCGAGCCAGGCCACCCGCGACGCCTTCCGCAAGCGCCTGCGCGCCGGCGAGCTCGACGACAAGGAGGTCGAGCTGGAACTGGCCGGCGGCGCTCCGCAAGGGATGCCGATGTTCGAGATCCCGGGCATGCCGGGTGCCGCCATGGGGGCGATCAACCTCGGCGACATGCTCGGCAAGGCGCTGGGCAACCAGAAGGGCAAGCCGCGCCGCATGACCGTGCGGGACGCCCACGGCCCCCTGATCAACGAGGAATCCGACAAGCTCCTCGACCAGGACAGCGTGGTGCAGGAGGCGCTTCGCGACGTGCAGGACAACGGCATCGTCTTTCTCGACGAGATCGACAAGATCTGCGCCCGGGAAGGGCGCTCGGGCGCCGACGTCTCGCGCGAGGGCGTGCAGCGCGACCTGCTGCCGCTCATCGAGGGCACCACGGTGGCGACCAAGCACGGGCCGGTGAAGACCGACCACATCCTGTTCATCGCCAGCGGCGCCTTCCACGTCTCGAAGCCCTCCGACCTGCTGCCGGAGCTGCAGGGGCGCCTGCCGATCCGGGTCGAGCTGAGCCCGCTCACCGTCGACGATTTCCGCCGCATCCTGACCGAGACCGAGGCGAGCCTGACCAAGCAGGCGATCGCCCTGATGGCCACGGAGGGCGTCACGATCGACTTCACCGCGGACGCGATCGACGCGCTCGCCAAGGTCGCCGTCGACGTGAACTCGTCCGTCGAGAATATCGGCGCGCGCCGGCTCCAGACGGTGCTGGAGCGGGTGCTCGACGACGTGTCGTTCACCGCCCCCGACCGCTCCGGCGAGACGGTGACGATCGACGCGACCTACGTCCGCGACCGGGTCGAGAGCCTGGCGCAGAACGCGGATCTGAGCCGGTTCATCCTCTGATACGAGATCCGGAAGATCGCTTCCGGATATCGTATCAGCAGCCGGCGCGGCGCTTGAGCGAAGCCGAAATCCGCATCGCGCAGCAATCGATCGGATTTCGCATGAACCGGGCCGCCCGGGTGCCCCGGCGCCCGGGCGAACCTCCAGGGCGGGTCTCGCCAGCACGGCCGTCCCCGCATAGGGTCGGACCGGATCCTCGAACGACGTGACACGAGCCCGATGCGCTTCACCGGAACCGAGAACTACGTCGCCACCGGCGACCTGACCATCGCGGTCAACGCTGCCATCACCCTGGAGCGGCCGCTCCTCGTCAAGGGCGAGCCGGGTACCGGCAAGACCGTGCTGGCGGAGGAGATCGCCCGGGGCCTGGGCGCCCCGCTGCTGACCTGGCACATCAAGTCGACCACCAAGGCGCAACAGGGCCTCTACGAGTACGACGCGGTCTCGCGCCTGCGCGATTCGCAGCTCGGCGACCCGCGGGTCTCCGACATCGCCAACTACATCCGCCGCGGCAAGCTGTGGGACGCCTTCACGGCGCCCGAGCGGCCGGTGCTCCTCATCGACGAGATCGACAAGGCCGACATCGAGTTCCCGAACGACCTCCTGCTCGAGCTCGACCGGATGGAGTTCCACGTCTACGAGACCGGCGAGACGGTCCGGGCGGCGCGCCGCCCCATCGTCATCATCACCTCGAACAACGAGAAGGAGCTGCCGGACGCCTTCCTGCGCCGCTGCTTCTTCCACTACATCAAGTTCCCGGACGCCGACACGCTGAAAGCCATCGTCGACGTGCACTATCCGGGCATCAAGCAGCGCCTCGTCGAGGAGGCCCTGCGAGTCTTCTTCGAGGTGCGCGAGGCCCCCGGCCTCAAGAAGAAGCCCTCGACCTCCGAGCTCCTCGACTGGCTCAAGCTGCTGATGGCCGAGGATATCGGCCCCGAGCAATTGCGCGAGCGCGACCCCCGCAAGCTGATCCCGCCGCTGCACGGGGCGCTCCTGAAGAACGAGCAGGATGTCGGGCTGTTCGAGAAGCTCGCCTTCCTGAGCCGCCGCGAGGGACGCTAGAGCCATGCGCCGCCTGATCCTCCTGCGCCACGCCAAGTCCGACTGGCCGGACGGCGCGTCCGACATCGACCGGCCGCTCGCCCCGCGCGGGCGGGAGGCCGCCCCGAAGATCGCCGCCTACCTGGCGGCGGAGGGCCTGATCCCCGACCGGGTGCTGGTCTCGCCGGCCCGGCGCACGCAGGAGACCTGGGACCTCGTCCGGCCGGCCCTCGGGACCGTCCCGGACGAGACCGTGCCGCAGATCTACGAGGCGCCGGTCTCGCGCCTCCTCGACGTGGTGCGGAGCATCCCGGACGAGGTCGCGACCGCCCTGATGATCGGCCACAATCCCGGCTTCCAGGACCTCGCCCGGCTGCTGTCGAAGCCCGGCGACGCGCGCCGCGCCCTGACCAGGAAGTACCCGACGGCGGGAATCGCGGTGATCGACCTGCCCGCGACGGCGTGGGGCGAGGTCGAGGCCGGGGAGGGCGAGGTCGAGCGGTTCGTGACGCCCAAGACCCTGGGGCACGGCGAGGACGAGTGAGGGCGGGCTGCGGCGAACCGGATCGCCCCACGGCCGTTTGTGAGAGCCGAGCCGCGACCGGAGACCCGTGGGCCCCGTGATCCTCACCGCCTTTCTCGCCCTGAGCCTCGCGGCCGGTCCCGCCGCGCAGGACGCCGCCGGCCTGGCCCGGGACGGCGCGACGCGCCTGTCCGACGGGGTCCGGGACGGGCTCGCCGCGGCCGCCGCCCTCGCGGCACCGGCGCGCGAGGCGCCGGTCTACCGCCCGGAGGCGCGGGCGGTGTCGAACTGGCGCGGCGAGACCAGGGACGGGCTGATGCCGCTCTCGCTCGCCTGGACCGCCTGGGCGGCACCGACCGATCCGGCCTTCGTGGCGCGCTGCGTCAAGCTCAACAACTACTGGTGCATCAAGCGGGCGCGCTGGGACGGCGAGATCGGCGGCGACCAGGAGGGCCATACCGGCTTTGCCACCGCCGGGCACGGGGCCGACGCCGCCGTGTCGCTGCTCCGGCGCTATTACGGCGAGTACGGTCGCCGCTCGGCGCTCGCCATCGTCCGGCGCTGGGCTCCGGCGGAATGCGCGGGCCCGGTCGCGTCCCGCGCCGCGCCGGGGCGCACGGCCGCGGTCCCGGCCTCCCCGGTTCTCGCCGCCCTGGCGCCGCAGGGCCTCGGCCGCACCCTGCGGGCGCGCTTCCTCGCCAGCCACGGCCGGGGCGGGGC
>NZ_JACWCT010000024.1 GCF_016613415.1 Methylobacterium ajmalii | reverse complement strand
CGGTGGTGCGGATCGCGGCGCGCGGATGGCGCGCCGCCACCGCCCGCATCGCCGCCCGGGCCTCGGCGAGATCGACCGCGAAGCCGAGCGCCGCCCCGGCCGCCCCCAGCCGCGCCAGGTGCGCCTCTTCCTCGACGACGCGGCCGCCGAGCGCCAGCGCGGTGTCGAACACCCCGTCACCGAGCAGCAGGCCCCGGTCGGCGAGGTCGAAGGGCTGGACCGTGTCCTCGTGGAGCGCGCCCTCACGCCACAGCACGGTCCGCCCCTCCCTCCGCGTGCCAGCGCCGGGCGAGATCGAGAAAAATGCCGAACAGGGCGTGGCCGTGCTCGGTCAGCACCGATTCCGGATGGAACTGCACCCCGTAGGTCGGGTGGTGGCGATGCGAGAGCGCCATCACCTCGCCCTCGGGCGAGACCGCATCGACCGTAAGGTGCGGGTCCATCGCGGCCTGCGGCGTCACGATCAGCGAGTGGTAGCGCCCGACGGTGAGCGGCGCCGGCAGCCCGTGGAAGAGGTTGCGGCCCTCATGCGCGATCGCCGTCGCCTGGCCGTGGAGGGGTCGCGCCGCCCGCTCGACCCGGCCGCCGAAGGCCGCCCCGATGCATTGGTGGCCGAGGCAGACGCCGAGCAGCGGCACGGCGCCCGACAGCTCGCGGATGGCGGGAAGCGACACCCCGGCCTCGGCCGGGCTGCACGGGCCGGGCGAGATCACCACGGCCTGCGGGGCGAGCGCCCGGATGCCGGCGACGTCGAGCGCGTCGTTGCGCACCACCCGGACCGTTTCGCCCAGCTCCTCGAGGTAGCGCACCACGTTGAAGACGAAGGAATCGTAGTTGTCGACGACGAGGATCATGCGCCCTCCCCGGTCGCGAAGGCCGAGAAGACCCGCTCGGCCTTGGTCAGGGTCTCGCGATACTCGGATTCGGGGTCGGACAGAAGCGTGACGCCGCCGCCGGCCTGGAGCACGGCGCAGGTGTCGTCGAGCATCACCGTGCGGATCGCGATGCTGGTGTCGAGGCTGCCGTCGAACCCGATCCAGCCGATCGCCCCGCAATAGGCCTCGCGGGCATCGCCCTCGATCTCCGTGATGATGTCCATGGCGCGCAGCTTCGGCGCCCCGGTGATCGAGCCGCCCGGGAAGGTCGCGGCCAGCAGATCGAGCCCGTCCGCCCCCTCCTTCAGCGTGCCGGTCACCGCCGAGACGAGGTGGTGGACGCCGGCATAGGTCTCGATCCCGCACAGCGTCGGCACCGCGACGCTGTGCGGCGCGCAGATCCGCGACAGGTCGTTGCGCAGGAGGTCGACGATCATCACGTTCTCGGCCCGCTCCTTGGGATCGGCGGCGAGCGCCTCGGCCCGGGCCCGGTCCTGCGCCGGGTCGTCCGCGCGGCGCGCCGTGCCCTTGATCGGCCGGGTCTCGACCGCGCGGCGATCGAGGCGCAGGAAGCGCTCGGGCGAGGACGAGGCGAGGGTGAGCCCGTCGCCCTCGAGATAGGCCGCGAAGGTCGCGGGGTTCCGCGCCCGCAGCCGCCGGTAGAACGCGAAGGCGTCGAAGCCCGGCGGCAGGGTCGCCTCGAAGCGCTGGGCGATGTTGGCCTGGTAGATGTCCCCGGCCCGGATGTAGTCGCGCACCCGCTCGACCGCCCGGGCGTAGGCCTCGGCCGTGAAGTTCGAGCGCCAGGCGAGCGGTGCGACCGGGGCGGGCGCGCCCTCGGGCGCCGGCCGGCTCAGGGCCGCCGCCAGGGCGTCGAGGTCGCGCGCGGCCTTGCGCGCCCGGGCGTCGGGATCGGTCTCGGGAAAGCCGGTGGCGATCAGCCGGCAGGTGCCCGTCCGATGGTCGAAGGCGACGACCGTGGCGTAGAGGCTGACCGCGAGGTCGTCGGCGAGGCCGGCCCGCCGGGCCGGCGCCACCACCCGTTCCAGGCTCGCGCCGAGATCGTAGGCGAAATAGCCGATCGCCCCGCCCTGGAACGGCGGCAGGTCGGGATCGGCCTCGATCCGGTAGGGCGCCAGCACCGCCCGCAGGGCCTCGAGGGGTGGGCCCGGCACCGCCGCGCCGTTCCAGGTCGCCCGGCCGTCCCGGGCGCGAAAGGTCCCGAACGGCGCGGCGGCGAGGTAGGAGTGGCGCCCGAGCGTGTCGTGCCGCATCGCGCTGTCGAGGAGGGCCAGCCGGCCGAGGCCGGCCCCGCGCAGGCGGGCGGCCGCATCGGCGGGATCGAGCGGGGGAAACGGGCGGCTCCACATGGCGCCGTGATAGCGGAGGCGGGGGGGAGAGCGGAAGCCGTCCGTCGGTCGGAAGGCCCGCCCCGTGACGCCCGCCCTCCCCTGTGCTAGAGCCCTGCCCCAGCACCCTTCCCTAAATCCTTGATCCCGCTCGCTGCCCCCTTGGCCGTGGGCCGGCGCCGCATCCCCTCATCGCCATGAACGCACCCGCCCCCAAGATCTCCTTCGTGTCGCTCGGCTGCCCCAAGGCGCTGGTCGATTCCGAGCGCATCCTCACCCACCTGCGGGCCGAGGGCTACGAGCTGGCGCGCAAGCACGACGGCGCCGACGTGGTGATCGTCAACACCTGCGGCTTCCTCGATTCGGCCAAGGCCGAGTCGCTGCAGGCGATCGGCGACGCGATGGCGGAGAACGGCCGGGTGATCGTCACCGGCTGCATGGGCGCGCAGCCGGACGAGATCCGCGAAAAATACCCGAACCTGCTCGCGGTCACCGGGCCGCAGGCCTACGAGTCGGTGGTGGCGGCGGTCCACGAGGCGGTGCCCCCGGCGCACGACCCGTTCCTCGATCTCGTCCCGCCCCAGGGCGTCAAGCTGACGCCGCGGCATTACGCCTACCTGAAGATCTCGGAGGGCTGCAACAACCGCTGCACCTTCTGCATCATCCCGCAGCTGCGCGGCGACCTCGTCAGCCGTCCGGCGGCGGATGTCCTGCGCGAGGCCGAGAAGCTGGTGAAGGCCGGCGTCAAGGAATTGCTCGTCGTCTCGCAGGACACCAGCGCCTACGGCATCGACACCCGCTACGCCACCAGCCCGTGGCGCGACCGCGAGGTGCGGGCCCGGTTCTACGACCTCGCCAAGGAACTGGGCGAGCTCGGCGCCTGGGTGCGCCTGCACTACGTCTACCCCTACCCGCACGTCGACGAGGTCATCCCGCTGATGGCGGAGGGCAAGGTGCTGCCCTACCTCGACATGCCGCTCCAGCACGCGAGCCCGACGGTGTTGAAGCGCATGCGCCGCCCGGGCAACCAGGAGAAGATGCTGGAGCGCATCCGCTCCTGGCGCACCACCTGCCCGGACCTCGCCATCCGCTCGACCTTCATCGTCGGCTTCCCGGGCGAGACCGAGGAGGAGTTCGAGGAGCTTCTGACCTGGCTCAAGGAGGCCAAGCTCGAGCGCGTCGGCTGCTTCCAGTACGAGCCGGTCCGTGGCGCGCCCGCGAACGCGGTGGCGGAGGCGGTGCCGGACGAGGTGAAGGCCGAGCGCCAGCGCCGCTTCATGGAGACGCAGCAGGCGGTCTCGCTGAGGCTCCAGAAGGCCAAGGTCGGCAAGCGCCTGCCGGTGATCATCGACGCCGCCGGTCCCACCGTCGCCAAGGGCCGCTCGAAGTACGACGCCCCCGAGATCGACGGCAACGTCCACGTCGCCTTCCGCCGCCCGGTCCGGGTGGGGGATATCGTGACGGTGAAGATCGAGTCGGCGGATGCCTACGACCTGCACGGGGTGGCGGTGTAAGGGCCCCAGCGGTCGTGCGCATCTCCTCCTCTCCCCGCGGGCGGGGAGAGGGCTTTGGTGACCTTGCCGTCACCAAAGCGAGGCGATAGCCGAGGGTGAGGGGGTGTTTCCGGAGGAGTCTCGCTCGTCGAGACCCCCTCACCCTCGCTCCGGCTGGCGCCTGCGCTAGCCATGTCCCCTGAACGGCGACATGGCCCTCTCCCCGCCCGCGGGGAGAGGAGAAAACCCGCGCCTCATCCGGAAAATCAGCGCCGCTGATGTGATGCCGGCGTTTTTTGCGAACCGGCTGGATCCTCACCCCCCGATCGCCCCGCTCCCCATCCGCTCCACCCCCGCCGCCGCCATGGCGTCCCAGGCACGGGCCAGCGAGCCGCCGAGGTCGATCCCCCTGCAGGCCTCCTCGACCACCGCCGCCGCGAACCCCGCCTCCCGCGCGTCGAGGGCGCTCCAGCCGACGCAGTAATCGGTGGCGAGCCCGCACAGGAAGACCCGGGTGAGGCCGCGCTCGCGCAGGTAGCCGGCGAGCCCCGTCGGGGTGGTGCGGTCGGCCTCGCGGAAGGCCGAGTAGCTGTCGATCCCCGCCCGGTAGCCCTTGCGCAGGATCAGCTCGGCGTGGGGCAGGTCGAGCTTCGACGAGAGTTCCGCGCCCGGCGTGCCCTGGACGCAGTGCGCCGGCCACAGCACCTGGGTGCCGTAATCCAGGGTCGTGGTCTCGAAGGGCTGCCTGCCCGGATGGCTCGTCGCGAAGGAGGCGTGGCCGGCCGGGTGCCAGTCCTGGGTCAGGACGACGTGCCGGAAGCGCCGCCCCAGCGCGTTGATCGGTCCGATCACCGCGTCCCCGTCCGGCACCGCGAGCGCGCCGCCGGGCAGGAAGTCGGCCTGGACGTCGATGACGAGGAGGAGGTCGGTCTCGGTCGGGTGCATGGTGCCGCGGTCTCCGGGCATCCGGGGCTGGGACGTCCCGGATGCCGTTGCGTCAGCCTATCAGGGATGCATCACCGTGGCGCCCGTCGTCTGGCGCCCGGCGAGGTCGGCATGGACCCTCTGCGCGTCGGCGAGCTTCGCCCGGGCATGGACCGGGATCTTCACCGCGCCGCTCCTCACCACCTCGAACAGGTCGGCGGCCATCTCGTCCAGCACCGCCCGGTCGGCGGTGTGGGTGAACAAGGTCGGCCGCGTGGCGTAGAGCGAGCCCTTCTGGGCCAGGAGGTTGATGTCGAACTGCGTCACCGGCCCCGAGGCGCTGCCGAAATTCACGAAATAGCCGAAGGGCCTGAGGCAATCGAGGGAGGCCGGGAAGGTCGCCTGGCCGACGCCGTCGTAGACCACCTGGCAGCCCTTGCCGCCGGTGATCTCCTTGACCTTCGCGGCGAAGTCCTCGTCCCGGTACAGGATGACGTGGTCGCAGCCGTGCTCGCGGGCGAGCGCGACCTTGTCGGGCGAGCCGACGGTGCCGATCACCGTGGCGCCGAGATGCTTGGCCCATTGCGTCGCGATCAGGCCGACGCCGCCGGCGGCGGCGTGGAACAGGATCGTGTCGCCGGGCTGGACCCGGTAGGTGCGCCGCAGCAGGTACTGGGTGGTGAGGCCCTTCAGCATCATCGCGGCGGCGGTGTCGTCGTCGATGCCCTCGGGCACGCGCACGACGGATTTCGCATCGATCACCACCTCGTCGGCATAGGTGCCGGAGGCCGAGCCGTAGGCGACCCGCTCGCCGGGCTTGAGTCCGGTGACGCCCTCGCCCACCGACACCACGGTGCCGGCGCCCTCGTTGCCGGGGGTGAAGGGCAGCTGGGGCGCCTTGTACAGGCCGGAGCGGAAGTAGATGTCGATGAAGTTGACGCCGATCGCGCTCTGGCGCACCCGGATCTGGCCGGGGCCGGGCTCGCCCACCGTGACGTCCTCGTAGCGCATCACCTCGGGGCCGCCGTACTGGTGAATCCGGATCGCCTTGGGCATCGTCCGCTCCCGTCTCGGTGTCTCTTGGTCTTGGTCTCCGGGCGGATCATAGGTGGCGGCGGGGCTGCGGCAATGGCCGCGATGGCGGACCGGCCCTGCATGACCCAGATCTCCCGCACGCATCGATCGAGGACCGCCGTCGTGAGCCAGACCGCCGACCCGCAGACCGAAGGACCCCTCTACGACGTGGCGGTGGTCGGCGCCGGCGCGGTCGGCCTCGCCACCGCCCTGGCGCTCGCCCGCGACGGGGTGCGCACCGCCCTCGTCGGCCGCCACGCCCCCGTGGCCGACGGGCGCACCGTGGCGCTCCTCGACGGCTCGGTGCGGCTGCTGCGCGCGCTCGGTGCCTGGGAGGCGCTGGAGCCGCAGGCGGCGCCGCTCGCCGAGATGCACCTGATCGACGACACCGGCAGCCTGTTTCGCCCGCCGCCGGCCCGCTTCGTCGCCCGCGAGATAGGCCTCGACGCCTTCGGCTGGAACGTCGAGAGCGCCCGCCTGGTCGAGACCCTGCGCGCCCGCGCCCGGGCGGTGCCCGACCTGACCCTCGTCGAGCACGACGCCGCCGGCCGCACCGTCGAGGCCGACCGGACGGTGCTGGCGCTTGCGGATGACGGGACCTCGGGCGGCGGGCAACGCGCTGCCCGCCAGGTCGCCGCCCGCCTCGTCGTCGCGGCCGATGGCGGCGGCTCGCCCCTGCGCGAGGCGGCGGGCCTCGCCGCCCGGCGCTGGACCTATCCGCAGAAGGCCCTGACCACGATCCTGGCCCATGCCCGCGACCACCGCGAGGTCTCGACCGAGTTCCACACCCGCGAGGGACCCTTCACCCTGGTGCCGCTGCCGGGCGGGCGCCGCTCGAGCCTGGTCTGGGTCTCGGCCGAGGCGCGGGCGGAGGCCTTGAGCGCACTCGACGACGCGGCGCTCGCCGCGGCGATCGAGCGGCAGGCGCAGTCGATGCTGGGTGCGATGCGGATCGACGGGCCGCGGGGCCTCGTGCCGATGCGCGGCCTCTCGGTGCCGCGCCCGGTCGGCCCGCGGCTGGCGCTCGTCGGCGAGGCGGCCCACGTCTTCCCGCCGATCGGCGCCCAGGGGCTGAACCTCGGCCTGCGCGATGCCGCGGCGCTGCGCGACGCCGTGGCGGAGGGCGTGCGCGATCCCGGCTCGGAGGCGGTGCTGGCGGGCTTCGCCCGCGGCCGGGCCCTCGATGCCCGGTTGCGCACCGGCGCGGTCGACACCCTCAACCGCAGCCTGCTCACCGCCTTCCTGCCGAGCGACCTCGCCCGCGGCGCGGGGCTGCTGGCCCTCTCGACCATCGCCCCCTTGCGCCGCCTGGTGATGCGCGAGGGCGTGACCCCGCGGCTGGGGACGCCGAGCCTGATGCGGGGGTGAGTATCCCCGGCGTTCTCACATCCTCGGGGTCATCCTGGGGCCGCGCAGCGGAACCCGGGATCCATAACCGCTGACGATTCAGGATGAAGCGGAACGCGGTCCGCCTCGTTCTTTAAAGTCAGCAACTATGGATCCCGGGTTCTCGCCTTCGGCGAGCCCCGGGACGACACGGCTGGATTGTCGATGTCGGCGTCGATCCGGCCTCGACGGGGCGATGACCGGAGTTCACCGTTCTACGGCGCGTTGCTGGCGCTGCGGCGGGTCGAGCTGGTCGCCATCGTGTCGGGCGACCAGTCGAAGGCGGTGCCGGCGCGCCCCAGCCGCTCGCCGTGCGCGAACAGGGCCCGCATGTAGCCCTGCTCGAACGGTGCCTGCGAGACCTGGCCGAAGCGCTGGTCGATGGTGGCGACGTGGATCGGCGTGCCGGTGCGGGCGGCGAACGCCTTCGTCACCGCGATGGCGCCGGCGGTCTGGGCCTTGATCATCGCCGAGAGCGAGCGGCCGAGGATGCTCAGCATCGAGCGCTGGGCGACCTGGAAGTCCGGCGCCTGCGAGGTGTTGACGACGACGTAGACCTCCGGCGCCGGCAGCTTGTCGTCTGCCGGCGATGCGCCCTCGACCTGCCCCAGCAACGAGCGGCCCGGCGCGACGAAGAACGGCGCGGTGGCGCCGCCATCGGCGTGCATCTCCTGGAAGCGCTTGCCGTCGCGGCCGGCGGAATCGATCATCACCGGCGGGAAGATGCCCGGGATCGCCGCCGAGGCCAGCATCACCTCGCGGAACAGCTTGAGCCCGGCGGGCCCGCCGGCCGTCGCGATGGCGCCCATGTCCCACAGGGTCGGGCGCAGGGAATCGAGCTCGGTGGTGACGACGAGGAGGCGCCGCCCCTTGCGGTGCTCGGCCGCCACGGCGGCGAGCAGCGCGGGCGTGACGCTGCGCTCGATGCCGCGCTTGAGCGGCCAGGTGTCGGTCAGGCTCTCCTGGCCGCCGCCGAACTCGAACACGTCCGCCGCCGAGGTATCGGTATAGGCCTTCTCCAGGGCGCCGTCCTGCGAGGCGCCGACGAAGGCGAACGGGGCGATCAGCGCGCCGGTCGAGACGCCGGTGACCACGCCGAACTCCGGCCGCGTGCCGGCCTGGGTCCAGCCCTTGAGGAGACCGGCCGCGAAGGCGCCGTTCTCGCCGCCGCCCGACAGGGCGAGCCAGGGCGAGCGGGACGCCATCGCGGCGTCCCCGATGAATGTCCTGAACGCCGCCGGGTCGTCGCCCGGCAGCCGCACCGCGGCGGGCAGCCCCTCCGGGCGCGCCGCCGCCAGTTCCTCGGCCGTGAAGCTCGCCCGCACGGTCGAGCGCTGCCGGTCCGCCACCGTGCCGGCCCGGGCCGGTCCCGTCGCCGCCAGGGCGAACGTTGCCATCACCGCGCCGGCCAGCCGGCGTCGGCTCATCTCTCGCGACATGAGTGTCGATCCTCCGCCGCCCGCCTCATCCGGTGAACGTCAAGCTCGAGCCCACGTTCCATGCCGCGCCTGCGAAACGGCCGGCGAAGGCAGGAAGTCCATCGATCGTGCACGAAATTCCCGTGCCACAGGGATCCGGGATGCCAGTCCGGCACGGGTCATGTCGACAATCCGGCGTCGGGATGGCGCTGTTAGGGCAATATTGCTGGACCGGGAACGGCGGGATCGACAAGCGACGACTTGCAGCCGGCGGGCGAAGACGGATCGCGGCCCGGCCGGCTCCGGGGTGCATGGCTGCGGGCGGCCCTTCTTCCGGGGGCGGGTCCGGGACCGGTAGTCGTCCCGCCCGACCTTCTGCCGAGACGCCAGGCCCTTTACGGCCGCGCTGCGCCTGCACTAACCCTCGGGCACGGCCGCGCTCGTTGCGAGGACGGGCTCGCCGGGGTCGGAGACGATACGCCCATGAAACTGCCGCGCCGCTTCTTCCAGCCCCTGGCCACCGGGGCCCCGGCCCCGTTCCGCGAGCTGCCGGTGCGCCTGGAGCGCATGATCCACTTCGTGCCGCCGCACAACGACAAGGTCCGGGCCCGGGTGCCGGAACTGGCGACGCAGGTCGACGTGGTGCTGGGCAACCTCGAGGACGCGGTCCCGGCCGACCAGAAGCTGAACGCCCGCAAGGGCTTCATCGCCATGGCGCGGGACGTGGACTTCGCCCGGCACGGCACCGGCCTGTGGACCCGCGTCAACGCCCTCAACAGCCCGTGGCTGCTCGACGACCTCCTGGAGATCGTGGCCGAGGTCGGAAACAAGCTCGACGTCGTGATGGTGCCCAAGGTCGAGGGACCCTGGGACATCCACTACGTCGACCAGCTGCTGGCCCAGCTCGAGGCGAGGGCCGGGGTGACGAAGCCGATCCTGATCCACGCCATCCTGGAGACGGCGGAGGGCGTGGCCAACGTCGACGCCATCGCCTGCGCCTCGCCGCGCATGCACGGGATGAGCCTGGGGCCGGCGGATCTGGCGGCGTCGCGCGGCATGAAGACCACCCGGGTCGGCGGCGGCCACCCGGACTACAAGGTCATCGCCGACCCGACGCCCGGCGCCTCCGAGCGGTCGAGCGTGCAGCAGGACCTCTGGCACTACACCATCGCCCGGATGGTCGATGCCTGCCAGGCCAACGGCCTCAAGGCGTTCTACGGCCCGTTCGGCGATTTTTCCGACGCCGCCGCGTGCGAGGTCCAGTTCCGCAACGCCTTCCTGATGGGCTGCGCCGGCGCCTGGACCCTGCACCCGAGCCAGGTCGCCATCGCCAAGAGCGTCTTCGCCCCCGACACCGCCGAGGTCGCCTTCGCCCGCCGGATCCTGGAGGCGATGCCTGACGGCACCGGCGCGGTGATGCTCGACGGCAAGATGCAGGACGACGCCACCTGGAAGCAGGCCAGCGTGATCGTGAACCTCGCCAAGCTCGTCGCCGCCAAGGACCCCGACCTCGCCCGGGCCTACGGCCTGGACGCGTGACGCTCCCGGCATCGTGAGGCCCGCGGGGGCGGGCCCCGGCGCGGCGCGGCCCGCGCGCCGGTGCAATCCCGCCCCCGCCATCCTATGTTGACGCCCATGCCCTTCGGACAGACCACCTCCGCCATGCCCGCCCCGCAGCCCGACGCCGCGCCGTCCGGCGCGGTCATCCGCCTCGCCCGGTTCAACATCGGCGACGTCGTGCGCCACCGGATCTACCCGTTCCGCGGCATCATCTTCGACGTCGACCCGGTCTTCGCCAACACCGAGGAATGGTGGCAGGCGATTCCCGAGGAGGTGCGGCCGTCCAAGGACCAGCCGTTCTACCACCTGCTCGCCGAGAACCAGGAGACCGAGTACGTCGCCTACGTCTCGGAGCAGAACCTGGTGCCGGACGAATCCGGCGAGGCCCTGCGCCACGCCCGCATCGCCGAGATGTTCGAGCGCGACGCGCAGGGCGGCTACCGCATGCGGGGCGACGCGGCGAACTGAGGCCGGGACGCGTCCCTCGCCCCGGGAGGCGTCCCTCGCCCGAGGTCTTCCGAGTCGTCACCCAAACGGAAAGGGCCGGGCGTCGCCGCCCGGCCCTTTCCCGTAGCCGGTCGCGGGCCCACGGGCCCGCGACGCCGACCGAATCCTCGGCCCGGGCCCTTACTTGGCCGGGGTCGCCGCCGCCGCCGGGGCGCCGCCCTTCTGCTCGAGCTGCTTGCGCATCTCCTCGGAGCGCTTCTCGAGCTCGGCCTGGAGCTTCTTCTGCTGCTCCTCGAGCACCTTCGGGTCGATCGGGGCGCCGTCGAAGGCCTTGCCGAAGCCGGCCAGCGGCACCGCGAAGGTGACCTCGCGCTGCATCTGGTTCTGCACGCTGACGTTCAGGGTGGTGCCCTTCTTCATCGCGGCGACGACGTCGTCCTTCAGGCCCGGGGCCTCGGCGAAGCAGCCGTTCGGGAAGCAGACGGCGTAGCGGCCGGGGGTCGGCTGGCCGTTGTCGACGGTGAAGCGGATGCCGGGCTGCAGCAGCAGGCCGAGCGGCATCAGGAAGCGCACCACCTTCGAGCCCTGCGGGCCCTTCATGTCGTAGACCGCGACGGCCAGCACCGCTTGGCCCTGGTCGGAGACGAAGTCGCGGGTGGTGTAGCAGACCTCGTTGCCGCTGCCCTGGTCCTTGCCGCAGACCTTGGTCCAGTCGGCCTGGGACGGCTCGGCCTTCACCTGCACGACCATCGGGCCGGTCTGCTGCTGGCCCTGCGCAGCCGGCGCCGCGGGAGCGGGGGCGGCCGGCGCCGGGGCGGCGGGCTTCTTGGGCTGGGCGAGCGCCGGGGCGGTCGCGAGACCGAGCCCGAGGCCGGCCAGGGCGAAAGCGGTGGCGACCTGGTGCGGGCGCGCGGGACGATTCGCGAAGAACATCAGGAGTGGACCCCTCAAGCGGCAGAAAGCCGAACGGCAAGAACGTCGGTGGCCGATGGCGCGCGGACCCGCGGGACGGGTGCGCCGGCGGCAGCGGAGCGCGACCGCAGGGCTCCGCCCGGCCTCCGGGGCGCCTGCTTTCCCCCGGATTGAGGCGAAGGCAAGGCCTGCCGGCTGCCGGCCGAGGGCCCCTTAGCTGATACGGCCGCCGACCGCGAGGGGGCCGGGCGGCTTAAAGCACCCTTAACCATGCCGCGGCAGGATGCCCGGTGGGCTCAAGGGGCGGGCGGGGTGACGGCGGTGGCGGCTCTGGCGATGATGAGACGAGACGACGCGTCGTTCCTCGGCGCCGCGGAGCCCGAGATGCCCGCCGCGATGCCCGTGCCCGCCTCCGCCTCCGCCCCGATGGGGCTGTGCGCGCTCCTCGCCGCCGTCGCCGACCGGCACCCCGCCCGCATCGCCTTCGTCGACCAGGCGAGCAAGCCGGATTGGTGCGGCCGTCCCGCCATCGCCTGGACCTTCGCGGCCGCCCGCGAGATCGTCGCGCGCCTGGCCGAGGGCCTGCAGCAGCTCCGGCTGCCGCCGCGGAGCCCCGTCGGCCTGTGCATGGCCGGCATGGCCGAGGCGCATCTCGCCTTCCTGGCGATCGAGCAGGCCGGCCACGTCCCCTGCCTGCTGCCGGTCACCTGGGACGAGGACCGCCTGCTCCAGGCCGTCGAGTCGGCCCAGATCCTCGCCATCCTGACCCAGGGCGTGCTCGGGGCCGAGCGGCCCGCCGAGACGATGTGCCGGGTCGCGATGCGCTATTTCCCGCTGCGCTTCGTCGCCGCCTTCGGCCCGCACGTCCCGGACGGCGTCCTGAGCCTCGACCAGGTCGTCCTCGACCACCGGGGCGACGCCGCCGCCCTCGGCACCGCGTCGGCCGCCGGCCTCGTGACCTTCGCGCTGCCCGGCGCTCCCCCGGCCGGGCCCGCCGGCCCGCCGCCCGAGCCCGCGGGCGCCCC
>NZ_JACWCT010000023.1 GCF_016613415.1 Methylobacterium ajmalii | reverse complement strand
GCCAGCACCAGGCGCTGCAGCGCGGCCGCCGCCTCGGCTTCCGCCTCGCGCAGCCGCGGCAGGGCGGCGGCCGCGAGCCCCTGCGCGGTGGCCGATTCGACCTGCTCGGCCTCGGCCCGCGCCAGCTGCGCCAGGGCCCCGGCCAGGGCGGCTTCGGCGGCCAGGGATTCCCGGCGAGCGCCCGCATGGGCGATGAGGAGCAGCAAGGCCTCGTGCCGGCGGATCTCGCCGGCGATCGCCCGGTAGCGCTGGGCGGAGCGGGCCTGGCGGCGCAGCGAATCGACCCCGGCGGTGATCGCCGTCAGCACGTCCTCGACGCGCGACAGGTTCTCCTCCGCCCCGCGCAGGCGCAACTCGGCCTCGTGCCGGCGGGCGTGCAGGCCGCCGATGCCGGCGGCGTCCTCCAGGATGCGGCGGCGCGCCTGCGGCTTGGCGGCGATCAGCTCGGCCACCTGACCCTGGCGCACCATGGCGGGGGAGCGCGCGCCGGTCGCCGCGTCGGCGAACATCAGCTGCACGTCGCGGGCCCGGACCTCGCGGCCGTTGACCCGGTAGGTCGAGCCGGCGCCCCGGTCGATCCGGCGCGACACCTCCAGGGCGTCGGCGGCGTTGAAGGCGGCGGGTGCGGTGCGGGCGCTGTTGTCGAGCGCCAGCGTCACCTCGGCGTGCGAGCGCCCGGCCCGCCCCCCGGAGCCGGAGAAGATCACGTCGTCCATGCCCGAGGCCCGCATGCTCTTGTGCGAGCTCTCGCCCATCACCCAGCGCAGGGCCTCGACGAGGTTAGACTTGCCGCAGCCGTTCGGGCCGATCACCCCGGTCAGCCCGGGCTCGATCAGGAACTCGCTCGGCTCGACGAAGGTCTTGAAGCCGACGATGCGCAGGCGCGTGAATTTCATGGGTGGCGCGGTGCGCGGGTCGTGTGGGTCGCCTCTCCCCGCAGGCGCAGGGCTGTCCGGGGAAGTTTCGAGACGAGAAGAGCGCGGGTTTCCCCTCTCCCCGCGGGCGGGGAGAGGCTTTCTTCCCCCTTGTCGGGGACGAAAGGAGCGCGAAGCGCGAGGGTGAGAGGGTGTTTCCGGAGGAGTCTCATCCGTCGAGACCCCCTCGCCCTGCAGGCTTCCTGAGCCCCTGCGGAGCTCAGGCCTCTCCCCGCCCGCGGGGAGAGGGGGAACCCGCGATCGAGTCGAGCATCGTGCGTCTTGTTGCGGCGTTCGAGCGCAACGCTCCGTCTCACGCCCCGACGATCGGCTTGATCACCTTCTCCATGCCGTCGATCGTCATCTCGCCCTGGTACTTCTGGCCGTTGATGAAGAAGGTCGGCGTGGCGTTGACCTTGAAGGTGGTCATCGCCTTCTCCTTCACGGCGTTGACCGCGTCGTAGAGGGTCTGGTCCTTCAGGGTCGCCTCGAACTTCTCCTTCGAGAAGCCGGCCTGGCGCATCATCTGCTCGAGGGCGTCGAGGGGCTTCGGCACGAAGGCCCAGTTCGCCTGCTGGTCGAACAGCATGTCGGTGATCGGGTAGTAGCGCGCCGCGTTGTCGGCCCGGGCCAGCATGAAGGCCGCGGTGGCGAGCGGGTCGAGGGGGAACTCGCGCAGGGTGAAGCGGACCTTGCCGGTATCGACCCAGCGCTCCTTGAGCGCCGGCCAGGTGGACTTGTGGAAGGCGGCGCAGTGCGAGCAGGTCATCGAGGCGTACTCGATGATCGTGCAGCGGGCATTGTCCGGCCCGAGCCAGACGTCGCCGAGGGGGCCGGGCTGCATCAGGCCGTCGACCACCGGGCCCTGGGCCAGGGCGGAGAGCGGCAGGGCGGGGGCGAGCAGCGCCGCGCCGAGGGCCGAGCCGGTGAGTGTCAGGGCCTCGCGACGGGTGAGCATGGCAGGCGTCCTCGTAAGGCGGGTGCGGAAGGGGTCCGCGGTCGTCAGTGCGGTAGAATCCCGGCCGCCTCGTGGCAAGCGGCCGGCGCATCAACTTCCTTTGTGCCACCGCGTGCCGCGCCGGCGTCCGGCCCAAAGGTGCCGGCGCCCGGTCGGGCCCGCCTCGGATCCCGTTGTCCCGACGGAGGCGCGCGTCAGCGCGGGCGCTGCGCGCCCAGCACCGCGAGGCCGAGGCGGTCGAGGGCGTCGCGGAGCGCCGCCTCGCTCACGCTCGACACCGCGAGCGCGACCTCGCCGCGGCGCACCGGGTCGAGGGGCGGGGGCGCGGCCTTCCGGCGCTGGGCCTGGGCGACCCGGTCCTGGCGCATGCGGATCTTGCCGACGCAGGCCCAGCCGTAATGCCGGTTGATGCGCTCGATCACCAGCGGCCCGAGGTGCTGCAACTCGAGGGCGAAGGCGCCCTCGACCCGCACCGTCAGGGTGCCGGGCTCCGGCCGCTGCTCGCGCGAGGCCCCGCGCCGGCGCGACCATTCAAGCTTTTCCGGCTGGCAGGCCCGGGCCAGCCGTTCGCCGACGATCTCGCCCCAGGAGGCCAGGATGTCGGTCGAGGCGAAGCCCTGGGCCGCGAAGACGGGGCCGAGGGACCGCTCGATCAGCTCGCTCAAGGGTTTGGGCCGTGCCATCGCCCGTCCGTCCTGGTGGATCGCCGTGTCCGGCGTGAAGCCCCGACCGATAGGGTTTTCGTGTGAGGGAACTCTTAACCCTCGGGCCCTCGGCCGCCAGGGCGGTCGTTCGGCGATCGCTCCCGAAATCCCGCTCCCGCCGCGACCGAAAACCCGCTAAGGCGGGCCGCATGGTAGCGCCCGCCGCGTCGCACTCAAGGCCGGAAGCCGCCGACCTCCTGGTCTGGTACGACCGCCATCGCCGCGTGCTGCCCTGGCGCGCGCTGCCCGGCGTCGCGCCCGATCCGTACCGGGTCTGGCTGTCCGAGATCATGCTGCAGCAGACCACCGTCGCTGCGGTGAAGCCCTATTTCGCCCGCTTCCTGGAGCGCTTCCCCACCGTCGCGGCCCTGGCGGCGGCGCCGGAAGAGGCGGTGATGGGGGCCTGGGCGGGCCTCGGCTACTATTCCCGCGCCCGCAACCTGCATGCCTGCGCGAAGGCGGTGACGGAGGCCGGCGGCTTTCCCGACACGGTCGACGGCCTGAGGAAGCTGCCGGGCATCGGCGCCTACACGGCCGGCGCCATCGCGGCGATCGCCTTCGACCGGCCGGCTGCGGCGGTGGACGGCAACGTCGAGCGGGTGGTGTCGCGCCTCTACGCGATCGAGACGCCGATCCCGGCGGCGCGGGCGGAGATCCGCCGCCTCGCGGAAAGCCTGGTGCCGCAGCGGCGCCCCGGCGACTTTGCGCAAGCCGTGATGGATCTCGGCGCCACGCTCTGCACCCCGAAGCGCCCGGCCTGCGCTCTCTGCCCCTGGATGCAGCCCTGCCGCGCCCGGGCCGAGGGCCTGCAGGAGACCTTTCCGCGCAAGGTGAAGAAGGTGGCGGGCGCGCTGCGGCGCGGCGCCGCCTTCGTGGTGCTGCGGGCCGGCGACGAGGCGGTGCTGCTGCGCACCCGCCCGCCGGAGGGCCTGCTCGGGTCGATGGCCGAGCCGCCGACGAGCGAGTGGCGGGCCGATTACGACCCGGCCCAGGCGCTGCTCGACGCGCCCCTCGATGCGCGCTGGAAGCGGCTGCCCGGCATCGTGCGCCACGTCTTCACGCATTTCCCGCTCGAACTGACGGTCTTCCTCGCCCGGGTCGGCGCCGGCACCCCGGCGCCCGACGGCATGCGCTTCACGCCGCGGGCCGGCCTCGAGGCCGAGCCGCTGCCCGGCGCGATGAAGAAGGTGCTGGCCCACGCGCTGGAGCAGAAACTCGCCGCCCCCCCGCCCGCCCCGGTGCCCGCACCGGAGCCCGACCTCGCGACGCTCCCCGAGCCCGAGCCGCCGCCGCGCCGCGCGCCCCTGCCGAAGACGCTGTCGCGCCGCCCGGCCGCGGCGGCGCCGGTGGTGAAGGCGCCCCCCGGGCGGGGACGGCCGAAGCTGCGCTGAACGGGACCGGCCAGCGCCGCGTCGGTTCACGCCCCGGCCGTCAGCCAGTTCCTGAAGCGCCGCGCGAAGTCGTTGGCGGCGCGGTCGTAGAGGTCGTCCATGCCGCCAGCGGTCAGGGCGCCGTCGACTACCACGCCGAGCACGCCCTGGCCGGCCGGCTGGATGCCCTGGTCGCCGCTATAGGTGGTCAGGACCGCGCCGGTTCGGGCATCGACGATCTCGATGTTGGCGCGGATGGTCGGGGCGCCGCCGACGAGGATGCGTCGCGCCGCCGACGGGATATCGACCCGGACCAGGGTGACGACGAGCCGGACCGGGCGCGCGCCCTCGGGCCGGGCGGCCAGCGCCCGCTCCAGCGCCGCCTTCAGGCGCCGCGCCGCCAGGTCGCGGATGAAGCCCTGCGCCTCCGGCGTCCGCACCAGCGCCGGGTCGGTGAGCGACAGGTTGCGGCCGCGCAGGTACTCGTCCTCCGCCGACGTCCAGTCGATCGCCGCGCCGGTGCTCCGCACGTCGATCGCGGCGAAGCGCAGGCTCGCCGTGTCGGCCAGCGACAGGCGGTTGGGGGCGACGGTGTTGCACGCCGCCACGCACAGGCTCGCCAGCACGGCGAGCATCCACGACCATCGACCCCATGACCATCGACCCATCGTCGGACCCTTCCCCTCCCTGCGCCGCCCGTGCGGTCGCGGAGAACGGGAATTGTCTGACGATGGGTCAACCGGCAAGGGAAGTGTTTCGGTTTCGTGACTGGTGCGGAGGCCCGTGGCCGCGGGGCCACAGGCCCGTCGGTCAGGCGGCCGAGCCCATCCCGGCCCGCATCGTGCCGCGGAAGTCGTCGATGCAGACGAGGCGCCCGCCGCGCTCGGCGTGCCAGAAGGTCCAGCCGTTGCAGGCCGGCAGGCCCTGGACCAGGGCGCCGATCTTGTGGATCGAGCCCGAGGCGGGGCCGACGCCCAGCGTGCCGTCGGGGCGCACCAGCGCCTTGTGGCGGCGGCGCTCGTCGGTGAGCGTCTCGCCGGCCCGGACGTGGCCGGCTTCCAGCAGGCTCAGGAAGGGCACCCGCGGCTCGGCGCGCTTCGTCGGCGCGGTGAGGAGGGCGGCGCGCGACAGGGGCTCGATGCCGGCGATGCGCGCGCGGGCGGCGGCCGCGTAGGCCGGCTCCTGCTCGATGCCGATGAAGTGCCGGCCGAGCCGCTTGGCCACCGCACCGGTGGTGCCGGTGCCGAAGAACGGGTCGAGCACCACGTCGCCGGGGTTCGACGACGACAGGATGGTGCGGGCGAGCAGCGCCTCGGGCTTCTGGGTCGGGTGCAATTTTCGCCCGTCGTCGCCCTTCAGGCGCTCGTCGCCGGTGCAGAGCGGGATGAACCAGTCCGAGCGCATCTGGACGTCGTCGTTGCCGCCCTTCAGCGCCTCGTAGTGGAAGGTGTAGCCCTTCTGGTCGCTGCGCGAGGCCCAGATCAGGGTCTCGTGGGCGTTGGTGAAGCGCTTGCCGCGGAAGTTCGGCATCGGGTTGGCCTTGCGCCACACGATGTCGTTGAGGATCCAGAAACCAAGATCCTGCAAGGCGCTGCCGACGCGGAAGATGTTGTGGTACGACCCGATCACCCAGAGGGTCGCGGTCGGCTTCATCACCCGGCGGCAGGCCGAGAGCCAGGCGCGGGTGAAGGTGTCGTAGGCCTCGAAGCTCGAGAACTGGTCCCAGTCGTCGTCGACGGCGTCGACGGTGCTCTGGTCCGGGCGCAACAGGGCGCCGGCACCGAGCTGGAGGTTGTAGGGCGGGTCGGCGAAGACCAGGTCGACGCTCGCCGGCGGCAGCCGGTCGAGGGCGGTGAGGCAATCCCCGAGGATGACTTCGTCCAGGGGAAGGCGCTGTGCGGGGGTAACGAGACCCATCCGCGGCGCCGACACCACTCGCCCGGTACGCGAGACTTGATTCCGGGCGGCGGCGCCGGCGACCGCGGTACGCGGGGAAGCCATGGCAAACACCGGTTACGCGACTGACCACCAGACATTGCCGCCGCTACGGTAAAGGTCACGTTTCCCGCAGGTACGAATTGCGTCTCGAAATGGGGCTGCATTTCTTGCCTAGTCGTTGGATGCGCAGGCTCATTCGTTAATGAAGCGATACTGATGTGCCGGTGGCGCGGCTTCGTCGTCGTAGGCCGGGACTGGCCATTCGGATGGGGCTGCTTGAGGAAAGAACGGCGCGGGTTTTCCCCTCTCCCCGCGGGCGGGGAGAGGCCTTCACCCCCCTCGTCGGGGGTGAAGGGAGCCCGCAGGGCGAGGGTGAGGGGGTGTCTCAGGACGAGGCTCTTCCGGAACCTCCCCCTCACCCTCGCTCCGGCTGCGCCTCCGCTCACTTCATCGACGACAAGGTCGATGAAGTCCTCTCCCCGCCCGCGGGGAGAGGGGGATTTCCCGCGCCTCTTCTTTTCCCCGGACAGCCCTGCCGCCCGCGGGGAGAGGGGAAGCCCGCACCATTCTTTTCCTCGGCCAGCCCCGCCCGACGGGGCGCCTCGGCGCCGCCGGAGCCGCTCCCACCGCCCCGGCCCCGCATCTTCCGAATGCTGAAAACCCGAGTGACGCCGTCCGGCCCGGCAAGTCACCAATAAGACTTCACGTTCATCCATGACTTGAAAAGCCAAAACTTAATTATCCGCAAGGTTTCGGCCGAAAATGCGGCGCCATCCGCCGCAAATCGGGCGGTCATATTTTCGTCCTGTTTGGTCTCGATTGACGCTGTCATCAGCAACCACCTAGGACAGTGGAATGAACAGCGCCCAGCCTGCGCGTCGGTCGAACGCGGCCCGCATCGTGGCTTTCGCGGGAGGCTTCGCCCTCGCCGGATTCGGGAGCCTCGCGGGGGTGTCGACGGCGCAGGCCCAGAGCGGCAAGGCCTCCTGGTACGCGTCCGGCCATCGCACTGCGAGCGGCGAGCGCTTCAACCCCAACGGTCTCACGGCGGCGCATCGCAGCCTGCCCTTCGGCACCCGGGTGCGGGTCACCAACCAGTCCAACGGCCGCTCGGTCGTGGTCCGCATCAACGACCGCGGCCCCTTCGCGCATGGCCGCATCATCGATCTCGCCCGCGGCGCCGGCCGGGCCATCGGCATGAGCGGCGTCGCCCGCGTCGCCGTGGCGGTGGTGGACTGATCCAGTCCCCCCGATCCGGGCTTCCGGCGTTGCCGACGGGCCGGGCCTCCCCACATCAGGCTCATCGTGCGAGCGGAGCGTGACGTGATGGCAAAGCCCCTGGTTGTCGTGATTCCCCATCAGCTCGGCCGGGCCGAGGCCCGCCGCCGGCTCGAGAACGGGATCGGCCAGGCCAAGGAGATGCTCCAGAAGGCCGGCCTCAGCATGGCCGACGCGACCTGGAGCGGCGACCGGCTGTCCTTCCTCGTCGGCGCCATGAACCAGAAGGTCGACGGCGACATCGACGTCGAGGACGACGTGGTGCGGGTCGAGGTGCGGATGCCGCTGCTCCTGTCGCTCTTCGCCCACAAGGTTCAGCAGATCGTCAGCCAGAACGGCGCCAAGCTGCTGACCAAGCAGTAGGCCGATCCGTACCCGGCCGCGACCCGGACGGTCGCGGCGAACCGGCCTCCCCGATCCCGGCCTTTCCCGGATCGGGGAGGCCGTTGCTTTTCGATCCGCCTGGAAGACGCCCCGTTCCCGGGACGGAGCCGCCGGGCGCCGGGATGCGGCCCGAATCCTGCATCGTCCCGGCGAATGTGTCCCGAGGCCGCTGTGGACGGTTCCGCGACGCCGCCTCGCCAAAAGGTGGGGGTGCGGCGCGGCCGTGGCCCGAATCCGTCATCTTCCCCGCGGCACGCCCGTCCCGCGGGCGGAACTCCGCACCGGCCCCGCCGCCCGGACGGACCGTCCTGCCCAGATGCCTTAAGGGTATCCGCAACTTTTATCGATATTCCTAGGACATGAGTCTTGGCGCGCGGTCTATGCCAATGACATCACGCCGTCGGAACGGGCATTCCGCTCGTCAGTGATGATAGATCGATAAGAGCGGGGCGATCATGCCGGTGTTCTACAGCAAGGTAAAATCGCGCGTGGACGCCGTCGAGGCGGCGCAGGCGATCCTCGAGCTCGATCTCGACGGGAAGATCACCGCGGCCAATACGCGTTTCCTGTCCGTCATGGGGTACGGGCTGGAGGAGCTTCTCGGGCGGCACCACTCCCTCCTCGTCGACCGCGCCGACCGCGAGAATCCCGCCTACGCCCGGTTCTGGGAAGCGTTGCGCCGCGGCGAGCCCCAGCTCGGCGAGCACCGGCGCATCGGCAAGGGCGGCCGCGAGATCTGGATCCAGGCGGCCTACAGCCCCGTCGCGAACCGGTCCGGCAAGCCCGGAAGCGTCATCGTCGTCGCGTCCGACATCACCGATCGGAAGACCCGCGCGATCGCGTGCGAGGAGACGCTCAAGGCCCTCGACCGGTCGCAGGGCATCATGGCGTTCGACCCCGACGGGACCGTCATCGATGCCAACGAGAACGCCCTGGCCATGCTCGGCTATGGCCGCGAGGAGGTCTCGGGCAAGCACCATGCTATGTTCGTCGAGGCCGGCGAGCGGGGCTCCGAGCGGGACCGTGCATTCTGGGACGCCCTGCGGCGGGGCGAGCACCAGGTGGCCGAGTGCAGGCGGGTCGGCAAGGACGGCCGCGAGGTCTGGCTCCACGCCGGCTACTCGCCCGTCCGAGACGCCGCCGGCCGGGTGACCAGGGTGGTGATGCTCGCCACCGACATCACCGCGCAGAAGCGCTCCGCCCTCGACGTCGCGGGCAAGATCACGGCCCTCGACCGCTCCCAGGGCATCATCGAGTTCGATCTCGACGGAACGGTGCTGGCCGCCAACGAGAACTTCCTGCACGTCCTCGGCTACAGCCTCGACGAGGTGCGCGGCAAGCACCATGGGATGTTCGTCGAGGCGGGCGAGCGCGGTTCGGACGCCTACCGCGCCTTCTGGGAGGCGCTGCGGCGCGGCGAGTTCCAGCAGGGCGAGTTCCGGCGCCTCGGCAAGGGCGGCCGCGAGATCTGGATCCAGGCGACCTACAACCCGATCCGCGACACCGCCGGCCGGGTGGTCAAGGTGGTAAAGTTCGCCACCGACATCACCGCGCAGAAGCGGCGCAACGCCGATTTCGAGGGCAAGATGATGGCTCTCGACCGCTCGCAGGGGATCATCGAGTTCGAGCTCGACGGGACGGTCGTCACCGCCAACGAGAACTTCCTGCACGTCCTCGGCTACAGCCTCGACGAGGTGCGCGGCCGGCATCACGGGATGTTCGTGGACGCGGCCGAGCGGAGTTCGGACGCCTACCGCGCCTTCTGGGAGGCGATGCGGCGCGGCGAGTTCCAGCAGGCCGAGTATCGCCGCTTCGGCAAGGACGGCCGCGAGGTCTGGATCCAGGCGACCTACAACCCGGTGCGCGACGCCTCCGGCCGGGTGACCAAGGTGGTGAAGTTCGCCACCGACATCACCCGGGCGGTGGCGGAGCGGCTGCGGCGGGCCGAGCTCCAGCGCGCCATCGACGTCGACCTCGACGGCATGGCCTCCTCGATCTCGCAGGCCTCCGAGCAGGCCGTCGGCGCGGCGAGCGCCGCCGAGCAGGCCTCGTGCAACACCCAGAACGTCGCGGCCGGCTCGGAGGAACTGGCGACCTCGGTCGGCGAGATCAGCCAGCAGGTCGGCCGGGCCCTCGAGGTGACCATGCGCGCGGTCGAGCAGGCGAACGCGACCTCGACGGTGGTGGCCGGGCTGGCCTCCGCCGCCCAGCGGATCGGCGCGGTCGTCGAGACGATCGACAAGATCGCCTCCCAGACCAACCTGCTCGCCCTCAACGCCACCATCGAGGCGGCCCGCGCCGGCCAGGCCGGCCGGGGCTTCGCGGTCGTCGCCGCCGAGGTGAAGGACCTGGCGACGCAGACCGCCAAGGCGACCGAGAGCATCGGCCGCCAGATCGCCGAGACCCGGTCGGCCGCGAGCGAGGCCGCCGCGGCCATCGCGGGCATCGGCGCCACGGTGGGGCAGGTGAACGAGATCTCCTCGGCGATCTCGGCGGCGATCGAGGAGCAGAGCGTCGTCGCCCGGGAGATGTCGGTCAACATGCAGGCGATGACCCAGGCGGTCTCCGAGATCAGCCGCAACATCACGCTGATCGCGAGCCATACCCGGGAGGTCGACCACTCCGCCCGCCAGGTGCGGGAATGCTCGCGGCGCATGGTCGGCTGACCCCCGCCCCGTCCGGTCCGAACGGGATCGGGGCGTGGAACCGGGGCCTCCCGCCCCGGTTTGGCTTCGACGCGAGAGAGGAGCGCCCGATGTCGAATCCCGGCCCGATTCCGGACCAGCCCTACGATCCCGTGCCGCCGACCCCCGGCCCCGATACGCCGAACCCCGGCGGGCCCGAGGTACCGAGCGAGGCGCCGGGCGAGCGGCCGGTCGAGATCCCGGTGAACGATCCCGGCAATTCCCCGGCCATCACCCCCGACCCGTCCCCGACCGGTCCGGCCAACCCGACGATGTAGCGAGCGCTACCGCCCCGCGGCGTAGGCCTGCATGCCGCGGGGATTGGCGGCGGCGCGCAGGCGCCGCCCGTCGCGGCTCGCCGCGGTGAGCCGCCCCTCCGACCAGTTCGATCCGACCTCGACGATGTGGCCGCGCCGGCGCAACTCGGCGATCGTCTCCGGGGCGATCCTGTCCTCGACCACCACGACCCCCGGCCGCGCCGTGCGGGGCCAGAACGACGACGGGAAGTGCTCGGTGTGCCAGGCCGGCGCGTCGATCGATTCCTGCAGGTTCATGCCGGCATGGACGTGGCGCAGGAAGAATTGCGGGATCCACTGGTCCTGCTGGTCGCCCCCCGGCGAACCCCAGGCGAGGTAGGGTTGTCCGTCGCGAAGCGCCATCGTCGGCGAGAGCGTCGAGCGCGGCCGCTTGCCGGGCGCGAGCGCCGCCGGGTGGTCCTCGTCGAGCACGAACATCTGCGCCCGCGTGCCCAGGCAGAAGCCGAGGGCCGGGATCACCGGCGAGGATTGCAGCCAGCCGCCGGACGGCGTGGCGGTCATCATGTTGCCGTGCCGGTCGATGATGTCGAAATGCACCGTGTCGCCGCGCACCACGCCCGCGCGGGCGTCGTCCGGCGGCACGGTCGCCCGTATCTTGGTCGCCTCGATCTTGCCCACCGTCGGCTCCCCGGCGCCGGAGGCGCCCACCGCCGTGCGGGCACCCTCGCTCACCCGGGCGTCGAGGGCCTTGCCGTAGCCGGGGATCGTGCCCGGCCGCTGCTCCAGCGAGGCGGTCTCGCCGACGAGCCGGCGGCGCTCGGCGTTGTAGGAATCCGACAGCAGGGTCTCGACCGGCACCCCGACGAAGGCGGGATCGCCGTAGAACGTGTCGCGGTCGGCAAACGCCAGCTTGGCGCACTCGACCTGGAGGTGGATGAAGTCGGGTCCCGCCGGATCGAGGCCGTCGAGGGAAAAGCCCTTGAGGAGCGCGAGCTGCTGCAGCGTCGCGAGCCCCTGCGTCCAGGGCCCGGCCTTCAGCACGGTGTAGCGGCCGTACTCGTAGGAGATCGGCTCCTCGACGCTCGCCTGCCAGGCCGCCATGTCGGCCCCGGTGAGGAGGCCCTTGTGGGCCCGGCCGGTCACGTCCATCACGGCTTGCGTCCGGCAGAAGGCGTCGATCGCCTCGGCGACGAAGCCCTGCGACCAGATCCGGCGGGCCCGCTCGATCTCCTCCTCGCGGGTGCCGCCGGCGCTCTCGCGCACGATCCGCGCGTAGGTCTCGGCCAGCGCCGGGTTGGTGAACAGGCTGCCGGGGGCGGGCACGCCGCCGTCCTTCAGGTAGGTCGCCGCCGAGCTCGGCCAGTGCTCGCGAAACAGCCCCTCGACGGTGGCGATGGTGGCCGAGACCCGCTCGACCAGCGGGTAGCCGTCCCGGGCGTAGCCGATCGCGGCCTCCAGCACGTCGGCGAGGCGCCAGGTGCCGTGGTCGCGCAGGATCAGCATGTAGGCATCGAAGCTGCCCGGCACGCAGGGCGCGAGCAGCCCGGTGCCCGGCACGAGGTCGAGGCCGAGATCGTCGCGCAGGCGCGAGATGGTGGCGGCCTGCGGTGCCGGGCCCTGCCCGCACACCACCTGGGGCCGGCCGACCCGGACATCGTGCAGGATCACCGGCACGTCGCCGCCCGGCCCGTTGAGGTGCGGCTCGACCACCTGGAGCACGAAGGCGGTGGCGACCCCGGCATCGAACGCGTTGCCGCCCCGCTCCAGCACGCCCATCCCGACCGCGGTGGCGATCCAGTGCGTCGAGGCCACGACACCGAAGGTGCCGTCGATCTCGGGGCGGGTGGTGAAGGGATCGGGCGTGACGAAGCTCATCGAAATTGACCTCCGGGGCGTCAACGGCTGGGATCGCCCTGTCGGCCATCACTGTAAGAGCCAAGTCTCGCTTGGGGAGCCCTATCGGTGGCAACCCTCGCACCCTCAGGCGCAGGGCTCGCCTTTCGAAGGAGCCTGCCGTAATCCCCGGGCCATGGCCGCTCCTCCGCTCCTCACCCTCCAGGGCATCGCGCTCACCTTCGGCGGCACGCCGCTCCTGTCCGGCGCCGACCTCGCGCTCGCGCCCGGCGACCGCACCTGCCTCGTCGGCCGCAACGGCTCGGGCAAGTCGACCCTGCTCAAGGTCGCCGCCGGGCTGGTCGAGCCCGACAAGGGCGTGCGCTTCCTGCAGCCCGGCACGACGGTGCGCTACCTGGCTCAGGAGCCGGACTTTTCCGGCCACGCCACCACCCTGTCCTTCGTCGAGGCCGGGATGGGGCCGGGCGACGAACTCTACCGGGCGCGCTACCTGCTGGAGAGCTTAGGGTTGACCGGGGAGGAGGATCCGAGCCGGCTGTCGGGCGGCGAATCGCGCCGCGCGGCGCTCGCCCAGGCCCTGGCGCCCGAGCCCGACATCCTGCTGCTCGACGAGCCGACCAACCACCTCGACCTGCCGGCGATCGAGTGGCTGGAGGCCGAGCTGAAGGGCAGCCGCTCGGCGCTGGTCCTCATCAGCCACGACCGGCGCTTCCTCGAAGCCCTGTCGCGCTCGATCGTCTGGCTCGACCGCGGCACGACCCGGCGCCTCGACCAGGGTTTCTCGGCCTTCGAGGGCTGGCGCGACCAGGTGTTCGAGGAGGAGGAGCGCGAGCGCCACAAGCTCGACCGCAAGATCGCCGCGGAGGAGGACTGGCTGCGCTACGGCGTGACGGCGCGGCGCAAGCGCAACGTCAAGCGGCTCGCCGGCCTGCACGACCTGCGCCGCCAGGCCCGCGAGCATCGCGGCCCCGTCGGCGCCGCCACGCTGACGGTGAGCGAGACCGAGGCCTCCGGCACCCTGGTGGTCGAGGCGCGCGACGTCGTGAAGTCCTATGGCGAGCGCCCGATCGTCCGCGACCTCTCCTTGCGCATCGCCAAGGGTGACCGGCTCGGCATCGTCGGCGCCAACGGCACCGGCAAGACCACGCTGGTCAACCTGCTGACCGGCCGCCTCCCGCCGGACGAGGGTACGGTGAAGGTCGGCGCCAACGTCACCCTTAACCTCCTCGACCAGCGCCGCAGCGCGCTCGATCTCGATCGCACCGTCGCCGACGTGCTGACGGGCGGCGGCAGCGACACCGTGCAGGTCGGCAACCAGAGCCGGCACGTCATCGGCTACATGAAGGACTTCCTGTTCTCGCCCGAGCAGGCGCGCACGCCCGTGAGCGTGCTCTCGGGCGGCGAGCGCAACCGGCTGCTGCTGGCGCGCGCGCTGGCCGAGGCCGGCAACCTCCTGGTGCTCGACGAGCCGACCAACGACCTCGACCTCGAGACCCTCGACCTCCTTCAGGAGATGCTCGGCGATTATGCCGGCACCCTGATCCTGGTCAGCCACGACCGCGACTTCCTCGACCGGGTCGTCGACACCGTGCTGGTCTCGGAAGGGGAGGGGCGCTGGGTCGCCTATGCCGGCGGCTATTCCGACATGGTCGCCCAGCGCGGCGTCGGCGTGCAGGCGCGCGGGATCGTGGCGCCCAAGGGAGCGGCCAAGGAGACGGCCAGGAGCGCCGCGAAGCCGGCCGGCCGCAGCGACGCCAAGAGCGAGTCCAGGAAGCGTCTCGGTTTCAACGAGCAGCACGAGCTCAAGACCCTGCCGGCCCGGATGAAGGCGCTCGAGGGCAACCGGGCCAAGCTCCGGGCCGCCCTCGACGACCCGACGCTCTATGCCCGCGATCCCGCCCGCTTCGAGGCGATCTCCCGCACGCTGGCCACCACCGAGGCCGACCTCGCGGGCGCCGAGGAGCGCTGGCTCGAACTCGAGATGATGCGCGAGGAGCTCGAGGGCTGAGCCGCCGCCCGGCCCTCCGTACCGGGCCGGGCCGTCTCCCAAGAGACGACATCACGACACGTCGCGTCTTCAGTCTCTCCGCAGGGAACAGTCGGATTTAGCTGACCCGCGTAAGGTTTCGTGGCGATCTTGCAACATTGGGGCGGAAAGCCGGCGACTTGGCCATGGTGGGCGCGGATCTCGGTTGATCGCCGTTAGCGCCTGGCACATGGTGCCCCTGCACCGGGAACAACCCGGTGGGGACCGGCAGACACCCCGTGCAGGGGGCGCCGGTTCACAAGGGGAAAAGAGTGGCGTGGTTCGGCTCCAGTAGGATCGTCGGGACACAGTCGTTCACCCCCAGGGTCTCGAAACTTTGGAGGTCTCGATGAAGCTCGTGAAGAGCCTTCTGCTCGGTTCGGCTGCTGGCCTGACCGTCGTTGCCGGTGCGCACGCTGCCGATCTGCCGATCAAGAAGGCTGCGCCCGTTGAGTATGTGCGTGTCTGCTCGGCCTATGGCGCCGGCTTCTTCTTCGTTCCCGGTACCGACACCTGCCTGCGCGTCTCCGGCCGCGCCCGCTTCGAAGCCGGCTACTCGCAGGGCTATCAGCGCGGCGGCAACAACGGCGACCTGATGGGCTACCGCGGCCTCGGCCGCCTCAACCTCGACGCCCGCACCCAGACCGCCTACGGCACGCTCCGCGCCTTCGTGCGCTTCGAGCTCGCCTCGCGGACCGGCGCCTACCTGAACTCGGGCACGCAGCAGCGCATCGCCAACGCCTTCCCGGCGCTCGGCGTCGACACGTTCGGCCGCGCCCAGCAATACGTGAACGTCGACAAGGCCTTCATCCAGTTCGCCGGCCTCACCGCCGGTCGTGCGGCCTCGTTCTACGACTTCTACGCCCACGACTTCGAGATCATCGGCACCTCGCTGGGTTCCGACGTCGCCTCGACCAACCTGCTCGCCTACACCGCGACCTTCGGGAACGGTTTCTCGGCGACGCTGTCGGTCGAAGACCCGACCTTCCGCAAGAACCCGCTGTTCGGCACCGCCACCGCCGGCAACGCGGCGAGCCAGTTCGCGGTCTTCACCGCGGCGGCCACCAACCTGAGCCCGGTCATCGCCACCAACGCGGCGGGCGTGCCGATCGGCGAGGCGTTCTACGACCTGCGCCAGACCAACCGCATGCCCGACTTCGTCGGCGCCCTGCGCTACGATGCCGCCTGGGGCTCGGCCCAGCTCTCGGCCGCCGTGCACGAGCTGAACGCCCAGAACGCCACGACGGTCCTGACCTTCGGCGGCGCCGCGATCCCGGCCGGCACGGTCGTGACCCCGCGCGTCAACTCCGAGTACGGCTGGGCCGTGCAGGGTGGTCTGAAGTTCAACCTGCCGTTCATCGCCGCCGGCGACTCCCTGTACCTGCAGGGTTCGTACGGCGAGGGCGCGCAGATCTACACCGGCTACTCCCAGTACATCGGCACCTACACCGCCAGCGCCGGCAACACCCAGGGCTCGCCCTTCGCGGCCTACTTCACCGACGCCGCCGTCAACCCGCTGACCGGCAAGATGGAGCTGTCGACCAGCTGGACCGTCGTCGGGTCGTACCTGCACTACTGGACCCCCGAGGTTCGCTCGGCGATCATCGGCAGCTACGGCGAGATGAGCTTCGGCAAGACCAGCCGCAACCTGCTGGGCGCGCTGAACTTCAACGGCCTGGGCAACCCGGTCAACAGCCCCGGCGCCTTCGCCTACAGCGCCGCCCTGCGCGACACGAGCCAGATCGTTGCCGGCGCGAGCATCATCTGGTCGCCGGTCAAGGATCTCGATATCGGCGTCGAGGGTCTCTACAACCGCGTCGACCTCAAGGGCGGCCGCGTGGTCGACCAGAACAAGGCTCCGGGTCAGGTTCCGGTGGGCCTGAACGCCGCCGGCGTGCCGACCAACGCCAACGGCGTGGCGCTGCCGACCACCAACTACGCGGACACGTTCCAGGTCCGCATGCGCGTCCAGCGCGACTTCTAAGTCGCGATCCGCGGCTCCCTCCGGGGAGCCGCGTCCCGACTTGCCCCTCGAAGGGCCCCGGCGCGCGCCGGGGCCCTTTTTCGTGTGCGCCTTGCTGATGCCGGAAACCGGCGCCAGGGTGACCCGCACGCGCGAAGCCCCCGCCGCGCGTGGTCTCCCCGCGACGAGGTTCCCCCTTGGCCATTCGCTCGATCGGCTGGCTGTCCGGCCTTCCCCTCCTGGCCGGTGCCTGGGTGGCCGCAACGGCTTTCGCCGAGCCGCGGCTCGAGGCGGCTCTCGAGGCGCCCGCCGAGGCGGTCGCGGCGGCGACCGGGCGCGACGGGGCGGAGCCGTGGCTGCGGGTCGAGGCGCGGGGCCGCGACCTCGTGGCGAGCGGCGAGGCTCCGGGCGAGGGCGCCCGCAGCGAGGCCCGCGCGGCGCTCGCCGCCCTGCCGGGCCGGCGCCGCATCCTCGACCGGACCGGCCTCGTCGCCGAGATCTCGCCCTTCACCTGGGCGGCCGCCTTTCGGGCGCCCGACCGCATCGACCTGCTCGGGTACCGCCCGGCCGAGACCGGCCGCGCCGCCCTGACGGAATCCCTGGGCGCCGGGCTTCCCGCCGGGCTCGTCCTGCGCGACGCCGCCCGGGCCGCCCGCGGCGCGCCGGAGAACTTTTCCGAGGCCGCCCGCTTCCTCGTCGCGCAGGTGCGGCACCTGAAGCCCGGCGCCACCGCGGCCCTGAGCGACCGCGTCCTGTCGGTCCACGGCGAGGCGGCGAGCGTCGAGGCCTACGCGGCCCTGCGGGCCGACCTCGCCCACCCGCCCGCCGGCTTCGCGGTCGGCGAGGTCGGGGTCGAGCCGGCCCTGGTCTCGCCCTTCGTCTGGTCGGCGAGCCGCGGGCCCGCGGGGATCCGCCTCGACGGCTACGCGACATCGGAGGCCGACAGGTCCGCAATCCTGGCCGCCGCCCGGCTCCTCGCCGAGGGCGCCCCGGTGACCGACGCGATGGGCATCGCCCGCGGCCTGCCGACGGGCGTCGACGCCCGGGCTCTGGTCGACCGCGCCTTCGCGATCCTGGCCCTGGTGCGGGAGGGCAGCGTCGCCCTCGACGGGGCGATCCTGTCGGTGCGCGGCAGCGCCATCGACGTCCAGGCCGTGCGCGAGGCCGAGGCGGCCGCCGCCGGCCTGCCGGCGGGTGTGTCCCGCGGTACCGTCGCGCTGACGGCGAGCCCGGTCTCGCCCTACCTCGTCACGGTCCGGCGCGGGCCGGACGCCTTCACCCTCACCGGCCACCTGCCGGATGCCGAGGCCCGCGCGGCATTGCGCGCCGCCCTGCGGCCGCACCTCTACGGCGAGCGGGTGATCGACCGTACCCGGATCGCCGAGGGCGCGCCGCCCGGCCTCGTCGAGGGCCTGACCGCCGGGATCGGCGCCCTCGCCCAGCTCGCCGAGGGCGAGGTGAGCGTGCGCGACCAGAATCTGCGCATCGCCGGCGAGGGTCTCTATCCCGAGAGCGCGCGCCGCGTCGCCGCCGAGGCCGGGCGCCTCGCCCCGGCGGGGTGGCGGCTCGACGTCGCGGTCGGCGCCCGCGGCGCGACGCCGAGCCGGGACCCGGCGGCCTGCCGCGAGACCTTCGCGGGCCTGGCGAGCGGGCAGGCCCTGCGCTTCGATCCCGGCAGCGCCGACCTGAAGCCGGCCTTCTACCCCGTCCTCGACGAGGTGGCGGGCCTCGCCCGCACCTGCCCGCAGGCCCGGATCGAGGTCGCCGGACACGACGACCCGCCCGGCAGCGCCCCGCCGGCCCCGATTGCCAAGGAAACCTCTGCCAAGGAAACGTCTGCCAAGGAAACGTCTTCCAAGGAGGCTGCTGCCAAGGAGACCATTTCCAAGGAAGTGCCGGCCAAGGAGGCGTCCGGCCGATCGAAGCCCCCGGCAAAGCCCGGAAAGCCGGCCGAGAAACCGGCGTCGAAGCCCGCCGAGGCCTCCGCCATGCCCGATCCGGGCCTGCCGCAGCGGCGCGCCGCCGCGATCGTCGATTACCTGCTCAAGGCCGGCATCCCCGCCGACAGGATCGCCGCGGCGCCCGCCGAGGCCTCCGACCGCCGGGCGGTCGCCTTCGCGCTCCGCTCCTGAGGCCTTTTCGTGCTGCTCCTCGCATCCATCGCCTGGCCGGGTCTCCTCGCCGCCCTCCTCATTGGCCTCGGTACCGGCTTCTGGGCCGGCCCGCCCGCCGGCCGCCTGCCGCGGCTCGCCGCCCTCCTCGTCGTGCTCCTCGCGCTCGCCTGCCTCGCCACGGCGCTCGCCGGCCTCGTGCCCGGGCGCGAGGGGTTCCGGGTCGAGACCGCCGCCGCGATGCTGGCGGCCTACCTCGCCGGCTGCGGACTCGGCGGCCTGTCGCGCCGGGCCCAGTCCTGATCCGTCGCGGCATCGCCCCCGGGAGGGCGATGCCGGCGGCACCCGGTTACCGGGCGAGGTGCCGATCGAAGAACCGGGCGATCTCCTCGAACACCGCCTTCGTCTCCGGCGCGGTGTCGTCGCGGATGTAGTGGGCGTGCGACTGGCCCTCGCCGACCTGCAGGAAGGCCTCGACCCCGGCCTCGCGCAGCTTGCGGTGGACCCGCACGGTGTTCGACAGCAGCAGGTCGCGGGTGCCGGTCGTCAGGATCGTCGGCGGGAAGCCGTGCATGTCGCCGTAGACCGGCGACAGCATCGGGTCCTTGAGGTCGTGGCCGTTGGCGTAGACCTTGGCGCCGGCGTCGCAGAAGCCGTCGGGCGAGACCAGCACGTTGTCGAGCATCGCGTTGGTGACGAAGCTGTCGCCGACCTTGGTCGTGTCCGACATCGGCGTGCCGGGCGCGATTGCGGCGGGGAGCGGCAGCCCCTCCCGCTTGGCGCGCAGGACCATCGCCAGGGTCAGCGCCCCGCCGGCCGAGGTGCCGAAGATCGCGGTCTTCTTCGGGTCGGTCGTGCGGGTGACCGCCTTCCAGACGGTCATCGCGTCGTCGTGGGCGGCCGGATAGGTCGCCTCGGGCGGCATGCGGTAATCGACCGAGATCACCTTGAAGCGGCCGAACCCGGCCATGAAGATCGCCTCGGGCAGCCCGGCCTCGCCGGGATTGAGCACGTAGCAGCCGCCATGGACGTGGACGAGGACCCGGTCGCGGTTCTCGGGCGCGATGTCCTTCGGGGTGACGATGTAGGCCCGCACCCCGTCGATGGTGGTCGGCTCGATTCCGACCTTCAGCCGCTCGAGCATGCCGGGCACGAGCTTGCGCAGGGCCGCCGCCCCGGTCTCGGCCACCGGCTTCCACTCCTCGCCGGTCCTGGGCTGGATGTTCCAGTTGGTGCGCAGGGGCGCGCCGACGATCTTCGCCATCTGCGGGCTGACGTCGGCCGGCACCGGCACGCTCTTGGCCGGCACCTCCAGCGGCGGCGCCTGCTGGGCCGCGACGGCCGTGGCGACGAGCGCGCCCGCGAGGGCGCCGCCCCACCGGCCGAGCCGGCATGCATGGACGGTCATGGGTGTCTCCTCCTGCGAAGGCCCGCTTCCGCCGTCTCGCGCGGCGGGTCGCGGCCTGCCCCGGTCAATCTAGGCGGCGCGCCCTGTTAGGCCAACGCATCGTCGATCCGCACGGATCGCGTATCGTCGAAACGGAAACGGGCCGCCCCGGTGAGGGGCGGCCCGCGTCTCTCGTGTGCGGCTGCCGGCGCTAGAGCGCTTCACGATCGCGAAGCTCTCTAAGTCTTTGTTTTGCCGAATTTTCTCCGACGAACCGGTTTCCGCTTCGTCGGAAAATGCTTCATTGCTGCTGCTGGGCCGGCTGACCCTGCTGCTGGATCAGCGGGGTGATGCGCCGCACGGTGACCCGGCGGTTCTCCCGCGAGGCGCTCTGCGTGTTCACCTTCAGGTACTGCTCGCCGTACCCTTGGGTCGTCAGGTTCTCGGGCGGCACCTTGAAGTCGCGGGTCAGCACCTCGGCCACCGACTGGGCGCGCCGGTCGGAGAGCGAGAGGTTGTCGACGTCGTTGCCGACCGCGTCGGTGTAGCCCTCGATCAGGAAGACCTCCTGCGGGTTGTTCCGGATCGCCTGGTTGATCGCCGCCGCGATGGTGGCGAGGCGCCGGGCCTGGTCCGGCGTCACCTGCCAGGAGCCGGTGTCGAAGGTGATCGTGTCGATGTCGACGCTGCGCATCCGGGCGCGCAGGCTCGGGCTGGAGCGCACCTGGTCGAGGGTGTAGCGCCGCTCGACCGGGGCGATCGGCGGGGCGGTGAGCGCCTCGTAGATCGCGCCCTCGTCGGCCTGGTCCGCCTCGACCACGTAGCGGTCGCGGGGGATGCGGATGTCGGGCGGCGGCAGCACCACCACGTCCTGCTCGATCGACCGCGGCGGGCCCGCATAGGAATTGTCGATCAGCACCACCTCGCGCCCGTCCGGCCCGCGGCGGTAGCGCCGCAGCAGGCGTCCGTCGTCGTCCACCACGGTGAAGACCTGGTAGCCGCCGGGGCGGTCGATGATCGTCACCGTGTCGCGGCCGCGGCGCTCGATGCGGGCGTCGCGGTCGAGCAGGCGGAACCGCTCGGTCTCGTCGTGGCGCAGGAAGTAGCGGTCGTCGTCGCGCACGATGACGCGGCCGGGCTCGCGGATGATCAGGCGGCCGCCCTCGTTGTACTCGCGCCGGGCCCGCCGGACGTCGTCGTAGCTGCGTACGTCGATGTCGCCGCGGCGGAAGCCGCCCGGGACGTAGTCCGGCGCGTCGCGGCGGTAGCCGCCGGGCAGGTCGCCGCGGTCGTTGAAGCCGCGCCGGTCGCCGTCGCGGCGGTCGGGGTCGCGGCGATCGAAGTCGCGCGGGTCGCCGTTGCGCCGGTCGAAGTCGCGCGGATCACCGTTGCCGCGGTCTTGGTCGCGAGGATCGCGCCGGTCGAAGCCGCGCTCGTCGCGGCCGTCGGGCCCACCGGGCACGAAGGGACGGCCGGGCACGCCGGGCCGCTGGTTGGGCGGCAGCGGCGCGTCGTTCGGGCCGGCGCCG
>NZ_JACWCT010000022.1:10716-94482 GCF_016613415.1 Methylobacterium ajmalii | reverse complement strand
CCCGGCCGCCACCAGGGCGCGGGCGAGCCCCAGCCCGAGGCCCGAGGCGCCGGTCGAGACCTTGCGGGTCAGGGCGGCGGCGCCCAGCACCGCGAGGTCGCGGTCGAGCACCGCGTCGGCAATGGCCGCGCCCTTGCCCTCGCGGGCGAGCGCGTCGAGCCGGGCCCCCACCGCCTCGGCGCCCTGCGCCACCGTCGCGAGGTCGACCAGTCCGACACCCGCCCGGCTCTGGCGCGCCAGCACCCGCACGAGGTTCGAATCCCGCATCGGGTTGAGGGGATGGTCCTTGAGCGGGCTCTCGGCGAGCGGGACCATGCCGACGAAGAGGTGACCGAGATAGACCGTGCGCGCGGTCTCCGGGAAGGCCGGGGTGACGAGCGCGATCGCCTCGCCGGCATCCTCCCGCAGGGCGTCGGTGACCGGGCCGATATTGCCCTCGTCGGTCGAATCGAAGGTCGAGCAGACCTTGAACAGCAGGTGGCCGGCGCCCCGGGCGTTCAGCCACGCGGCGGCCTCGCGCGAGCGGGCCACCGCCTCGTCGGCGGGGATCGACCGGCTCTTGAGCGAGACCACCACGGCGTCGACCTCGGGCAGCGCGAGATCGTCCGCCGGCACCCCGATGGTCTGGACCGTGCGCAGGCCCGCCTTGGTCAGGGTGTTGGCGAGGTCGGAGGCGCCGGTATAGTCGTCGGCGACGCAGCCCAGTGCCAGGGTCATGCGCGGGCTCCCTTATAGGCGTCGAACCAGCCCAAGCCCTCGCGGGTGCCGGCGCGCGGGTTGTACTCGCAGCCGACGAAGCCGTCGTAGCCGAGGCGGTCGAGTTCGGCGAACAGGAAGGCGTCGTTCATCTCGCCGCTGCCGGGCTCGTGCCGCTCGGGCACGCTGGCGGTCTGGACATGGCCGACCATCGGCATCAGGGCCCGCAGCCGCATGGTCACGTCGCCGTGCAGGATCTGGCAGTGGTAGAGGTCGAACTGCAGCTTCAGGTTCGGCAGCGCCAGCGCGCGGATCAGGTCGGCGGCATAATCGAAATCGTTGAGGAAGTAGCCCGGCATGTTGCGGGCGTTGATCGGTTCCAGCACGAGGTCGAGCCCCTCGCGGCCGACCCGTTCCGCCGTCCAGCCGACGGCGCGGCGGTAGGAGTCCTGCGCCCTGGAATCGCTGCGGTCGGCCATGCCGGCCATCAGGTGCAGGCGCTTCACGCCGGTGGCGCGGGCGTAGGCAAGCGCCGTCTCGACGCCGGCCTTCAGCTCCTCGAACCGGTCGGGCAGGGCCGCGAGCCCCCGCTCGCCCGCCGCCCAGTCGCCCGGGGGCAGGTTGAACAGGGCCTGGGTCAGGCCGTGCGCCTTCAGGCGCTCGCCGATCGCCTCGGGCGGATGCTCGTAGGGAAACAGGAACTCGACCGCCTCGAACCCGGCCTCCGCGGCCTGCGCGAACCGGTCGAGGAACGGGACTTCCGTGAACATCAGGGTCAGGTTCGCGGCAAAGCGCGGCATCGTGGTCCTCCCTCCCGGGCGTCTTGGTGGGCTTATCCTGGCAGACCGGCAAAGCCGGTCGAACGGCCACTCACATCACCACCTCTCGGGGTCATCCCGGGGCTGCGAAGCAAAGCCCGGAATGCCCCGGTGGATGTCAATTCAGTGGATGGGAGCCGACAGTCACCCCGCCCCGCCCGGCAGCGCGGTCCCGGTCACCTGGGCGTAGATCCGCGCCACCGAGGCGTCGTCGTCCCGGCCCATGCCGGCGCCGGAGGCCATCAGGAACATCTGCAGGGCGGCCGCCGCCACCGGCACCGGGAATTTCTGCGTGCGGGCCATGTCCTGGACGATGCCGAGGTCCTTGACGAAGATGTCGACGGCGCTGCGCGGCGCATAGTCGCCGTCGAGGACGTGCGGCATCCGGTTCTCGAACATCCAGGAATTGCCGGCCGAGGCGGTGATCACCTCGTAGACGCGCCTCAGATCGAGGCCCTGACGGGCCGCGAAGGCCATCGCCTCGCTCGCCGCCGCGATGTGGACGCCGGCGAGCAGCTGGTTGATCATCTTGAAGGCCGCGCCGGCGCCGGCGGCGTCGCCGAGCTCGTAGAGCTTGGCCGCCATGGCATCGAGGGCGGGCTTGGCCCGGGCGAAGGCCGCCGGGCTGCCCGAGGCCAGGATCGTCAGCTCGCCTTGCGCCGCGCGCTGGGCGCCGCCGCTGATCGGCGCGTCGAGGTAGTGCCGGCCGGTGGCCTCGAGCCGGGCGGCGAGCCGCCGGGCGACCTCCGGGTCCATCGTGGCGCAGGAGACGAAGACCGCGCCCTCCGGCATGGCGGCGGCGACGCCGTCGGGCCCGAACAGGACCGCCTCGGTCTGGGCGGCGTTGACCACGACGCACACCACGATGCCGGCATCCGCGGCCGCCCGGGCCGGGCTCTCGGCCCCCCGGCCGCCCTCGGCGACGAAACGCGCGACGCTCTCGGACGAGACGTCGCTGCCGGCGACGTCGAGGCCGGCGCGCCGCAGGGCCTGGGCCATGCCGTAGCCCATCGAGCCGAGGCCGATCACCGCGACGCGGGCGGGTGTGTCGCTCATGCCGTTTCCTCCTGCGGATCTTGCGATCCGCTGTCCCGCGCGATCTGACGCCGCGCCCTCGTCCCAGGCTCTAGCACCGAATTGGCAGCGCTGCCAATACGGACCAACGATCCGTTGAGCCGGCCCGGGAACCATGACATCGTGGCGCTGCCGCGCGGCGATGACAAGACGCGGCGCGTCGGGGGACGAGGGATGGACGAGGGAGGCAACGAGGCCTTCGCGACGGGGGACGCGGAGCCGTTCGACGGGACCGGCCGCCGCCCGATCACGCTCGCGGACGTCGCCCGCGAGGCGCGGGTCGGCGAGAGCACGGTGTCGCGGGTCCTGCGCAGCCACGGCTCGTTCTCGGAGAAGACCCGGGCCCGCGTCGAGGCGGCGGTGGCGCGCCTCGGCTACGTGCCGAACCGGATCGCCGGCACCCTCGCCTCGACCGGCTCACGGCTGATCGGCATCGTGATCCCCTCGCTCACCAACATCGTCTTTCCCGACCTCCTGCGCGGCGCGACCGCGGCCCTGGAGCAGGAGGGCTTCCAGTCGGTCATCGCCGTGACGGACTACGACCAGGACCGCGAGGAGGCGGTGGTCGGCTCGCTCTTGAGCTGGCGCCCGGCCGGGCTGATCGTCACCGGGCTCGAGCACAATCCCGGCACGCGGCGGCGCCTCGCGGCGAGCGGCGTGCGGGTGGCCGAGCTCCTCGACACCGACGGGCCGGGCCTCGACATCGTGGTCGGCTACTCCAACCGCGCCGCCGGCGAGGCGAGCGCCCGCCACCTCGTCGGCCGCGGCTACCGCCGCATCGGCTATATCGGCCACGACCTGACGAAGGACCGGCGCGCCGCCAAGCGCTACGCGGGCTTTCGCGATGCCCTGCGCGAGACCGGAATGGGGCCGGCCGGCGAGGAACGGGTGGCAAGCCCCTCCTCGGTCGAGGCCGGGCGGCAGGGGCTTGCCGCCCTGCTGGAGCGGGTGCCTGACCTCGACGCGGCCTATTTCTCGAACGACGACATGGCGCTCGGCGGCTATTTCCACTGCCTGGCCCACGGCATCGCGGTGCCGGGGCGGCTCGCCCTGTTCGGTTATAACGGCCTCGATGTCGGCCGGCTGATGCCGCAGCCGCTCGCCACCATCCGCACCCCGCGGGTCGAGGCCGGCGCCACGGCGGCGCGGCTGCTCTGCACGGGGAGCCCGGCGACGGTGGTGGATCTCGGCTTCGAACTGATCGAGGGAGCGACCGCGTGACGGACGTGTCGACGATGAGCGAGTCCGCCCTGCGCGAGGCGATCTGCCGGTTCGGGCGCTCGCTGTTCGAGCGCGGCCTGACGCCCGGCTCGTCGGGCAACATCTCGCTGCGGCTCGACGACGGCGGCTGGCTGGTGACGCCGACCAACGCCTCGCTCGGCTTCCTCGATCCGGCCCGGATCTCGCGCCTCGACCGCGACGGCAAGCTCCTGTCGGGCGACAAGCCGACGAAGGAGATTCCGCTCCACGGCGCCCTCTACGACAGCCGCTCGTCGGCCAGGGCGATCGTCCACCTGCACTCGACCCACGCGGTCGCGGTCTCGATGCTGCCGGAGATCGACCCCCGCGCCGTGCTGCCGCCGCTCACCCCCTACAGCCTGATGCGGGCCGGCGCGGTGGCACTGGTGCCCTACTTCCGCCCCGGCGACCCGGCGGTGGCCGACGCGATCCGGGGGCTCGCCGGGCAATATTCCTCGGTGCTGCTCGCCAATCACGGCCCGGTGGTGGCCGGCGACACCCTGGAGGCCGCGGTCTTCGCCACCGAGGAGCTGGAGGAGACCGCCAAGCTCTACCTGCTCCTGCGCAACCTCAACCCGCGCCACCTGACCCCGGCCCAGGTCCAGGACCTGGTGACGCATTTCGGCCTGACGCTGCCGGAGCACGGGCACGACCATTGAAATATTTATGATCTCGTCACGACGTACTGTTATTTAATAACGCTTAAGACAATGCGTTTATTTTTTCAATAAAATTTAAAGTAAATATATTGACGTTTAAGGTTGCACAACAGATGATTGCAAAAGCCCAGCCCAGCGCAGGGAGAGCTTTTGCGAGCATCTTATGTGCTATGGCGCTCTTTTGAATTGGGGATTAGCTGCATAGAATTGATCTAAATCAAGTATTGCTCTACGGAAAGAGCGTGCGTCATCTAAGGGCACATCGAAATCGACATCTTTGCCAGCATCTAGTGACAGAAGCAGGCCCTCGGGGAATTTATCAGTATTTATTAGGTCTACGTAGAGGCCATAATCAAGTTTATATACAATAAATCTTTCGCCGGGCCTGTGCGCAGCCGATCTGCTTCGGTTGAGAATATGCAAAGCACGCCTATCAAAGAGTCGATCTATGATGACATCTTCCACAGCAACTGGCAACAAGAAGGCACGCGTACGTCTATTACTGATAACTTCGTCCCTAATCCAATCAAGCAGGACGCGATTTTCCTTGTTAGCTTGTATTGTATTGTATTTCTCCGTCTGAAAAAATGAGTGGGCAGCGGAGCGCACAACGGGCATCGATATCTGATTTGTACTCGCTTTTTGAGCTGCCAATGCTAAAATATGCATAGCATCTCGCGGCACTCCTTCTGTAGCGCGCACAAACTCAGTAAACACATTCTCCTGAGTAAAAGATCTTGCTATGATAGACCCTGGATGTCCGATATTCAGTCCGATTTCAGAGGCTATCGCAATAGCATGATTGCTTACAAAGTTTCGGAAAAAATTTTTAGCTCTTTCTTCGTCGTTATCAATTACAAGATAATCGTCAAGATTTATCGCAGTGCTGATATCTGCACCAAGCTCGAATCCAATATAGCCTTCGTTTGCAAGATCGATCTTGAAAGAGGCACGATGCTCGATTGCTGCAATTTTTACGGTAATGTTCGGGACGCTGAACATCGCTCGACGCAGCAGATCTGCAAGATACGGCTGTATTTCAGGTGGTATAGTAGTCCACTCATCTATTAGGACCCACAATCGGGAGGCGCCAAGATAGCGCGCCAAGGCGCGAATCGCCCTCGAAAAATAGTTGAAATCAATCCAAGTGTGATCCGTTCCAGTTACTTTGATCTTGGTTGCGTGCTCCTGATTAGTTGAATCTTCATTTGACAAGCCGAACGATGAATTCGGAATTGTTCCAAGATTGATAGTTGCTGATGCGGTTGATTTAGAAACCGAACTGTCTTTATGACTTGCTTCTCGCTCAACGGCGCCATCAACTCTGGTCTCGCTGAAACCAGCAACAAATCCGTCCAGAACTGGGGCTGCTTCCGCCAAATTCCATCCACGGCTTGGATCGCTAAAAATGACGATCAACTCGTGGTGGATCGCAGAGCAAACATCGACTAACAATCGTGTGGCACGCTCGCTAACTGGTATCGAATGATCATTATAAATAGATCCGTTAGATCCAATATTTTGAGCATCTATAAATATTGCGACATCTCTTGTTTTATTACACATGCTTTGATAGTATCTAAGTGCATGGGTTTTTCCTGTACCACGCCTCCCATAAACAATTTGATTGTTTCTAGAACTCAGTAAATCAATAAGCGGACCTACCGACACAAAAGTTTCGGCGACCTGCTTTGCTGTAATTCTCTCCGCGCGGTCTTCGAATCTCATAAAACATCTATTTATAGTTTGCGCTTCCATGAGAAACACCCATCATACACCTAGGATTTTTATAATTTGCGGCAACTTACTTTGTCAAGAAACAAAAAATAAAAAAGACAAGGCATATATTTTTGTGATAATCATTTTCTAATGATTATGAATCAGCGAGTAATCTCTGTCACCGCCCGACGCGCAGCGTCGAGGTCCGGCGGGTCTATGTGGCGGTAGCGGGCCTGGACGAGGCCGAACATCCCGAAGGCCGCGAGGCCGGCCGCGGTCAGCCCGAGGAGCACCCAGCCGTAGGGCTCGTCGCGCAGGGCCTGGAGGGCGCCGCCGAGGCCCTTCACGTCGCTCGACCGACTCTCGACCGCGGCCGCGATCAGGAAGCCGCCGATCAGCCCGAAGGTCAGCGCCCGGGCGGCGTAGCCGAAGCGGCCGACATGCCGGACCCAGTCGCGGGCGTCGTGCGGCACCGAGAGGCGCTTGCACACGTCGCCCTTCCAGGCCTTGGCCGCGAAGGCGAGGCCGGCGCCGATCACCACGAGGCCGACCGCGCCGACGAGCCATTGGCCGAAGGGCTGCTGCAGCAGCCAGGCGGTCCAGTCGCGGGCGCCCTGGTCCTCGGCCTGGCGCGCCGTGCCGCGGCCGAGCGCCGCCGTCATCATCGACAGGCCGAGGCCGCCATAGGTCACGCCGCTGACGAGGTGGCCGGCCCGGGTCGCCAATCCCTTGGCCGAGCGGCCGTATCGGTCGGCATCGGTCACCGCCTCGACCACGCGCCAGAGCGCGAAGGCGGCGAGCCCGAGGGCCACGACGCCGAGCAGGATCCAGCCGAACGGCCGCTCCAGCAGGATCAGCAGGGCGCTGCGGCTGCCCCCGGTCTGCCCGCCGACGCCGATCGCAGCGAGCACCGCGAGGCCGCCGACGAGGCAGTAGGTGACCCCGCGGGCGCCGTAGCCGAGGCGGGCGAGCAGTTCGAGGGCTTGCCGGCCGTCGAGGCGCATCGGGGTTGCCGATCAGGCCGCGAGGCCGGATTCGACCCGGGCGAGCGCGTCGTCGTCGAGGTCGAGGGCGTCGGCCAGCATGCGCAGGAAGGCGCGCTCCTGCATCGTGTCGGGATCGATGGCGAGGCGGGCCGCGGCGTAGACCCGGGCACCGGCCTCGGGAGTGGCGACCCGGTCGGCGATCTCGTCGATCGTCGCCGGGTCCTCGAGCTCGCGGGCGAGCCACTGGCGGCCGGCGAGGTCGAGACCGGATTCGGCGACCGCGGCGTCCAGCCGCTCGCGCTCGCGGGCGTCGATCACCCCGTCGGCGGCGGAGGCCGCCACCATGATCCGCAGGCACAGCGTCGCCTCGTCGTCGCTGAGCGCACCGGCCTCGAAGGGCGTCGCGGCCGGGGCGCGGGCCGTGTCCCGGGCCGGACCTTGCGGGGCTCCAGCCCCTCGCGCCGGCTCCGCCCCGGGCTCGCCGCGCTGCGTCGCCCGCACGGCGAGGCCGGCGATGAGCGCCAGGCCGCCGAGGGCGGCGGAGGCCGCGAGCCCGCCGCGGCGGCTGCGCACCAGGGCGTCCAGCACCCGTTTCACCTCGGCCATCGCGTTCTCCCGTACCCGTCCGCAGTACTCGTTGCAGGCCAACAACGGTCTCGCCCGGCCGCGGTTGCGCCGCCCCGCTCCGACGACCATCTTCGCGTCATGCTGCTCGCCCTGGCCTGGTGTGCGCGCACCCTGGTGCTGGCGCTCGTTCTCCTGTTCCTGCTGCCGCTCGCCGCCCACGCCCTGTGGTGGTGGAGCCGCGACGACCTCGCCCCCGACTGGGCCACCGCCGACTGGTCGAGCGCGCGGCTCCTGCCCGCTCCCGCCGCGGCGCCCGAGGCCCTGGTGCGGATCTACGCCGCCCGGGTCGGGCGCTGGCGGGGCATCTTCGCCCATCACACCTGGATCGTGGTCAAGGAGGCCGGAGCACCGCGCTACACCCGCTACGACGTGGTCGGCTGGGGCCTGCCGGTGCGCAAGGACGCCTACGCGGCGGATGCGCGCTGGTTCGGCAACCCGCCGCAGGTCGTGCTCGCCCTCGACGGCGAGGCGGCGGCCGCCGCGGTGCCGCGGATCCACGCCGCCGTCGCGACCTACCCGCACCGGGCGGCGGGCAGCTACAGCGCCTGGCCGGGGCCGAACTCCAACACCTTCGTGGCCCATGTCCTGCGCGCCGTGCCCGACCTCGGGGTGGCGCTGCCGCCGACGGCCCTCGGCAAGGACTTTTCGGAGCGCGCCGTCGCCTGGACGCCGAGCCGAACCGGCCTCCAGCTCTCGGCCCGGGGCTATCTCGGCCTGACCCTCGGCTGGGTCGAGGGGATCGAGGTCAACGTGCTGGGCGCGGTGGCGGGGCTGGACCTGCGCCGCCCGGCCCTGAAGCTCCCGGGCTGGGGCCGCATCGGCATGGATCCGGCCGGCGCCGCCGAGACCTTGATCGCCCCGACGCCGAGCCGCTGAAGGCCGGCCCGGCGATCGTCGGGCATCCGCATTGAACCAAACCGTGTTGCGGCGCGTTAACTCTCGCCCACAGGTTTGCAGTGCGACATGTCCAACTCCCGCTTCGTCAAGGCCGACACGGCCCCCTCCCCGTTCGTCGGCCCCTTCGCGCCGGTGCTCGCCGGCGTCTCGCGCGGGCTGCAGGACCTGTTTCCGCTGGTCGAGCAGCCCCGGGCCGCTCAACGCAGCCCGGTGGAAGAAGGTCACGACGCCGTCGCCCCGGTGCTGCGGCCCCGCCCGGCGCCCCGGCCGCGCGTGGCCTGACCCGCGAGGCTCGCGACCTCGGCTCCCGTCGCGACCCCAAGCCGACCTGCGTTGGCAGGCCAACGCTTTAACCGCTTGGGTTCTTGTTCTGTCGCAGATTTTCGGCGCCGAACCGGTCACCACTTCGGCGAAATCTGCCTAGCCGGTGCTCTCCCGCAGGAGCAGCCTGAACCCGAGGTCGATCACCGCCGGTTCCCCCGCCCCGCCGTCGAGGAGCCCGAGCAGCAGGGCGCCGGTGCGCCGGCCGATCTCGTCGGGATCGACCGCGATGGTGGAGAGGCGCGGCACGCATTGGCGGCCGATCTCGAAATCGCCGAAGCCCAGGAGCCTCACGTCCTGCGGCACCCGGATCCCGCGGCGCTGGCACTCCATCAGCGCCCCGAAGGCCGAGATGTCGGAGACGAGGAAGACCGCCTCGGCGCCCCCGCGGGCGACGAGCTCCGCCAGCGCCTCGGCCCCGTGCGCGAAGGCGCCGGCCGCGCGGCCGTGGTGCAGGACCAGATCGTCGGCACGGCCCGCCTCGGCGAGACCGTCGCGAAAGCCGCGCAGGCGCTCCTCGCCGCGGAAATCCCGGACCTCGCCGATGCGCTCCGGCCCGAGGCCGGCGATGCGGGCGGCGCCGAGACCCGCGAGGGTCCGTGCCGCCAGCCGTCCGACCTCGTAGTTCGAGAAGCCCACCGCCCGGTCGATCGGCGCCTCCGGCCGGTCCCAGATCTCCACCACCGGCACCCCGGCCCGGGCGAGGAGGTCGCGGGCGCGAGACGAGCGGTGCATCCCCGACACCACGATCGCGTCCGGGCGGCGCGACAGCATCGCGCGCAGGACCGTCTCCTCCTCCGCGACCGAGTAGCCGGTGACCCCGATCAGCGGCTGGTAGCCGCGCGGGCGCAGCACGGCGGTGAGGCCGGCGGCGGTGTCGGCGAAGTTCGGGTTGGTCAGGGTCGGGACGATCAGGGCGACGAAGCCGGTGCGCCGCGACGACAGGCTCCCGGCGCCGCGGTCCGGCACGTAGCCGAGCCGGTCCACCGCCGCCAGCACCCGCGCTCGCGTCTCCTGCGAGACGCGGGCGGGCGCGGCCAGCGTGCGCGAGACCGTCATCGGCGAGACGCCGGCGAGGCGCGACACGTCGCGCATCGTCGGTGCCCGGCGCGGGGGCGTGGACCCGTCGGCCATCGGCCGGCCTAGAAGGCGAGGTGGACCTTGATCGCCCGGCTGCGGTCGGCGGCGAGCGCGAAGGCCTCGTCGGCCCGGGACATCGGCAGCTCGGCCGACAGGATCGGCGCGACGTCGATCCGGCCGGAGGCCAGGAGCGCGATGGCGGTGCGGTACTCCTCGTGGAAGCGGAAGGCGCCGACGAAATCGATCTCGCGGGCCATCAGGAGATTGGCCGGCACCGGCACGTCGCCCGGCGGCATCATGCCGAGCTGCACCACCCGGCCGCCGGGCCGCACCACCCGGAACAGCGAGGCGAGCGCCGCGGGCGCGCCGGTGGCTTCCAGCGCGACGTCGAAGGTGCCCTTGTCGGCCTCGTAGGCGGCGAGCCGCTCGGGCTGCGAGGCCACATTGATGGTCTCGGCCGCGCCGATCTCGCGGGCGATGGCGAGCGGCGCCTCGGCGAGATCGGTGCAGACGATCCGGCGCGCCCCCGCGAGCCGCGCCGCCATCAGGCACAGGAGCCCGATCGGCCCGGCCCCGGCGATGAGGACGTGGCGGCCCAGGAGCTCGCCGGCCCGCCGGATCCCGTGGAGCGCCACCGCCAGGGGCTCGCCGCAGGCCGCGACCCGCATCGGCATCGTGTCGGGGATCGGCACGCACTGGTCGGCCCGGGCGAGGAAGAGCTCGCTGAAGCCGCCCTGGACATGCGGGAAGATCGCCGCCGAGCCGAAGAACCGCATGTTGCGGCACAGGTTCGAGCGGCCGGCGCGGCAATAGTCGCAAGCGAGGCACGGACGGCTCGGATCGACCGCGACCCGGTCGCCCGGCTTCACGCCGGTGACCGCGTTGCCCACCCGCGTCACCGTGCCGGCGACCTCGTGGCCGAGCACCATCGGCTCGCGCAAGCTGAAATCCCCGACCCGGCCCTTTCCGTAATAGGACAGGTCCGAGCCGCAGATGCCGCCCGCGCCGAGCGCGACCACGACCTCGTCCGCCTCCGGCTCGCGCAGCGAGATCGTCTCGACCCGCAGGTCCTTGGCGGCGTGGATGCGCGCGGCGAGCGTCATGGCCAAACATCTCCTCCCGGTGGGCTCGCTGGCGGCCGGATCACCGGCGCCGCGATGCCGCTTGCCTTGGTATCGGTACCATGCTTCCCTTCGGGTACGAGCGCAACCGCAAGGAGCGGCCCGAAGGTCGCCGGCCGGAGCGCGTCGGGGAGGAGTTCGCCGGTGTCGACCGCCTTGTTCGATCTGTCGGGCCGCCGTGCCCTGGTGACCGGCTCCAGCCAGGGCATCGGCCTGTCGCTGGCGCTCGGCCTCGGCCGCGCGGGAGCGGCGATCGTGCTCAACGGCCGCGATGCGGCAAAGCTCGACGGCGCCGTGGCGGAGCTGCGGAACGAGGGCATCACGGCCGAGGCTGCGGCCTTCGACGTGTCGGATGCGGCCGCCGTGAAGGCGGGCGTCGACCGGATCGAGGCCGAGATCGGCCCCCTCGACATCCTGGTCAACAATGCCGGCATCCAGCGCCGCGCGCCGCTCGAGGAGTATTCCGTCGAGACCTGGCACGAGCTGATGCGGGTCAACCTCGACAGCGTGTTCTATGTCGGCCAGGCGGTGGCCCGGCACATGATCGGACGCAAGCGGGGCAAGATCATCAACATCGCCAGCCTCCAGAGCGAGGCGGCGCGCTACTCGATCGCCCCCTACACCGCCTCGAAGGGCGCGGTGAAGAACCTGACCAAGGGCATGTGCACCGACTGGGCCCGCCACGGCCTGCAGGTGAACGGCATCGGCCCGGGCTACTTCGCGACGCCGCTCAACCAGGCCCTGATCGAGAACCCCGACTTCGACGCCTGGCTGAGGAACCGCACCCCGGCCGGGCGCTGGGGCCGGGTGGAGGAGCTGCAGGGCGCGGCGATCTTCCTGGCCTCGTCCGCCTCGGATTTTGTCAACGGCCAGATCCTCTACGTGGACGGGGGCGTGCTGGCGACGTTGTGACGTCGGCTCAGACGATGGGACGCGATCGATCAGCCCCTACGCTGACGTGGGCTTTCCCCTCCCCTCTCTGCGGGGGAGGGTGCCCGGCTGCGAGTGCGAAGCACTCGTGCGCCGGGCGGGAGAGGGGCAGCGCGACGCTGATCCAGAGCGCGCCCTTCAGAACGGCTCAGTCTTTTCCGGAAACGTGGTTCCCCTCTCCCGCCCCACTCCGTGGAGCACCCTACCCCGAAGAGGGGGGAGGGGGAAATCCGCGCCTCTCCTTTTTTTCGGACAGCCCGCCTCATGCGAGGCGGCCCGACACTGTCGGGCCGAGCCCGTCACGCCCCTCAGAACACCCGCTTCTCGCGGATCTGCCCGTCGAAGCCGACATGGAGCATCCGCTCCTTGCCGTCCTGGCCCTTGGCCGCCACGTCGAGGTGGCGCGGGCCGCGGCCGGCGACACGCACGTCCGAGTAGCCGGCATCCGTGACCGCCTTGGTGAGGGCCGGGACGTCGATGGTCGGCCCCAGCCCGGCCTTGTCCTTCGCCCAGTCGAGGCCGCCGGGGGGCGGGCCCATCGGGCGCAAGGGTTCGATCTTGCCGTCGGCCCGGGTGAGCGCGCTGGCGTGGAGGAAGCCGTTCTCGAACCGGCCCTGCACCGTCACGCTCTCGCCCTTGGCGACCAGGGTGCCGCCCTCGCCGGCCCGGCCGGTCTCGACCAGCGCGCGGCCGGTGCCGTCCTGAAGGATGAACTTGTTGCCGAACATCTCGGCGACCTCGCCCTTGGCGGCGGTGGCGCCAGACGGCGCCAGAGCGCTCACGGCGACGGGGGCGACGGGGGTGAGCGGGGTCTGCGCCGGCTGGGCGAGCGAGAGCCCGACGGCGCCGAGCGCCAGCGGCACCGCGACGGCGCCGACGAGGAGGCCGCGGCGGGGCTTGGTGCGCGGGGCGGGTGCGACGGTCTCGGTCGCGCCGGTCTCGACCTTGGCGGTCTCGATCTCGGTGGCCTTGCCCTCGATGGTGGTGTGGTCGGTCATCGGCGTGTTCCTGTCATTGGGGCCCTTCCGGGTTGGCGCTCTTCTACGTCAGGGCCCGGGAACCGGGCCTGAACCTCGCCGTTCAGGTTCGGTTAAACAGCCGGGACTACGGCGGAATCCGCGTTCCCACCTCCGAGTCATCCGCCCATGAAGCTCCTGCTCGTCGAGGACGACGCGGCGCTGGCCGCCGAGATCCTGCGGGTCCTGCGCGCCGAGAATTGCGCCGTCGACCACGCCCGCAACGGCGAGGACGGCGCGCATCTCGGCGACACCGAGACCTACGACGCGGCGGTGCTCGATCTCGGCCTGCCGAAGCGCGACGGGATCGCGGTGCTGCAGGGCTGGCGGGCGGCGGGCCGCACCCTGCCGGTGCTGATTCTCACCGCGCGGGACGCCTGGAGCGACAAGGTGGCGGGCTTCAAGGCCGGGGCCGACGATTACCTGGTCAAGCCGTTCCGGGTCGAGGAGCTGGTGATCCGCCTGCGGGCGCTGGTGCGCCGCGCCGCCGCCCACGGGGCGACGAGCATCGCCTGCGGCCCGATCACCTTCGATCCCGGCCTCGGCGCCTTCACCCGCGACGGGCTGCCGCTCAAGCTCACCGCCCTCGAATGGCGGGTCCTGTCCTGCCTGATCCTGCGCCGCGACGGGGTGGTGCCCCGGGGCGAATTGCTGGAACGGGTCTACGAGGGCGACGCGGAGGTCGATTCGAACTCGGTCGAGGTCATCATCACGCGCTTACGCCGCAAGATCGCCCCGGCCCGGATCGAGACCGTGCGCGGCCACGGCTACCGGCTCACCGCGGGCGAGGCGGCGTGACGGGCTTAGGCCAGATCGGCTCCCTGCGCCGGCGCCTGCTCCTCGCGGCGCTGGCGCTGATCGTGGCGGCGCTGGTGGTGGCGGGCCTCGCCATCGGGCTGATCCTCGCGCGCTTCGTGCGCGGGCAGATCGAGTCCCGGCTCGACGCGCAGATCGTCTCCCTGGTCTCGGGGCTGGAGCCGGGCCCGGCCTTGCGCCTGTCGCGCGACCTCGACGCGCCGCCCTTCGACCGACCGGGCTCGGGCTGGGCCTGGCAGGTGCGGCGGGGCGCGGCGACGCTCGGCTCCGCCTCCCTCGCCGGGCGCGACCTCGCTCCCCCGCAGGTCCCGGAGGCGGACGACGACCGGCCCCGTCCCGCGGACGGAACCGGCCCGCGCGGCGAGGCGCTGATCCTGCGGGTCCTGTCCCTCCCGGACGGCACCGTGGTCCTTGCGAGCGCGCCGCGCGCCGCCCTCTGGGGGCCGCTGCGCGAGGCGGGCCTGGCGCTCGCGGCGAGCCTCGGGGTGCTGGGCCTGTGCCTCGCCGCCGGCGCGGTGGCGCAGGTGCGCCTCGGCCTCAAGCCCCTCGACCGGCTGCGCCGGGAACTCGAAGCGGTGCGGGCCGGGCAGCGCGAGCGGGTGCCCGATTCCCAACCGGCGGAGGTCCGGCCGCTCGCCGCCGAGATCAACGCCCTCCTCGACCAGAACGCCGCGCAGCTCGCCCAGGCCCGCACCCATGTGGCGAACCTCGCCCACGGGCTGAAGACGCCGCTCGCCACCCTGAGCCTCGCCCTGTCGGAGCCCGGCCGCGACCCGGACGGGCGCCTGGCGCACCTCGTCGGCAGCCTCGACCGCGGCGTGCGTCACCACCTGCGCCGGGCCCGCAGCGCCGCGCTGACCGGGGCGACCCGGATCCGCACGGACCTCGCCGGCCCGGTCGCCGACCTCGCATCGGCCCTGGAGCGCCTGCACGCCGAGAAGGGCGTGCGGATCACGTCCGCGATCCCGCCCGGCCTCGCGGCGGCCTGCGACCCGCAAGACCTCGACGAGATGCTGGGCAACCTGATCGACAATGCCTGCACCTGGTGCACCCGCGCGGTACGGGTGTCGGCCGACGCCGCGGGCAGCGACATCGTGGTCCGGATCGAGGATGACGGGCCGGGCCTCGGGCCGGAGGCCCTGGCGGCGGTGGCGCAACGCGGCCGGCGCCTCGACGAGACCGTGCCGGGCCACGGCTTCGGGCTCGCCATCACCACGGAACTGGCGGAGCTCTATGGCGGCGGGCTGGAGCTCGACAGGTCGGCGATGGGGGGTCTGCGGGCGCGGCTGCGGCTGCCGGGGTGAGTGGGTCGGGCGAAAGCCGAAGCAGGCGACAGGTCCCACCCTCCCACCTCATCCTGAGGTGTTAGTCGATCAAAGATCGACTGACCTCGAAGGAGGGCTCCAGAAATCTCCGCGATCCCTGGAACCCTCCTTCGAGGCTCAGCGATCTTCGATCGCCCGCACTTCAGGATGAGGTCGCGGGTGGGGCAGAACAATCTTGCGAAAAATTACTGTCATCAGGGGCAGGGATGACCCTGTGAGGCTCAAGGAGCGGTCATGGATGACCGCCCCTTCAGCCTCACCCCTGCATCTTCGCCATCATCGCGTCCGACACCGCGAAGTTCACGAAGACGTTCTGCACGTCGTCCTGGTCCTCGATGGTCTCGACGAGGCGGATCAGCTTCTCGGCGGTCTCGTCGTCGACGTCGACGGTGTTCTGGGCGCGCCAGATCAGGGCGGTGCGGCGGGGCTCGCCGAAGCGGGCCTCGAGGGTCTTGGAGACCTCGCCCATCGCGCCCTGCTCGCAGATGACCTCGTGGCCGCCCTCGTCCGACTTCACGTCGTCGGCGCCGGCCTCGATGGCGGCTTCCAGCATCGTGTCGGCGTCGGCCACCTTGGCGTCGAAGGCGACGAGGCCGACATGGTCGAACATGAACGACACGGCGCCGGTCTCGGCGAGGCTGCCGCCGGACTTGGTGAAGGCCGAGCGGACGTCGGACGCGGTGCGGTTGCGGTTGTCGGTCTGCGCCTCGACGATCAGCGCGGCGCCGCCGGGACCGTAGCCCTCGTAGCGGACCTCCTCGTAGTTCTCCGCGTCGCCCCCGGCCGCCTTCTTGATGGCGCGCTCGATGTTGTCCTTGGGCATGTTCTCGGCCCGGGCCGCGAGAATCGCGGCGCGCAGGCGCGGGTTCATCGAGGGGTCCGGCGTGCCGAGCTTGGCCGCCACGGTGATCTCGCGGGCGAGCTTGGAAAACACCTTCGAGCGGACCGCGTCGACGCGGCCCTTGCGGTGCATGATGTTCTTGAACTGTGAATGCCCGGCCATGGCGCTCCCCGGCGGATTGATCGCCCCGGCGCGCGGAGAGCGCCCGGCGAGGCTCTCGACGCCGCAAGGGACGGATGAGACAGCCGGCTTATAGGCGCCGCTCCCGGGGGAAGACAATCGGGAAGACACGCGCGCCGCGCGAGGTTCTCGCAGCCCGTCGCGCCTGCGAAAACCCGGTGGAATCAGGCCCCTAACCCCTCGGGATCAGTGCGCCGGGCCCCCGATGATCGCCCGGCGCAGGCGGCCCGAGACGAGGTCGATCAGCGCCACGGTGACGAGGATCATCAGCACCAGGAAGGCGACCTGCTGCATCTCCAGCACCCGGATCAGCTCGGTCAGGTACTGGCCGATGCCGCCCGCCCCGACGATGCCGATGATGGTGGCCGAGCGGGTGTTCGATTCGAAGAAGTAGAGAACCTGGCTCGCCAGGACCGGGAGCACCGCCGGCACCAGGCCGAACCGCACCCGGTGCAGCCGCGAGCCGCCCGACGCGGTGACGCCCTCCGACGCCTTGCGGTCGGCGGTCTCGATCGCCTCGGAGAAGAGTTTTCCGAGCGCCCCGAAATCCGAGCAGGCGATGGCGAGCGCCCCGGCGAAGGGGCCGAGGCCGACGACGTTGATCCAGATCAGCGCCCAGATCAGCACGTCGACGGAGCGGATCACGTCGAAGCCGCGGCGCACGCCGAAGCGCAGGAAGGGGTTGGGCACCACGTTGCGGGCGGCGAGAAACGCCACCGGAAAGGCGAGGCAGGCCGCCGTCAGCGTGCCGAGGAACGCGATCGCCAGGGTCTCGCCGAGCGCCGACAGGAACAGCGCGAGGCGCCCTTCGGCCGAGGGCGGCAGCATCATGCCGGCGAACTCGCCCAGCCGATGCAGGCCGTGGACGATGCGCAGGAGCGAGAAATCGAGCCGGACCATCGCGAAGGCCGCGAGGCCGAGGATCACGGCGAGGGTGCCGACCACCGCGGCTCGGCGGGACCACGAGGGCCGGAAGACCGCCGGGTGGCGGGCGCGCAGGCCCTCGAGATCGGCGAGCGCGGCCCGACGCAGGGCGGAAGGGGAGCGGCGCGTCACGCGTGGGCCTCCCGGCCGAGGAGGTGATGGCGCAGGCGCTCGGTGCCGAGGTCGATCGCCACGACGGTGAGGATGATGAGGACGAGGATCGCGCTCACGTCCGAATAGTAGAAGTTGCGGATCGCGACCAGGAACTCCTGGCCGATGCCGCCGGCCCCGACGAAGCCCATCACGCCGGCACCCCGCACGTTGATCTCGAAGCGCAGCAGCGCATAGGAGGCGAAGTTCGAGAGCACCTGGGGCACCACCGCGAAGCGCACGGTCTCGAGGAAGCCCGCCCCCGTCCCGGTCAGCCCCTCGACCGGCTTCATGTCGATGTTCTCGACCACCTCGGAGAAGAGCTTGCCGAGCGCCCCGGTGGTGTGGATGGCGATGGCGAGCACGCCGACCATCGGCCCGAGCCCGAAGGCGATGACGAAGATCAGCGCGAACACCACCTCGGGCACCGTGCGGCACACCTCCAGGAAGCGCCGGGCGCAGAAGCGGATCGCGGTCGAGCGCACCAGGTTGGCCGAAGCGAGGAAGCACAGGCAGAAGGCCGCGATGCCGCCGAACAGCGTACCGAGATAGGCCATCAGGATCGTCTCGCCCAAGAGCGAGAGCCATTTCGGCAGGCCCCAGTACCAGGCGGCAAGGTCCGCCGGCAGGTTGTCCAGGGTCAGGACCGGCAGGATCTGGCCGAGATAGGCGGTGAAGTTGTGGATGTTGTCGAGGAAGGTGAGCGGCCGCACCTCGGCCATCCAGCCGGCGAGGAGGTACAGCGCCACGACGACGACGAAGACCCCGAGCGTGCGCCGGCGCGTCGAGGCGACGGCACCGGAATAGGCGGCGAGCAGGGTCCTCTCGCGCTCGGGCGGCAGTTTCTCGATGCGGACGGTCACGGGGGGTGCTCCTCCCCTCCCCCTTGTGGGGAGGGGTTGGGGGTGGGGGTGGTTCAGGAGGCACCGCCGAGGTCTATCCGGCACCACCCCCACCCCTAGCCCCTCCCCACAAGGGGAGGGGAAGCGCCATACTTGTAAAACGTCGTTTTACGACCGCTTGCGCTGCTCGTCGTTGTGGCGGAGCATGTCGATGATCGGCTGGTAGTCCTTCAGCGTCACCGCGTTGAGACCGAGGTCCTTGCCGTCCGACAGCTTGTCGAAGGTGGCCTTGTCCTTGGTCGGCAGGGCGAGGAAGGCCTGGCGGATCGACTGCTTCAGGTCGTCGGGCAGGCTGGCGAGGACCGCGAAGGGGCCCTCGGGCAAGAACTCGGACTTGAAGATGACGCGGACATCCGCCTGCTTCAGCGGCGTGCCGTCGGGCTTCTTCATGCCCTTGGCGGCCATGCGGGTGATGGTGGTGTCGGTCTCGGAGTTCCAGAGATTGGCCGCGGCGTCCGCGGTACCTTGGATGAGCGCCAGCACGGCATTCTCGTGGCTGCCGGCGAAGAAGGTCTTGCCGAACAGCTTCTCGGGGTCGTGGCCGGCCTTCTGCAGGAAGTATCGCGGCGCCTGGTTGCCGGAGGTCGAGTTCGGGTCGACGAAGGCGAGGCTCTTGCCCTTCAGGTCCTCGATCTTCTGGTACGGGCTGTCGGCCTTCACGTAGATCACCGAGTAGTAGCCCGACGCGCCGGTCTCGTGCTTCTGGTTGACCACCGGCTCGGTCTTCACGCCGGTCATCACCGCGCGGGCGAAGGAGGCCGGGCCGTAGAACGCGATCTGGATGTTGCCGGCGCGCTGGCCCTCGATCACCGCCGCGTAGTCGTTGGCGACCCGCAGCTTCACCGGCACGCCGAGCTCCTTCGAGAGGTAGGCGGTGAGCGGGGTGTAGCGGTCGACGGTGCCCGACGCGTTCTCGGCCGGGATCACGCCGAGCGTCAGCTCGGGATACTTGGCCTTCCAGTCCTGCGCGAAGGCGGGGCCGGCGGCGAGCATCAGGGCGGCGGCGCCCACGAGGGTGCGACGGGTCAGCATCGGTCGAATCCTTGTCTGGGGTCTCGGAAAGATCAGGCGCTCAGCGCCTCGGCGTGGCGGACCGGGGCGCGCACGGGGGCCAGCACCGGCGCCGTCTCGGGCTCGCCGCGGTCCATCACCTCGCCGGCCTCGAGGCCGTAGAGGGTGCGGGCGACGTCCTCGGTGAGGTCGAAGCCGCGGCCGTCGAACACCACCCGGCCGGCCGAGAGGCCGATCAAGCGGTCGCAATAGGCCCGGGCGAGGTCGAGGGAGTGCAGGTTGCAGAGCACGGTGATGCCGTAGCGCTTGTTGGCGTCGGCGAGCGCGTCCATCACCAGGCGGGTGTTGCGCGGGTCGAGGGAGGCCACCGGCTCGTCGGCCAGGATTATCTCCGGCTCCTGGACGAGGGCGCGGGCGATGGCGACGCGCTGCTGCTGGCCGCCCGAGAGCTGGTCGGCCCGGTTGGCGGCGAACGCCCCCATGTCGAAGCTCTCCAGCGCGGCGAGCGCCAGCGCCCGGTCCTCCTCGCTCCACAGCTTCAGGAGCGAGCGGTGCGTCGGCACCTGGTCGAGCCGGCCCATCAGCACGTTCGTCATCACGTCGAGCCGCCCGACGAGGTTGAACTGCTGGAAGATCATGGCGCAGCGGGCACGCCAGGCACGCAGGTCCCGGCCGCGGAGCGCCGTCACGTCGGTGCCGTCGAAGAGGATGCGCCCGGCCGTCGGGTCGGCGAGGCGGTTGAGCATCCGCAGCAGGGTCGACTTGCCGGCACCCGAGCGTCCGATCACGCCGACGAAGCTGCCGCGCTCGATCGACAGGCTGACGCCGTCCACCGCACGGCGCGCCCCGTATTGACGCGTAAGGTTCTCGACAACCAGCATTCGCCCGCCCGATTCGACTGTTCGGCGAACGTAAACGCTGGTTAAGCGACAACAGGATGACAGCGCGTCAGTGCTTAGCCGGCATACTTATCAAGGAAGGCTTCGATCGGCAGTTGACGGAAGTCCGGGAGCGCCGTGCGCAACCGCTCGTGGTCCCAGTCCCACCAGGCCAGCCGCAGCAGGCGCTCGGCACTCGCCTCGTCGAAGCGGCGGCGCACGGGGCGGGCTGGGTTGCCGACCACGATGGTGTAGGGCGCGACGTCCCGGGTGACGATGGCGCCCGCGCCGACCACCGCCCCGGTGCCGATGGTGCGGCCGGGTAGCACCACGACCCCGTGGCCGATCCAGACGTCGTGCCCGATCGTGACGGGCAGGGCCCGGCGCCGCTCGAAGAAGGCCGGTTCGTTCGCCTCCTGCGGCCAGTACGAGGCGGCCCGGTAGGTGAAGTGGCTCTGCGAGGCCCGTTCCATCGGGTGGTTGCCGGGATTGATCCGCACCATCGCGGCGATCGAGCAGAACTTGCCGATCGTGGTGTAGATCACCTCGCCGTCGTTGCCGATGTAGGAATAGTCGTCGAGCACGGTCTCGGCGAGCTGGGTGCGGGGGCCGACCTCGGTGTAGCGGCCCAAGCGGCACTCCCGGACCGTGGCGGTCGGGTCGATGACGGGCTCGAGGCCCAGCTGTCCGGCCATCGCGTCAGCCTCCGAGGGGAATGCGCCGCAGCACCCGGAACGGGGCGGCCCCGTCCTGGCGCAGCACCGACAGGGCGTCGAGCACGAGGGGGGCGCCCGCGCCGTAGGCCGCCGCCAGACGCTCGCGCCAGGGCGCGCGGGCCTCCTCCGGCAGCGCGTCGCTCAGGGTCATGTGGAAGCGGAATTCCTCGAAGACGTGCGGGTAGCCCCAGGCCGCGAGCAGCGCCCGGCCCCGGGGGCTCAGGCGCTCGGGCCTGCGGCGCGCCACCTCGGCCTCGGTGAGGAAGGCGCGGAACGGCTCGAAGGCGGCGACGCATTCGGCGGCGAACAGGCCGAGCTCGGGGGGCGCCGCGTCGGGAACCAGGGCCGTGAAGGCGCCGAGCGTCGCGACCCGCAGGAGGCCGACCGGGACCGGCGGATGGTCCGCCGCCAGCGTCTCCGCCGCGGCGAGCAGGTCGGCCTCGGCGAGACCGGGGGCGAGCCGCATCGGCGCCTTCAGGGTGGCATGGAAGCCGTAGCGGCGGGGAGAATCGGTCACGTCCGCGAGGTCGGCCATCCCCTCGGGGCGGGGTACCTCGGCGCCGGTGTGGTTGTCGTATCCGAGCACGGCGTTGCCGAACCGGGCGAGGTCCGAGCCGGGCTTCGGCGTGAAGTAGAGGGCGTAGCGAGGGGCGCCGGTCACGCGGTTCTCCTTTTTCGCCCGATTCAGCACGCGGGCGTGACTGGACGGTGACGGTGGAGGGTAAGACGCGACAGCGGTGAGCCCGTACCCTCCCCCGCAGAAGGGAGGGAGAAGCCCGCGCTCGACCGAACGACCGATCCCGGAGTTACGCCGGCGCCATCTCCCGCACCGGCCGGCGCCACCTCGTCGGGCCGTCGCGGTGGACCGAGGTGCCGGCGGCATCGACCGCGACCGTCACCGGCATGTCCTCGACCACGAATTCGTGGATCGCCTCCATGCCGAGATCGGCGAAGGCGAGCACCCGGGCCGACTTGATCGCCTTCGAGACGAGGTAGGCCGCCCCACCCACCGCGATCAGGTAGGCCGCACCGTGACGCGCGATGGTCTCGACGGCGGCCGGGCCGCGCTCGGCCTTGCCGACCATGACGAGGAGGCCGGTCCGCGACAGGATCGGCTCCAGGAACTTGTCCATCCTGGTCGCGGTGGTGGGGCCGGCGGGACCCACCGCCTCGTCGCCGACGGCATCGACCGGCCCGACATAGTAGATCGCCCGGTCGCGCAGATCGACCGGCAGCTCCTCGCCGGCCTCCAGCATCCGGGTCAGGCGCAGGTGCGCCGCGTCGCGCCCGGTGAGGAGGTGACCCGACAGCAGCAGGGTCTCGCCGGCCCGCCAGGTCGCCACCTCCTCGCGGGTCAGCCGGTCGAGGTCGACCCGCCGCCCGGCGGCGGTGGCGACGCTGATGTCCTGCGGCCAGAGATCGAAGGAGGGCGGGGTGAAGACGGCCGGGCCGCTGCCGTCGAGGGTGAAGTGGGCGTGCCGGTCGGCGGCGCATTGCGGGATCAGGCCGACGGGGAGCGAGGCGGCGTGGACCGGGAAGGTCTTGAGCTTGACGTCGAGCACGGTGGTGAGGCCGCCGAGCCCCTGCGCGCCGATGCCGAGCGCGTTGACCCGCTCGAAGATCTCGAGCCGCAATTCCTCTTCCCTGGACGAGGGCCCGCGGGCGCGGATCTGCGGCAGGTCGATCGGATCGAGGAGCGAGAGCTTGGCGAGCGTCATCGCCTTCTCGGGCGAGCCGCCGACACCGATGCCGAGCATGCCGGGCGGGCACCAGCCGGCGCCGAGCGTCTCGACGGTGCGCACCACCCAGTCGGCGACGGAATCGCTCGGGTTGAGGGCGGCGAACTTCGCCTTGTTCTCCGAGCCGCCGCCCTTCGCCGCGACGTGGACCTCGACCAGCTCACCCGCCACCATCTCGACGTGGAGCATGGCCGGCGCGTTGTCGCCGGTGTTGCGGCGCCCGAACAGCGGCTCGGAGACCACGGAGGCGCGCAGCGGGTTGCGCTCCTCGCGCCAGGCCCGGCGCACGCCCTCGTCGACGATCTCCTGAAGCGAGCGGTTCGAGACGATCCGCGCTCCGAGCCCGACCTTCATGAAGATCTGCGCCGTGCCGGTATCCTGGCAGATCGGCCGGCGGCCGAAGGCGGCCATGCGCGAATTGACCAGGATCTGCGCCATCGCGTCCCGGGCCGCCGGGCTCTCCTCGCGCCGCCAGGCCTCGGCGAGGTTCTCGATGTAGTCGGCCGGGTGGTAGTACGAGATGAACTGCAGGGCGTCGGCGATGGAAGCGACCAGGTCGTCTTCGCGGATGGTGGCCATGGTGGTCGTCCTCTCAGGCCGTGCGCCCGTCTGTTCGGTTTATCCAGAGACGAACCTCATCCTGAGGTGCTTGCGAAGCAAGCCTCGAAGGAGGGCTCCAGCGAACTCCGCGCCTCCTGGAGCCCTCCTTCGAGGCCCGGCGATCTTCGATCGCCGGGCACCTCAGGACGAGGTGGTGGGTGGGATCGATCGCATGACCGCCAAGTGGTCTACACCGCCAAGCGGTCTACGCGGCTGCGAATTCCCGCCGGATCGCCTCGCTGTGCTCGCCGATCCCGGGCACGCGACCCAGCACCGGGGCCTGGCCGTTGCGCAAGGCCGGCGGCGCGACGATCGAGGCCGGACCGGCATGGGTCTCGACGGTGACCCGGCGGAGCGCCGGATGCGACACGAGGTCGGACAGCCCGTTGACGAAGCCGTAGGCGGTGCCGGCGGCCCTCAATCGGTCGGCGGCCTCGTCGCGGCTCAACTCCGAAAAGACCCGCGCCACCACGGCATCGACCTCGGGGCGATTCGCCACCCGGGCGGTGTTGCTCTCGAAGCCCGGGCGCGACGGGAGTTCGGGCTGGCGCAGGAACGCGGCGCAGAACTTGACCCATTCGCGCTCGTTCTGGATCGAGAGCAGCACAAGGGCCCCGTCCCGGGTCGGGAAGGCGCCGTAGGGGCAGATCGACGGGTGGGCCAGGCCCACCCGCTGCGGCGCCCGGCCGGTGCCCTCGAAGTAGAGCAGCGGCACGTTCATCCAGTCGGCCATGCCGTCGAACAGGCTGACCTCGAGCTTCGCCCCCTCGCCGGTGATGCCCCGGGCGATCAGCGCCTCCAGCACGGCGGAATGGGCCGCCATGCCGCAGGCGATGTCGCAGACCGACACCCCGACCCGGCCGGGACCCGCCGGATGGCCGGTGATCTCGGCCAGGCCGCTCTCGGCCTGGACCAGGAGGTCGTAGGCCTTCATGTCCGAATAGGCGTGGCCCGCGCCGTAGCCGGTGACGTCCACGGTGACGAGCCGCTTGTAGCGGGCGCGCAGCTCGTCCGAGCCGAACCCGGCGCGGGCCGCGGCGCCGGGCGCGAGGTTCTGGATGAACACATCGGCCTTGGCGAGCACCGCGTGCAGGAGCCGGGCATCGCCCGGGTCCTTGATGTCGGCGACCAGGCTCTCCTTGCCGCGGTTGAGCCAGACGAAGTAGCTCGCCAGCCCGTTCACCGCCGCGTCGTAGCCGCGGGCGAAATCGCCCTCCGGCCGCTCGATCTTGATGACGCGGGCGCCCGCATCGGCCAGGCGCGAGGAGCAGTAGGGTGCCGCCACCGCCTGCTCGAGCGCCACCACGGTCAGGCCCTCGAGCGGCCTGACCCTACCACTCCCCGCCGCCATGACCGTCAGACCCCGTGCTTGATCGCGATCATCTTCATCGAGCCGAAGCCGTAGAGGGCCTCGAAGCCCTTCTCGCGGCCGTGGCCCGAGCCCTTCACGCCGCCGAAGGGCAGCTCGACGCCGCCGCCCGCGCCGTAATTGTTGACGAAGACCTGGCCCGACTTGATGCCCTTCGAGAGGCGCAGCGCCTTGCCGAGATCCTGGGTCCAGATGCCGGCGGCCAGTCCGTACTCGGTGCCGTTCGCCACCTTCAGGGCCTCGGCCTCGTCGCGCACCCGGATCGCCACCAGGACGGGCCCGAAGATCTCCTCCTGGGCGAGGCGGTGGTCGGGCGGCACGTCGCCGATCAGGGTCGGGCGGACGTAGTAGCCGTCACCCGGCACGTTGGTACCGAGCTCGCCCTCGGCCAGGATGGTCAGGCCGTCGCGGCGCGCCAGATCGATATAGCTCTGCACCCGCTCGCACTGCTTGGCGTTGACGACGGGGCCGAGGTCGAGGTCCTGCTCGCCCGAGCCGACCCGCAGGTCCTTGAAGCGCTTGGCGAGGTCGGCGACGAAGCTGTCGTAGATCGCGTCCTCGATCACCACGCGCGAACCGGCCGAGCAGGTCTGGCCGGCATTCTGGGTGATCGCCTTGACGATGACGGTGCCGGCCTCCGACAGGTCGGCGTCCGCAAAGACCACCTGGGGCGACTTGCCGCCGAGTTCCAGCGTCACCGGAATCGTGTTCTTGGCCGCGGCGGTCTGGATCAGGGTTCCGACCTCGCGCGAGCCGGTGAAGCTGATGTGGTGGATGCCCTTGTGCGAGGCGAGCGCGGCGCCCGCCTCCTCGCCGAGCCCCGTCACCACGTTGAGGCTGCCGGCCGGGAAGCCGGCCTCGGCCGCGAGCTTGGCGAGGTGCAGCGCCGACAGCGAAGTGTCCTCGGCGGGTTTCAGCACCACGGCGTTGCCCATGGCGAGCGCCGGGGCGACCGAGCGGCCGGTCATCTGGAGGGGATAGTTCCACGGCACGATCACGCCGACGACGCCGTGCGGCTCGTACACGGTCATGACGGTGAAGCCGTTCTGGAACGGGATCGTGTCGCCGTGCACCTTGTCGGCGGCGCCGCCGTAATACTCGAAGTAGCGGGCGCAGACCTGGGCGTCGTTGCGGGCGAGCGTGATCGGCTTGCCGACGTCCTCGCTCTCCATCTTCGCCAGGATCTCGGCGTCGCGGCGGATCAGCTCGGCGAGCTTGAGGAGCAGGCGGCCGCGGGACGCGGCGTCGAGGCGGCCCCACTCGCCGTCCATGGCGGCGTGTCCAGCCTTGACGGCGGCATCGATCTCCTTGGCGCCGCCCCGGGCGATGCGGGCCATCTCCTGGCCGTGCGACGGGTTGACCACCGGCAGGGTCGCCTCGCTGCCGGTCCAGGTGCCGCCGATGAAGTGCTGGTGGGCGTTCATGCTGTCAAACCTCCCGTGGCGACCGGCCGCCGTGTCGGCGGCCGGCCTGCTCTTGGGCGCGGTGTTACCGCGCCGGGAGGGGCATTTCCAATACCATCGACGGGCGGACGCGATAGGATCGCGATATGGCCCGCCCGGGAGCGCTCAGCGGCTGCCGCTGCCGCCGCTGCCCTGCGGCACCGCCCGGGACGGCTGGCCGGCATTGCCGCCGGCGGCCGAATTGCCTGTGACGGTCGAGGCGCCGGTCGGTCCGGGCGCCACGACGCCGCCGGCCGCACCGCCGGTGTTGTTCGGCATCGGCGCGACGGTGCCGGTCGCGGCCGGGCCGGTGCCCATGCTCGATCCGGTGCCGGGGCCGGGGGTGGCCATCGGGGCGGTCGAGGGGGCGGCGGTCTGGGCCGAGGCGGCACCGGCAACGAGAAGGCCGGCGGCAAGTCCGGCGAGTATCGAACGCATGCTGCTCTCCTGTCGGATCCTGGATTTGTGAGGTCCTGGACCCGACAACGTGCGCAGACTGGTGCGGTTCACCTGGCTTCCACCTGGCCTCAACTCTGTTGCGCGATGACGCGGCGCAGCATCGCACAGCATTCGTCGAGGTCGGCAAGCCCGATCGATTCGTCCGGCCGGTGCGCCTCGGCGATGCGGCCGGGCCCGCAGATGATCGACGGGATGCCGGCGGCCTGGAACAGGCCGGCCTCGGTGCCGTAGCTCACCGCCCCGAGGGCGGCGTGGCCCGACCACGCCTCGGCGAGGCTCCGCAACGGCGCGTCGTCGGGCAGATCGAGGGCGGGATAGGCCGACAACACCTCGCTCTCGACCGCGACCTCGCGGCCGGCCGCCCGCAGGGGGTCGACCAGGCCGGCGACCCGGGCGAGGAGGGCGTCGTGGATCGTCATCGGGTCGGTGCCCGGCACCGCGCGGGCCTCCCAGTCGATCCGGCAGGTATCGGGCACGACGTTGACGCCGGTGCCGCCGGCGATGACCCCGACCTGCAGGGTCGAGGAGGCCGGCGTGAACATATCGTGGAACGGGCCCCGCGCGACGAAATCCTCGTGCAGGCCGCGCACCAGCCCGACGAGGTCGGCGGCGAGGTGCACGGCGTTGTCGGCGAGATCCGGCCGCGAGGAATGGCCGGCGCGCCCCCGCACCGTGAGGCGGCCGGCCACCTTGCCCTTGTGGCGCAGGACCGGGCGCATCTCCGAGGGCTCGCCGACGAGGCAGGCGGTGGGGGTGGCGCAGAGCTCGGGCAGCCGGGCGATCATGTGGCGCACGCCGACGCAGCCGACCTCCTCGTCGTAGGACAGGGCGAGGTGGATCGGCCGGGCGAGCGGCGCACGCACCATCTCGGGCACGAGCGCCAGCAGGCAGGCGACGAAGCCCTTCATGTCGACGGCGCCGCGCCCGACCAGGCGGTCGCCGGCCTGCCGCAGGGCGAAGGGGTCGCCGGTCCAGCCCTCGCCCGCCGGCACCACATCGAGATGGCCCGACAGGACGATCCCCGGCACGTCGCGCGGGCCGATCGTCGCGAACAGGTTGGCCCGGTCGCCCTCCGGCCCCGGCAGGACCGCCGCCTCGACGCCGTGGCGGGCGAGGTGGTCGCGCACCAGCGCGACGATCGCGCCGTTCGGCATGCGGCACACCGAGGGGATCGCCACGAGGGCGGACAGGAGGGCGGCGGCGTCGGACATCGGGCTCTCGCGGATCGGCGGACTGCCCGAATCATACCGCCGGAGCGCCGCGGCGCCCCGGTCGAAGGCGGGGAGCGGTACCGCAGAAGCTGCCGCCGGAGGCGCTCCGGACGGCATGAAGGCACGGTCGGATCGCGGCGAGAGCCCGGGTCCGGCCCGTGTCGCCGGAAGCAGCGGCCGCGAACGATTCAGATTGTTGACAATCCTACGAAGATGGTGCTGATTGTTTGTGCCGAACGGATCATGCCCAAAATTTCGGCGGTGCAGCATGGCGCCATCGCACCGCGAAACGGACGGCGCCGCCAGACAACGCCACCGCCAAGCCAGGCCCGAGGGGAAGACGATGTCGCAGCTGGACGCAGACGCCTTTGAGACCATGAGCCCCGCCGACCGCGGCCGCGTCCTCGACGGCCTGCGCCGGGGAGCGTCGCGGCGCGACATCCTGGGCCTGCTCGGCTCGGCCGGCATGGGCGTTCTCGCCGGCGGCACGGTGTTCGGCAGCGCCACGAAGGCGCTGGCCCAGACGCCGAAGCGCGGCGGCAACATCCGGGTCTGCACCTATACCAGCTCGACCTCCGACACGCTCGACCCGGCCAAGCAGTCGAACGCGAGCGACTACGTCCGCTGCAACTTCTTCTACAACAAGCTCGTCCGCATCGACCAGACCGGCGCCCCGGGCCCGGAGCTGGCCGAGAGCTACGACAGCCCCGACGCCAAGACCTGGACCTTCAAGATCCGCAAGGGCGTGACCTTCCACGACGGCAAGGCGCTGACGGTGGAGGACGTGGTCTTCTCGCTCAAGCGCCACCTCGACCCGGCGGTCGGCTCCAAGGCCAACACGCTGGCCAAGCAGATGACCGCGATCGAGGCCGCGGGCCCGAACGAGGTGCGCATCGTGCTCAGCGGCGCCAACGCCGACTGGCCGACCATCCTCGGCACCGCCCACTTCCACATCGTCCAGGCCGGCACGACCGACTTCTCGAAGGGCATCGGCACCGGCCCGTTCAAGTGCAAGGAGTTCACCCCGGGCGTACGCACGATGGCGGTGCGCAACGGCGACTACTGGCGCCAGCCCGGCCCGTTCCTCGACAGCATCGAGTTCTTCGGCCTGCCCGACGAGCAGTCGCGGGTGAACGCCCTCATGTCCGGCGACGTGCAGATCGCCGCGGTGATCAACCCGCGCTCGCTGCGGGTGATCGAGAGCATGGGCGGCTTCGGCGTGCTGGAGACCAAGGCCGGCCTCTACACCAACCTGATCGCCCGCCTCGACGAGGGCCCGGGCGCCAACCCGGACTTCGTGCTCGGCATGAAGTACCTGCTCAACCGCACCCAGATGCGCAGCGCGGTCTTCCGCGGCTACGCCGAGGTCGCCAACGATCACCCGATCCCGTCCTCGAACCGCTACCACGCCGCCGACATCCCGCAGCGGCCCTACGACCCCGAGAAGGCCAAGTTCCACTTCAACAAGGCCGGGGTGCTCGGCTCGACCATCCCGCTCGTCGCCTCGCCGGCGGCCGACGCCTCGGTCGAGATGGCGGTGCTGATGCAGCAGGACGCCAAGAAGCTCGGCCTCAACATCGACGTCCAGCGGGTGCCGTCGGACGGCTACTGGTCGAACTACTGGATGAAGAGCCCGTTCTGCTTCGGCAACATCAACCCGCGCCCGACCGCCGACCTGCTGTTCAGCCTGTTCTTCAAGTCGGATGCGGCCTGGAACGAGTCGCGCTGGAAGAACGAGAAGTTCGACCAGCTCATCGTCGCCGCCCGGGCCGAGCGCGACGAGGCCAAGCGCAAGCAGATGTACCACGACGCGCAGGTGCTGGTGCACGACGAGGCCGGCATCGGCATCCCGGCCTTCATCAGCAACATCGATTGCTACTCCAGCAAGATCAAGGGCCTGCACCCGATCCCGACCGGCGGCCTGATGGGCTACACCTTCGGCGAGTACGCCTGGCTCGACGCCTGATCTCTCGCCGCGCGGGGACGGGGCACGTCCCCGTCCCCCGCATCCTCCCAGGCCCAGCCCCGGGGGCGCGGCGCGTCGGGGGCGCCGGCCGCGCGGCGTCGCGGTCCCGCGGCGCCGAACCTGCACCGAAACCTGCAACGACAAGCCCGCCCGGGAGGGCCGGCCATCCAAGGATCAGGGAGGGCGCATGAGCCGCCGCATGTTGACGATGATCGCGGGCCGCGTGCTCGTCGCCGCCGCGACGCTGCTCTTCGTCTCGGTGGTCGTGTTCGGGGCGACCCAGCTCCTGCCGGGCGACGTCGCCCAGGCGATCCTGGGCCAGAGCGCGACCCCGGAGGCGGTGGCGGGCCTGCGCCAGGCGCTCGGCCTCGACGCCCCGGCGCTCCAGCGCTTCGCCACCTGGCTCGGCGGCCTTCTCACCGGCAATGCCGGCACCTCGCTGGTCAGCCGCCAGCCGGTCGGCGACCTGATCTGGGCCCGGCTGTCGAGCTCGCTCATCCTCGCCGGCATCGTGACGGCGATCTCGGTGCCGGTGGCGCTGACCCTCGGCATCACGGCGGCGGTCTGGCGCGGCTCGGCCTACGACCGGGCGGTCGGCATCCTGACGATCGCGGCGGTGTCGGTGCCCGAATTCCTGGTCGCCACCCTGGCGGTGCTGGTCTTCGCCGTCCACCTGCACTGGCTGCCCGCCCTCTCCTTCGTGCCGCGCTCGGCCACCCCGCTGGAATTCCTGCGCGCCGTGGCGATGCCGGTGATGAGCCTGTCCTTCGTGGTGATCACCCAGATGGTGCGGATGACCCGCGCCGCCGTGATCGAGGCGATGAAGGCGCCCTACGTCGAGATGGCGGCGCTCAAGGGCGCGAGCCCGGCCCGGGTGGTCCTGCGCCACGTCCTGCCGAACACGGTCGGCGCCATCGCCAACGCGGTCGCGCTCAGCCTGTCCTACCTGCTCGGCGGCGTCATCATCGTCGAGACGATCTTCAACTATCCGGGCATCGCCAAGCTGATGGTCGACAGCGTGTCGATGCGCGACATGCCGGTGGTGCAGGCCTGCGCCATCGTGTTCTGCGCCGTCTACCTGCTGCTGGTGACCACCGCCGACATCGTCGCCATCCTGTCCAACCCGAGGCTGCGCCATGCGTGACCAGAACCTTGGCCTCGGCGAGACCGTGCCGGAGATCGCCCCGGCGGCCCCGCGGCTGCGCCTGCGGCTCTCCCCCACGGCGTGCCTGGGCGCCGGCATCGTGCTGGCCGGCATCGCGATGGCCATCTTGGGTCAGGCGCTGAGCCCCCACGATGCCGGCGCGATCGTCGACACCGACGTGTTCGGGCCGATGAGCCCCGCCTTCCCCCTCGGCACCGACTATCTCGGCCGCGACATGCTGAGCCGGATCCTGCTCGGCGCCCGCTACACGGTCGGCATCGCGGCGCTCGCCACCGCGCTCGCCTGCACCGCCGGCATCGGGCTCGGCCTGTTCGCCGCGGTGGTCGGCGGCTGGACCGACAGCGCGCTCAGCCGGCTCCTCGACGCGCTGACCTCGATCCCCTCGAAGATGCTGGCGCTGGTGCTGATCGCCGGCCTCGGCTCGTCGCTGCCGATCCTGGTGCTGACCATGGCGTTCATCTACGTGCCGGGCTGCTACCGGATCACCCGGGCGCTCGCCGTCAACATCGCGGCCGAGGATTTCGTGCTCGCCGCGAAGGCCCGCGGCGAGGGCCGCGGCTACATCATGCTGCGCGAGGTGATGCCCAACATGGTCGGGCCGCTCGCCACCGATTTCGGCCTGCGCTTCGTCTTCGTGGTGCTGCTGCTCTCGAGCCTGTCGTTCCTCGGGCTCGGCGTGCAGCCGCCCTACGCCGATTGGGGCTCGCTGGTGCGCGAGAACGTGGCGGGCCTGAGCTACGGCGCCCCGGCGGTGGTGATGCCGGCCATCGCCATCGCGATCCTGACCATCGGGGTGAACCTCCTGGTCGACAACCTGCCCGGCCGGGCGAGAGCGGGAGGGCGCTGATCATGGCGCACGCGCACAAGAGCGGCACCGTCCGGGTCGAGGCCCTGAAGGTCGCGGCCAAGGCCGAGGACGGCCGCGAGACGACGATCGTCCACGAGGTCGGGTTCGAGATCGCCCGCGGCGAGGTCCTGGCGCTGATCGGCGAATCGGGCTCGGGCAAGACCACGATCGCGCTCGCCATGATGGGCTATGCCCGCAAGGGCTGCGCCATCCGCGGCGGCAGCGTCGACGTGTTCGGGACGCAGGTCCTGGCCTCGTCGCCCTCCGAGCTGCGGGCACTCCGTGGCAACCGCATCGCCTACATCGCCCAGTCGGCCGCGGCCTCGTTCAACCCCGCCCGCACCATCATGGCGCAGGTGATCGAGAGCGCGCTGATCCACGGCTCGCTCACGGCGGAGGCCGCCACCGCCAAGGCCAAGACCCTGTTTGCCGAGCTCGCCCTGCCGAACCCGGACACGATCGGCGACCGCTACCCCCACCAGGTCTCGGGCGGGCAGCTCCAGCGGCTGCTCGCCGCCATGGCGCTCCTCAACGATCCAGACCTCGTGATCTTCGACGAGCCGACCACGGCGCTCGACGTCACGACCCAGATCGAGGTGCTGGTCTCGTTCAAGGCAGCGATCCGCGAGCGCGGCATCACCGGCATCTACGTCAGCCACGACCTCGCGGTGGTGGCCCAGATCGCCGACCGGATCGCGGTCCTGCGCCACGGGCGCCTCGCCGAGATCGGCGCCGTCGAGCAGATGGTGAGCGCGCCGGCCCACCCCTATACCCGCCAGCTCATCGCGGCCGCCTCCCCGGTCAAGCGCAAGGGCGCGGAGGCTGCTCCAGAGACCGGCGAGGCCCCGGTGCTGGCCGCCACCGGCATCACCGCCGGCTACGGCCCGGCCGGGGCCGACGGCCTGCCGCGGGTCAAGATCCTGCACGACGTCGGCTTCTCGCTGCGCCGCGGCGAGACCCTGGGGATCATCGGCGAATCGGGCTCGGGCAAGAGCACGCTGGCGCGCGTCGTCTCCGGCATCGTGCCGGCCGCCCGCGGCGAGGTCCGGCTCGACGGCAAGGTCCTGGCCCCGGCGCTCGACCGGCGCGACCGCGAGACCCTGCGGCGGATCCAGATCGTGTTCCAGAACGCCGACACGGTGCTGAACCCGGCCCAGAGCATCGCCCAGATCCTGGAGCGGCCGCTGGCCTTCTACCACCGCCTCGGCGCCGCGGCCCGCCGCCAGCGGCTGATGCAGCTCCTCGACCAGGTCCGCCTGCCCCGCAGCGTCGCCGAGCGGCGACCGGGCGAGCTCTCCGGCGGCCAGAAGCAACGCATCAACCTCGCCCGCGCGCTCGCCGCCGAGCCCGACGTGATCCTGTGCGACGAGGTGACCTCGGCGCTGGACACCGTCGTCGGCGAGGCGGTGCTCGACCTCCTGGTCGAGATCCAGCGCGACCTCAACGTGGCCTACGTCTTCATCAGCCACGACCTCGGGGTGATCCGCTCGATCAGCGACGCCGTCATGGTTCTCCAGCACGGCCGCGTGGTCGAGGCCGGCCCGACCGAGGCGCTGCTCGCCGATCCGAAGGAGCCCTATACGCGGCTGCTCCTGTCCTCGGTGCCGGAATTGCGGACCGGGTGGCTCGACGAGGTGTGCGCCGGGCGCGGGGCGGCGGCGTAGCGCGCCTTCTTCGCAGAAGGCGATCTGTCCCAAGACAAAGCAAGCGCGGGTCTCCCCCTCTCCCCGCGGGCGGGGAGAGGGTCGCTTGCACCTTGTCGTGCAAGCGACAAGCGCAGGCGAAGCCGGAGCGAGGGTGAGGGGGTCTCGACGAGGGAGACTTCCCCGGCCTCACCTTCGCCCTGCGGGCTCCCTTCACCCCGACAAGGGGGGTGAAGACCCTCCCCGCCCGCGGGGAGAGGGGGAGACCCGCGGTCCTGACGGTCAGTCGCGCATCACACGCCCGGGCTGTTCACCAGATCCCTCCCCCCATCGATTCTGCCGCCCCGCCCCGTCCAAACCCGCTCCCCGCGCGGTGCCGCCCGCCCATCTCGGCAAAAAATCCCGCGGCCCCCCGGGCATCCTGCAACTCACGCCGCCCCGGAGCCTCTGAGCCATGCGCCCCAATTCCTTGATCGAGCTCGACCGCGACCACCTCATCCACCCGGTGATCTCGTGGAAGGGCCACGAGGCGCGCGGCGCCACGGTGCTGCAATCGGCCCAGGGCGCGACGCTCACCGACGCGGAAGGCCACACCCTGCTCGACGGCTTCTCGGGCCTGTGGTGCGTCAATGTCGGCTACGGCCACGAGTCGATCGTGGAAGTCGCGGCCGAGCAGATGCGCCGGCTGCCCTACGCCACCGGCTACTTCCACTTCTCGAGCGAGCCGGCGATCCGGCTGGCCGCGCGCCTCGCCGAACTGGCGCCGGGCGACCTCAACCACGTCTACTTCACGCTCGGCGGCTCGGACGCGGTCGATTCGGCGGTGCGGTTCATCCGCTACTACTACAACGTGACCGGGCGGCCGACGAAGAAGCACATGATCGCCCTGGAGCGGGGCTATCACGGCTCCTCGACCGTCGGCGCCGGGCTGACCGCGATTCCCGCCTTCCACGACGGCTTCGACGCGCCGACCACGCTCCAGCACCACATTCCCTCGCCCTATCCCTACCGCAACCCGGCCGGCGACGACGACGCGGCGGTGATCGCCTCATCGGTCGCGGCGCTGAAGGCCAAGGTCGAGGAGCTGGGCGCGGACAACGTGGCGGCGTTCTTCGCCGAGCCGGTCCAGGGCTCGGGCGGCGTGATCGTGCCGCCGGACGGCTGGCTGAAGGCGATGCGGGAGGCCGCGCGCGAGCTCGACATCCTGTTCGTCGCCGACGAGGTCATCACCGGCTTCGGCCGCACCGGCCCGCTCTTCGGCTGCGAGCATGACGGCGTGGTGCCGGACCTGATGACCACCGCCAAGGGCCTGACCTCGGGCTACAGCCCGATGGGCGCGGTGCTGATGTCGGACCGGATCTACCGCGCCATCGCCGACGGGGCCCCGGCCGGCAAGCCGATCGGTCACGGCTTCACCTACTCGGCCCATCCGGTCAGCGCCGCAGTCGGGCTCGAAGTGCTGCGGCTCTACACCGAAGGCGGCATCCTGGAGAACGGCCGCCGGGCGGGCGAGCGCTTCACCGCGGGCCTCGAGCGCCTCGCCGACCATCCCCTCGTCGGCGACGTGCGGGTGCGGGGCCTGCTCGCCGGCGTCGAGCTCGTCACGAACAAGGAGAAGCGCACCAAGCCCTCGGCCGATCTCGGCATCTCGGGCCACCTCGCCCGGTTCGGCTACAGGAACGGCGTGATCTTCCGCGCCTTCGCCGACGACATCGTCGGCTTCGCGCCGCCGCTCTGCTGCACGGACGAGGACATCGACACCCTGCTCGCCCGCTTCGAGCAGACGCTGAACGACGTCCTCGACGTCGCCGACGTGCGCGCCGCGCTGGCGTGAGAGGACGTTTCGCCATGACGACCAAGACTCAGCCCTACCGCATCGCGGTCATCCCCGGCGACGGCATCGGCAAGGAAGTCGTGCCCGAGGGCGTCCGCCTCCTCGAGGCCGCCGCGGAGAGGTTCGGCTTTCGCCTCGACCTCGAGCACCACGCCTTCGGCTCCTGCGACTACTACGCCGAGCACGGCACGATGCTGCCGGCGAACTGGAAGGAAGTCCTGACGCCGACCGATGCGATCTTCTTCGGCGCCGTCGGCTGGCCGGCCACCGTGCCGGACCACGTCTCGCTCTGGGGCTCGCTCCTGCAGTTCCGGCGCGAGTTCGACCAGTACGTCAATCTGCGCCCCGTCCGGCTGATGCCGGGCGTGCCCTGCCCGCTCGCCGGCCGCGAGCCCGGCGACATCGACTTCTACGTCGTGCGCGAGAACACCGAGGGCGAGTATTCGTCGGTCGGCGGCACGATGTATCCGGGCACCGAGCGGGAGATCGTGATCCAGGAGACGGTGATGAGCCGTCACGGCGTCGACCGGATCCTGAAATTCGCCTTCGACCTGGCGCAGTCGCGGCCCAAGAAGCACCTGACCTCGGCCACCAAGTCGAACGGCATCGCCATCACGATGCCGTACTGGGACCAGCGGGTCGAGGCGATGGGCGAGCGCTATCCCGACGTGCGTCGCGACAAGTACCACATCGACATCCTCACCGCGCATTTCGTGCTGAACCCGGACCGGTTCGACGTGGTGGTGGGGTCCAACCTCTTCGGCGACATCCTGTCGGATCTCGGGCCCGCCTGCACCGGCACGATCGGCATCGCGCCCTCGGCCAACATCAACCCGGAGGGGCGCTTCCCCTCGCTGTTCGAGCCGGTCCACGGCTCGGCGCCGGACATCGCGGGCAAAGGCATCGCCAACCCGGTCGGCCAGATCTGGACCGCCGCGATGATGCTGGAACATCTCGGCGAGGTGGACGCGGCGAACGCCATCGTGGCGGCGATCGAGACGGCGCTCCGCGAGCCGGCGTCGCGCACCCGCGACCTCAAGGGCACGGCCACGACCCGCGAGGCGGCCGACGCGGTGCTGCGGGCTTTCGCGGCAGTGTGAACTTGAGATGGACCGGAGGCGCAAAGCCTCCGGTCCATCTCGCTCGGGCACGACATCACGTCTCCCCTCGCCTCAGCAGGGCGCGGTACTCGTCCAGGGTCAGCGATCCGACATCGTCCGCCCCGAGCGCGGCCCGGTCGCGGCCGGGCAGGACATCCCCGAACACGTCGATACGCTTCCAGGCCGGCACGGCGCCCGCCCGATCCTGCCCGGGCACGAAGGCCGAGTTCGCCTCGCGCCGGTAGCGGTGGACGTAGCGCGGGCAGTTCACGAAGACCTCCGCGATCGCGATGGCCACGACCAGCTCGGCCTCGGGATGCCGCGCGAGCGACGGCGCGTCCCGCAGGACCTGCGCCGTGCCGTGGAGGCGCAGGCGATGCGGCGTCTCGAAATCGATGAACAGCAGCCCGAGCTTGGCATTCGCCGCGAGGTTGCCGGCGGTGAGATACATGCCATTGCCGTCATAGATCGGCAGTTCGAGGCGGCGCGGATCGACGACCCGCACGAAGCCCGGCGCGCCGCCCTTGTACGAGCAGGTCGGGAAGCCGCGGTGGTCGATCGAGGTGACGAAGACCATGTCCCGGCCCTCGACAAAGACCCGCTGGGCCGGGTTCAGCTCCCGCGTCACCGAGAGGCTGCGCAGCCGGTTGGCGAGGTCGCCGGTCTCGAACGTCTCCTGGAAGGCCCGGTGCCGCGCCCCGTAGAGGTTGCTGATCGCCCCGAGGGGCGGGGTGAACACCGCCTCCTCCGGCCGCGGCGCCGTGCTCCAGTGCAGGCGCTCCAGGCAGATCGCCCAGGCCGCGCGGTAGCGGTCGGCCGCGTCCTGCCGGTCGAGCCGGGTGTGCGACAAGGTCAATTCGGTGACGTCCGCCCCGAGGGGCCGCAGGTCGATCTGGACCCGCGAGGGCGGACCGCCGAGGGGGCCGGCGCCGGCATAGTGCCACGTCATGACGATCCGGCGCGCCGGCACGATCTCCAGATACTCGCCCGAGACCGCGTAGGCCCCGCCATCCGGGTTGCAGCCCTCCAGGCTGAACCGGCCGCCGACCCGCAGGTCGCCGCTCGCCGCCCGGACCTCGCCGGCCCCCGGCGTCAGCCAGCGGGCGAGCCGGCGCGGATCGGTGCAGGCGTCGAAGACCAAAGCGGCGGCGGCATCGAGCTGCCGGACGAGGGCGATCGCGATCCGCGGGGCGTCGGAGGTATCGTCGGACATGGTTGCGGACATGGCTCTCGGCTCCTTCCAGGATGATCGGGATCCGTCCGTCAGGCGATGGTGTCGAGCGCGCGGCCCCGCGTCTCGGGCAGGAACAGGGCGGAGACCATGGAAGCGAGGGCCAGGATCGCGACGGCGTACCAGAGGCCGGCATAGAGGTTTCCGGTCGCCGTGAAGGCCGCGAAGGCGATGGCCGGCAGGAAGCCGCCGAACCAGCCGCCGAACGTGTAGGGAATCGACAGGGCGGTGTTCCGGATCCGGGTCGGAAACAGCTCGATCATCCAGGCGGCGAGCGGGGCCGAGGCCAGGGCCACGAAGGCGTTGAGCAGGCTGAGGAGGGCGATCAGCGCCGGGACGTTCGTCCTGGCGGGATCGGCCCGGGTCGGATAGCCGGCCGCAGCGACGGCGCCGGCCAGCGCCTTGCCCAGTTCCGCCACCCGTGCGTCGAGCGCCGCCTTGTCGAGACCGGCGCCGTCGAAGGACGGGAGGCTCGCCGCGCCGACCGTGATCCGGACGGGCTCGCCGGCGGGCAGGTCGCGCGTCGTGGAGGGGAATCCGAGCTTGGCCACCGCCCGGCGAGCGATGTCGCACGGGCTGTCGAAGCGGGCGATCCCGAACGGATCGAATGGGCGGTGGCATCCGGCCGGATCGGCGGCGACCGTGATCGGGTGCTCCGCCACCGCCGCGGCGAGGTCGGGATGGGCGTAGCGCGTCACGCCCTCGTAGACCGGCAGGGCCAGGAGGGCCGTGCCGATAAATCCGGTGAGCATGACCGGCTTGCGGCCGACCCGGTCCGAGAGCCAGCCGGCTGCGACCATGCAGGCGACGAGGCCGGTGCTGTAGCCGAGGATCGTGTAGTGCAGGAGGAACGGGTCGATCTTCAGGTTCAGCATCAGCAGGTAGATCGGGTAGGAGCCGGTGGCGGAGGCGACCGACTGTCCGGCGGCGGCGCCGAACAGGACGAGCAGCACGGTCCGCAGGCTCGTCCACCGCCCCAGGGTCTCCCGGAGTGGCTCGCACGAGCCGCCGCCGCCCCGACGCATCCGCAGGAAGACCGGCGATTCCTGGAGCCGCAGCCGCATGTAGATCGAGACCAGCATCAGCACGGCCGAGAGCAGGAACGGGATCCGCCAGCCCCATTCCTCGAAGGCCGCCTTGCCGAGGAGGGTCTCGCAGGCGATCACCACCAGGATGGCGAGGACGAGCCCGCAGGCCATGGTGATCCCGACCGCGCTCGTCGCGAGCCCGCGCCGCTCGGCGGAGGCGTGCTCGGCGATGTAGGTCACAGCCCCGCCGAACTCGCCCCCGAAGGCGAGGCCCTGCACGATGCGTAGGCTCATCAGGAGCAGCGGCGAGAGCATGCCGATAGCCGCATAGGTCGGCAGCAGGCCGATGGCGACCGTCGAGCCGCCCATGATGACGATCGTCAAGAGGAAGGTGTATTTCCGGCCGACGAGGTCGCCGAGGCGGCCGAAGATCACGCCTCCGAACGGCCGCGCCAGGAAGGTCACGGCGGCGGACAGGAGCGTGAAGATATAGGCATAGGTTTCGTCGAGCCCGGAGAAGAACTGCCGGGCGATGATGGCGGCCATCGGCCCGAACAGCACCAGATCGTAGGCCTCGAAGACGGCCCCAAGGGAGGAGGCGACCACGACGCGCCGGACGCGGCCGCGATCGTCGGGAATCGCGGGGGAATCCGGCCCTGCCCCGGTCCGGTCCGCCCGCGCGGCATCACGCCGCACCACGATGTCGTGTGCCATGTCCGTCCTCCCTGTCTGGTTGGTTGCCGGTTCGGGGCGGGCGTCAGGGCGGGCCGGATTCCCGCTTCATCTCGCCCAGAAGGTCCTCCAGGGCGTCGAGGCGCTCGGTCCAGAAGCCTTCATATGCTTGCAGCCAGCGATGGGCGGTCAGCAGGGCCATCGGTTCGAGGCGGCAGAAATGCGAGCGCCCTTGCACCTGACGCGTGACCAAACCCGCCGCCTCGAGCGTCCTGACATGCTTCGACACGGCCACGCTCGAGATCGGGAACGAAGCCGAGACCTCGCCGAGGCCGCGGGGCCCCTCGGCCAGCATGCGGATGATCGTCCGGCGGGTCGGATCGGCGAGGGCGTGGAAGAGCGCGTCGAGCGTGGCGTCGGATGAATAAACCATATCGTTTTATATTAAACCATATGGTTTATTGTCAACCGAAATTGGATTCGGCTTGGGCATTCGCGGCGGCTCAGGCCCGCACCACTGAGACGCCCTCGTCCACCCACCCGGTGACGCCACCGATCATCACCTTCACCGGCACGCCGAGTTCGGCCAGATGCAGGGTGGCCTTGTCGGCGCAGTTGCAATGCGGACCGGCGCAGTCGACGACGAACAGGGTTCCGTCAGACCCCTCCGCCATGCGCCGGAGTGTCAACTCCGCCGCTGCCCGATCGCGCTCGCCAGCATCCTGGAGAGCTGCTCGGCCGAGTAGGGCTTGTGCAGCAGCGGGAAGCCGTGGGAGCCCTCCTGGGCCAGGACGTGGCTGTAGCCGGAGGTGAGCAGTACCGGCAGGCCCGGATGGCGCCGGCGCAGGGTCTTGGCGAGCTCGATGCCGCCCATGCCGGGCATCACCACGTCGGAGAACACCGCGTCGTAGGCGGCGTCCTCGCCGAGCACGTCGAGGGCGGCCTCGGCGTTGGTGACCCAGGTGGCGACGTAGCCGAGGTCGCCGAGGATCTGCGCGGCGAAGCGGCCGACGCCGACATTGTCCTCGACGAGGAGCACCCGCTGCCCGGCCCGGGCCGGCGCCATTCCCTCGTCCGCCGGGGCCGCGTACCCGGGCTCGGCCGGGGCGGCCACCTCCGGCAGGTACAGGATGAAGGTGGAGCCCTGCCCCACCCGGCTCGTCACGTCGACGTCGCCGCCCGACTGCTTGGCGAAGCCGAACACCTGCGACAGGCCGAGACCCGTGCCCTTGCCGACCTCCTTGGTGGTGAAGAACGGCTCGAAGATCTTGTCGATCACCGCCGGGCTCATGCCGGTGCCGGTATCGGTGAGCGAGATCGCCGCGAACGGGCCCCTGGCGGCGGCGTGGCCGCGGATCTCGGGCTTCTCCGCCCCGCAGGCGACCACCAGGGTGAGGGTTCCCTCCCCCTCCATGGCGTCGCGGGCGTTGACCGCCATGTTGATGAGCGCGGTCTCGAACTGGCTCAGGTCCGCGCGCACGAAGCAGGGCCGGTCGGGGCCCTCGGTCACCACGCGGATGCGCGCGCCCGTCACCGTGTCGAGCATGTCGGCGACGCCCTGGAGACGGGCGACGACGTCGAACACCTCGGGCGCCAGGGCCTGGCGGCGGGCGAAGGCGAGGAGCTGGCCGGTGAGCTTGGCCGCCCGGTCCACCGTGTCGGACACCGCGTCGAGGTAGCGGCGTTTCCGCGCCTCCGGCAGCTCGGGCCGGCGCAGGAAATCCACCGACGAGCGGATGATCGTGAGCAGGTTGTTGAAATCGTGGGCGACGCCCCCGGTGAGCTGGCCCACCGCCTCCATCTTCTGCGACTGGCGCAGGGCCTCCTCGGCCTGGACGAGGCGCTGGGCCCGCTCGCGCTGGTCGGTGACGTCGCGGGCGACGCAGTACAGGCTGCCCTCGAACGGCACCGCCCGCCACGACAGGGTGCGGTAGCTTCCGTCCCGGGTGCGGAACCGGTTCTCGAACGACAGGGTCGGCTCGCCGGCGGCCAGGCGCCGGATCTCGTCGCGGGTCCGGTCCTGGTCGTCCGGGTGCTCGAGCCAGGCGGAGCTGCGGCCCACCACTTCCTCGGGCTGCCAGCCCAGGGTCGCGGTCCAGGCCGGGTTGACGCTGAGCCAGACACCCGCGGCGTCGGCGACGCCGAGCATGTCGCGGCTGACCTGCCAGATCCGGTCGCGCTCGGCGGTGCGCACGGCGACCTGGCGCTCCAGGGTCTCGTTGAGGCTGCGAAGCGCCTCCTCGAGCCGGCGCTGGGCGGTGACATCGTTGAACAGGATCGCGACGTGGTGGGCCTCCGGCGGATCGACCCGGAAGGCGTGGACCTCGTACCAGCGGTCGCCGAGCGCCTGGGCCGGCTGCATGAAGCGCACCGACTCGCCGGTCCGCGCCACCCGGCCGTACAGGTCGAACCAGTGCTGCTCGTGGTTGGGGGCGAGCTCGCGCATCCGCCGCCCGGCCGCCCCGTCGACGCCGGTATGGCGGGCGAAGGCGGGGTTGACCTCGAGGAAGCGGTAATCCTCGGCCCTGCCGTCGGCCCCGAACTGCAGCGCGATGACGCAGAAGCCGGCGTCGATCGCCTCGAACAGCGTGCGGTAGCGCGCCTCGCTGCGCCGCAGCGCCTCCTCGGTCCGACGCCGGTCGGTGATGTCGATGATGAACTCGAAGCCGTTGCCGTCGTCGAGCCGGGTCGCCGCGCATAGGCCCCAGAACCGCGAGCCGTCCCGGCGCAGGTACTCGCGCTCGGTCGAGTCCGAGCGGCCCCGCGCCTGGAGTTCGGCGATGACGCGGCGGGACACCGCCTGCCATTCCGGCGGCACCAGGGTGGCGCCGGTGAGACGGCCCAGGGCGAGATCGTCGCGGTCGTAGCCGCTCATCGCCAGGAAGGTGTCGTTGGCCTCCAGCACCCGGCCCGCCATGTCGAACACGATCACCCCGACGGTGGCGATGCCGAGCGCCGCCCGCAGGCGCGGGTCGGCGAGGAACCCACCCGGGCGGTCAGTCCCGGCCGGAACGCCGCGTGCCGGAGAGGTCACGGCCGACCGCGCCTCCGCCCGGGCCGCGTCCCGCTCGCGCTCGGCCGTCGCCAGCGCGGCGCGCAGGCGCTCGTTCTCCGCTTCGAGGTCCGGGCCCTGCGTCATCCGTCTCCCATCCGTCCGGGCGCCTCCGCGGTCATGCCCGGGGCGGGGCCCGACCGCGTCGGCCGCTGCATATAGCGGAGCCCGTCACCCCGTCTTCCCCCGAACTCCCGCGACGTTCGGCGCGGGTGCATTGCGGCGGCGTGCGCCAGGCTGCATACCCGAGGATGCTCCCGAGCGGCAGCAGGGCACCGGGATGCGGAGGCCCGCCCGTGACGATCAAGCCGACCCGCTGCAGCAACGCGGCCCTGCGCCGGGCGACGCGCAGCGTCGGGCAGCTCTACGACGAGGCGCTGGCGCCCTGCGGGCTGCGCGCGACGCAGTTCGGCCTCCTGGCGACGATCCGCGGACTCGGCACCCCGACCATGGGGACGCTCGCCGAGGCGATGGTGATGGACCTCTCCGGGCTCGCCCACACCCTCAAGCCGCTGACCCGGGACGGCTATGTCAGCGTCGTGCCGGACCCGCACGACCGCCGGGCCCGCCGCGTGGCGCTGACCGAGGCCGGCACCGCCAAGCTCGCCGAGGCGACCCCGCTGTGGGACGAGGTCCAGGGCCGCTTCGACGCCGCCTTCGGCCCCGAGCGGGCGGGCCTGCTGCGCGACCTCCTGCACGTCCTCGCCCTGCCGGACTTCCGCGCGGCCCTCGGACGGGCGGCCGAGGAACCGGGCCCGACCTGCCCGCCCGCCTGAGAACTCACCGGGCGGCACGCGGGGCCCCCGTCGGGCGTTCGGATCCTCGCAGGACCGTCAGGCCGCCCGCACGGTGGCGAGGAAGCGCGTCACCTCGGCGGAGAGACGCTCCGACTGGTGCGACAGCGCGGAGGCCGAGGTCAGGACCCGGCCGGCGGCCGCGCCCGTCTCCTCCGCCGCGCCCGCGACCCCGGCGATGGTGCCGGTGACCTCGCCGGTGCCGGTCGCAGCCTGGGAGACGTTGCGGACGATCTCGCGGGTCGCCGCGCCCTGCTCCTCCACGGCGGCCGCGATCGCCGCCGACACGCCGCTGATCTCGTCGATCCGCCCGCCGATGCCCGCCATCGCGGTGGTCGCCCGGCCGGTCGCGGCCTGGATGGCGGCGATCTGGCCGGTGATCTCGTCCGTGGCCTTGGCGGTCTGGCCGGCGAGTTCCTTCACCTCCGCCGCCACCACAGCGAAGCCGCGGCCGGCCGCCCCCGCGCGCGCCGCCTCGATCGTGGCGTTGAGCGCCAGGAGGTTGGTCTGGGCGGCGATCGACGAGATGAGCCCGACCACGTCGCCGATGCGGTTCACCGCCAGGCTGAGGTCGCGCACCACCCCGGCGGTCGCGCCGGCCTCCGCGGCGGCGGTGCGGGCGAGGCCGGCCGAGCCGTCGACCTGGCGGCCGATCTCCTGGACCGAGGCGCCGAGTTCCTCGGCCGCCGCCGCCACCGTGCCGACATTCGACGAGGCCTCCTCGGCGGCGGCGGCCACGGCGGTCGATTGCGCGGCGGTCCGGGTCGCGGTCGCGGACATCGCCCGGGCGGTGACCTGCAGCTCGGTCGCCGAGGCCGCGACCTGGCCGACGATGCCGCCGACCGCGTGCTCGAAGGCGTCCGCCATCTGGCGCATGCCGGCGCGGCGCTGCTCCTCGGCGGAAGCGCGGGCGAGCCTCGTCTCCTCCTCCAGCGCCCGGGCCCGGATCAGACCGTCCTTGAACACCTGGACGGCATCGGCCATGCCGCCGATCTCGTCGCGCCGGCCGGCGCCGGGGATCTCCACGGCGAGGTCGTGGCCGGCGAGCCGGCCCATCGCCGCGGTCATGCCGCGGATCGGCCGGATCACGCCGCGATGCAGGAGCAGCAGCGACAGCGCCGCCGCCGCGACCATCACGGCGAAGCCGACGAGGCTGGCGAGGCGCGATTGCCGCACGGCGTCCGCGGAGGCCGCCCGGCGCTCGTCCAGGAGCGCCTGCTCGACCGCCGCGAGCGCGGCGGCCTTGGCGCGGATCGCGTCCATCACCGCCTTGCCGGCGCCCGAGGCCTCGATCCGCCGCGCCGCCTCCCGCGTCGCCGGATCCTCCATCAGACGGATCGCCCGCGCGGCCACCTCGCCGGTCCATTGCTGCTCGAGCCGCCCGAGGGCGTCGAGATGGGCACGCTGCTCCGGGTTGTCGGCCACCAGGGTCCGGGCCCGCCCGAGAGCGGCGGCGAAGTCCGCCTCACCGGCGCGGTAGGGCGCCAGGAACGACGCCTCGCCCGACAGGAGGAAGCCGCGCAGCCCCGATTCGCGGTTGACCATGGCGAGGACCGTGCGGTCGACGTTCTGCATCACCTCGCGGGTATGCGCGGACCAGGCGGTCGTCTCCTCGACGGTCTCGAGGTTGCGCCACGACACGACCGCGACGGCGAGGCTGAGGCACAGGAGCAGGACGGGGGCCGCCGCGATCTTGGCGGCGAGCGGCAGGTTCACCAGGCGAAGCGACGAGGCGCGAGACGGCGCGGCCCGGGATGATATTGGGCGGGACGACATGGACGGACACTCCCGGAGGTCCCGGGACGGGCCGTTCCGGCCACCATCGGGACAGCATATGGTTGGCCGACGCTGCGGTAGAGATCCTAATGCAGCGTGAATATCGCCACCCCTACACTGCCGGGAACCGCCGAAAATCCGCTTTCGACGACAAGCGGGAAAGTTCCACTGATCCCGTGATTTTTTCTTGCTGCGCCGGCTCCGCATCACCTTGAGGAAGACGGCCTGCGGATCCCGCTCCTCGCCTCCCCGGCCATGCCGCGGGCGAGGTGCTGGAGAAGCGTACCGGCGGCCGGCGAGAGCTGGCGGCCGAGGCGGGTGACGATCTGGGCCTCGACGCCGTCGAGGCCGGGATCGGCGAGAGGGAGCGCCACCAGGCTGCCCGCCGAGATCTCCTGGGCGGCGCAGAAGGCCGGCAGCAGGGTCACGCCGATGCCGGAGGCGACGAACTGCTTGAGCACGCCGATCGAGCCGGTGATCAGGACGGGATCGAGCCGCACGCCCTCGGCCCGCTCGGCCGCCGCGATGATCTGCCGGATGCCGTAGGCCGGATGCATCGTGCCGAGGCGGTGGCCGGCGAGGTCGGCCAGCCGCACCGGGCCCGGATGGGCGGCGAGCGGATGGTCGGCCCGCACCAGGAGCCGGATCGGGTGGGGCATCGCCAGGTGGGTGCGCAGCCGCGGCTCGGGCGGCGGGTTGTAGACGAGGCCGAGATGCGCCTCGTCCTCGACGACCCGGCGCACCACGTCGTTGGTTGCGGCAAGGTCGAGGGTCATGGTCAGGTCGGGGTGGCGGGCCCAGAACCCCTGGAGCAGGCCCGACATCAGGTCGCCGACGAAGCCCTCGCCGAGCACCACGTCGATATGGCCGCGGCGCAGGCCCTTGAGTTCGGTGAGCTTGGCCAGGATGTCCTCCCGGTCGGAGGCCTGGCGGCGGTAATAGTCGAGGAGGAGCGAGCCGGCCGGCGTCGCCCGCACGCCGCGGCGGTGACGCTCGATCAGCGGCGTGGCGAGCTGCCCCTCCATCTGGACGATCTGGCGGCTCACCGCCGAGGCGTTGACGTTGAGCTTGTCGGCCGCGGCGCGGACCGAGCCGCAGCCGACCGCCTCCGCAAGGTAGCGCAGGCAGCGTTCGTCGAGGCTCTGCATCGGACGTCTTCCCTCCCCACCCACCGGGTGCGTTGCCGGCAAGTCAACGCAAAATACCTGCCAGTGCCGTTCTGCTCAACGCCGGCCTGCCTCACTCTCCGGTTCCCAGGAGGCGCCGCGGCCAACGATCCCGGCGCCCACGGGAGACATCAGGACATGCGCACGATCGGCGTCGTCGGGCTCGGCAACATGGGCCGGGGCATGGCCCTCTCGCTGCGGCGGGGCGGTTTCGAGGTCATCGGCTACGACCCCGCCCCCGCCGCCCGCGCGGCCCTGGAGGCGGACGGGATCACGGTCGCCGACACCCCCGCGGCCCTTTGGCGGGAGTGCGACGCGGTCGTGCTGTCGCTGCCGACCCCCGAGGTGGTGGAGGCGGTGCTGCTCGGTGCCGACGGGCCGCTCCACGGAGCGAAGACGGACCTCCTGATCGTCGACACCTCGACCTCGCACCCGGACGTCACCCGGCGGATCGCGGCGGCGCTCGAGCCCGCCGGCCTCGACCTGATCGACGCCCCGGTGAGCGGCGGCCCGAAGGGCGCGCACGCCGCGACGCTGACGATGGTGCTCGGCGGCAGCGACGCGGCGGTGGCCCGGGCCGAGCCGGTGCTCGCCGCGATGAGCGCGACGCGGGTGCATGTCGGCGGCGTCGGCGCCGGCCACGTCACCAAGCTCGCCAACAACCTGCTCTGCGCCGCCCACCTGATCACCGCCGCGGAAGCCGTGCGGATGGCGCGGGATGCCGGCGTCGAGCCGGCGCGCCTGCTGGCCGGCATCAATGCCGGGTCGGGCCGCAGCGGCGTCACGCAGGTCAACTTCCCGACCTGGGTGCTCAACGGCGCCTTCGATTCCGGCTTCACCATGAAGCTGATGCGCAAGGACGTGCGGCTCGCCGGCGAGCTGATCGCCGCCCTCGACCTCGACCTGCCGCTGTCGGCGCAGGCCGCCCGGCTGTGGCGCGACAGCGCCGAGATCGCGGACGACGCCGACTTCAACGCCATCGTCAAGCTCCAGCTCGCCTGACCGGAAGGACCCGTCATGACCGAGACCCGCCCCCAGACCCTGGCCGCCCTGATGCGGCCGTTCTTCCCCGAGACCTCCGTCATCGGCTCCTGGGTGAACGGCCGCATGGTGCCGGGCACCGGCGAGACCGTCCGCCTCGTCGATCCCTCCACCGGCCTGACGCTGGCCGAATACCCGGATGCCGGCGCCCCGGTCGCCGCCGAGGCCGCACGGGCGGCGGTCGCCGGCCAGGCCCGCTGGGCCGCGCTCACCGGCGCCGCCCGCGGCCGGGTGATGCAGGAGATCGCCCGGACGATCCGGGGCGAGATCGAGCCCCTCGCCCGCCTCGAGGCCCTGAACGCCGGCAAGCCGATCCGCGACTGCCGCGTCGAGGCGACCAAGGTCGCCGAGATGTTCGAGTATTATGCCGGCTGGGCCGACAAGCTGCACGGCGAGGTGATCCCGGTCCCGACCAGCCACCTCAACTACACCCGCCGCGAGCCCCTCGGCGTGGTGCTGCAGATCACGCCCTGGAACGCCCCGGTCTTCACCTGCGGCTGGCAGCTCGCCCCGGCGCTCGCCGCCGGCAACGCGGTGGTGCTCAAACCCTCCGAGCTGACCCCCCTCACCTCGCTCGCCGTGGCGGCGCTCGCCGAGCGGGCCGGGCTGCCGGCGGGGGTCGTCAACGTGCTGTCGGGCTACGGCCACACCACCGGGCAGGCGGCGCTCGCCGAGCCGGCGGTGGTCAAGGTGGTCTTCGTCGGCTCGCCGGCCACCGGCGCGAAGATCGCGGAAGCCGCGGCGCGCCACCTCAAGCCCTGCGTGCTCGAGCTCGGCGGCAAGTCGGCCAACATCGTGTTCGCCGATGCCGACCTCGAGCGGGCGTGCCTGGGCGCGCAAGCGGCGATCTTCGCGGGCGCCGGCCAGTCCTGCGTCGCCGGCTCGCGGCTCCTCGTCGAGCGCCCGGTCCACGACCGCTTCGTCGCGATGCTGGCGGAGGGCGCCAACCGCATCCGCGTCGGCGATCCGCTCGATCCGCAGACCGAGGTCGGGCCGATCAGCAACGCCGCCCAGTACCGCCACGTGCTGGCGATGATCCGCGGCGGCCTCGACCAGGGCGCCCGGCTCGCCGCCGGCAGCGACGGCCACCCGGCGGAGGGAGGCTTCTACGTCCGCCCGACGGTCCTGTCGGGCGCCGACAACGCCATGGATTGCGCCCGCACCGAGATCTTCGGGCCGGTGGTGACGGTGATCCCGTTCGACACGGAAGAGGAGGCGGTCGCCATCGCCAACGATTCCGCGTTCGGGCTCGCCGGCGCGGTCTGGACCCGCGACGTCGGCCGCGCCCACCGGGTGGCGGCCCTGGTCCGGGCCGGGACCTTCTGGATCAACGCCTACAAGACGATCCACGTCTCCTCGCCCTTCGGAGGCTCGGGGATGAGCGGCTACGGCCGCTCCAGCGGCCTCGAGGCCCTGCACGAATACACCCAGGTCAAGAGCGTCTGGGTCGAGACCGCCGCCGCTCCCGCCGCCTCCTTCGGCTACGCCCCCGGCGTCGGCGCCTGACACCCCACCCGGTCCGGGGGGCGGCCCCCGGACCGCCCCCTCGCACCGGAGACGTCACCCCATGACAAGCGGTACCCTCGCGAGCGGCGGCCCGGCCGTCGCGCCCACGACCCATGCCGGGCGCACCGGCATCCTGACGCTCTTCCTCCTCGCCCTCGTGGTGGTGACGCTGGCCGAGCTGATCGGCAACGTCTCGATCCCGCTCGGCCACGGCAAGATCATCCTGCTGCCGCTGCTCTGGGCGCTGCTGGTGGGCGGGGGCCTCGGCCTCGCCGCGCCGCGCCTGCCGCCGGCCCTGCGGCTGCCGGTGTCGCTCCAGCACGCGGCGGGCGCGATCCTGCAGCCGGCCCTGCTGCTCTTCGTCGCCAAGCTCGGGCTCCTCGTCGGCGGGTCGCTGCCGAAAATCCTCGGCGCCGGCTGGGCCCTGGTGTTCCAGGAATTCGGCCACTTCTTCGGCACGATGGTGTTCGGCCTGCCGGTGGCGCTCCTGCTCGGCCTCAAGCGCGAGGCGATCGGCGCCACCTTCTCGGTCGGGCGCGAGCCGAGCCTCGCGATCATCGGCGAGCGCTACGGCATGGATTCGCCGGAAGGCCGCGGCGTGCTCGCCGAGTACCTCACCGGCACGGTGTTCGGGGCGGTGTTCATCGCGGTGCTGGCCGGGCTGATCGCGAGCCTCGGGATCTTCAACCCGCTGGCGCTCGCCATGGGCGCGGGCGTCGGCTCGGGCAGCATGATGGCGGCCGCCGCCGGTGCCATCGCGGCGCAGCAGACCCCCGAGATGGCGAAGGAAGTCGCCACCTTCGCGGCGGCGAGCAACCTCATCACCACCACCATCGGCACCTACTTCACCCTGTTCCTGTCCCTACCCTTCACGATCTGGGCCTACGGCGTGCTGGAGCCGATCCTCGGCCGGGGTCGCGGCCGGACCGAGGCCGCACCCGCGCCCGCGCCGTCCGGGACGGTCGTGGCCCATGCCTCCCCGGCCCATGCCGCCCCGGCCTTCGGCCTGCCGGCCCTGGTGCTGATCTGGATCGCCACGGCGGCGCTCGGCCTCATCGGCAACTGGCTCACCTACGGCACGAAACCCGACGGGCAGGTGCTCGCCGGCGCCGCCATCATCGTCGCCGTGGTGATCGTCGGCGAGGTGCTCTATCGCCTCGCCGGGCGCCGGCTGCCGGCGGTGGTGTGGGCATCGCTGATCGGCATGGCGCTGACCTATCCGGGCACGCCGTTCTCGGCGGAGATCGCCGCGGCCACGGGCCGGATCAACTTCCTGGCGCTCGCCACCCCGATCCTCGCCTTCGCGGGCCTGTCGCTCGCCAAGGACTTTCCGGCCTTCCGGCGCCTCGGCTGGCGCATCGTGGTGGTGTCGTTCATGGCGAATGCCGGCACCTTCCTCGGCGCGGCGCTGATCGCCCAGTTCTGGATGCACCCGCCGGTGTGAGGGGGCGCACCCGCCAAAACCCTCCCCCTTTGCACAGGGCTGTCCGAGGAAAAGGATGGCGCAGGACTTCTCCTCTCCCCGCGGGCGGGGAGAGGGGAAACCCGCGCCTCCTCTTTCCCCGAACAGCATTGCGAAGAGGGAGGAGGGTTCACGAGCCCCCCACGACGCTTTTCCTTAAACCCGGTACTTCCCGTTCCGCTTCACCATCACGGTCGTGCCGACCGGCACGCGGTTGTAGAGATCGACCACGTCCTCGTTGAGCATCCGCACGCAGCCCGAGGACATCTGCTCGCCGATGCTCCAGGGCTCGTTGGTGCCGTGGATGCGGAACAGGATGTCGCGGCCGCCCTGGTAGAGGTAGAGGGCGCGGGCGCCCAGCGGGTTGTCGACGCCGCCTTTGCGCGTGCGCGGCAGGTCGGGGTTGAGGCTGACCATCTTGGCGGTCGGGCCCCAATCGGGCCAGACGCCCTTGCGGCCGACCGTGGCGGTGCCCTTCCAGGAGAAGCCGAGCTTGCCGACGCCGACGCCGTAGCGCAGCGCCTGGCCGCCCTCCTGCACGAGGTAGAGCATGCGCTCGTCGATATCGACCACCACGGTGCCGGGCTTCTCCAGCCCCGTATAGGCGACGGTCTGGCGCCGGTACTTCGCGTCCATCCGGCTGCGGTCGACCAGCGGCACGTCGTAGGGCTGGTCGGGCATGGTGCCGATGTACCAGGCCGCATCCGGATCGACCGCCGCGACCTGGGCGGGCCCGCGGGCGTTGCAGGCCGCGAGCGGCAGCCCGGCGAGGAGGGCGAGGACGAGGCGGCGCGGGGGCATCGGGCGGCGACCTTTCGGCGGGACGGGCCGGTCGGCAGCCCGTCGGGAAGGTCCATGCCTAGCCGCTCCCGCCGCCGCAGGTTGTGTCCCGCCGGACTCAGGGTCGGGGAAAGTCGGTCTGAGAGGTCAGGCTGCCGCCAGCCAGGGCACCGCGGGGGCGGCGACGAGGGCGCGCAGGTCGGCCGCCGGGACCGGACGACTGAACAGGAAGCCCTGCACCTCGTCGCAGCCGCTGCGCCGCAGGACGGCGAGTTGCGCCTCGGTCTCCACCCCCTCCGCCACCGTGGTGGTGCCGAGGCTGGCGCCGAGCCCGATCACCGCCTGCACCACCGCGAGAGCCGCGGCCTCCTGGCCGAGCGCCGCGGTGAACGAGCGGTCGATCTTGATCTTGTCGAACGGGAAGGCGCGCAGGTAGCTCAGCGAGGCGTAGCCGGTGCCGAAATCGTCGATCGCGATGCGCACCCCGAGGCCGCGCAGCCGGTGCAGCACCGCGATGTTGGCGGCGCTCTCCTCCAGCATCACCTGCTCGGTGATCTCGAGTTCGAGGCGTGCCGGGTCGAGGCCCGATTCCGTCAGCGCCCGGGCCACGGTGCCGACGAGGTCGGGGGCGCGGAACTGGACCGGCGACAGGTTGACGGCGACCCGCACCGGGCGCGGCCAGCCGGCCGCCTCGCGGCAGGCCCGGGCCAGCACCCACTCGCCCAGGGATGCGATCAGCCCGGTCTCCTCGGCGACCGGGATGAAGTCGGCCGGCGAGACGAAGCCGCGCTCGGGGTGGCGCCAGCGCAGCAGCGCCTCGCAGCCGGTCACCGCGAGGGTCCTGGCGTCGACGAGGGGCTGGTAGTGGACCTCGAGCGCCTCGGCGGCGATCGCCGCCCGCAGGTCGCGCTCGAGGGCGCGGCGGGCCTGGAGCGCCGCGTCCATGGCGGGCTCGAACAGGCGCCGGGTGCGCCGCCCGTCGGCCTTGGCGGCGTAGAGGGCGGTGTCGGCCTTGCGCAGGAGCCCGTCCGGGTCGTCGCCGTGCTCGGGCGCGAGGGCGATGCCGATGCTGACCCCGACGGTGACGTCCTGGCCGTCGAGCGCGAAGGGCCGGCAGAGCGCGGCGATGATCCGGTCGGCGAGCGCGACGAGCGCCGGCCGCTCGGCGCGGTGGAGGACCGCGAACTCGTCGCCGCCGAGGCGCGCCACCAGCCCGTCCCCGCCCAGGCAGGCGCGCAGGCGCTCGGCGACCTGGCGCAGCAGCGCGTCGCCCGCCGGATGGCCGAGCGTGTCGTTGACGAGCTTGAAGTGGTCGAGGTCGAGGCAGAGCAGACCCGCCGGCGCCCGCTCCGCCACCAGGGCGGCCAGGCGCTCGTGGAACAGCACGCGGTTCGGCAGGCCCGTGAGGGCGTCGTGATGGGCCATGTGGGCGATGCGCCGCTCGGCCCGGCGCTGCTCCGTCACGTCGACGCACGCCGTCAGGGTGGCGCTCAGGCCCTCGAACGGGATCGGACCGGAGAACACCTCGACGTCGATGACGCCGCCGTCCCGCCGGCGGTGGCGCTGGGCCGGCCCCGCGGCGCCCGGCATCACGAGGTCGCCGGCGGACAGGCGCAGGAAATCCTCGCGCGGGAAGCCGTAATGGCCGGTGGCGGCGTCGTTGACCGCCAGCACGGCCCCGCCCTCGCCCGAGAGCCACATCGGCACCGGGTTGTGCTCGAACAGGAGGCGCGCCGAGGCCTCGCGGGCCTTGAGGTCGCCGATATCCGTGAGGGTCACGCCGAGGAGGTCGCCGATCGCGGCGATCTCGACGCGGACGTGCAGCGGGCTCCCGTCGGGCCGGGTGTAGGAGGTCTCGTAGTGGCGCCGGTCGCCGGACAAGGCGGCGTTCAGGCGCGCCAGCATCGGCCCGACGGTGGCGGCGGGGAGAAGCGTCGACAGGCGCCGCCACTGGGCCCGCTCGATGCTGGTGCGCATCATCGCCGCGGCGGCGTCGTTGAGGGACAGGATGCGGAAATCCGTCACCGTCCCGGCGCCGTCGCGCAGCGCCGTGACCGCCGCCATGCCCTGCCGGGTGGAGCGAAACAGGGTCTTGAGCAGATCCGTCCGCACGGTCTGGCCGGCCAGGCACAGCAGCACCAGGCGCCCGGACCGGCCCGCGAGCGGCAGGCCGGCCACCTCGGTGGTGTAGGCGACGCCGCCGGCCACCCGGGCGCAAGGCGAGCTGACCGGCGCGCCGCCGGCGAGCGCGTCGGCGACGATCTCCTGCAGCGGATGGGAGAGCCCGCCCGGCACGGCCTCGAGGAGGCGGCCGGCCCAAGAACCGGAGAATGCATCGGAGATGGCATCGGAGGATGCCTCGGCCGCCGCCGCGCGCGGCGCCCGGCCCGGGCCGAGCCAGTCCTCGAACGCCTCGCCGACCCAGAGCAGGCGGGGACGGCCCGGCGAGGCGTCCACCAGGGCGGCCTGGCTCGCCATGCGGCCGAGATTGCCCAGGACCATGTCCTCGTAGGCCGGCAGCCCGCGGGCGGCGGCGCGCGCGGCGTGCCAGCGGTGCAGCAGCCCCTCGGAGCCGTCTCGCGTCGCGTTCCCGCTCATCCCGTCCGATCCGCAGCCGCAGCGCCCGAGCCGTATCGGGCGCGCGACTTCCAGACCGTTAAACCGAGCCGGCTCGCTATCGCGATTCGCGCCGGCCGGAACGGAGGATCCGCGCGGCCCGGCCTCAGGCCAGCGCCACCTCGATCAGGAACGGGCCGCGGCGGGCGAGCGCGCCCTTCAGGGCGTCGACGAACGCCGCCAGGGTCTCGACCCGACGCGCCTCGACGCCGTAGCCCTTCGACAGGCTGACCCAGTCGATCGGCGGGTCGTCGAGGGTCAGCATGTCGATCGCCTTGCGGCCCGGATTGGCGCCGACATTGGTCAGCTCGTGGCGCAGGATCGCGTAGGAGCGGTTCGACCAGATCAGCGTCACCACGTCGAGGCGCTCGCGCGCCTGGGTCCACAACGCCTGGGCGGTGTAGAGGCCGCTGCCGTCGGCCTGGAGCGAGATCACCTTGCGGTCCGGGCAGGCCACCGCCGCGCCGGTCGCCATCGGGATGCCGAGGCCGATCGAGCCGCCGGTGAGCTGGAGCCAGGTATGGGGCGCCGCCGCATGCGTGGCGGGGAAGAAGTTGCGCCCGGTCGTGACCGACTCGTCGCAGACGATCGCGCCCTCGGGCATCAGCGCGCCGAGCACCCGGGCGATCGAATCCTGGTCGAGGCGTCCCTCCCCCGGCAGCTCCGGGCGGGGGCCGGTGGGCACCGGCACCTCGGCCGGCGCGCCGACCGCTTCGGCGAGGCGTGCGAGGGCGTCGATCTGGTCCTGCTCCGGGGTGGCCAGCGCGAAGACGTCGCAGGTCGGCGGGGCGAGCGCGCTCGGCTTGCCCGGATAGGCGAAGAACGCCACCGGCAGGGTCGCGCCGACGAGGATGACGTGCTTGTAGGGCGCCAGCACCTCTCGGGCCGGATCGACCGGATAGGGCAGGCGCTCGATCGGCACCGTGCCCGCACCCCGGTCGATGCGGGCGTTCGACGTCATGGCGAGCAGCTTCGCCCCGGTCTTCCTCGCGATCCGGTCGGCGATCCGCCGTCCCTCGTCGCGCACCGCCCGGTCGCCGAGATGGAGCAGCACCGGCTCGCCGCTGCGGAGCGCCGCGACCGCGTGCGCGATCGCCTCGTCGCTCGCCCGCGGGCGCTCGGGAATCGCCGGCAGGGGGGCGATGCCGCTCCCCTCCTCCCAGGCGGTGTCGGCGGGCAGGATCAGGGTGGCGACGCCGCCGGGTGCCGTGCGGGCGGCGACGATGGCGTCGGCCCCGTCCGCCGCCACCGCCTTGGCGCTCATCCCCGTGCGGAGCCAGGCCGAGACGGGGCCGGCCAGACCCTCGATGTCGGAGGTCAGCGGCGCGTCGAAGGCGCGGTGGTAGGTGGCGTGCTCGCCCACGATGTTGACCAGCGGCGAGCGGGCGCGGCGCGCGTTGTGCAGGTTGGCGATGCCGTTGCCGAGGCCGGGCCCGAGATGGAGCAGCGTCGAGGCCGGCTTGTCGGCCATGCGGGCATAGCCGTCGGCCGCGCCCGTGGCGCCGCCCTCGAACAGGCACAGGACCGCCCTCATCCCCTCGACCCGGTCGAGGGCGGCGACGAAGTGCATCTCCGAGGTACCCGGATTGGTGAAGCACACCTCGACGCCCCCCGCCACCAGGGTGCGCACCAGGCTCTCGGCCCCGTTCATCGCCATCGGCATCTCCTCGTCGCGCGGGCGTCTGACGGCCCGGTTCGTGTTCGCGGTACGGTGATAGGGGATTTCGCGAAGGGGTGTGAGGGCCTCGAAGGCATGGGGGGTGGGCGCTGCCGCACCGGACCGGGACGGCGGTCCCGTCGGGATGGAGCCGATCGTCAGGAGGCTGCCGGTCCGGACGCCCCGCGCCCGGGCCGCGCCCGGTGCTTCTCGCCCTCGAACTCCGCGCGGCGGCGCGCGATCTCCTCGGGCGAGAGCCGAGCGAGGCTCGCGTAATCCGCCTTCCAGGACGGATCGGGGCGCCAGAGCTGGGGCGACTGCACCGTCGTGCGCGCCGCCACGGCCGATTCGAGGAGCGCGAGGGCGAGGTGCAGCGTCGCCTCCTGCGAGGCGGGGTCGTGCGGCCGGCCGGCGGCGTTGCCGAGGGGAAAGTCGCTGAACAGGAAGCGCGGCACGCCGCAATGCTCGACGACGTCCTTGGCGCAGCCCATCAGCACCGTGGCGATGCCGGCGGCTTCGAGCGCCCGGGCGGCGAGCGCGAGCGACTGGTGGCAGACCGGGCAGTTCGCCACCAGGATCGCCGCATCCGCCCCGTCGGCGCGGATCCGGGCGAGGAGCTCCGGCGCGTCGACCGCGATCGTCGTGCGCTGGCTGCGGTTCGTCGGCAGGCCGTGGAAGCGGGCCGCGACGCGCCCGATCCGTCCCGCCGCGGCGGCCGCCTTCAGGGCCGCGAGCGGGAAGTAGCTGCCGGGATCGTCCGCGCGGGTATGGTCGCGGTCGTAGGCGATGTGGGCGATGCGCAGGTCCGGGCTCCCGTCCGCCGGGGCCGAGTACACCGAGAAGAACTTGGCCGCGCCGTTGTAGGGCGCGCCCGGCCCCTGGTCTCCCTTGTCCGGCCGGTAGGGCGCCGCCGTCGTGACGAGGGCGATGCAGCTCTCGCCGAGGGCTTTGCCGAGAGAGGCGAAGGGCACGTCGCCGGAATGCGCCCAACGGTAGGGCGGGTAGCCCAGCGCCCCGTAATAGGCCCGCGTGCGCGCCATGTAGGGGATCGGCTCGTCCAGCTCGGCGCTCGCATCCATCACGGTCGTCCTCATGGCCCGGTCTCACGACCGAAGGCAGCCCCCCGGCCCGCGCAAGGCAGCGGGCCCGCCGCAACCCCCGCCCCCCTAGCACGTTCGTTGCACCGTGCGGCGGGCGGTCGCGCCCGGTGGAGAGCCCGATGAAACTGTTCCAGTGCCAGTCCTGCGGCAACATCCTGTATTTCGAGAACCGGACCTGCCAGCGCTGCGGCCACACCCTGGCCTACCTGCCCGAGACCCGCACGCTCTCGGCCCTCGCGCCGGCCGGCGGCGAGGACTGGAGCCCGCTCGCGGTGCCGGAGCGGCCGAGCCGGTTCTGCGCCAACGCGGTGCACGATGCCTGCAACTGGCTGGTGCCGCCGGGATCCGGGGACGCCTTCTGCCTCGCCTGCCGGCACAACGGCACGATTCCCGACGTCTCGAACCCGGAATACCTCGCCAAGTGGCGCGAGCTGGAATTCGCCAAGCACCGGTTGTTCTACACCCTGCTGCGCTGGAACCTGCCGCTGAAGACCCGCGCCGAGGACCCGGAGCACGGGCTGATCTTCCACTTCCTCGCCGATCCGCCGGAGAACCAGGGCCCGAAGGTGATGACCGGGCACGACAACGGCGTCATCACGATCGCGCTGGCCGAGGCCGACGACGCCGAGCGCGAGAAGCGGCGGCGCGAGATGGGCGAGCCCTACCGCACCCTGCTCGGGCATTTCCGCCACGAGGTCGGGCACCATTACTGGGACATCCTGGTGCGCGACGCCGGGCGGCTCGACGCCTGCCGGGCGGTGTTCGGCGACGATACGCAGGACTACAACGCGGCGCTCCAGCGCCATTACGAGCAGGGCACCCCGGCCAACTGGCAGGAGACCCACGTCTCGGCCTACGCCACCACCCATCCGTGGGAGGACTTCGCCGAGACCTGGGCGCATTACCTGCACATCGTCGACACGCTGGAGATGGCGAGCGCCTTCGGCATGCAGGTCCACCCGCTGCTCGACGCCAACGGCGAGCTCGCGGCGCGGATCGACTTCGATCCCTACGAGGCGCAGAGCATCGAGCAGATCGTGGCGGCCTGGCTGCCCTTCGTGTTCGCGCTGAACAGCGTCAACCGGGCGATGGGACAGGGCGACCTCTACCCCTTCGTGCTGGCGCCGCCGGTCATCGCCAAGCTCGGCTTCATCCACGGCCTCGTCCACGGCACGATCTGACATAAGGGAAGCTTGAACCCCGGCCGTAGCCTCCGCGGCCGGGGCGGTCCATGATGGACCGACGTGCCCGACGAACCGGGCCGCAGGCCTGCCGTCTCGGCAGGCTCGAACGCCCGCAACAGCGGGCGACAGGAGGGACGCCGAATGAAGCTCGCCAGCCTCAAGCACGGCCGCGACGGCCGCCTCGTCGTGGTTTCGCGCGACCTGACCCGCGCCACCGACGCCTTCATCGTGGTGCCGACGCTCCAGCAGGCCCTCGACGACTGGGAGCGCTACGCCCCGGCCCTCGCCGCCCTCGCCGAGCAGCTCGAGCACGGCTCGGTGCCGTCGTTCCGCTTCCACGAGCACGATTGCGTCGCCCCCCTGCCCCGCGCCTATGCCCGCCGGCACGCCGCCGCCTGGCCGGGCTACCCGGCCCTGCTGCGCCAGGCCGCCGGCGCCGAGGCGACGGGGAGCGAGGCGGGCCGCCTGCGCCACGCCCCCTCGGACGGATTCCTCGCCCCCCGCGAGACCCTGGTCGCCGACGATCCGGCGGCCTCCCTCGACCTCTCGGCGGGCCTCGCGGTGATCACCGGCGACCTGCTCCGGGGCGCCGGGGCGGCGGAGGCCGAAGCCGCGATCCGGCTGGTGACGCTGGTGGCGGAGGTGATCCGCCACGACCGGCTGAGGCCCGACGGGCTCGACCTCGACGGCGCCGAGGCGCCGGCGCTCGCCGCGAGCCTCGCCCCGGTGGCGGTGACGCCCGACGAGCTCGGGACCGTCTGGCGCGACGGCGCGCTCCACCGACCGCTCCTGGTGAGCCGCAACGGCAAGGCGCTCGGCTGCCCGGAGGCGGGCGCCGACCTGGCGCAGGGCCTCGTCGCCCTGGTGGCGGAGGCGGCGCGCGACCGGCCGATCGGCGCCGGGACCCTGGTCAGCGCCGGCCCGGTCTCGAACCGCGGCATCGACGGCGGGCCGGGTCGGGCCGCCGCCGAGGGTGGGGCCGGCTATGCCTGCCTCGCCGAGGCGCGGGCCGCGGAGGCTCTCACCGGCGGCTGGGCGCGCACGCCCTACCTCGCGGCGGGCGACCGCCTGCGGGTCGAGATGAAGGACGCCGGCGGGCACTCGATCTTCGGGGCGATCGAGCACGACGTCGCCGGCTGACCCAGAGATAACCCGGCGCGGCGAACCTGTGCCGCGCCGGACCCGGGAACCCGGACACAAGTCCGAGCTGCAACTAACCCCGTAATCTTACAACCGAACAACGGCATTAGGCTTTTGTTCGGATTCCGGCGGCAGAGATGGGGCGTGCCGACGTTGTGAGACCCGAAAACAACTGTCGATAGCAGTTTTTTGGGCTACAACCTGAATGGCAGCCCGCCGCGCCGATGAAAGCCTGCCCGAACCTCGCCCCGCTCCTCCTCGACCGCTTCCGGCGCTGCCGGCGCGGCTCGGTGATCGTCGTGCTGAGCCTGCTGCTGCCGCTGCTGGCGACGGCGGCGGTGGGCGTCGCCGAGGTCTCCGAGGTGATGCTGGCGAAGTCGAAGCTCCAGAGCTACGTCGACGCCGCGGCGATCCAGGGCGCGGGCGAGTTCGGCGTCGACCAGTCCGCCGCCACGACGGAGCGCGCCCGCCTCGCCGCCGACGGGATGGCCGCCGCCCTGCGCCGGCGCTGGACGATCACGTCGAGCGCCACGATCGACGCCGCGGCGCGCACGGTCACGGTGCGCCAGACCGGGCACCGGGCCTCGTTCTTCCGCAACATGCTGCCGCCGGGCGGCTGGACCATCGAGGCCAGCGCGACGGCGATCCGCACCGCGCGGAAGCCGCTCTGCGTGCTGGGCTCCCAAGACTCCATCGGCCTCGGCGCGCCGGTCGCCGTCGGCCTGAACGGCAACTCGGCGATCACCGCCAACGACTGCCTCGTGCAGAGCAACGCCAACCTGTCGGCGGGGATGGGCACGGCCCTGTGGGCGGGCGAGGTGCGGGCGGCGGGCAGCGCGACCGGCCCGGTCCGCCCGGTCCCGGTCACCGACGCCCCGACGATGGCGGACCCGTTCGCCAAGATGCGCATCGACGTGCCGCTCCTGTGCGACGATCTGCTCACGATCAACATCGGCAGCGGCACCACTTACCTCAATCCCGGCGTCCATTGCGGCGAGCTGACCCTGCTGGGGATGACGAACATCGTGCTCCAGCCCGGCGAGCATTATTTCGTCGGCCCGATCCTCAACCTGCTCGGGCAATCTACCATCACCGGCACCGACGTGGTGCTGATCTTCAAGGGCCTGCTGTCGGCCCAGGTGATCGGCATGGCCAAGCTCGAGATCGAGGGCCGCAAGAGCGGGCCCTATGCGGGCTTCGCCCTGATCACCGACCGCAGCTATTACGGCGATTTCGGCATCTCGACCAACAACGCCCGCAAGATCGTCGGCACGATATACCTGCCGAATGCAAGCCTCACGGTGAGCGGATACGGCAACAAGATCGCCGACCAGTCGCCCTGGACGGTCGTGGTCGCCAAGTCGATCCGCACGTCCGGCAGCGCCAACCTGATGATCAACGCCAACTACAATTCCTCGGCCGTGCCGGTGCCCTCGGGCGTCGGCCCGGCGAAGGACCAGCCGGTGCGCCTGGCGCAGTGAGAGGCCGCCGGGAGGCGCCGCCTACTCGACCACCTGATCGTCCCCCGCGAGGGCGAGGCGGCGCAGCGCGTCGAGCGCCCGCGCCAGCTCGTCCCGCGCCGGCGCCGCGAGGGCGAGCCGGACGGCGTTCGGGGCGTGGCCCGGGCTGACCGCGAAGGAGGAGGCCGGGATGAGGGCGATGCCCCGCCGCAGGGCCGCCGCGGCGTAGGCCTCGGCCCGCCACGTCTCCGGCAGGGTGAGCCAGAGGTGATAGGCCGCCGCGTCGCCCGTCACCGGCAGGCCGGCGAGGCGGTCCCGGGCGATCGCCTGCCGCTCGGCCGCGTCGGCCCGCTTGGCGCGGGCGAGCCGGGCGGCGGAGCCGTCCTCCATCCAGCGCGTGCCGGCGGCGAGCGCGACCCCCGGGGCGCTCCACCCGCCCTGGCGCACCGAGGCCGCGAGGCGGTCCGTCATCTCGGGCGGGCTCACGATCATCCCGACGGTCAGGCCCGGCATCACGCGCTTCGACAGGCTGTCGACCAGGATCGTGCGCTCGGGCGCCAGGGCGGCGATGGCCGTGGTATCGCGCAGGAAGCCGTAGACCGCGTCCTCCACGAGCGTGAGCCCCGTCCGCGCCAGGACCGCGGCGATCTCCGCCCGGCGCCCCGGCCCCATCGTCGCCCCGAGCGGGTTCTGCAGCGTCGGCTGGAGGTAGAGCCCGCTCAGCGGCGCGGCGCGGTGGGCCTGGAGGATGGCGTCTGGCCGCACGCCCTCCCCGTCGAGGGGCAGCGGCACGAGGGCGATGCCGAGCCGCGCCGCGATGCCCTTGACCACCGGATAGGTCAGCGGCTCGCAGCCGATGCGCTCCCCCGGCGGGGCCAGCATCGCCAGGGCGGCGGCGAGCCCCTGGCGCCCGTTGCCGGTGAACAGGATCCCGTGCGGATCGGGGGCGAAGCCGTCCTGCGCCAGGAAGCGCGCGGCGACGCCGCGCGCCTGCGGCGTGCCGGCCGGGCCGTACTGGGTCAGCGCCGCCTCGACCGCCCCGCGTCCCAGCCCCGCCAGGGTCTCGGCGAGCAGGGCCTCCTGCTCGGGCAGGCGGGACATCGTGCGCTGGAGATCGAGGGCGGCCGGCGGCGGCTCCGGGCGGATCGGCTCGGAGGCGCCGAGATCGGAGCGGATGTAGGTGCCGCGCCCGACCTCGCCGAGGACGAGGCCGCGCCGCGCCAGCTCGGCATAGACCCGGCTCGCCGTGGAGACCGCGATGCCGCGGGCATAGGCGAAGTCGCGCTGGGGCGGCAGCCTCTCGCCCGGACGCAGCCGCCCGTCGGCGATCTCCGCCGCCACCGTGTCGGCGAGCCCGCGATAGTCGAGTGCGGCCATCATTGCTCCGAGAACAATGTTTCGATTGCACCGATATTCGTATCGATACAATCCTGGCGGCGCAATCCCGGCCGGACTGCCCTCTCCCCGTTCGGATCGACCCCCATGCCCGCCTTCTCCCTGCCGCTCGCCGATTCCGTCTCCGCCCCTCGGCCGCCCCGCCCGACCCTCCTCGGCCTCTGGTGGCGGCGCGCCCGGGACCGCCGGGTCCTCGCCGCGCTGACGCCCGCGCAGATGCGCGATACCGGCCTCGACCCCGACACGGTGCGGCAGGAGAGCCTCAAGCCGTTCTGGCGCGCCTGACCGGCGCGTCGCGATGGCGCGACATTTCCCGCCGGCCCGCTGTTCACCGGCGCCGGCGCCGCGTTACCTTCAGCCGCGTGCAAGACCTTGAGCCGCGTGCAAGCCCGGAGGCCCGCGATGCCGGATACCGAGACCCTTTCCGACCTCGCGCCCGCCGCGCCGGTGACCGGCGTCGCCCCGGCGATCCACCTCGACCATTGCGTCATCCACGTCTCGGACTGGGAGCGCTCGACCGCCTTCTACCGCGACGTGGTCGGGGCCGAGGTGATCCCGGTCGGGCGGGGCTACGCCTACCGCTTCGGCGGCGTGCAGCTGAACTGCCACGGACCGGGCCAGATCGGCGAGCCCCGGGCCCGGCTGCCGGTGGCGCCCGGCAACAGCGACCTGTGCTTCCGCTGGCCCGGCCCGATCGAGGAGGCGGCGGCCCATCTCGAACGCCACGGCGTGCCGGTCGAGCTCGGCCCGGTGCCGCGCCGCGGGGCCGTCGGCGAGGGAATCAGCGTCTATTTCCGCGACCCCGATGGGTCGCTTTTGGAGTTCATCACCTATCCGACGGCTTGACCCCGGCCGACGGCCGACGCGAAGGATAGCGGCCCACTATACTGACCCTGGGTCAATATGATTCTGGCGCCGGGACCGTACGGCCGTGGGTTTCGACGATCGCGTTCACGGCGGGGAAACGCCCGTCGGGGCAGGATGGCGGACGCCTCCCGGTCGGTTCATCATGCCCCTGCCTCCCCTCCTGCTCACCCTGACGGCGCGGCTCCGGGCCTTCCGGCACGACCGACGCGGCAGCGTCGCGATGCTGGTCGGCCTGACCTTCCTGGTGCTGCTGATCCTGGCCGGCGCCGGATTCGACTTCGCCCGCTCGCGCCAGGACCGCTCGCGCCTCGACGCCGCCCTCGACGCCGCGGTGCTGGCCGGCGCCCAGGCGGTGCGGGCGGCGGATGCCAAGGGCCAGTCGGACGCCGCGATCCGCCAGGCCGGCATGGACACCGCCACGCAGGTCTTCGCCACGGTGGCCCCGAAGGTGGTCGCCGCCACGGCGGCGCAGGCGCGCTTCACCGTCGCCCTGGCGGGCCGCAGCGTCACCGTCTCGGGGACCTACACCGCCTCGACCAAGACGACCCTGATGGGGGTCATCGGCACCGCGGCGATGCCCTATGACGGCGCGTCGCAGGCCAGCGCCGACCTGTCGCCCCTGATCGACGTCTACCTGCTGATCGACGTGTCGGGCTCGATGGCGCTGGGGGCGACGAACGCCGATATCGCGGCGCTCCAGGCCAACCTGAACGGGTGCGCCTTCGCCTGCCACGACGGCCAGCCGGTGAAGAATACCAGCCTGGACAGCTACCAGTGGGCGAAGGCCAACGGCATCACCCTGCGCCTCGACGAGATGAACCAGGGCATCCTGGATTTCGTCGCCTCGCTGCGCCGGCAGGAGGCGGCGAGCAAGCGGGTGCGGGTCGCGATCTACGCGTTCAGCACCCAGCTCACCAAGGTGCTCGACCCGACGAGCGACCTGTCCAAGGTGGCCCGCAACCTGCCCAAGACGCCGAGCGCCTCGGGCGAGAGCGACGGGGCGACGCTGTTTTCGGGCATCATGCCGGCCTTCACCCAGGCGGTGGGCCCGAGCGGCGACGGCATCACCACCCCGAAGAAGCTCGTGATCCTGGCGACCGACGGCGTCGCCGATCCGGGCCGGTCCTGGACCTGGGACGTGCCGAAGCGCGCCCTCGTCGCGCCGTTCGATCCGGCGCAATGCGCCGCCCTCAAGGCGCCCGGCGGCAGCGCCAAGCTGCCGGTCTGGGTCGGGGTGATCTACACGCCCTACCTGCCGATGACCTGGGACTGGGGCTACAACGCCACCCTCGGCCAGCCGAGCCAGATCCGCGGCCGGGGCACGCGCCTCGACGACATCCCGTCCCAGCTCGCCGCCTGCGCGACCAGCGGCGACTTCTACATGGAGGCGGGCAAGACCGGCGCGATCGGCGATGCGATGACGAAGCTGTTCAACACCTTCGCGCAGGTCCGGCTGACGAACTGAGGCGAGCGGATCAAAGCCCCGAGACGAGGTGGCCGCCGTCGACCGGCAGGGTCGCGCCGGTCATCCAGCCCGAGGCGTCGCCGGCGAGCAGCAGGAAGGCGCCGTCGAGGTCCTCCGGACGGCCCAGCCGCCGCATCGGGATGCGCTTGAGCATCGCCTGACCGGGGGGCGTCTCGAAGAACTCGCGGTTGATGTCGGTGCCGATGTAGCCCGGCGCCAGCGCGTTGACCCGGATGCCGTAGCGCGCCCATTCGAGGCCGAGGGCCTGGGTCATCTGCACCACGCCGGCCTTCGACACGGTGTAGGGCCCGACCCCGCCGGCGACCCTGAGGCCGAGGATCGACGCGACGTTGACGATCACGCCGCCGCGGCCGGCGTCGCGCCAGGCCCGGGCCGCGGTGACGGACATCGCCCAGACGCCGCGCAGGTTGGTGTCGATCACCCGGTCGAAGGTCGCGATGTCGACGTCGATCGCCGCCCCGCCCTCGGCGATGCCGGCATTGTTGACCACCACGTCCGGCAGGGCGTGCAGCGCCGCGAAGGCGGCCGTCACCGAATCCGGATCGGCGACGTCGAGGGCGACCGCCCGTGCCTCCGGCGCACCGGCGGCGAGGAGATCGCGCACCAGGGCGTCGAGCTTCTCCTTGCGCCGCGCCGCCACCGTGACGGCGGCGCCGCACGACGCGCAGAGCCGGGCGAAATGGTCGCCGAGGCCGCCCGAGGCCCCGGTCACGAGGACGTGGCGGCCCTTCAGGCCGGCTGCGAGATCCATGGTCTCCCCCCGAATCGCTGTCCGGGCCGGCCTCGTTCGCGGGCCGGCCTCGTCGGTCGTGTCATACGGCTCCCCACTGATCGCTCGGCGATTGCGGCGCAATCGCTTCGCGACGCGGAAACCGGCTTCGCTCGAGCGCGTGGACCTTGCGGCTCCACCCGCGCGGGCTGGTGATACGCTTTCCGGAAGGCGCGTCAGCCGGTCCGCGTCTGAGCGAGCTGCTGGTTGGTCATCTCGAGGCGATGGGCGAGCTCGCGCATCACCGCGATGGCGATCTGCGGGAACTGGCTCAGGAGCTCGAGGAAGACCCGGCGGTCGATGCGAAGCGCCGTCGTCGCCACCACCGCGGTCACGGTGGCGGAGCGCGGCTGGTCGGCCAGGATGCCCATCTCGCCGACGAGGGCATTGGCGCCGAGCAGCGCCAGGCGGATCGGACCCTGGGGCCCGTCCAGGGTGACGGCCGCCTCGCCCTCCAGGATCAGGTAGGCCGCGTCCGCCGCGTCGCCCCGGTCGAAGAAACGCTGGCCGTCGGCGAAATGCACCCGCTCGCTGGTGAAGGCGAGGAGCTTCAGGCGGGCCGGGTCCACCTCGCGGAACATCGGCACTTGGCGCAGCGACTGCACCTCGGTCTCAAGCGTCATGCCTTCACATCCTGCTCGACGCGCGCCGGTTCCGGCCCCGTCTCGTTGTCGGCGCGCCGGGAGACTGCCGCAGCCGGCGCTGCAACGCCAGCCCCCGCCGGCACCACTCCGCCGGAAGCGCTGCTTCCCGCGCCGGGCGCATCGGCCGCGGCGAAGGCGTCCCGTTCGGCCCGGCGCGCCTCCTCCGGGTCGGGATCGGTGCCGGGCTCCGGGCCGTCCGCCAGGGCTCCACCGGCGGCGGGCGCCTCTTCCCGCACCGCCGCGTCTTGCCCCGCCGCAGCGTCTTGCCGCGCCGCCGCGTCTTGCCGCGGCACGTCGTCCTGCCGCGCCGGCGGCGCCTCCGGCCCGTGGATCTGCGTGCCGACGGCCCGCAGCACCAGGGCGAAGCGGTCGGCCACCCGGTCGTTGGGGAGCACCGCCACGAGGCTGTTCTCGCGGCCGAACCGTTCCAGCAGGAGCTCGAGGACCGTGCGGGCCCGGTTCTCGCCCATCGGCGAGAGGGCGCCGTCGAGGACGAGGAGGTCGGGCCGGCGCACGAGGGCACGGACCAGGCTCACCACCGCGCGCTGGCTGCCCGACAGGAAGCGCCCCTCGGGACCGACCTGATGGTCGAGGCCGACCCGGGTGATGTCGGGAGCGAGCCGCATCTCCTGGACGAGGGCGGTACCGGTCGCCGTCACGGTCTCGACCGCGTCGGCGACCGACTGGTTGATGCGCCCGAACAGCAGGTTGTCGCGCAAGGGGGCCGCCGCGCAGACCCGGTCGGGGTCGTAGAAGTCGACGCCGCCGAGGCCGGCCTCGTCGAGGGTGATGCGCAGCTCCCCCCGCGCCTCGACCAGCCGCTCGCGGAACGCGTCGTCGATGAGGCCGAGGCGGTGGCGCGGCTCGATATAGGCGAGCGGCAGGGCGATGAGCCGGGTCGCGTCGGCCGAGCCGTAGCGGCCCAGCCCGATCCAGCGCCGACGGAGCCGCTCGAAGGCCGAGGTGCCGTGGCGCTCGGCCGACGCCTCGGTGGCGGTGCGGCGGGCGAGGATCGCCTCGTATTCCGGCAGCTCGTCGGCGGAGAGGAACGAGAACTGCTCGAACAGCGGATGCCCGCTCGGCAGGCCGCGGAAGATCTCCAGCATGGTGGCGGCGATCCGCTCGCCCATGGTGACGAGGTCGTCGGCGAGCCCGGTCCGGTCGAGGACGAGGCGGACCACCGGGTGCTCGGCCAGCGCCCGGCCGGTGAGCGCCGTGGTGGTGGGGACACCGAACAGCAGGTTCTCCGCCACCGTCGCCTGCCGGTTGTAGCGGGCGGGATCGAACGGCTCGACGAGGTGGGCGTGCCCCTCCGCCGCCAGGCGCTCGCGGAAGGCGATCCGCGCCTCGATCAGCCGGGCGGCGAGGTCGGGATGGCGCTCGGGATCGACCTGGCCGAGGAGGCCGAAGCGATAAACCTCCTCGCCCATGCCGATGCGGGTAAGCCAGTCGAGGATCAGGGCGTCGAGCTCGCCCGCATCGGCGACGCCGGCCTGGGCGTAGTCGATCCAGTCGGCCGGGAACGGTGCGACCGGGTTTCCGGTGCGGTGCGCCTCGGCGAGCGCCTTGGCGTCGGTCACGGCGGAATCCGGCGGGCGGCGGTTGAGGCCGTACACGATGTTCTCGCGCAAGGACCCCGGGAACAGGATCGGGTCGACGCCCGCGAAGGCGATGCGCCGGGTGAGCGCGGCGCCCGCCCATTCGGAAAGGTCGTGGCCCTCGAGGGTGACCCGGCCGGAGGTCGGCACCGTCCGGCGCGCCAGCACCCGCGCGAAGGTCGAGGCGGCGGGACCACCGTCGCTGACGATGCCGACGATCGCCGGCAGCGGCAGGGCGAGGGAGACGTTGGCGAGCACCGGCCCGTGCGGTTCCTGCACGCCGACGCCCTCGGCGGCCAGCCGCCCGCACAGGGACTCGTCGCGGCCCGGCGCATCGAGCCCGAGCAGGCGCTCGGGCAGGAATTGCTGCAGCACCTGCTCGTACTTCACCTGCACGTCGAGGCGCTGCTGGTCCCAGTCGATCAGCTCCTTGAGGGGCGGCGGCAGGTCGCGATAGGCCGCGATCACCGCGACGAGCTGGCCGATGCTGAGCTGGCCCTTCAGGGCGAAGTAGCCGCCGATGCAGTAGAACAGGAACGGCGTCATCTGCGCGAGCAGGTTGTTCAGGAACTTGACCATGAACTTGCGCCGGTAGATGCGCAGGCGCAGGTCGAACAGCCCGCCGAGGCGGTGGCCGATCTCGGCCCGCTCCCAGGCCTCGGCCCCGTTGGAATGCACCGCCGCGATGCCGTCCACCACCTCGCCGACCCGGCCGGCGAGGCGGCGCGAGGCGAGCTGACGCTGGCGTCCGAGGCGCAGCAGCTCGCGCCGCAGGCGCGGGATGACCACGAACTGCACCCCCACCACCCCGGCGGCGAGCAGCCCGAGCCAGACGTTCTGGAGCAGGATGAACGTCATCGCGGTGGCGGCCTGGGTGCCGAGGAAGGCCGGCAGGATGTAGGCGTCGCCGATGAAGCCGCCGATCGGCTCGACCTCGTCGCGGATGATGGTGGCGACCTCGGAGGCCTTGGTGTGGCGCAGCGCGTCCGGCGAGAAGCGCATGATCAGCGAGAACAGCTGGAAGCGCAGGCGCCGCAGCATGCGCTCGCCGAGCGCCCCCTTGGCCACGTTGATCCAGTACTTGAAGGCGCCGTTGATCAGCACCAGCAGCAGGAACATCGACGAGAGGCCGAACAGGAGCTCGAACCGATCGACGTCGAAGCCGTCGAACAGCGAGAGATCGTGGCCGAACCAGTCCGGCATCTGCAGGCGCAGCACCAGGAACTTGGCGGTCTCGTTGCCCTTCTCGAAGGCGTGGCCCTGGATCGCCTCGTTGACGATGCGGCGCGGCAGGTCGAGGGAGGCGAAGTAGAGCGGCAGCGAGGCGAGCACGACGGCGCAGATCAGGATCTGGTCGCGCTTCGAGTGCCGCCAGATGTAGCGGAATAGGCTGCGGTCGAGGCCGCCGGAGGCGTCGCCCGCCTCCGGGTCGTTCCCGGCCCTGGCGGGGATCGCCTCGCGGCGCGCCGCCCGATCCCCGTCCCGGCCGCCGGCCGGGCGGTCGTCCGTATCCCGGGCCATCCCGTCGGCCGTGCCCTCCGCTGCTCGCGCCCCGCCGCTCATCGTCCGCCGCCCCATCCCGCCTGCCTGTGTAGAGGGACGGAGCGGGGCTGGGAACCGCTGCCGTGCCGGCCCCACCGGCCGGATCACGCTCTAATCCTTGCGCGGCCGCTCTTTTCGCGTGGTCAGGCCGCCGACCGGCTCGTCGCCGAACTGGCGGTTGGGCTGGGGCGAGTCGCCCGGCTCCTCGGTCGTGGTCGGGTGCGGGCTGCCCTCCTCGGCCGGCATCGCCGGTGCGGCGTCCCGATTGGGGGCCGGGGCGGTCTCGGGGTGCGCGGCGGCCTCTCGGGTCACCATGGTCCTGTTGGTCATCGGGATCTCCGGACTGGACGGGCCTTCGACGGCGAAGGGCGGCGGTGGAGCCGCCTGCCGCGGGGTCCCGGGCGAACGCCGGCCCGCCGGACGGGTTCCCGGCCCGGGCCGTCGCTACGGCCAAGCTTTCCACGCAGCTGCGGCGCGTTGACTCAAGTGGCCGGAGGACGCCGGCCTCTCGTGGCGATGCCTGTACTGGCCCGTTTCGGGACCATCACGACGGCTTGCCTCGCATGCGTGGCAGGAACCATCATTTCCGCTGAAGGTTGTTCGGTCTGAGAACACCGGCCAAGGAGGCACTCATGGCTACCGGAAATTCGACTTCGAAGCGCGGCTTCGCATCCATGGATCTGGAGCGGCAGCGCGAGATTGCCAGCAAGGGCGGTCGCAGCGTGCCGGCGGAGAAGCGCTCCTTCTCGCAGGACCGCGAACTGGCCTCGTCGGCCGGCCGCAAGGGCGGGCAGGCCTCGGGCAGCGGGCGCGCCACCGACGAGTGAGGCGCCGGTCCGATCCGGGCGTCCGCGGCCGCCTTCATCTGGACAGGGCCCTATCGGCACGATTGACGGTTCGAGACCCATCCTCATGCGCCGGAGAGAGATTTCCCCTCTCCGGCGCATCAGTGTGGGCCGCTTTCGACATCTGTACGCACAACGACGGACCCCGGGGCGTGCGCCCCGGGGTCCGTCGTTGTGCGATGATCGGGAACCTGGCTCAGGCGGCGAGGGGCCGAGCCGTGACCACGAGGTTGCGTCTTGCCAGGGCGGCGCAGATCACGTCGTCGACGGGCCGGACTGCCGTAAGGCCGGCCAGCAGGCTGGCGAGTCGGTCGATGTCCGGCTCGACCTGCCCGTCGCGATGGACGCGCTCCAGGGGCAGCGGCTCGGGCGAAGGGTGCTCGTATTCGCGCGGATCGGTCATGGTGAACGGCCCCGTTGTCGAGGGATGGCGTCAGAGGGCCGCGACGCGGAAGGGCAGCGCGTCGCCGGCATCGGCGAGGCAGCGGCTCGGCAGCAGGCGACGGGCCTCGTGGCCGGCCAGGCCGCTGATCGCCCCCTCGCAGCCCTCCGGCATCCGGCGCACCGCCTGGCCGGCCTGGCCGGCCTGGCCGACGTCGCGCTGCGCCACCGAGGCGCCGGCGCGTTCGCGCACGGTGACCTGCGGGATGCTGGTGTCGCGGGCGACCAGCGTCGTGTTGCGATGCGCGTCGGCCTGGTAGACCACGTCGCCCGCCTCGTTGCGCAGGGTGACCTTGGCGGCGCCGAGCCCGGTGATCTCGACCGCCACCGGCACCTGCACCTTCGCGGCCGGGCGGACCGGCCCGAGGCGGTCGCCCTTGATCGCCGCCTGCTCGACGGCCGGGCGGGCGAAGGCCTCGACGGAGTGCTGGACCAGCGGCTGACCGACCAGCGCGACGAACGCGGCGGGAACCGTAATTCCGAAGAAGAAGTGGGGGCGGAGCATACGCGTGGCCCTCGCGGCGAAGCTTGATAATGCTTTCTTAACGCGCGCCCGGCGCCAGTAGTTCCCGCCGACGTGCCTGTCCGGGACAGTTCATGCCGACAAGGCGATGGAGCGCGGCAACCTCTCGTTAACCGGCCGATGGCGGCTGCCGCCCGCTCCAAGTCGCGTCATTTTCGCCACATGCAACGACAAACGAACGATCTTCCATCGCGCCGGAACCTTTCCGGTGGGATTCCCGTTGATATGGCAACCCGGCCACCTGGTCCTCCCCGCATTCCCCTTGTGCATTGGCCGGAAACTCTTCCAACGGGCCGGATCCTGATCCGGCCCGTTCTTTTGTATTGGGACGGCCTCATCGGACACCCTCAAGTCTAGCCGAAACGCGACATCGTGATGAGGGCTCGGCCCGGCGCCGTGTCCGCGCGCCCGCGCAGGCGTTAGCTGGCCGTTACGTGGCATGGGGCGACCGCCGACGGCCGGGTCCCGGCCAGGATCGCCGACCTTCCGCTACCAGCAGACTTCTCTCGGCCTTGCGGGCAGTGTCGACGCGGGCGAAATGCGCGAGAATCAGCCTGGAAGCGAGGGAAGCCGAAGCGGGCAAATCGGAGCGGCTGGGAGGCGATGCCGTTGGCGATCGCCCCGATCGTTCCGTCGCCCGCACGAGCAATCCTTGCCCGAGCCCCCAAGAACGACGAAGTCCCGGCACCCGCCTCGCGGCGGGCCCGGGACTGCAACTCGGAAGGCCGCGCCGCCCGGGGGCGGCGCTATGGCATCATGCGCTCGCGCGGGCCTCGCGGCGGCGGGCACTCTGCTGGAAGAACAGCGCCTGGCTGATCACCGCCGAGACGTTCGCGGGCTGGAACGGCTTGGCGATGAGGAAGGCCGGCTCCGGCCGCTCGCCGGTGAGGAAGCGCTCGGGATACGCGGTGATGAAGATCACCGGCACCTCGAACGACTTCAGGAGGTCGTTCACCGCGTCGAGGCCCGAGGAGCCGTCGGCGAGCTGGATGTCGGCGAGGATCAGGCCGGGGCGCTTGGTCGAGGCGAGCTTGACCGCCTCGGTGCGGGTGCGGGCGACGCCGGTGACGTTGTGGCCGAGACCCTCCACCAGGGCCTCGAGGTCCATGGCGATCAGCGGCTCGTCCTCGATGATGAGGATCTCGGTCGCCATGTCGGCGGCGAGCTCGCGGCCGGCCTCGTCCACGAGGTCGCGGACCTCCGACACGTCGACGCCCAGGATGGTCGCGGCATCCTCCTCGGAGAAGCCTTCGAGGCAGGAGAGCAGGAAGGCCTGGCGCGGCAGCGGGGTGATCTGGCCCAGCCGCACCTCGGCCGGGAGGTCGTGCTGCGTCTGGTCGGTCTGGCCGTTGACCGAAAGCGAGTTCCAGATCCGGGTGAAGACGCGGAACAGGTCGGCCTTGACGTTGGTGCTGCGCCCGAGGGTCTCGGGCTCGTTCACGAGCGTCTCGAGCGTCGCCGCCACGTAGGCATCGCCGGCCACCTGGCTGCCCGTGAGGGCGCGCGCGTAGCGACGCAGGTAAGGCAGGTGCTGCACCACGAGTTGTGCTGTCGACATTCAGATCCCCTTGGTCTTATCGTTCCGCTCGGGTCTTATCGTTTCGCTCGTCGGACCTCGTGCCTTCAACGCCGCGTCGCCGCATTCGTTCCGAACCGGCGCGGAACTGATTCCCCCGACCCGCGTTGTCGCCGCAAGCGCGCGACCCGGCATACCGGGCGCCATGGCATCGCCCTGTCCGCATGTCCAGGACGGGCGAAGGGGAATGGTATGAACGATGGCAAGGGGATGCAGGACCCGGGCGCGCCCGGTCCGCAGTCGTCCCATCAGTCCCCGGAGGACGGGGACGGCCCCGCCGCCGGGTCCGGCGAGCCCACGCTCGACCGCGGCGTTCAGGGACGCATCGGGTCGCACCTGCGCGCCATGTACGACGAGATGATGCAGCAACCGATCCCCGACCGGTTCCTCGATCTCCTCGCCAGCCTCGAACGCAGCGACGCTAAGGCACCGGACGGATCGCCGATCGAGGAGTGATCCGCGAATCGGCGCCCCGCTCCGAAGCGCCCCTCCGAAGCGACCCGTGGTCTTCGGCCGGCATGCCCGACAGTGAAACGCCGCCCCTCGCGGGGAGGGACGGCGCTCGGCCTCGGCGTTGGCTAAAGGCTTACGGCGTGTTCAGGGCCTGGCCGTCACAGCGTCGGCGAACGGCCCCGCATCAGGCCGACCACGGCCGAGATGGCGAACAGCACCACGGCAACGAAGAAGATGAGCTTGGCGGCCTCGACGGCCGTCCCGGCGATGCCGCCGAAGCCGAACAGCGCGGCGACCAGCGCCACGACGAGGAAAGTGACAGCCCAACCCAGCATGGCGTAACCCCTCTTGTCAGATCTCTCGGCCCGCGGCCGATCATGGCAAGATAACGGCAAGCCTGACCGTAGGTTCCAACGTGTCGCAGGTAGCGCGATCGCCTCGGACACCCCACATTCGGATGGCACGGCCGGCGAGGCCAGCGCGGAACTCGGGTTTCGCGCCACACGTTCTCACCGGCGTCTGGATGGAGGCTTGATGATGATCCGTTCCAATGCCCTGCGTGCCGGCCTCGTGCTGCTCGCCCTGCTGGCGGGTCTTCTGACGGCCTCGCCGATGGTGATCACCGGCATCCTCACGGCTCTCGGCCTCGCCGGTGCCCTCGCGGTAGCCGGTGCCCGGGCCCAGGCCCCGGCTCTCGTCCCGGTACGGGTGCGCGATCGTCGGCGCCGCTGAGGCGCCCTCCCCTCTCCATCGGGTGATCGTCCCCTCCTCGTCGAGGGGATCTCGATGACGGCGAGCATCTGCATCGCCGTCGCTCCGCCACCCGGCGGAGCGCCCATTTATCTGGCGCCCCTCCTCGACCGGACCGCTCAGCGGTGGCGCAGCAACTCGCGCTCGCGATGGCGCAACCGCAGCAGCAGGTCGACCTGGTCGAGAGGGATCGGCTGCCGGTCCACCGTGCGCTCGTAGAGCGACCGCAGCGTCCGTCCGAGACGCCGTTGCGCCTCCGCGCCGAGCGCAGGCAGGCCCGTCTCCTCGACGCGATCCCGGGACGCACTCACTTCCTGTTTCATCGGACCACAGGCCCCGTGCCGGTTGCGCGGATCCGAGGGAAGGCTGATCCGCGCCGAGACGAAGCACTCTCGGTCGACATGGTAAAGATTTCGTTAAAATTTTTCTTTCGTTCACCATGTCGGCGACAGCAGCGCTGCCGGGGCGAATCGCGCCGCGAGCTTGACCATACAGCAGGATGTGCTGGCCGGCCACGCTCGTGTGCGGTCAAGCCTCGGCGGCCTGCAGCAGGCGGGCGGCGGCGGCTCGCGCCTCCTCGGTCACCGTCGCGCCGGCGAGCATCCGGGCGATCTCTTCCTGTCGCGGCATCGCGGCGAGCGGCTTTACCCGGGTGGCGACCCGGTCCGAGCCCTTCACCGCCTCCTTGGCGATCAGGAAATGCGTCGAGGCGCGGGCGGCGACCTGCGGCGCATGGGTGACCGCCACGGTCTGGACCCGGGCCGAGAGCCGGGCGAGGCGGGCACCGATCGCGTCCGCGACTGCGCCGCCGACGCCGGTGTCGATCTCGTCGAAGATCAGGGTCGGGGCCGAGCCCTTGTCGGCCAGCACCACCTTGAGGGCGAGCATGAACCGCGACAGCTCGCCGCCCGACGCCACCTTCATCATCGGGCCGGGGCGGGTGCCCGGATTGGTCTGGGCCCAGAACTCGACCCGGTCGAGGCCGGCGGGATCGCGGGCTTCCGGGTCGGTGGCGATCTCGGTGATGAAGCGGGCGCGCTCCAGCTTCAGGGGCGGCAACTCGGCCTGCACCGCCTTGTCGAGGGCGGAGGCCGCCTTGCGCCGGCCCTTGCTCAGCGCCTCGGCCTTCTCGAGATAGGCCGCGTCCGCGGCGGCGAGCGTCGCCTCGAGCCGGCCGAGGGCCTCCTCGCCGGCATCGATCACCGCGACGTCGCCCTCGTAGCGCCCGCGCAGGGCCGCGAGGTCGTCGACGGCGACGTTGTACTTGCGGGCGGCGGCGCGCAGGCCGAACAGCCGCTCCTCGACCCGCTCCAGTTCGCGCGGGTCGAACTCCGCCGCCTGGAGCGCGTCCTCCAGGCAGGTCCGGGCCTCGTCGAGGGCGACGAGGGCGTTGTCGAGGGCGTTGATGCTCGGCTCGACCAGGGCCGGCGCCTGCGCGGCGCGGCGCTCGAGCTTGCGCAGCGCTGCTGAGAGGTGGGCGGTGGGCGAGCCCTGGCCGCCGACGGCATCGAGGGCCTCGTTGAGCTCGCGGGCGACCTTCTCGCCCTGCTGCATCAGGGTGCGGCGCTCGGCGAGCTCGGTCTCCTCGCCGGGCTTCGGGTCGAGGGCGGCGAGCTCCTCGACGGCGTGGCGCAGGAAGTCGACCTCCTTGCGGGCGGCCTCGACCCGGGCGCGGTGCTCGGACAGGGCGGTACGGGCCTGGCGCACCCGGCGCGCGGCGTCCGCCACCGCGGTCTGCCGGGTACCGAGGCCCCCGAAGGCGTCGAGAATCGCCCGGTGGGTGGTGGAATCCGACAGGGCCCGGTCGTCGTGCTGTCCGTGGATCTCGACGAGCGCCGCCCCGATGGCGCGGAGCACCTGCACGCCGACCGGCTGGTCGTTGACGAAGGCGCGGGTGCGCCCGTCCGCGACCTGGATGCGGCGCAGGATCAGGTCGCCCTCGGTGTCGATGTCGGAGGCGGCCGCGATGGTCCGGGCCGGATGGTCGGGGGCGACGTCGAACACCGCCGTGACCTGCCCCTGCGCCTCGCCCTGGCGCACCAGGCGCCCGTCGCCGCGGCCGCCGAGCGCCAGCGTGAAGGCATCGAGGAGGATCGACTTGCCGGCGCCGGTCTCCCCGGTCAGGACGCTCAGGCCTTCGCGAAAGTTCAGCTCGAGCTTATCGATCAGGACGATGTCGCGGATCGCGAGCTGAACCAGCATGCCACCCTTGCCGGGACGAGGAGGAGGACGGGACGAGGAGGAACGGGCGGGTATCTACAGCCGAACGGGCCGCGGCGCGAGTGCGCGCCACGGCCGCATGTCCGGTGGGACGCCGCGAGGGCCTTACTGCGCCTCGGCGGTGCGGGTGTCCATCCCGATCACGCCGCGGAACGCCTTGCTGATCCAGGACGCCTTCTCCTCGCGCGGCTGCAGGCCGCCGCTCTGGAGCAGGTTGAACGCGTCCTTGTACCAGGGCGAATCGGGGAAGTTGTGGCCGAGCACGGCGGCGGCGGTCTGGGCCTCGCCGGTGATGCCGAGTGCCATGTAGGCCTCGGCCAGGCGCTCCAGCGCCTCCTCGACGTGGCGGGTCGTCTGATACTTGCTCACCACGTCGCGGAAGCGGTTGATCGCCGCCGGGAAGTTGCGCCGCTCGAGGTAGTAGCGCCCGATCTCCATCTCCTTGCCGGCGAGCTGGTCGCGGGTGATCTGGATCTTGGCCTTGGCGTCGGCGGCGTATTCCGAGGTCGGGTACTTCTGCACCAGCTCGGTGAGCGCCACGAGGGCCTTCTCGGAGCGGTCCTGGTCGCGGGTCACGTCCGGGATCTGCTTGTAGTGCGACATCGCCAGCAGGTACTGGGCGTAGGCCGCGTCCTTCGAGCCGGGATGGCGCTGCAGGTAGCGCTTCGAGGCGGTGATCGCGTCCTCGTAGCGGCCGCCCTCGTAGTTCGAGTAAGCGGTCATCAGCACCGCCTTCCGCGACCAGTCGGAATAAGCGTACTGCTTGTCGAGGTCCTCGAACCGCTTCGTCGCGCCCTCGTAGTCGCGATCCTCGAGCTTGCCGAGACCCTGGCTGTAGAGCTTGTCGGCCGGAACGTCGGGGACGATCTCGGTCTTGTACTTCTCGTTGGCGAACGGATTGATGGAATCGATCGCGTCGCAGCCGGCCAGTCCCAGGCCGCATGCCGCGAGCAGCGCGGTCCGCAGGACGGTCACCTTCGCGGCGCGAAGCGGGTGGGCGAACGGCATTCGGGTTCTTCCCCAAGCAGGCGGCCTGTCGTGCCGCTGATCCACGAGCCCCTTAGCCCAGGCCGGCGCGGCGCGCCAAGCCCGTGACGGCCACAGCGCGGGAGCAAGCGGCCGTTGATCGGGGACTTCCTTAACCCTGTGGGGCGAATAGGGCGCCAAGACGGCGCGGAGAGGCGCGAAACCTGGATCAAGTCCGCATCCGGCGCCGAAACCCGCCGGCTGTGGCCCGGCCGCAACGGTCCGGGCTCAGAGCTCCGGCGCGTAGACCGCGGCGCCCAGGCCGACGCCGAACTCGGCGAAGGCCGGCTCGCGGCGGGCGGCGGCGCCCTCGACGATGGCGTAGTTCGAGCGATCGGCGAAGAGGGCGGTCAGGACCGCGACGTTGAGGCCGTGGCCGCCGCAGAAGGACTGGTAGGCGCCGAGGATCGGCAGGCCGGCCAGCGCCAGGTCGCCGACGGCATCGAGGATCTTGTGGCGGACGAACTCGTCCGGATAGCGCAGGCCCTCGGGGTTCACCACGCCGCCGTCGCCGACCGCGACGGTGTTCTCCAGCGAGGCGCCGAGCGCGAAGCCGGCCTTCCAGTAGCGCTCGACGTCGCGCATCATCCCGAAGGTGCGGGCGCGGGCGATCTCGCGGCGGTAGGCGGCGGGGGTGAGGGTCAGCGCCTTGCGGCTGCGGCCGATCACCGGGCTCTCGAAGTCGATCTCGACGTCGAGGTGGAAGCCGCGCTCGAACGGGCGCAGCTCGGAATAGGCGCGGCCCTTCTCGGTGCGGACGGTCTTGAGCACCTTGATGAAGCGGCGGGGCGTGCCGCAGGAGGCGGTGCCGACCGCCTCGATCGCCGCCACGAAGGGGGCGGCGCTGCCGTCGAGGATCGGCATCTCGGGGCCGTCGATCTCGACGAGGCAGTTGTCGATGCCGAGCCCGTAGAGGGCGGACATCAGGTGCTCGATGGTGGCGACGGCGCCGGTCTCGCGGCTGCCGATGACGGTGCAGAGCTCGGTGGCGCTGACCTGGGCGTGGTGGGCCTGGATCAGGCGGTCGCGGTCGTCGGCAAGGCCGGTGCGCAGGAAGGCGATGCCATGATGCGCCTCCGCGGGATGGAGCGTGATCGAGACGGGGTTACCGGAGTGGACGCCGATGCCGGAGAGGCTCGCGGCGGAGCGTAGGGTCGTCTGTTGACTTGTTTTCATTACCTCAGCCCTCGGCCGCGACTCACCATCATGTCCCGTTGTCCAGGCCACGTTTCGAGGCGATCCGTCCGTTGCTTGAAGCCCCTGTGGGTGTCAGTGCCGGCAGTCGCTCGGCCTTCGCCCTTGTGCGTAGATCACCTATAGTCGCGCTCGGAAGCACGGCCAAATCACGGATTCTTACGCTCTGTAACAACTCCGGGGACCGGCACCGGACTCGAAAAGCCCTTACCCTTCAATAGTTTATAAAACACGACGACCCCGAGGCCGGGGGGCCTCGGGGTGTGTCATTTGGGCGGCACTGCGGGGCTCGCGCGGCCCGGTCGAGGCGGTGTCCGGACCCCGCGGGGGCACCGCCTGCCGGCGACGCCCCCCGGGGCGGGTGCCCCGCGACCCGATCGCGGCGATCAGTTCGCCGCAATCAGTTCGCTTGGCGGCGCAGGAAGGCCGGGATCTCGAGCTGGTCGTCGTCCATCATGCGGGTGCCGGCCGGCACCGCGCGGCCCTGCGCGTCGAGGTTGCCCTGCGCCGGGCGGTAGCCCTGGGGCTGGGCCGGGTAGCCGGCCTGCGGGGCGTATTGCGGCGCGGGCTGGCGCGGGGCGGCCGGGGCGTGCTGGACCGGCGCCTGGTGGACCGGAGCCTGCGGCATCGGCCGGGGCGCCGGCTGCGGCGCGGCATGCGCCATCGGGGCCGCCGGAGCCTGGACCGGCTGGCCGGCCTCGTCCTCGCGCCGGCCGCCGAAGCCGACGGTGGCGAGGCGGCGCAGCAGCGAGGTGCGCTTGGCATCCGGCGTCACCTGCTGGACCGGCTCCTCGCCACGGCTGGCGCGGATCTGGTTCTGGGCCGGCATCGGCAGGTCCTGGACCCGCGGCATGCGCGGCGCGCGCACCACCGCCGGGGACGGCGGGATGAACGGGCCGGAGGCCATCGGCATCTGCGGCTCGGGCGCCGAGACCGGGGCCGGGGCCGGCTCGTAGACCGGGGTGCGCGGCTGGGCCGGGGTGATCTGCACCTCGTCGCGCATCAGGCTGGCGGCCTGGTGGGCCGTCGGCATCTCCATGCGCAGGGCCTCGGGGGCGGAGATCGGGGCGTGCATGGGGGCGTGCGCCACCGGCTCCGCCACCGGGGCCCGCGCTACCGGGGCCTCGGCGGGACGAAAGGAGGGGGCGGGCGCCGCCGGGGCGGCGGCCCGGGCCCGCGCCTCGGCCCGCAGGCGCTCGGCGACCTCGGCGATGCGCTGCTCGGTCTGGGCGATCTCCGGCGAGCCGATGGCGTTGGCGTTGATCAGCGCCGGCTCGATGCCGGTGGCGACGACCGAGACCCGGATGATGCCGTCGAGGCTCTCGTCGAAGGTGGCGCCCAGGATGATGTTGGCGTCGGAATCGACCTCCTCGCGGATGCGGGTGGCGGCCTCGTCGAGCTCGTAGAGGGTGAGGTCGTTGCCGCCGGTGATCGAGATCAGCAGGCCGCGGGCGCCCTTCATCGAGACGTCGTCGAGGAGCGGGTTGGCGATCGCGGCTTCCGCGGCGCGGTTGGCGCGCTTCTCGCCGGACGCCTCGCCGGTGCCCATCATCGCCTTGCCCATGCCGCGCATGATCGCCCGCACGTCGGCGAAGTCGAGGTTGATGAGACCCTCCTTCACCATCAGGTCGGTGATGCAGGCGACGCCCGAGTAGAGCACCTGGTCGGCCATCGCGAAGGCGTCCGCGAAGGTGGTCTTCTCGTTGGCGACCCGGAACAGGTTCTGGTTCGGGATCACGATCAGGGTGTCGACGGCCTGCTGCAGCTCGTTGATGCCCGACTCGGCGGTGCGCATCCGGCGCACGCCCTCGAACTGGAACGGCTTGGTCACCACGCCGACCGTCAGGATGCCCATGTCGCGGGCGGTGCGGGCGATGACCGGGGCCGCGCCGGTGCCGGTGCCGCCGCCCATGCCGGCGGTGATGAAGCACATGTGGGCGCCCGAGAGCTGGTCGCGGATCTCGTCGATCACCTCCTCGGCGGCGGCGCGGCCGACCTCGGGCTGCGAGCCGGCGCCGAGCCCTTGCGTCACCCCGATGCCCATCTGGATCACGCGCTCGGCCTTCGAGGAGGTCAGCGCCTGGGCGTCGGTGTTGGCGACCACGAACTCGCAGCCGAGCAGGCCCGACTCGATCATGTTGTTGACGGCGTTGCCGCCGGCGCCGCCGACGCCGAACACGGTGATGCGGGGCTTCAGTTCGCGGATGTCCGGAGCTTGCAGGGAGATGGCCATGATGCGCGAGCCTCTGGTGATCGTTTCGTTTCTGGTGGCGCGGTAGCGGCGCCGTTTGCCGTCCCGCCTCTCCGGCGCGGCCCGTTTCCGGGGCCCGCGCCGGGAGGCGATCTCGTTAGAAGCTCTCCCGGATCCAGCGTCCGACCTTGGAGAGGTACGTGTCCGAACCGAGGCCCGCATGGCCGGTCTGGCCGCGCGGCTCGAAATGCTCGACGTGCGAGACCTGGGGGTAGACCAGGAGCCCGACGGCGGCCGAGAAGGCCGGGCCCTTGGCGGCCTCGGGCAATCCCTTGATGCCGAGCGGCCGGCCGATCCGGACCTGGCCCTGCAGGATCCGGCGGGCGACCTCCGGCAGGCCGACGAGCTGGCTGGCGCCGCCCGTCAGCACCACCCGGCGCCCGGCCTGGGCGGCGAAGCCCGCGTTGCGCAGGCGGTCGCGCACCAGCTCCAGCACCTCCTCGACCCGCGGGCGGATGATCCGCACGAGGTGCGACTTCGGAATGTGGTGGGGCAGGTCGCGCTCGTCCTCGTCGACGCCGTGGACCGCGATCATGTCGCGCTCGTCCGACGCCGTCGCCATCGCGGCGCCGTACAGGGTCTTGAGCCGCTCGGCCGCCGCCACCCGGGTCGAGAGGCCGCGGGCGATGTCCATGGTGACGTGGTGGCCGCCGACCGCCAGCGCGTCGCAATGGACGAGGTGGCCGCCCGAGAACACGCCGACGCTGGTGGTGCCGCCGCCCATGTCGACGACGGCGACGCCCATCTCGGCCTCGTCGTCGACCAGCGCCGAGAGGCCCGAGGCGTAGGGCGTCGCGATCACCGCCTCGACGCGCAGGTGGGTATTTTCCACCGCCAGCATCAGGTTGCGGGCCGCCGCGATCTCCGCGGTGACGACGTGGAGGTCGACGCCGAGCCGCTCGCCGAGCATGCCGGACGGATCGACCACCGCGCTCTGCTGGTCGAGGGAGTAGCCGGTCGGCAGGGCGTGCAGCACGGCGCGGCCCGGGCTGATGCTGTGGGTGCTCGCCGCCTCCAGCACCCGCTGCACGTCCGAGCCGGTGACGGCGCCGGTGCGCACCGGGACCTTGGCGTCGAAGTGCTGCGAGCCGAGCCGGCCGCCCGACAGGCTGACGATGACCGACTGGACCTCGACCCGGGCCATGCGCTCGGCGGCGTGGACCGCCTGGCGGATCGAGGTCTCGGCCGCCTCGAGGTCGACCACGGCGCCGCCCTTGAGGCCGAGCGAGCGCTGGTGGCCGATGCCGATGATCCGGGCGAGGTGGGTGCGGCCGCGCAGGGTCGCCAGCGTCTCGACCGGCTGCAGCTCGGCGACGAGGCAGACGATCTTGCTGGTGCCGATGTCGAGCACCGACAGGGTCGCGCTCCGGCGCGCCGAGAGCGGCTTTAAGCGCGGCGTGAGACCGTGCTGGAGGAGACTCATGACGCGACGCTCACCGGGGATGAAAGGGGGATCTGGGGGCTGCGGAAACCGGGGAGACCGGCGGGCGTCACGTCTCGCGCGCGGGTCATGTCTCGGTCCCCTTGGGCTTCTTCTGCTGCTTCTTCTGGGCCTCCAGGCGCGCCGCCGCGCCCTCCTCGGTCAGCCGCACCACCACCCGGTCGGGCAGCCGCAGGTCGACCGCGATGATGTCCTTCTCGAGCAGGCTCGACTCGGCCTCGAGCTTGACGAGGCGGGCCACCGCCTCGCGGGCACCGGTCTCGGGCAGGCGCACGTCGATGCCGTCGAGCTTGAGGGTCCAGCGGCGGCCCGAGACCAGGGTGCCGGCGCGGATCCGGTCCTTGAGCGGGCCCGCGGCCTCGAGGAGCGCGAGGTATTCCTTGGTGCGCAGGTTGGCCTCGTCGCCCACCACCAGGGGCAGGTCGGAGAAGCGGCCGTCGCGCATCTGGTCGATCACCGTGCCGTCGGCGGCGATCACGGCGATCTCGCCGTTGCGCTGCCACAGGGCGCTCGGCTCGCGCTCGGTGAGCGTGATCAGGAGCTCGCGCGGGTAGATCTTGCGCACCGAGACCGCGCCGATCAGCGGCACGGTGGACAGGCGGTCGCGCACGTCGACCACGCTGAGGAAGGGCAGCGAGTTGCGCTGGTCGATGCCGGCGGCCTGCAGGATCTCGGCCGAGCGCAGCTGCACCAGGCCCGAGATCGTCACCTTGTCGAGGCCGAAGCCGAGCGCCCGGGCCGCCATGTCGAGGGGCGTGCCGGAGCGCGCCGCCATCTCGGCGTAGCCGCCGCCGGACACGAAGCCGGCCCCCGCGACGAGGCCGAAGAACCCGAAGGCCAGGCCCATCCCGAGATGGCGCGGCATCCGCCGCTCGATCGGCACCGCCACCGACGAGCGGCGCGGGCGCAGGAACCGCGGCAGGTAGCGGGCCAGGCGCGATTCGCGCGCAGGGCCGCCCCAGGCCGGCGCCGTCCCCGGATGGGGAGCGGGCGTGCCGGCATCTCCGCCGGCGTAACCGGCGGCGATCGGCGGCTCAGGGAAGCGTCCTCCACCATCCATTGGACGAGTTCACCGAAACTGGACCCGGCACGGGCTGCGATCTCCGGCGCGAAGGAAGCGGCCTGGAGTCGTCCGGGGCCCGTCGGCGGCCCTCGCGGATCACGGGCTCACCGGGGCGGAGAACCCGGTGGTCGTCGTGGCGGAGGGTCGGCTCGGCTGGCGTCCCGGCGTCCAAGTGCTTGATGCGCCGTTAACGCCAACTCTCGAACTCGCTGGTAAATATCCGGTAAAATTTCCGCCGCCGGCACGCCGATCGCACGCACCGCCGCCCCGGATGCGGCGGTCCCGAGCGCGCCTTCGAAGGGCCGGGATCCGGCCGCCGCGGGAGCATCGGGCCGGCCGTGGCGAGGCCGCGTTCGCCTCTCGATCCCGTTGTTGTTTCAACTGCTTGGCGAGGGGTGGAGGAAGCACCGGGGAGGTGCCGGCCATTCCGCTCGTCGCCCCGGCGGGGCCGATGCCGGCACCGGCGAGCGTCACCTTTGCGCAACGGGTCCGGTCATCCGGTCGCGGGGCCGCGCGCACCGGGCACCCGCCGGCTTGGTTAACGCGCGGGCCGATTCGCGAATCAGCGGGCGGGCACGCCGATGCGCTTGATCTCCCAGTGCAGATCGACCCCGGAGGTCTCGCGGACGCGGGTGCGCACCTCCTCGCCCAGGCCCTCGATGTCGGCCGCGGTGGCGCCGCCCCGGTTGATCAGGAAGTTGCAGTGCATCTCCGAGACCTGGGCGCCGCCGCGGGTGAGCCCGCGGCAGCCGGCGGCGTCGACGAGCTGCCAGGCCTTGCCCCCGTCCGGGTTCTTGAAGGTCGAGCCGCCGGTGCGCTCGCGGATCGGCTGCGCCGCCTCCCGGGCCGCGGTGACCCGGTCCATCTCGGCCTCGATCGAGGCCCGGTCGCCGGGCTTTCCGCGATAGGTCGCCTGGGTGAAGATCAGGTCGGCCGGCGCCGCGCAGTGGCGGTAGGCAAAGCCCATCTCGGCGTGGGAGAGCACGTGCAGGGCGCCCTTGCGGTCGACGGCGCGGGCCTCGACCAGCACGTCGGTGGTCTCGCCGCCATGCGCCCCGGCATTCATCCTGAGCGCGCCCCCGACCGAGCCCGGGATGCCGCGGTAGAAGGCGAGGCCGTCGAGCCCGGCCTCCGCCGCCGCGCGGGCGAGCTTCATGTCGGGCACGGCCGTGCCGGCCCGGATCGTCTCGCCCTCGACGTGAATCGATCCGAAGGCCTTGCCGCCGAGGCGGATGACGAGGCCCGGCACCCCGCCGTCGCGCACGATCAGGTTCGAGCCGAGCCCGATCACCGTCACGGGCACCTCCGCCGGCAGGGCGGCGAGCGCCGCGGCGAGGTCCTCCTCGTCGGCGGGGGTGAACAGCACGTCGGCCGGCCCTCCGACCCGGAACCAGGTCAGGTCGGCGAGGGGATGGTCGGGCAGGAGGCGGCCGCGCAGGGCGGCGGGGGCCAGGGCGGCGAGGATGGCGGCGGAGGTCGTCATGGATCCGTTCGGAATGATGCAGGATGCCCCTCCCCGCTCGCGGCGGGGCTGTCCGGGACCAGGAAAACGCGCGGGTCTTCTCCTCTCCCCGCGGGCGGGGAGAGGGCTGCGCCCCCGTTCAGGGGGTGCAGCGAGCCCGCAGGGCGGGGGTGAGGGGGGGTCTCCGGAGGAGCCTCACGCGTCGAGACCCCCTCACCCCCGCTCCGGCTGCGCCTGCGCTTGCCGTGTCCCCT
>NZ_JACWCT010000022.1:0-10639 GCF_016613415.1 Methylobacterium ajmalii | reverse complement strand
TGGACGGGGACACGGCCCTCTCCCCGCCCGCGGGGAGAGGAGAAACCCGCGCTTCATCCGTCCCGAAACAGCCCTGCCCCGAACGGGGAGAGGCGGCGGAGCGGCGCTCCAGGATGGAGGCCGAGATCGTCTCGAGGACGCCTTGCAGATTGCGTGCGACCTCGCCGTTCCAGAACCGGAGCACGTGCCAGCCCTGCGAGGTCAGCCAGGCGTCGCGCTCACGATCATAGGTGCTCTCGGCGTGCTGGCTGCCGTCGAGCTCGACGATCAGCTTCGCCTCGCGGCAGGCGAAATCCGCGAAGTAGCGGCCGGCGGGTAGCTGGCGCACGAACTTGGCCTCCGACAGGCGCCGGTCGCGCAGCCGCGACCACAAAGCCCGCTCGGCATCGGTCTGGGCCCGCCTCAGGGTGCGGGCCCGCGCCGTACCGGGATCGTCGGGGCCGCGCACCGGGGCGTCAGCGGCTCACGCCGCCTTCTCGCCGCTCGCGGCGAGCTCGCCCGGCAGCGCGTAGGCCCATTGCGTGATGTTGCCGGCGCCCAGGCACACCACGTAGTCGCCCGGGCGCGCGAGACCGCCGACGATGCCGGCGAGGTCCTCGGTGCGCTCGAGCGCGATGGCGTTGCGGTGGCCGCGGGAGGTGAGGCCCGCCACCAGGGTGTCGCGGTCGATGCCCTCGATCGGCGCCTCGCCGGCGGCGTAGACCGGGGCGACGATCACCGTGTCGGCGTCGTTGAAGCAGGTGCAGAAATCGTCGAACAGCGAGGCCAGCCGCGAGTAGCGGTGCGGCTGCACCACCGCGATCACGCCGCCGTCGGTGGAGGCGCGGGCGGCCTTGAGCACCGCACGGATCTCGACCGGGTGATGGCCGTAATCGTCGAAGATCTGGACGCCGTTCCACTCGCCGGTGCGGGTGAAGCGCCGCTTGACGCCGCCGAAATTGGCCAGCGCCTTGCGGATCGCCTCGGGCGACACGCCGAGCTCGTGGGCCACCGCGAGCGCCGCGGTGGCGTTGAGCGCGTTGTGCTTGCCCGGCATCGGCAGGACGAGCTCCTCCATCTCCATCCGGAAGCCGGGGCGGCGGTCGCGGATCATCACCCGGAACCGGCTCTGGCCGCCCTTCAGGTCGACGTCGAGCAGGCGCACGTCGGCCTGGGGGTTCTCGCCGTAGGTGACGATGCGCCGGTCCTCGATGCGCCCGACGAGGTCCTGCACCGTCGGGTGGTCGATGCACATCACCGCGAAGCCGTAGAACGGGATGTTGTCGATGAAGGCCCGGAAGGCGTCCTTGATCGCGTCGAACGAGCCAAAATGGTCGAGGTGCTCGGGATCGATGTTGGTGACGATGGCGATGTCGGCCGGCAGCTTCAGGAAGGTGCCGTCGGATTCATCGGCCTCCACCACCATCCAGTCGCCCTCGCCCATGCGGGCGTTGGTGCCGTAGGCGTTGATGATGCCGCCGTTGATCACCGTCGGGTCGAGCTCGCCGGCGTCGAGCAGGGTGGCGACGAGCGAGGTGGTGGTGGTCTTGCCGTGGGTGCCGGCCACCGCGACGCAGGACTTGAAGCGCATCAGCTCGGCCAGCATCTCGGCCCGGCGCACCACCGGCAGGCGGCGCTCGCGGGCGGAGACCAGCTCCGGGTTGTCGCGGCGGATCGCGGTCGAGACCACGACGAGGGCGGCGTCGGCCAGGTTCTCGGCCCGGTGGCCCACGAAGGTGCGGATGCCCTTCTCGTTCAGGCGGCGCACGTTGGCGTTGTCGGAGGCGTCCGAGCCCTGCACCGTGTAGCCGAGATTGTGCATCACCTCGGCGATGCCGGACATGCCGATGCCGCCGATGCCGATGAAGTGGATGGGTCCGAGCTTGTTCGGCAGCTTCATGGAAGTCGGGGTCCTTCGCGTGTCTTCTTGTTCGAACGGCCGTCAGCGGGCCGAGAGGGCGGTCTCGACCACCAGGGCGGCGAGGCGCTCGGCGGCGTCGGGCAGGCCGGCGCCCTTGGCCGCCGCCGCCGCCGCGGCGAGCCGGTCCGGATCGCCGAGCAGCGCACCGAGGTCGGCGGCGAGCCGCTCAGGGGTGAAGTCCGTTTGTGGTGTGGGGAAGGCGGCGCCGATCCGCCCCAGCACCGCGGCGTTGGCCGCCTGGTCCTGGTCGAGGGCGCCGGGCAGCGGCACCAGGATCGACGGGCGGCCGATCACCGCGAGCTCCGCCACCGTCGAGGCGCCCGAGCGCGCGACCACGAGGTGGGAGGTCGCCATCTTGGCCGGCAGGTCCTTGAAGAACGGCGCCACCGTGAAGGCGGAAAGACCCGCGCCCTCGTAGAGCGCCTGGACCCGGGCGAGATCCTCGGCGCGGGCCTGCTGGATCACGGTGAGGCGGGCGCGCAAGGGGGCCGGCAGCCGCACCACGGCGTCCGGCACCACGTCGCTCATCACCCGGGCGCCCTGGCTGCCGCCGAAGGCGAGGAGCTGGAGCGGGGCGTCGGCGCCGAGCGCCGGGTAGGGCATCGCGCCGGCCGCCAGCACCGCCGGGCGCACCGGGTTGCCGGTATGGACGCGCCGGGCGGTGGCCTTGGCGGGCACGCCCCGCACCTCGGGGAAGCCGGTGGCGATGATCGTGGCGGCGCGGGCGAGGAAGCCGTTGGCCCGGCCCATCACGGCGTTCTGCTCGTGCAGCAGCGTCGGCACCCGCAGCATCTGGGCGGCCAGCAGCGGCGGCACGGTCGGGTAGCCGCCGAAGCCGACGACGACCGCGGGGTTGAGGCGGCGGATCTCGCGGAGCGCCGCCGCGAAGCCGCGCCCGAGGGTCGCGAAGGCCGTGAGCCGGCGCAGGGGCGAGCGCCCGCTCGACGGGGTGGCGGAGGGCACCGCCACGATCTCCGAGGCCGGGAACTCGCCCGACAGGGCCGCCACCCGGCTGTCGGTGGCGAGCGCGACCCGGATGCCGCGCTCGCGCAGGCGAAGCGCCAGGGCCTCGGCCGGAAACAGGTGGCCGCCGGTGCCGCCCGCCGCGAGCAGGACGAGGGGTTGGGCGACCGTCATCGGGCGGACGGGGCGAGGCGGAGGAGGGACATGCGGTCTCCGGTCGGATCGGGTGGCCCCCCGTGTGTCACGGCGGGGCGGCGAGGTCACCCCTCGGGGCGTCCCCGCGGGAAACGGCGCGAACGGCGCGGGGCGACGATCAGTGCGCCTGGCCCTCGTCGCGGTTGAGGAGCGTCGTGCGCGGCCGGCGCCGGGTGAGGGCGACGAGGAAGCCCATGCCGAGGGCGAGCGAGATCAGCGACGAGCCGCCGTAGGAGATGAACGGCAGGGTCATGCCCTTGGCGGGCATCAGACGGGTGTTCACCGCCATGTTGATGCAGGCCTGGAGGCCGAACAGTGCGGTGAGACCGGTGATGGCGAGCCGGCAGAAGATGTCGTCGCTGCGCCGCGCCAGCACCAGGCCGCGCATCACGATGAAGGCGAACAGCAGCACGATGGCGATGCAGATGATGACGCCGAACTCCTCGCCCGCCACCGAGAAGATGAAGTCGGTATGGGCGTCGGGCAGGTGGCGCTTGGCCACGCCCTCGCCCGGGCCGGTGCCGAACCATCCGCCCGAGTTGAAGGATTCCTGCGACCAGAAGGTCTGGAAGTTGTCGCCCGAATCCTTGTCCATGAAGCGCTGGATGCGGGCGCGCACGTGGGGCAGGAACTCGTAGGCCGCCGCCACGCCGAGGAGGCCGGCGCCGCCGAGGCCCGCGACCCAGAACCAGTGCAGCCCGGCGACGAACACCATCGAGCACCACACCATCGTGACCAGCATGGTCTGGCCGAAATCCGGCTGCAGGATCAGCGGCACGATGGTCATCGGCAGGAGCAGCACGGCGAGCGTGCCGCCCGGCATGTCGCGCCGGCGCGCGCCCTCGGCGAAGGCCCAGGCGGCCAGGATCACGAAGGCGGGCTTCACGAACTCGGAGGGCTGGACGCCGATCGAGCCGAACTGGATCCAGCGATGCGCGCCCTTGATCTCCGGCCCGTACTTGGTGGCCGCGATGCACAGCACGATGCCGAGCCCATAGGTGACGAGCGCCATGCGCCGGATGTGGCGCAGGGACAGGAACGACACCGCCAGGATCAGGGCGATGGTCGGCAGCAGGTACATCACCTGCCGGTTGAGGAAGTGGAAGGTCGGCAGGCCCAGGCGCTCGGCCACGGGCGGACCGCCGGCCATCAAGAAGACCAGCCCGGCGGTCATCAGAACGCCGAGGCCGGCGAGCAGCGCCCGGTCGACCGTCCACCACCAGTCGCCCAGATGCGAGCGTTCCGCGCGGGACATCATGGCTTGCAAGGACCCTCGTTCACCAGCCGCGACCATCGGACGGAATGGTAAACCGAGTGTTGCCGCCTCGCCGCAGCGGCCGGGACAGCCGCGACATCCCTCGGATGTCGGCCGGGGCCCGTCAGCCCTGGAACATGCCGTGCGGGGCCGGCGCGAAGTGCCGGGCGTACTCCTCCTCCAGGGTCTCCCACGGCATCAGCATCACCCCGTGCAGCGGGGCCGCCCCGGCGCTGAGCGCCCCGAAGCGCCGCAGGATCAGGGCGAGCTCGTAGGCGGTGATGTCGGGCTTGGGCTCGAAGCGGTAGAAGTGGGTCTCGTTGTCGACCGGCTCGGCGCCGATGCTCTTCAGGAGCGAATCGAACATCGCGAACGTCCCCCCGTCTGCGGCGCGTCGCGCGCCGTCGGAGAGGTTAGGCCGGATGGGGGAGTGCGGCAAATGAACTTGATGGGAGGTGGGCGCCTTTGCGTCACCGCCCCCGGGGAGGCCCACCCCGAGGACCGCGGCTGCCGCCGCGCCCTCGGCGCGCCGGACGCTTGGGCGCCTGTGGGCGCCTGTGGGCGCATCCTATCCCTCGTGCGGCCCGCTCCAGCCCGGCAGGTACGCGGCGTCCTTCGAGCGGGCGAGCTCCATCGCCTCGTTGAGGGCGTCGGAGAAATCGTCCTTCACGTCCTTGCGCTTGATGTTGCGGCGCAGGAAGTCGGCCCACAGGAACTCGCTGAACGGCGTCGTGTCCTTGGCGAAGCCCCCGGCCCGGCGCAGCTCGCCGGCGAGGCTGCGGAAGGGATCGTCGGCGAGGTCCTCGATGCGCTTGGGCATGTCGCCGACGTCGCGGCGCAGGCCGTGGGCGTCGTAGGGATGGACCCAGGCGCGGTGGTCGGCCACGACCCAGAACGCGTCCTTCTCAAGGTGGTGCAGGTCGGCCACCACGGTGGTGAACACGCTCTCGACCCCCTCCTCCTGCAGCGCGCGGGTGAGGTGGTGATGGTCGATGACGTAGCGCTTCTTCTTCGGCCCGAGCAGGACCGGGATCATGTGCGAGCCGAGGAAGGCCTCCCGGTCCTTGTCCGCGACCTCGCGCCAGCGCTTGCGCTTGGCCGCCACCTCCCGGTAGCCGACGGTCATCTGCGTCGGCCGCAGCTCGGCGATCGGCACGCTGTGGAGGATCGGGTCGCGGACGGACATCGTGGCCTTGGTCCCTGCTGGCACGCGGAGCATCCGCGCTTGGGCGATGGAAATTGGTCACACCCTCCCTTGCGTCAAGCGGACGGGGCGATGCCGCATGGTCGAGAGAGCCGGCTCGACCGGATCTAACGACTTAATCCATCCCGATCGAAAATTTTTTCGCTTCGGCTCAAGTCATTGAAGCGTTGCAAATATTCCCGCTTTTCGGCCGTCGCGGCAGCCCCCTGCCCGGCCCTCGCGGCATCGGCGCGGCCCCGCCCGGACGTCCTTGACTCGGCTTCGGTTTGCTCGCCAAGAGACGACCACCGGACGTCGCCCGCGAGGCGGCGCCTCGGCCCGGATCCTGCACCGTCATCGCCTTGACGCAACGGAACGGCAGGACGCCGGCAGAATCCGGTAGTGAGGCACTGAAGGGAACAGGGGCCGGCCGACCCGGGATCGATCCGGACTCCTCCCGCCGTCGCGGGCGGCGGCGGGGATCCGGGGCCGGGCCGCTCTCCCCGGGCGGATGGTCGGCGCGCGATGGACACCCAAACCCCTCAGAGCCCGCCGGTGCGGCGGCGCGGCCGGCTCGCGGTCCGGCTCCTGGCGATCCTCGTCCTCGCGGGCGCCGGCCTCGCGATCTGGCGCGTGCCCGCCCTCGAGCCCGTGCGCGAGCGCATCGCCGGGCTGCTGACGCAGCGCGAGAGCGTCGAGGGCCAGGCGCCGGAGCCCGGCGAGACCGCGGTCCCGGCCTTCCGGCCGAGCAAGCAGCAGCGGGCGAGCTTCGGCATCGAGACCGTGCAGGCCCGGGACTTCCGGCCCGAGGGCTTCGCGGAGGGGCGGATCGGGGTCAACGAGGACGACAACGTCCCGGTCTACACCCCCTATGCGGGCCGGGTGACCAAGGTGATGGTCCGGGCCGGCGACCGGGTGAAGGCCAACCAGGTGCTGTTCACCCTGGAGGCCGCCGACATGGTCTCGGCCCTCAACGACTTCCAGGCGGCGACGAACGCGCTCGCCAAGAACCAGGCCCTGCTCAAGCTCAACCAGACCGTGGCGGCCCGGCTCCAGGAGCTGTTCCAGGCCAAGGCGGTGGCGCTGAAGGACTGGCAGCAGGCCCAGAACGACGTCATCGCGGCGCAAAGCGACCAGCGCTCGGCCGAGGCCGCGCTCCAGGCGGTGCGCAACCGCCTGCGCATCCTCGGCAAGTCGGACGCGGAGATCGACGCCTTCGGGAAGAGCGGGGCGATGAGCCCCGAGACCGAGATCCGCGCGCCGATCGGCGGCACCATCGTGCAGCGCAAGGTCGGGCTCGGCCAGTACCTCGCGGCGGGCAGCGACCCGGCCTTCGTCATCGGCGACCTCTCGACGGTATGGCTCGTCGCCAACGTGCGCGAGAGCGAGGTGCCGCGGATCAAGCTCGGCCAGGAGCTGGAGGCGAGCGTGATCGGCTTCCCCGACCGGGTGTTCAAGGCGAAGATCGGCTACATGGCCGCCGCCCTCGACCCGGCGACCCGGCGCCTGCCGGTGCGGGCCGAGATCGACAACGCCGAGGGCCTGCTGCGGCCCGAGATGTTCGCGACCTTCACGATCCTCACCGGGCGCGACGAGCGCGCCCCGGCGATCCCCGCGAGCGCGATCGTCTACGAGGGCGCCCGCGCGCGGATCTGGGTCGAGCAGCCGGACGGCACCATCGTGTCGCGCAACGTCACCCTGGGGCTGTCCGGGGGCGGCCTCGTCCAGGTCGTGAACGGGCTCAGCCTCGGCGAGCGCGTCGTGACCCGCGGCAGCCTGTTCATCGACCGGGCCGCCTCCGGCGACAAGGCCTCTTAGGGACCGCGCCCGCATGAACCGCCTGATCGACTTCGCCCTGCGCCAGCGGGTGCTGGTGCTGCTCCTGTTCCTGGCGATGCTCGGGATCGGCTACGCCAGCTTCCAGCAGCTCAACATCGAGGCCTATCCGGACCCGGTGCCGCCGCTCGTCGACGTCATCACCCAGAATCCGGGCCAGTCGGCCGAGGAGATCGAGCGCTACATCACCATCCCGCTCGAGGTGCAGCTCGCCGGCATCCCGAACGCCAAGGTGACGCGGACGATCTCGGTCTTCGGCCTGTCGGACGTGAAGATCCAGTTCACCTACGACTTCACCTACCAGGAGGCGCTGCAGCGGGTGCTCAACCGGCTGTCGCAGCTCTCGCCGCTGCCCAACAACGCCCAGCCGCAGATCTCGCCGACGAGCCCGATCGGCGAGATCATGCGCTACCAGGTGGCGGGCCCGCCGGGCTTCTCCTCGACCGACCTCAAGACCCTGCAGGACTGGGTGCTGCAGCGCCGCTTCAAGGCGATCCCCGGCGTCGTCGACGTCTCGGCCTTCGGCGGCAAGACCAAGGAGTTCGAGGTCGCGGTCGACCTGCACAAGCTCCAGGCCCAGGGGCTGACCCTGGTCCAGCTGGTCACGGCGCTCAACAACTCGAGCACCAATGTCGGCGGCCAGACCCTCAACGTCGGCGAGCAGTCGGCGGTGGTGCGCGGCATCGGGCTCATCCGCGACATGGACGACATCCGCAGCACGATGATCAGCCAGGTCGGCGGCGTGCCGGTGCTGGTGGGCGACGTGGCCGAGGTCCAGGTCAGCAACGCGCCGCGCCTCGGCATGGTCGGGCACGAGAACGACGGCGACATCGTCGAGGGCATCGTGCTCCTGAGCCGCGGCGGCCAGAGCCTGCCGACGATCCAGCGCGTCGAGGCCGAGATCGAGAAGATCAACGCCTCCGGCATCCTGCCGCCCGGCGTGCAGGTGGTGCCGCTCTACGACCGCAGCGCGCTCATCCACACCACCACCCACACGGTGATGCACAACCTCGTCTTCGGCGTGGTGCTGGTGTTCCTGGTGCAGTGGCTCTTCCTCGGCAGCCTGAAGAGCGCGATCATCGTCGCGGCCACGATTCCCTTCGCGCTCGGATTCGCCATCGCCATCATGGTGGCGCGGGGCGAATCGGCCAACCTCCTGTCGCTCGGCGCGATCGATTTCGGCCTCATCGTCGACGCGACGGTGATCATGGTGGAGAACATCTTCCGCCACCTCGCCGAGCACAAAGGGCCGGCGAAAGCCGGCAGCGGGCTCAAGCTCGGGCTGATCGCGTCGGCCGCCCGCGAGGTCAACCGGGCGATCTTCTTCTCCGCCTCGATCATCATCGTGGGCTTCCTGCCGCTCTTCACCCTGACCGGCGTCGAGGGCCACATCTTCGGGCCGATGGCGAAGACCTATGCCTACGCGCTCGTCGGCGGACTCATCGCCACCTACACGGTGTCGCCGGCGCTCTCGGCCCTGATCCTGCCCAACCACGTCGAGGAGCGCGACACCATCGTGGTCAAGATCCTGCGGGCGCTGTTCCGGCCGCTCCAGGGCTTCACCCTCGACAACCGCATCCTGACCATCCTGGTGACGGTGGCGATGCTCGGCTGCACCGGGGTGGCGATGCGCACCCTCGGCCTCGAGTTCCTGCCGACGCTCGAGGAGGGCAACCTCTACATCCGCGGCACGATGCCGGCCTCGATCTCCCTGGAGGCGGGCAACCCCTACGTCGAGCGGATGCGCAAGCTGATCGGCTCCTACCCGGAGGTGACCACGGTCGTCTCGCACCAGGGCCGGCCCGACGACGGCACCGACGCCACCGGCTTCTTCAACGTCGAGATCTTCGCCCCCCTCAAGCCCGCCGACCAGTGGCGGCCGGGGCTGACCAAGGAGAAGCTGATCGAGGAGATCTCGGGGCGGCTGCGCGAGGAGCTGCCCGGCATCGAGTTCAACTTCTCCCAGTACATCCAGGACAACGTCCAGGAGGCGGCCTCGGGCGTGAAGGGCGAGAACTCGGTCAAGATCTACGGCGGCGACCTGCAGGAGATCACCCGCACCGCCGAGGCGGTGAAGGCGGCGCTCGCCACGGTACCGGGGGTGACGGATCTGGCGGTGTTCACCTCGCTCGGCCAGCCGACGGTGCGCATCGACATCGACCGGGCGCGGGCCGCCCGCTACGGGCTGGCGCCCGGCGACATCGCCACCACGATCTCGGCGGCGATCGGCGGCCAGACCGCCGGCGACCTCTACGAGTACGGCAGCGACCGCCACTTCCCGATGCGGGTGCGGCTGGCGCCGGAATACCGCCGCTCGCTCGAGACCATCCGCAACATCACGGTCGGGGCGGCGTCGCCGAGCGGCGGCGTGGTCCAGGTGCCGCTCTCCGAGATCGCCCGGGTCCAGCTCGTCTCGGGCGCCGCCTTCATCTACCGCGAGAACCAGGAGCGCTACATCCCGGTCAAGTTCAGCGTGCGCGGGCGCGACCTCGGCGGCGCGGTGATCGAGGCGCAGCGGCGCGTCGCCGAGCAGGTCGAGCTGCCGGCCGGCTACCACCTCGAATGGGTCGGCGAGTTCAGCAACCTGCAGGGCGCCATCGCGCGGCTGAAGCTCGTGGTGCCGCTCACCATCGGGCTGATCGCGCTCCTGCTCTACGTCAACTTCGCCTCGCTCACCGACACGCTGCTGACGCTCAGCGTGATCCCGATGGCGCTGATCGGCGGCATCTTCGCCCTGGTGCTGACCGGCACGGCGTTCTCGGTCTCGGCGGCGATCGGCTTCATCGCGCTGTTCGGCATCTCGACCATGGAGGGCGTGATCCTGCTCTCCTACTGCAACCAGCTGATGGACGAGGGCTGGGCGCGGGCGCAGGCGATCCACCACGCCGCCGACGTGCGGATGCGGCCGGTGATGATGACCTGCGTGGCGGCCTGCGTCGGCCTCCTGCCGGCGGCGATCTCCACCGGCATCGGCTCGCAGGTGCAGAAGCCCCTGGCGCTGGTGGTGGTGGGCGGCATCCTGCTCGCTCCGATCCTGATCCTGGTCGTGCTGCCGGTGCTGATCGCGGCCTTCTCGCGCCATCGTCCACGCCTGCCTGTCGCCCCGGTGCGACAGCCCGAACCGGCGGAGTGAGCTAGATGCAGCCCGGTTCCGACACGCCCGCTCCTGCCGACGCCAGCATGCCCCACACCGTGCGCGCCCTCCTGCGCCTCGCGCCCATGCCCGCCGCCGCCGTCGCGGCTGCGCCCGCCGCCGCGCGCGACGACGCCCCGATCCGGGTGTCGGTCGCCGCGGACGACCGGGCCG
>NZ_JACWCT010000021.1:7900-30614 GCF_016613415.1 Methylobacterium ajmalii | reverse complement strand
GCCTCACGCTGTTTCCTGCCTGTGGCCTGGGCGTCTATCAACCCCAAACGACGAAGCGGGCTTCGAGCCCGCCTCTCGTCCATCAACCCCGAATGACGAATGACCGAAATTTTTGAGGTGCAGGCTCTCGATCATGGTCCGGCGCGCGGGGCTCGACCCGGCTTACCGATATCGGAAACCGGGCCCGAAATGAAGTGGCAGGCGGCTTGCGGGAACCCAACGGCCACGATCCGTGTTGTTAAGGCGGACCTCCTTTCGACCCCGGTGCCCCCGCGCCGGGGTTTTTTTTCATGCCGACCGACGACAGGTCTTCCGCCCCGGCGCTTCCCCCTGTTTGTGCAGCGCGCTATGACCGCGCCACGGCCGGCCGCTTAGCCAACGCGGGCATGGGGACGGCCCCCGGATCACGGAAGGCTGGATCAGACATGGCGAAGATCAAGGTGGCGAACCCCGTCGTCGAGCTCGACGGCGACGAGATGACCCGGATCATCTGGCAGTCCATCAAGGACAAGCTGATCCACCCCTACCTCGATGTCCCGCTCGAGTACTACGACCTCGGGGTCGAGCATCGCGACGCCACCAACGATAAGGTGACGATCGAGGCCGCCGAGGCGATCAAGAAGCACGGCGTCGGCGTCAAGTGCGCCACCATCACCCCGGACGAGGCCCGGGTGAAGGAGTTCAACCTCAAGGAGATGTGGAAGTCGCCGAACGGCACGATCCGCAACATCCTCGGCGGCGTGATCTTCCGCGAGCCGATCATCTGCAAGAACGTGCCGCGCCTGGTGCCGGGCTGGACCCAGCCGATCGTGGTGGGCCGCCACGCCTACGGCGACCAGTACCGCGCCACCGACTTCAAGGTGCCGGGCAAGGGCCGCATGACGGTCAAGTTCGAGGGCGACGACGGCACCGTCATCGAGCGCGAGGTGTTCAAGTTCCCGGGCGCCGGCGTCGCCCTGTCGATGTACAACCTCGACGAGTCGATCCGCGACTTCGCCCGCGCGTCGATGAACTATGGCCTGGCCCGCAAGTTCCCGGTCTACCTCTCGACCAAGAACACCATCCTGAAGGCCTATGACGGTCGGTTCAAGGACATCTTCGAGGAGGTGTACGAGGCCGAGTTCAAGTCGCGGTTCCAGTCGGCCGGCATCACCTACGAGCACCGCCTGATCGACGACATGGTCGCCTCGGCCCTGAAGTGGTCGGGCGGCTACGTCTGGGCGTGCAAGAACTACGACGGCGACGTGCAGTCGGACACCGTGGCGCAGGGCTTCGGCTCGCTCGGCCTGATGACCTCGGTGCTGCTCACCCCCGACGGCCAGACCGTCGAGGCCGAGGCCGCCCACGGCACGGTGACCCGCCACTACCGCGAGCACCAGAAGGGCAAGGAGACCTCGACCAACTCGATCGCGTCGATCTTCGCCTGGACCCGCGGCCTGTCGCACCGCGCCAAGCTCGACTCGAACGCCGACCTCGCCAAGTTCGCCGAGACCCTCGAGAAGGTCTGCGTCGACACCGTCGAGGCCGGGTTCATGACCAAGGACCTCGCGCTCCTGGTCGGCCCCGACCAGAAGTGGCTCTCGACCACCGGCTTCCTCGACAAGATCGACGAGAACCTGAAGACCGCGATGGCGGTCTGAGCCGCTGGCGGCCGGGCCTCGCGCCCGGCCGTCCGGCCCCGTGCCTGCCCCGACCCGCCCGAGGCCGTCCGGCCCCGGGCGGGTTTTTTAAATGGGCTCAGGTCACCCCCGTCGGCCCGTCGAGCACCGCTCGCACCCGGCGCGCCAGCTCCATGCGGCGGTAGGGCTTGTTGATGATCTCGAACTCGGTGCCGCCGGCATCGGTGCGCTCCAGCGAGGCCTCGGCGTAGCCGGTGGTGAGCAGCACCTTGAGGCGGGGCTGGCGGCGGCGCGCCTCGCGGGCGAGCATCACGCCGTTCATGCCGCCGGGCATGATCAGGTCGGAGAACAGGAGATCGACCTTGTCGCCGCCGTCGAGGAGCTCGAGGGCCTGGCGCCCGTCGGTGGCGAGCAGGGTGGTGTAGCCGAAATCGCGCAGGATCGCCCGGGCGAGCTCGGCGACGTCGCGCCGGTCGTCGACGATCAGGATCGTCTCGGTGCCCGAGCGGCCCGCCCCGCGGGTATCGGGGCCCGGCGCCGGGCGCTCGTCGCTGTCGCTCATCGGGAAGTAGAGCCGCACGGTGGTGCCGTGGCCGGCGCGCGACTCGATCACGATCGTCCCGCCGGACTGCTTGGCGAAGCCGTACACCATGGCGAGGCCGAGACCCGTGCCGCGCCCCTCCTCCTTGGTGGTGAAGAACGGCTCCATCACCCGGGCCAGGATCTCAGGCGGCATGCCGGTGCCGGTGTCGGAGACCGCGACCGAGACGTAGCGCCCCGGCTGCGGCAGCCCGGAGGGCAGCTCGTCGGCGTCGAAGACGTGGTTCTCGGTGCGGATCGTCACCGTGCCGCGGCCCGGCAGGGCGTCGCGGGCGTTGACCAGGATGTTGAGGAGCGCGACCTCGGTCTGGGTCGGATCGATGCGGGCGTTCCAGAGCCCGTCGGTCAGCTCGGTCTCGACCGCGATCTCGTCCCCGAGGGTGCGGATCGCGAGGTCGCGCATGCCCTCGACGAGGTTGTTGAGATTCACCGAGCGTCCGTCGAGCCGCTGCTTGCGGGCGAAGGCGAGGAGCTGCTGGGTCAGGGTGGTGGCGCGCTCGGCGGCGTTGCGGATGTTGTCGACCGCCCGCACCATCCGGCGCGGGTCGGTCGCCGGGTCCTGCAGGCCCGAATGCAGGATGTCGACGTAGCCGACCACCACCTGCAGCAGGTTGTTGAAGTCGTGCGCGATGCCGCCGGTCAGCTGGCCCAGCGCCTCCATCTGCTGCGACTGGCGCAGGGCCTCCTCGGCGTCGCGCCGGCGCGACACGTCGAGCTGCGAGCCGAAGAAATAGACCAGGTCGCCCTTCTGGTCGTAGACCGGCGAGACGAACAGCGCGTTCCAGAACGTCGAGCCGTTCTTGCGGTAGTTCAGGATCTCGGTGGCGATCTCCTTGCGCTCGGCGATGGCGCGGCGCACCTCCGCCACCGTCTCGCGGTCGGTCTCGGGGCCCTGCAGGAAGCGGCAGTTGCGACCGACCAGCTCCTCGGGCGTGTAGCCGGTCATCGCCCGGAAGGCCTGGTTGGCGAAGATGATCGGGTTGTCCGGCTGGCGCGGATCGGTCACGATCATCGGCATCCGCGTCATCTCGACGGCGGCGAAGAAGATGTCGCTGTGGTGGTCCGCGACGTCGGTGGGCACGTCCGCCACGGTCGGCCGGGTCCCGAGTTCGGTCGGCGTTCGCTTCGCACTCATCGTCGTTCCGCTGGCTCCCGGCCTCGTATCCCTGGCCCTGCACCGGATCCTACACCCGGCCGATCCCTACAACGGCAAAAGCCGCCCGGAGGCGACCGCGACCGGGCGTCGCCCCGCAATCCGGACCGGTCGAGCCGAGGCTGCGGTGCAGTCGAGCGCGGTGTTGCCGGCTCGCCGTGACCATGCTCCACCAGGGCATGACCCCGTTCCACCGGGGAAGGCGCGGCGCAGGATGCGGGCACCCCGCGCAACACTCCCGCTCACCGGCCTCGTCCGCTACGACAACCTCGGCGCGCCGGACGTTTTGTCAAGGACACTGCGTCCGGCGCCCGCCCGATCCGCGATCGACTTCACGATGCGGCCGCCCGGGCTCACGCCACCTTGCGCCCGGCCCGATCGGCCGGCGCCGCGCCCGAGAGCGACAGGGCGGCGTCGAGGGCGTCGCTGATCGTGGTGACCACGATGTCGGCCGAGGTGGCTCGGCGCAGGCGGTCGCGCCCGGCCGCGTCGCGCTCGCGCCACACCGCCACCATGATCCGCACGCCGGGAATCGCCCGCCGGGCGAGGCGGGCGGCGAGCCGGATGTGCGAGGTGCTGATCGGCTCGATGTAGGACAGGCAGACCAGGGCGACGCCCTCCAGCTCCGGCCGTTCGCCCTTGTTCAGCGCGTCCTGGCTGGTGGTGCGGGCGTTGAGGCCGTGGCGCCCGAGCACCTGGGCCAGCATGCCGGCGGCGGCGGCGTCGAACGGCCCGCGGGCCGCCACCACCAGGACCGGCGCGGTCCCGCGCCAGGTCGGGCTCAGGTCCTCGCGCCGGCGCACGATCGCGGTCGAGGCCCGGTCTGGACCGAGGGCGGCGACCGCCGCCTCGGTCTCGGCGCTGCGCAGGGACGCGGCCTTCTTCGGCACCGGCATGGCGCCGAGCGTCGTCACCACGGTCTCGATCGCCTGCCCCACCGCCTGCTGGCGGTCGGCGGCGAGCGCCCCGCTCGCCCGGTCGTTCTGGGCGAGCCGCAGGCCGCCGAGCGCGATCTCGTCGTAGTAGGTCGCGAGCGCCCGCTCCTTCAGCACCTGGCGGGCCTTGTCGATCGCCTCGAGCGGGTCGCCGGCGAGCATGCGCTGGTAGAAGATCTCGGAGGGCGCCAGAGCCGGCCGGTCGCCCAGCATCACGTCGAGGAAGGTCAGGCGCTCGACGTGGCGGCCGAGCACGACCAGGCAGACGGTGATCGGGGTGGCGAGCACGAGGCCGACCGGTCCCCACAGGAAGGTCCAGAGGGTCGCCGCCAGGATCACCGCCACCGGCGACAGGCCGGTCGAGTGGCCGTAGAGCAGGGGCTCGACGACGTGGCCGGCGATCGGCTCGACGACCGCGAACAGCACGAGCGTCGCGATCAGCATCGACCAGCCCGGATCGACGGCCGCCGCCAGCAGCAGCGGGAAGGCCATGCCGATGACCGCGCCGATATAGGGCACGAAGCGCAGGATCGCCGCGAGCACGCCCCACAGGATCGGGCTCGGCACGCCGATGACCCACAGGCCCGCCGCCACCACCACCCCGAAGGCGAGGTTGAGCCCGGCCTGGGCGAGGAAGAAGCGCGAGAGGCGGGCCACCGCGTCGTCCATGGCGGCCGTGGTGGCGCGCAGGTCGCCCGAGCCGGCGAGCCGGATCGCGCGGTTGCGCAGGTCCTCGCGCTGGGCGAGGAAGAACAGGGTGAAGAGCAGGATCAGGCCGACCGTGGCGAGCGGGTGCAGCACCGGCGCCACGACGCTGCCGAGGGTGGAGAGGAGCCCCGCCTTCGCCTCGCGCACCTCGACCAGCATCGGCTTCTCGGGATCCGTGGGGCCCCGCGCCTTGGCGGGCTCGGGCGGCTGCAGGTCCTGGCTCAGGTCCTGCACCGCCTTGAATAGCCGCTCCAGGGTGGCGCCGCCGCCGGCGTTCGCCCGCAGGGCCCCGATCTTCTCGCGCATCGTCACGGTGTAGCGCGGCAGGTCGGAGGCGAGCTGCGAGGCCTCGTTGGCGATCAGGAGGCCCAGCCCCCCGATGCCCCCGAAGGTCGCCAGCACCACGACCAGCACGGCCAGCGAGCGCGGCAGGCGGCGGCGCTGCAGGCCCCGCACCGCGGGCGCCAGCACGAAGCTGAGCAGCACCGCGAGCGTGATCGGCATCAGCACGTCACGCCCGAGGGACAGGATCGCCCCGATGGCCAGCACCAGCAAGCAGGTGGCCAGCGCCGTGAACACCGGCATCGCGTCGCGCAGGCGGCGCGCCGTCACGGGATCGTCGATCATCAAACGCGTACCTGCCGGAAGTTCTGTCGTTACGGTGTGGCCGGCGTGCCGAGGGCGGCGCCGATCTGGGTCAGGAGCTTCGAGAAGTCGACCGGCTTCGGGTGGTAGTCGTCGCAGCCGGCCTGGATCACCTTCTCGCGGTCGCCCGACATGGCGTGGGCGGTGAGCGCGATGATCGGGATCCGGGCGGTGTCGGCATCGGACTTGAGCGCGCGCGCCGCCGACCAGCCGTCGAGCACCGGCAGGTTCATGTCGAGCAGGATGATGTCCGGCCGGCTGGTGCGGGCCTTCATCACGCCCTCCTCGCCGTCATGGGCGAGCACCACCTCGTAGCCCCGCCGCTTGAGCCGCCGGGAGAGGAAATCCCAGATTTCCTCGTGGTCCTCGACGAGAAGGATCTTTGCCACCGCCCGCACTCCGCGCTCGCGTCGTCCCCGGCCGGGCCGCTCCGGCCCCGACCGAGGCACCACGCCTCATCGAAAGGTTCCCCGGCCATGCCCGTCCGCCGCCGGAGCGGTGGACGAAGCACGAATCGGGCCTTGTCAAAGTGGGCAGACCCGCCCGGATGTCACCCCTCGTGCGGCAACCCGAACGCGACGCTCTCGGATTCCGCCCGCTCGAAGGCCTGGATGACGTGCTGGTAGGAGCGCCAGGTCTCGCTGGCGTGGTCCAGGCCCGTCGGGCGCAGGACGAACATCAGCATCGAGCGGCCGGTGACCGCGTAGGTGTCGCCGACGGCGAAGCGGGCGAGGTCCTGGGTGTCGGGCAGGTTGGTGTCGAGCACCCGCATCCAGGCATCGCCCCCGACCACCTCCGGCAGGGTGAACTCCACCACGTCGTGGTGGGCGTTGAACAGCAGCATCAGGGTCGCCTCGCCGCCGCGGCGGTGGATGCCGCTCGACTGCGCACGCCCGTCGAGGACGACTGCGAGCGCGCGGGCGCCGCCGTCGTTCCAGTTCTCCGGAGTCATCTCGGTGCCCGAGGGCGTGAGCCAGCTCACGTCCTTGACGCCGAGCTCGGCGTCGTAGGCCCCGGTGAGGAACCGGCCGCGGCTCAGCATCGGCAGCGACTTGCGCAGGATCAGGAGGCGCTGGGTGAACTCGGCGAGGTCGCGTTCGTCCTCGCCGATCCCCTCCCAGTCGATCCAGGAGATCTCGTTGTCCTGGCAGTAGGCGTTGTTATTGCCGCGCTGGGTGCGGGCGAACTCGTCGCCGGCAAGCAGCATCGGGGTGCCGCGCGACAGGAGCAGCGTCGCGAGCAGGTTGCGCATCTGGCGCAACCGCACGGCCCGGATCTCGGGGTCGTCGGTCGGTCCCTCGGCGCCGTAATTGTAGGACAGGTTGTGCGAGTGGCCGTCGCGGTTGTCCTCGCCGTTCGCCGCATTGTGCTTCTCGTTGTACGAGACCGTGTCGGCGAGGGTGAAGCCGTCATGGGCGGTGATGAAGTTCACCGAGGCCCAGGGGCGACGGCCGCGCTTGTTGAACTTGTCGGCCGAGCCGGTGAGACGGGAGGCGAGGGCCGGAAGCAGGCCCTCGTCGCCCTTCCAGTAGCCGCGGACCTCGTCGCGGAAGCGGTCGTTCCACTCGGCCCAGCCGGGCGGGAAGCCGCCGACCTGATAGCCGCCCGGGCCGCAATCCCACGGCTCGGCGATCAGCTTGACCGAGGAGAGCACCGGATCCTGGCGGCAAGAATCGAGGAAGCCGCCGCCCTCGTCGAAGCCGTAGGGCTCGCGGCCGAGGATCGTCGCGAGGTCGAAGCGGAAGCCGTCGACCCGCATCTCGGTCGCCCAGTAGCGCAACGAGTCCGTCACCATCTGCAGCACCCGCGGGTGCGAGAGGTTCACGGTGTTCCCGGTGCCGGTGTCGTTGATGTAGTAGCGCTTCTGGTCGGGCAGCAGCCGGTAGTACGAGGCGTTGTCGATGCCCTTGAACGAGAGGGTCGGGCCCTTCTCGTTACCCTCGGCGGTGTGGTTGTAGACCACGTCGAGGATCACCTCGAGGCCGGCCCCGTGCATGCGGGCCACCATCTCCTTGAACTCGGAGAAGGCGAAGTCCGGCACCGCGGCGTAGCGGCGGGCGGGGGCGAAGAACGAGAGGGTGTTGTACCCCCAGTAGTTCACCAGATCCTTCTCGAGCAGGTAGCTGTCGTTGACGAAGGAGTGGACCGGCAGGAGCTCGACCGAGGTGACGCCGAGGCTGCGGATATAGGCCAGCACCTCGGGGGTGCCGAGACCCGCATAGGTGCCGCGCAGGCGCTCGGGCACCGCCGGGTGCAGCTTGGTGAAGCCCTTGACGTGGGTCTCGTAGAAGACCGTCTTGTCCCACGGCACGTTCGGCTTCTGGTCGCGGCCCCAGGTGAAGGCGGGGTCGATCACCCGGCACTTGCGGGTGAAGGGCGCGCTGTCGCGGGTGTCGAAGGTGGTGTCGTCGCCGCTCTCCATCACGTAGCCGAACAGCGCCGGGCTCCAGGTCACGGAACCGACCAGCGCCTTGGCGTAGGGGTCGAGGAGCAGCTTGTTGGGGTTGAAGCGGTGGCCGGCCTCGGGCTCGTAGGGGCCGTGGACGCGGTAGCCGTAGATCGTGCCGGGGCGGGCGTCGGGCAGGTACCCGTGCCAGACCTCGTCGGTGTATTCGGGCAGCTCGATCCGCTCGATCTCGGTCTCGCCGGAATCGTCGAACAGGCACAGCTCGACCTTGGTGGCGTGCGCGGAGAACAGCGCGAAGTTGACGCCGAGGCCGTCCCAGGTGGCGCCGAGCGGGAAGGGCTGGCCCTCGCTGATGGTGCGGTTCGCCCGCACGAGGGGCGAGGCCGAGGGGGCGGCCGGGGCGGGCTTGGACGTGAGTTCCATGTTCATGGGGGCGTTCGACGATCCCGGAGGCGAGAAGCCTGACTGTGGGCTGAACGCGCCGGACCTCGCCCAAGCTCCCCTGTCGTCGCCAAAATTTCACGCCTGCGGCCGATTGGCGGGACACGCGGTCGGGTACCGGGTGGGATCACGGCTCCGGGGACCCGATCCCGGGACCATGAGACCGATCCCGCCGCGGCGCGGCGGAGCCGCCCGCCGCCTTCGCGGGTTACCGGAGCGTGCAGACGGGGGATCGGATGGGCGCGACGGTCGCGGACGTGATGAGCAGGGACGTGGAGTTCATCGCCGGGGACGCCCCGGTCCCGGAGGCGGCGGTGCTGATGGGCGAGCTCGACGTCGGCGCCCTGCCGGTCGGCACGGTGGACGCCCTCGACGGGGTGATCACCGACCGGGACATCCTCTACCGGGTCGTCGCCCAGGGGCTCGATCCGCGCGCGGTCCGGGTGAGCGAGGCGATGTCGCGCCCGGTCGTGTCCTGCGCCGAGGGCGATCCCCTGCGCACCGCCCTCGACCTGATGGCCGCCCACCACGTCCGGCGCCTGCCGGTGCGGGACGCGGGTGGGCGCGTCACCGGCTGGGTGACGCTGGCGGACCTGTCGCGCGCGCTGCTGCTCGGCGGCGACGCGCTCCAGACCTCGCTCAAGCGTCTGACCGAGGAGGCGTGAGCGGCTCGGCCGCGGCCGCCGCGTTCGCCGCCGCGTTGGCGCGCTCGGCCTCCAGGATGGTCTGGCGGGCGAGGTAGCGGGTGACCAGCGCCTCGACGTCGCGGATCGTCTCCTCGACGAGGTGGGACTGGAGCAGGGCGCGGGGCTCGTCGGGGGCGAGGTTCTCGCGCTCCTGGAGCCGGCGCATCGCCTGCTTGACCACCTGGTAGACCGCCTCGCGCTCCTCGCGGCTCATCGCCGGGGAGACCGCCCGGGCGACCAGGTCCGTGAAATCGGACATCGGGGTGCTGCTCGTCCTTGCCTGCCGGGCGCGACCCGTCGCGCCCACGGCCCGCTTCATCGCACGCCGCGCGCCCGGACCGAAGCCCCGGGCGTCGAGCGGGTGCCGGGCCCCTGCCCTACATGTTGTGGTCCTTGACGCCGGCGATGAGCAGGCTGCTGCAGCCCCACATCACCACGAAGGCGAAGAACGCCACGAACAGGGCGTGGCCGCGCATCGGCACGGTGGACAGCTCGGGCCGGGTCGGCGGCACGAAGACCGCGAGGTAGACGTGCTGGCGGTTGGCCGCCACCCGGGCGCGGTCGAGCATCATGGTGGCGGAGTCGTTCAGCTTCTCGGCGATGGTGCGCTCGACCATCAGACCCTCGTATTCGAGGATCGCCTCCGACACCGGCCTGCCGCCCACCGCCACGCCGTCGCTGGTCAGCGTATCCTCGAGCTGCTTGATCTGCTGGTTGGTGGCGGTGAGGCTCGCCACGATGGTCTGGATCGAGCGGGACTTCTCGTCGAGGCCGGAGCCGCGCAGCACCTGGAGGTCGTTCTCCGACTTGATCTTGTCCTTGCGCAGGGAGAGCAGCGTGGTCATCGTCGCCTCCGCCGACTTCGCCGGATCGATGATGCCCCAGCGGTTGCGGAACTCGCGCAAAGCCAGGTGGGCCTTGCGCAGCCGCTCCTCGGTCGCCGCCAGATCGTCCTTGCTGTGCTTGAGCATGTCCTGCTGGGCGCGCGACGAGATCGCGTTGATCAGCGCCTCGGCGCGGGCGACGACGTGCTGGCCGATCGCCAGGGCGTCGTCCGGGGTGAAGGCCCGGACCGTCAGGGTCATCACGCCCGAGATCAGGTCGATATGGACCTGGACGCGCTTGCGCCAGTACTTCAGCAGCTCCTCGATCGGCTTGTCGCCGGAATAGCGCGTCCAGAAGTCGGCCTCGTCGCGGGTGAACATCCGCACGACATTCAGCTCTTTCTGGGCGCTCTCCAGCATCGGCTGGCTCTGGATGTACTCCTGGACGATGTAGCTGTCCTGGCTGTTGTTTTTCTGGATCAGCGAGGAGAACTCGCCGAGCGCGACGTTGCCCATCGGCTCGACCTCGCCGCGGATGGCGAAGCGGGCCTCGACCACGTACTGGTCGGCGGCGAAGGCGAACAGGTAGATCCCGACCACCGCCGTCGGCAGCAGCACGAAGAGGCCGATGTTGCGCAGGAGCCGGGCCAGGACGCGGTTCTGGGTTCCCTCGCCGGGCACGAGCGGCAGGCGGGTCCAGCGCAGCGGGTTGAGCAGCGCCGGGAGCCGGCGGCGTCCGTCGGCGGGGGCGATCGGCTCGACCGTCTCGGCGTTGCGGCGCAGCTCGGGCACGGTGCGCCGCGCGAACGCGATCATGCTGCCGAGCCTGTCGCGCCGTTTGACCTCGTCCGCGTCCATTCTGCCTGCTTTCCCGTGCGGCGCCGGCCGCGTTCGTGACCCCGAGGGCCAGGGTTTCCGGATGCTGTGGTTTTCGGCCTTTTTAATGGCGCCTCACCGCTCCCGGAGCGCGGCGGCGAGGCGGCTCCAAGCCTGGGCGTCGGGCGGCAGGCCGAAGCGCAGGCGGGCCGGCGCGGCCTCGAAGCGGCGCACGAAGATCCCGGCCCGTCCGAGCCGGTCGAACAGGCCCGGCCCGTCGGGAAAGTCGGCGGTGCGAAACAGCCGCGTGCCGCCGACGATCCGGCCGCCGGCCCGCTCCAGCAGGGCGTCGAGCCGGGCGGCGTCCCGGCCGCGCGCCGCCACCGCCTCGTGCCGCCAGGCGGCGTCCGCGAGGGCGCACCGCCCGACCGCGATCGCCGGTCCCGACACCGCCCAGGGCCCGATCCCGCGGCGCAGGAGGCCGACGAGCGGCTCGCCCGCCACCGCGAAGCCGAGGCGCAGGCCGGCGAGCCCGTAGGTCTTCCCGAACGAGCGCAGCACCAGGCAGGCGGGCGGCACCGCCCCGCACAGGCTCTCGACGGGTTCGAGGTCGGCGAAGGCCTCGTCGACCACGAGCCAGCCGCCGCGCGCGGCGAGCCCGGCCGCGGCCGCCGCGAGGTCCGAAACGGGCACCACCCGGCCGTCCGGGTTGTTGGGGGTGACCACCACGGCCACGTCCGCCTCGCCGATGTCGCGCAGGTCCGCGACCGCCGCGACGGCGTGCCCGCCCCGGGCCCAGGCGGCCGCGTGCTCGGCGTAGGTGGGGCCGACCACGACGACGCGGCCGGGAGGCCGCAGCCGCGGCAGCAGGTCGATGAGGGCTTGCGTGCCGGGTGCCGCGACGACCCGCTCCGGCGGGGCGCCGTAGGCCGCGGCCGCGGCGGCCTCGAGGGCGGCCAGCTCGGCCTTGGCCGGCAGCCGCGTGAAGGCGCTGGCCTCCGGGGCCGGCCACGGATAGGGGATCGGGTTGATCCCGGTCGAGAGGTCGATCCAGGGCTCGGGGGCCCGCGGAAACAGGAGGCTCGCCTCGCCAAGGTCGCCCCCGTGCCGGATCGCCCCGTCCGCCGTCTCGTCCGCCATCCCGCCCAACCGTCCGCCCCTCGCGATGACCGCCCTGACGCACCCGCCCGACAGCCTCGTGCTGCTCGTCCTCGCCCTCGCGATCGAGGCCGCCCTCGGCTACCCGGACCGCCTCTACAGGCTGGCCGGCCACCCTGTCACCTGGATCGGCGCCCTGATCGCCGCCCTCGACCGCCGCCTCAACCGCGAGGGCGATTCTGCGCCCCGCCGGCGCGCCGCGGGCGTGCTGGCCCTCGTCCTGGTGCTGGCGGCGACGGGCCTGACGGCGCTCGCCCTGTCGCTCGCCTGCGGGGCGCTGGGCGTGGCAGGCCTCCTCCCCTGCGCGCTCCTCGCCGCGAGCCTGCCGGCGCAGCGCAGCCTGCACGACCACGTCGCCCGGGTGGCGGCGGAGCTGGAGCGCGACGGGTTGTCCGGCGGGCGGCGCGCGGTGGCGATGATCGTCGGGCGCAACCCGGAGACCCTCGACGAGGCCGCGCTCTGCCGCGCCGCGATCGAGAGCCTGGCGGAGAACTTTTCCGACGGCATCGTGGCGCCGGCCGTCTGGCTCGGGGTGGGCGGCCTGCCCGGGGGGGCGCTCTACAAGGCGATCAACACCGCTGACAGCATGATCGGCCACCGCACGCCCCGGCACGAGGCCTTCGGCTGGGCCGCCGCCCGCCTCGACGACCTCGTCAACCTGCCGGCCTCGCGCCTCACGGTCGGGCTCATCGCGGCCGCCGCCGCCCTGACCCCGGGCGCCTCCGCCCGCGGGGCCCTGGCGGCGGTGCGGCGCGATGCCGGCCGCCACCGCTCGCCCAATGCCGGCTGGCCGGAAGCCGCGATGGCCGGGGCGCTCGGCCTGCGGCTCGCCGGCCCGCGGGTCTACGGCGCGACGCGGGTCGAGGATGCCTGGATGGGATCGGGCCGGGCCGAGGCTACGGCCGACGACATCGCCCGGGCGCTGGTCGTGTACCGCCGGGCCTGCCTGCTGCTGTGGGGGCTAGCGGCGGGGCTGGCGGGGGTCGCGTTCCTCGCCTGACGCCGACGGGAGGTCACGCGGGCGATGCGCGGCCGCGCCTCAGGTCTTCGATGATGAAGGCATTATCCCTTTCGGAGCCGGATCCGGCCCCGAAAGGGATCATCGTCGCGCTTAGCGCCGGACCGGGGCGAGCCCCCCGGCCTCGGCGAGGGTGCGGCGCTTCAGGATGCCCTGGACCACGAAGACCATCACGACGCCGACGAGGAGGCAGGCGGCGAGGAACAGCATCGGCACGAGCTTGCTGCCGCTGACGTCGCCGATCCACGGCACGACGTTCTGGGCGATGAAGCCGCCGAGGTTGCCGACCGAGTTGATCATCGCGATGCCGGCCGCCGCGGTGGCGCCGCGCAGGAAGGTCGGGGGCAGCGACCAGAAGACCGGCTGGCCCGAGAAGATGCCGGCGGCGGCCACGCACAGGCAGGCGAACTTCACCGCGTCGCCCGGCAGCACCACGCTGAGGATCAGCCCCAGCGCCCCGACCAGCGCCGGGCCGGCGATGTGCCAGGTGGTCTCTCCGGTGCGCGCCGCGTGCCGGGGCACCCACCACAGGGCCAGCGCCACGCAGATCCACGGGATGATGTTGATGAAGCCGTTCATGGTGTTCGAGACGCCGAACCCCTTCACCACCGTCGGCAGCCAGTAGCTCAGGCCGTAGGCGGCGAGCGGGAAGGCGACGTAGAGCAGCGCCAGCAGCACCACGCGGGTGTCGGCCAGCACCCGAAACGGGTTGCCGTGGTCGGTGTGGGTGGCCCCGCCCTCCTCCCGCGCCAGGGTGTCGGCGAGCCACTTCTTCTGGCCGGCATCGAGCCAGGGCGCCTTCTCGGGCCGGTCGGGCAGGATCAGGAACACCACCGCGGCGAGCAGCACCGCCGGCACGCCGGTGGCGATGAACACCCATTGCCAGCCGCGGTAGCCCATCGTCCCGTCGAGGTCGAGGAGCGCGCCGCCGATCGCCGCGCCGACGGCGTTGGCCACCGCGCTCGCGATCATGAACCAGCCGACCATCCGGCCGCGATAGGCCTGCGGGAACCACAGGGTAAGGGCGTAAAGCACGCCGGGGAAGAACCCGGCCTCCGCCGCGCCCAGGAGGAAGCGCAGCACGTAGAACATCACCGGCCCGGTCGAGAAGCCGAGCAGGATGGTGATGATCCCCCAGGTCGCCATGATGCGGGTGAACCACACCCGGGCGCCGACCCGCTCCAGGATCACGTTCGAGGGCACCTCGAAGAGGAAGTAGGCGAGGAAGAACAGCGAGGCGCCGAAGCCGTAGGCCGCCTCGCTCAACCCGAGGTCGCCGACCATCTGGAGCTTGGCGTACGAGACGTTCTGCCGATCGATGTAGGCGATCAGGTACATCAGGCCGAGGAGCGGCATCAGCCGCAGGGTGATCGTCCTGATGGTGCCGATGCCGAGAGCATCGGTGCCGATGCCCAGGGCATCGGTGGCGGTGCCGAGCGCACCGGCGCCGGACGCGTCCTGTCGTGGGTCTGCCATGGGGCCTCCTCCCGGCCTCGTCGAACTTCGCGTTCTGGTGGCGCTCCATAATCCCGCCCCGGCCGGGGCGAAAGTGTTATCGGTACCACACCCGGGAGGTCGTCGATCGAGGTCGTTAGCTCCTGGCCGCCGCCAGGCGGGTCTCCAGCGCCTCCCAGCCCTGCCCGGGCCGGCGCAGCCCCTGCAAGAGCCGGCGCAGCCCCTAGAAGAGCCGGCGCAGCCCCTGGAAGGGCCGGACCTCCGGCCGCTCGCCGCCGGGATGGACCACCACGGTGGCGGTGCGCCCGACGGTGAGGCGGTCGCGATCGACGGAGGGGTCGAGGGCGACCCGCACCGGCACGCGCTGGGCGAGGCGCACCCAGGCGAAGGTCGGGTTGACGTTGGCGAGCAGGCTGGCGCTCGCCCCGCGCTCGCGGTCCTCGATGCCGGCGGCGATGCTCTCGACCCGGCCGGTGATGGGCCGGTCCTCGCCCATCAGCTGCACGGTGACGGGGTCGCCCGGGTGGATGCGGCCGAGCTTCGTCTCCTCGAAGTAGCCCTGGACGTGCAGGGTCTCGCCGTCGACGAGCGCCATCACCGGCTTGCCGACCGCCACGTAGGCGCCGGGACGCAATTCGAGGTTGCTGATCCGGCCGCCGACCGAGGCGCGCACCTCGGAGCGGGCGAGGTTGAGCCTCGCGAGGTCGCGGTCGGCCACCGCCTGGTCGTGGGCGGCCCGGGCGCTCTGCTCGGTGGCGAGCGCGGCTTCGAGCTTCTGCTGCGACACGACGTTGTCGCTGAGCTGGCGGTAGCGGGCGAGGTCGGCCTCGGCCTGGACCAGGCTCGCCTTGCGGCCGGCCACCACGGCCTCGGCCTGGCGCAGCGCGAGGGCGAAGCGGTCGGGGTCGATGCGGAAGAGCACGTCGCCGCGCTTGACCTCCTGGTTGTCGTGCACCTCGACGTCGCGCACCAGCCCCGAGACGTCGGGGGCGACGCCGACCACCTCGGCCCGCACCCGCCCGTCGCGGGTCCAGGGGGCCTCGAGATAGTAGTCCCAGAGCGCCGTCCCGACGACGAAGGCGAGGGCGAGCAGGGCGGCGGTGACGGCGAAGCGGCCGAGGAAGGCGAGCGCGCGGGTCATGATCTCGAATCTTCAGGTCAGGCGGCCGGCGAGCGTGACGACGCCGCCGAGGCACACGAGGTAGAGGCAGAGGTCGAACAGCGCCCGGTGCCAGACCAGGCGGTAGAGCCCGAGCGCGCCGATCAGCCGGCGCAGGACGAGGTTGACGAGGAGCGCGACGACCGCCCAGACCAGCAGGGCCGGCACGAAGACGCCGTAGAGGTCGATGTCGGCCATCAGGCGGCCTCCCTCGCGAGCAGAGGAGGGGCGCCGGCGGGCGGCGCCCCGGGAAAGAGCGCGCGGCGCAGGCCGGCGAGCCCGAGCAACGCCTCGCGCCGACCCTCGGCCGTATCCACGGCGCCGATCGCGAGAAGCGCCGCGTCGATGACGGCGAGCAGGGACGCGCAGGCCGGGCCGCGCGGCCGCTCGTAATGCTCCGCCACCGCGTCGAGGGCGGCGTCCAGCGCCGCGACCGCGCCGGGGGGCAGGCCGTGGCGGGCCCGGCGCAGGGAAACGAGGTTCATGCCCACCCGCAGCGCCGCCAGGGCGTCGATCCGCGACAGGTCGCTGTCGGGCCCGGCGGCGGCCAGCCGCGGCACCAGGAGGCCGAGGCGGTCGAGCATCAGGTGGGCGAAGGCGGCCCGGTCGCCCCGCCCGCGCCGGCGCGCCGCCCGGGCGAGGTCGGCCCGGCTCGCCGCGACGAGGCGGCGGGCACCGTGCTCGGCCCCGACCGAGCGCACCAGCCGGGTCACCACCGCGGCGAGGACGATGCCGACGACGAGCGCCAGGGCTGAGTTGACGTAGGCGCCGAATTCCGAGGCGTAGCGGTCCTGGATCGCCAGGAGGGCGTTGCCGTTGACCCCGAGCGCCAGCCCCACCGGCATGGTGCGGGGAATCGTCATCAAGAGGCCGCACAGGATCAGGGGCGGGGCCAGCACCATCACCAGGGTGGCGAAGTCGTGGACCTGCGGCAGGATGCCGAACAGCAGCACGCCGATCGCCGCCGCCGCGACCGCCGTCCAGGTGGCAAAGCCCAGGATCGCCGGAGCCGGGTCGTCCTGGGTGGCGAAGAGGCAGCACAGGACCGCCCCCATCATCGCCGCGGTGGCGCCGTCGGGCCAGGCGGTGGCGATCCAGGCCGCCACGCAGGCGAGGATGGCGAGACACACGCCGAGGGCCGAGCGCAGGGCCATGCCGTGGTCGCGGTGGCGCGGGGCGCGTCCGCCGAACTCGCCCGCGTAGGCGAGGGCACGGCGCGGCGCGCTCTCGCCGCGGGCGATGCCGTCCTGCAGCGCCCGGCAGTCGCGGCCGATCGCCACCAGCTCGCGCAGGCGGTCGAGGAGGCTCGCCCGCACCAGCGCGGTCCAGAACCCGGGCGAGGTCGAGGGGAGGCTGGATTCGTCGGCGGCGGCGATGCGGGCGAGCAGCACGTCGGCCTCGGTCGCCGGGGCGCCGGCCTCCGACCACGTCGCGACGTCGGCCAGCAGCGCCTTCACCGCCGGATCGAGGCCCGCGAGGTCGCGCAAAGCCGCGATCCGGTCGGCCAGGGAGGAGAGGACCGGCAGCAGCATCAGCATCCGGCCGCGCAGGAGCTGGACCAGCGGCACCGCCCGGCTCTGCGCCGAGGCGTCGTAGGCGAGATGTGTGGCGAGCGCGTCGATCTCCGCGGCTTCGGCCGCGAGGCGCAGGCGCCGGACCCGGACCGCCGGCGCCTCAACGGCGCCCGACAGCACGTCGGCGGTCCAGCGCCCGGTCTCGCCGAGCCAGGCCCCGACCCGCGCCGCCAGCACCGGCCCGACGGATTCCGGCAGGACGAGGCCCGCCACCAGGGCGGCGCAGAGGATGCCGAGCGTGATCTCCTCGGCCCGCGACACCGCGGTCTCGAAGATGGTGTCGGGCGCCGTCACCGCCGGGAAGCCGATCAGCGCCGCGGTGTAGCCGGCGAGCATGAACAGGTAGGCCCGCGGCGAGCGGTCGAGGAGCGAGAGGTAGAGGCAGGCGGCGGTCCAGAGCGCCAGCGCCAGGGTCAGCATCTCGGGCGCGTCGACGAGGGGCGGCACCAGCACGACCGCCATCGAGACGCCCGCCACCGTGCCGATCACCCGGTACAGCGCCTTCGAGCGGGTGGCGCCGGAGAGCGGCTGCATGGTGATGTAGACGGTCGCCATCGCCCAGTAGGGCCGCGGCAGGTCGAGCCACAGGGCGAGACCGAGCGCGAGGAGGGCCGCGCCCGCGATCTTCAGGGCGAACAGCCACTGGCGCCAGCCGGGCAGCATCAGGCGCGCCCTCCGGCGGCAGGCGGGCAGGTGCCCTTCGGACCCTGGGCCTGGAGCGCACGCAGGACCCGCAGGGCCGCCCGCAGGTCGTCGTCGCCGAGGTCGCCGAACACCGCCTCGCGCAAGCTCTCGAACCGGGCCTCGATGGCGGCGGCGCGGGCCTGCCCCTCCGGGGTGAGCGCCAGCACCTTGGCGCGGCGGTCGGTCGGATCCTCCCGGCGGGTGACGAGGCCGGCCTCGCCGAGCTGGTCGAGGAGACGCACCAGGCTCGGCCCCTCGACGCCGAGGGCGTCCGCGAGCGCGGTCTGGCGCAGGTCGCCGCCGAGCCGCCCGATCAGCAGCAGCGGCAGCGCCGTCGCCTCGGTCAGCCCGTAGGCGGTCACCACCTCGTCGGCGGCCCGGCGCCAGACGCGGCCGGACTGGAGCAGGGAGAGGGTGAGGGCTTGCAGGAGGTCGCGGCGCATCCGGTCGCCTCGCCGTCGCGGCGGTTGGTTGATCGTCCTCATTGATAGGATGCTAACGATTTGTGGGGAAGCGCTCCGGGTGCGAGTCGGCCATGCGCGCGGAGCCGGGCCCTCGAACGGATTCCGGCCGCCGGAAGCGGCACGCGGTGGGCGGGGGCGCCCGCGTCCCGACGCCCGGCCGGCGGCGCATCTGCTGCCCGGCATCCGCGGCCCCGGGCCACCGCCGCAGGAGTGCCCGCGGCGCCTTGCCCGCATTCCGGGCTTGCGCTTCACATAAGCGTCTGCTTATCTGTTTCCATGGTCGAGGACGACATCTTCCGGGCCCTGGCGGACCCCACCCGACGCGCGATCTTCGAGAAGCTCGCGGCCGGGAGCATGAACGCCAGCGCGTTGCGCCAGGGCATGGCGATCAGCCAGCCGGCAATGTCCCAGCACCTCGCCGTGCTGCGCGGCGCCGGGCTCGTGCGCGAGGCGCGGCAGGGCCGTTTCGTGAACTACGACGTCGATCCGGCCGGGCTGGCGCTCATCGCGCAGTGGCTAGCGAAGTACCGCGCCTACTGGCCCGCCCGCGTCGATGCGCTCGAGGCCGTGCTGAAGGAGATGGACCAATGAGCGACGCGGCGCGCGACGAGCCCGGCCCCGGCATCGAACAGGAATACGAGCTGAGCGAGCCGCCCGGGAAGGTCTGGCGCGCGCTCAGCATCCCGGAGCTGCGGGAGCGTTGGCTGCCCGGGGCGGCGCTGGCGGCGCCCGAGCCGGTCGCCGTCACGCCCGGGCGCGAGGTCAGCTACCGGATGCGCGAGGCCGTCCCGCCTCACGTCGAGAGCACGGTGACGTTCCGCATCGCCCCGAACGACACGGGCGGCACCTGCCTGCGCATCATCCACGCCCTGACGGATGCCCGGTTCGCACCGCTGACGACGGCCGCCGCGAACGGCAACGCCCCGGTGCTGCGCGCCGCCTGACGCGGCCCGTCCCGGGTTCAGGCTCCCAAGGTCCTGTTTCCCAAAATCCTGTTCCCCAAGATCCCCTCCCGGAAGATCGGAGGTCGCCGATGCGCGACGCGATGCAACTCGTCCCCATGGTCGTCGAGCAGTCCAGCCGCGGGGAGCGGTCCTTCGACATCTTCTCCCGCCTGCTGCGCGAGCGCATCGTCTTCCTCAACGGGGAGGTGAACGACACGGTCTCGGCGCTGGTCTGCGCCCAGCTCCTGTTCCTGGAGGCGGAGAACCCGACCCGGCCGATCCACCTCTACATCAACTCGCCGGGCGGCGTCGTGACGAGCGGCTTTGCCATGTACGACACCATGCGCCACATCCGGGCGCCGGTGCACACGCTGTGCATGGGGACGGCCTACTCGATGGGCTCGTTCCTGCTCATGGCCGGCGAGCCCGGAGAGCGGGCCGTGCTGCCCAACGCCAGCATCCTCGTCCACCAGCCGCTGGGAGGGTACAAGGGGCAGGCATCCGACATCCTCATCCATGCCGCCGAGACCCTGCGCACCAAGCAGCGCATCATGCGGCTCTACGCCGAGCATTGCGGGCGGTCCTACGAGGAGTTCGAGCGCGCCATGGACCGCGACCGCTTCATGACGGCCGAGGAGGCGCTGGAATGGGGCCTCGTCGACCGCATCCTCTCCCCCGCGCGGGCGGGCGGCCCCGCCTGAACCATTTTCCGACGATTCGGGTGCCGGTTCGTCGCGGACGATGCGGCGAAATCAGAGAGCCAGGGCATCGGCCAGTTGCCACGCAACGGCAGGCGACCTCGACGAAAGTGGATGTCTGAGAACCTGTTTGACTTTCGACGACACGATCGCGAGGGGGTTTTCTATCCTACCCTCCGCCTCATCCTGAGATGCTGGCGATCATAGATCGCGGGCGATCGAAGATCGCTGAGCCTCGAAGGAGGGATCCAGTGATCTCGGAGACTTCTGGAGCCCTCCTTCGAGGTCAGTCGATTTTCAATCGACTAACACCTCAGGATGAGGTTGCTGATGGGATAGAGTGTATCTATCGGTCAAACAGGATCTGACACGCGGGCGTTCCATGAAATCTCACGCCCTTTCCCGGACGACGGGAGCGTCAGCGCAAGGAGATCCGGGATCCAGCGGAGAATGTGCCGCGAAGCGGCTGGCATGCTGCACCGTCGCGGACGCTCCGGACGCTTCGCGGCTTGTCGTGCCGGATCCCGGACCTCCTTCCGCTTCGCTGCAGTCGTCCGGGAACGGGGGTGATTCGACGATGGGCCGGGATCCTGGCAGCACGGCCCTGCCGCCCGGATCCGACCTCCCCGACGCGCTCGACCGTGCCGGCGGCCGGAGGTCGGCGCGCTGGCCGAACGCGCCGCGGCAAGGCCCCTGTGGCGTCGCTCTACGGTTTGGCGGCGGATTCGCGCTCCGGCGTCCAGTCGACCTCGACCACCCGCTGTCCGTCCTCGCGGTTGTAGCGGAGCGCCGTCAGCCGCATCGCCAGCAGGGCCTTGGCGTCCTCGGCCCGCGGGCACTGGACGGGATCGTGGGCGCGATGGGTCCGGTCGAGCATCTGCGCGAAGGCGGCGTCGAGGACCGGCATCGCCGCGACGGTGGAGAACGGGGCCGAGAGGTACACGGTGCGGCCGGGCCCGCGGGCGAGGCAGTAGCGCCAGTCGGCGACGGCCGGCGTGGCGGCCAGCACGGCACCCGCCAGGGCGCCGAGACGGAGGATTCTCATCGGGTCGATACGCTCGCAACGGGCCGCGGGGCGGCCCCGATGCACGCGCCCTGCGGCCTCAGCAAGGCAGGATCGACACGACGCGCGAGCCTGGGTCAGGCCCGGGCGATCTCCGCCTCCGCCGCCTCGAGGCTCAGGCTCCAGACCCGGGCGCCGTCCTCGGCGACGAGCCAGGCCTCGCCGGTCCGGTCCCCGAACATCTCGTCGGCCCGCCCGAGCACCCGCGCCGCGGCGTGGCGCACCGTCGGCGCCTGGATCGGCAGGTCGTGCAGCGGACGAACCCTGCCGCGTTCGCGGACGATGGAGCGCAATCGATAGACGGGCATGAGGAACGAACTCCGTAAGACGGGCGGGGTTCTGGCGAACCCGGATGTCCGTCGTGAGCGGCAGCCTGGCTGTTTCGAACCCTTCCTCGCGCCCCCGCGGCTGCGGCGGGGACACGACCTGTCGCCTCGTCCCGGCAGACGAGGTTGTGCATCTTCTAGCGTCTCCTCTGGATCGTTCAATAGCTGACCTTGCGTGCGGTTGCTGCCGTTACGACACGGTAAACCGTTCGCGCATGCCGCAGCCTCGCCGCGCCGGGGCCGGGGATGTGCCCGGGCTCCCCCGCCCCAGGCCCTTGATCGCGCCGCAACTTTCGCGGCGCGAGCGGTATCCAGCGCCGGCGGAGATGCTCTAGGGAAAGGGATGGACGCGGCGCGGGCCGCCCCGGACGCGCCGATGCCACCCCCACCAAAGGGGAAGGCGCGGAGGGGGATGCCGGCGCGGACGATGCGCCACCCGGACGGAACGCCGTCCGCGCGCGGGAGGGGGACGGACACGATGACGACGAGGGTCGCCTGCATCGGCGAGTGCATGATGGAGCTGTCGGAGCGGCCCGACGGCAGCCTGCTGCGCGGCTACGGCGGCGATACGCTGAACACCGCCCTCTATCTCGCCCGCCTCGGCGTCGCGGTCGACTACGTGACGGCGCTCGGCGACGATCCGTGGAGCGAGGAGATGCGGGCGGCCTGGGCGGCCGAGGGCATCGGCACCGATCGGGTGCGCCGCCTGCCGGGCCGGATGCCCGGGCTCTACATCATCCGCACCGACGGATCCGGCGAGCGCAGCTTCCACTACTGGCGCGACAGCGCGGCCGCCCGCGACCTGTTCTCCGGCCCCGGCGCCGCCGAGACCCGGGCGGCGCTCGCCGGGTACGACCTCGTCTACGCCTCCGGCATCAGCCTGTCGCTCTACGGCGAGGACGGCCGGGCGGCCTTGGCCGAGACCTGCCGGGCCGTGCAGGCGAAGGGCGGGCGCGTCGCCTTCGACACCAATTACCGGCCCCGCGGCTGGCCCGACAAGGCGAAGGCACAGGAGGCTTTCCGCGCCGCGATGGCGGCGGCCGACCTGATCTTCGCCTCCACGGAAGACCTCGACTGGCTCTACGGGCCGGAGGGCGAGGCGGAGGTGCTGCGCCACCGCGGCCGCTGCGAGATCGTCCTGAAGGGCGGCGGCTCGCCCCCCGCCGTGCGGGTGCTCGCGGGCGGGGACGACGTGAGCGTGCCGGCCTCGCCCGTCGCCTCGGTCGTCGACACCACCGCGGCGGGCGACAGCTTCGCGGCCGCCTACATGGCGGCGCGCCTCGCCGGCCGGCCCCCCGCCGAGGCCGCCCGGCACGGCCACCGCCTCGCCGGCGCGG
>NZ_JACWCT010000021.1:5027-7825 GCF_016613415.1 Methylobacterium ajmalii | reverse complement strand
GTGATCGGACACCGCGGCGCCGTGATTCCCCGGGCGGCGATGCCCGCCCTCCCCCCCGACCAGGACGACCAGCCATGACCGCCGAATCCCGCGCCCGCCGCCTCGACGCGCTGCTCGCCGCCTCGCCGGTGATCCCCGTCATCACCGTGCCGGAGCTCGCCCACGCGGTGCCGCTCGCCCGCGCCCTGGTGGCGGGGGGCATCACGACCCTCGAGATCACCCTGCGCACGCCGGTGGCCCGGGACGCGGCGCGGGCGATCATGGCGGAGGTGCCGGAGGCGGTGGTGGGCCTCGGCACGGTGCTGAATCCGGCCGACCTCCAGACCGCCCACGACCTCGGCGCTCGCTTCGCGCTGAGCCCCGGGGCGACGCCGGAGCTGCTGGCGGCCGCCGCCGCCAGCGACATGGTGTTCATGCCCGGCATCGCCACGCCCTCCGACCTGATGCAGGTGCTGGCCGCCGGCTTCACGGTGGCGAAGTTCTTCCCCGCGGTGCCGGCCGGCGGCATGGCGGCGCTCAAGGCGCTGGGCGGGCCCTTCCCGCAGGCCCGCTTCTGCCCGACCGGCGGCATCGGCGAGGCCGACGCCAAGGCCTGGCTCGCCCTGCCGAACGTCGCGGCGGTCGGCGGCTCCTGGCTGGCGCCGGAGGCCGAGATCCGCGCCGGCAACTTCGCCGCCATCACCGAGCGGGCCCGCCGGACGCTCGCCGCGCTGCAGTAACACGCGGGAAACGTGCCCGCGCCGCCCCGGTGTGGCGCGGGCACAACGCCAACTTCGCAACTGCGAAGCTTCGCCGGATTTAAGCTTGGCTTTGGATCGTGGGCGTTTACGGCTTGGCTATCGGTTCCGCCGTACGGTGCCGGACGCGTTCGAACCGTCCCGTCCCGCGCTTCCCCATCCGAGAGGCTTTCATGCGCCGCTTCGTTCCCGCCCTGGCCGGGCTGGCCTGCGCCGTCACCGCCTGGGCGGCGCCCGCCGCCGCCTACGAGATCGACCCGCTCACCCGCCAGCCGCTGGACCAGCCGCTCACCGTGACGGTGCGGTCCCCCGCCGCCGCTGCCGCCGCCGTCGATCCCCTCGACGCCGCGGTGCCGAAGCTGAGCCCGATCCCGCGCGAGACGGTGGCGTATGCCGGCCCCTACGGCGCCGGCACCATCGTGGTCTCGACCGCCGAGCGCCGGCTCTACTACGTGCTCGGCAACGGCCAGGCCCTGCGCTACGGCGTCGGCGTCGGCCGCCCGGGCTTCACCTGGAACGGCGTCCAGACCATCTCGATGAAGCGCGAGTGGCCGGATTGGCGCCCGCCGGCGCAGATGATCCGCCGCCGGCCCGACCTGCCGCGCCACATGAAGGGCGGCCCCGAGAACCCGCTCGGCGCCCGCGCGATGTATCTCGGCGGCTCGCTCTACCGCATCCACGGCTCCAACGAGCCCGAGACCATCGGCACCGCCGTCTCCTCCGGCTGCATCCGGATGACCAACGACGACGTGATGGACCTCTACACCCGCGCCAAGGTCGGCACGAAGGTGATCGTGCAGCGCTGATCCCCGGCGGATCGCGATCGGATGTTTCGGAAAAAGGCCGGCCCTCGTGCCGGCCTTTTTAATGTCGAATGGTCCAGCATCTCGATTGCATGGCGCCGGTCTCCCGTCCCCCGCAGAAGGGTGAGGGGAGAAAGCGCGAAATTTTCCGACGGTTCGTCACCCCCCGCCCCCCACTGGCCTCCCCCGCATGTAGGCCTGGGGCGCCGCGCCCATCTCGCGGCGAAAGGCGTACACGAAGGCCGAGGTCGAGCCGTAGCCGAGCGTCATCGCGGTGCGGGTCACGTCCATCCCGCCGCCCATCAGCTCGATCGCCTTGAACAGCCGCAGGCGCCGGCGCCAGGTGCGCAGGCTCATGCCGAGCTCGGCCTCGAAGCGGCGGGCGAGCGTGCGGCCCGACAGGCCGACGGCCCGGCCCCATTCCTCCGGCCCGCGGGCATCGGCCGGCGCGGCGTCGAGCGCCTCGCAGAGCGCGGCCAGCGGGCCCTCGCGCGGCCAGGGCAGGGCGCCGGGCAGGGGCGCGGCGCGGCGCAGCTGGTCGAGGATCAGGGCGGCGACGCGGCCGGCATAGCCGTCGTCGTCCGCCACCCCGTCGAGCGCCGCCGCCTCGACGATGAGGGCCTGGAGCAGGGGCGGGACGCCGAGCACCGTCGGCTCCCCGGGGAGCCCCGCCCCGGCCGCGTCGGCGATCCACAGGCTGCGGAACTCGGCGCCGAGCAGCGAACCGACCCGGTGCCGGTGTCCGGTCGGCAGCCACACCGCCTGCTCGGGCGAGATCACGAAGGAGCGGCCGTCCACCGCCACGGTCAGCACCCCGGAGACGGCGTAGACGACCTGGTGCCAGTCGTGGGCGTGCTCGGGAAAGGCGTGGCGCGCCGGGATCGACTGCACCCGCACCGTGAGCGGCTGCGGCGCCCGCGAGTCGGGCGGCGTCTCGATCGTATCCCACCGCATGGCCGGGCTCCATTTTGGCCGCCAGTCTACAAGGCTTGTCGCCCCGTCGAAATACGGACAGCCGACGCTCGGCTATGCAGGGATGGTTCACCGTTCCAGGCCCCCGTCATGGCCCATCACGACCGCCGCTTCCTGCCGCTCTCGACCGCCTCCGACACCGCCGCCGCGCAGTACCGCGAGGGCATCGACCTGATGCTCGCCGCCTGGCCGGGCGCCGCCGAGGCGCTCGACGCGGCGATTGCGGCCGATCCCGGCTTCGCCCTGGCGCATGCCGCCCGGGCCCGCCTGCACGCGATGCGCGGCG
>NZ_JACWCT010000021.1:0-4966 GCF_016613415.1 Methylobacterium ajmalii | reverse complement strand
GAGCCGGCTGCGGCGCGGGCCTGCATCGCGGCCGCCGCCGAGCGGGTGGCGCGGGCCGGGACCGAGCGCGAGCGCAGCCACGTCGCGGTGGTGGCGCTGGCGATCGAGGGCCGGTCGGGGGAGGCGCTGGAGCACGCGCTCGCCCATGCCGAGGCCTGGCCGCGCGACGCCTTGATCCTGTCGATGCCGCTCGGCGCCTTCGGGCTCCTGGCCTTCTCGGGGCGGGCCGACCACGACCAGGCCCGGGTCGATCTCTGCGAGCGCCATGCCGCGGCTTACGCCCCGGACGATTGGTGGTTCGCAATCTCACGCGGCTGGGCCCTGACCGAGAACGGCGCCGTGGCGCGGGGCCGGGCGCTGACCGAGCGGGGTTTTGGCCTGCGGCGGGAGAACGCCAACGGCGCCCACGCCCTGTCGCACGCGCTGTTCGAGGACGGGGCCGGGGCGGAGGCCGAGGCGCTGATCGCCGACTGGCTGCCGGGCTACGACCGCGCGGGCGTCCTGCACGGCCACATCGCCTGGCACGCCGCCCTCGCGGCGCTGGAGCGCGGCGACGCGCAAGCCGCCCTCGCCCTCTACGGCGCGCATGTCCGGCCGGGGGTGACGGCGGGTCTCGCCCTCAACGTCGTCACCGACGCGGTCTCGCTGCTCTGGCGCCTCTCGGCCTACGGCCACGCCGTCCCGGCGGGCCTGTGGGACGAGGTCCGGGCCTATGCGGAGCCGCGCTTCGGGGAGGCCGGATTCGGCTTTGCCGACGCGCATATGGGGCTGCTCGCCGCCGCGACCGGCGACCGGGCGGGCGCGGCGTCGCGCATCGCCGCCCTCACCGCCCTCGCCGAGGCCGGCACCCTGGCGGCGGGGCCGGTGGTGCCGGCGATCTGCCGCGCCGCCCTCGCCTTCGCGGACGAGGACTGGGATTCGTGCGTGCGCATCCTCGAACCCGTCGCCGCCGAGGTGGTGCGCCTCGGCGGCAGCGGCGCCCAGCGCGAGGTGATCGAGGACACGCTCCTCGTCGCCCTGATGCGCGCCGGCAGGGCCGAGGCGGCGCGCACCCTCCTCGACGCCCGCCTCCACCGCCGCCCCTCGCCGCGCGATGCGCGCTGGCAGGCCCGGCTCACCGCCTGACGGGACGAACGATGTCGAACCCCGCCCTCCCCGCCGCGACGGACTCCGCCGGCTCCGCCCCGTCCGGCACCGGCAACGTCCTGCGCCTCGCCGTGGCGCAGGCGCTCGCCGGCGCCAACTCGGTCGTCGTCTACGCCACCGGCGCGGTGATCGGCAGCCAGCTGGCGCCGGACCCGGCCCTCGCCACCCTGCCGGTCTCGATCTTCGTCGTCGGCATGGCCGCCTGCACCCTGCCGGCCGGGCGCATCGCCCGCCGCCACGGCCGGCGCGCGGCGTTCCTCGCCGGCACCGGCTGCGGCGTGCTGGTCGGGCTCCTCGCGTCGCTCGCGGTGGTGCTCGGCTCGTTCTGGCTGTTCTGCCTCGCGACCTTCTTCGGCGGCGCCTACGCGGCGGTGGTCTTGTCCTTCCGCTTCGCCGCCGCCGATTGCGTCGCGCCGGAGCGCCGGCCGCGCGCCCTCTCGGCCGTGATGGCCGGCGGGGTCTTCGCCGGCATCATCGGGCCGCAGCTCGTCAGCCACACCATGGCCCTGTGGCCCGCCCACCTGTTCGCCGCGACCTTCCTGGCCCAGGCCGCGGTGGCGGCCCTCTCGGCTGTGGTACTGGCCGGGGTGCGGCTGCCGGGCCCGACGAGCGCGGAGCTCTCGGGCGGTCGCCCCCTCGCGACGATCGCCCGCCAGCCCCGCTTCGTCACCGCGGTGGTGTGCGGGGTCGTGTCCTACCTCCTGATGAACTTTTTGATGACCGCGGCGCCGCTCGCCATGCACCTGTGCGGCCTGACGCAGGACGACGCCAATCTCGGCCTGCAATGGCACGTCATCGCCATGTACGCGCCGAGCTTCTTCACCGGGCGGCTGATCGCGCGCTTCGGCGCGCGCCACGTCGTGGCAGCGGGGCTCGCGCTGACCGCGAGCGCGGCCCTCGTCGGCCTGTCGGGGCTGGACCTCGCCCATTTCTGGGTCTTCCTGGTCCTCCTCGGGATCGGCTGGAACTTCGGCTTCGTCGGCGCCTCCGCGATGGTGCTCGAATGCCACCGGCCGGAGGAGCGCACCCGGGTCCAGTCGCTCAACGACTTCGCGGTGTTCGGCACGATGGCGGTCGGCTCGTTCTCCTCCGGCGGGCTCCTGGCCCATTACGGCTGGGAGGTCGTCCTGTGGGTGTCGTTCGGGCCGCTCGCCCTGGCGGTCGCGGCGCTCGCCCTGGCAGCCGCCGCCCGGCCCGCCCCGGCGGCCGGCTGAGGGACGCCTCAGCGCCGCCGCGCCGGCTCGCGGCTCAAGTTGCGGGCCGCCAGCTCCTCCTCGTAGCGGGCAAACCGCGTCGCCCGCTCCTCGCCGAGGCGGCGCAGGAAGTCGAAGGCGTAGATCCCGGTATCGTGCATGTCGTCGAAGGTGAGCTTGACCGCGTAGTTGCCGACGGGCGCCACCGCCAGGATCTCGACCTCGCGCTTGCCGGGAATCCATTGCCGCTCGGAGGGGGCATGGCCCTGGACCTCGGCCGAGGGGCTCTCGACCCGCAGGTACTCCGCCGGGAGCGCGTAGGCCGCGCCGCTCGCATAGGCGACGTGGAGGGTGCGCTTGTCGCGCGAGAGCCGGATCTCGGTCGGCCAGTCGGCATCCGTGGTCGCGTCGGGCATGGGTCCGCGTCTCCCTGCTGCGCCGGCGTCGCTTGCCGGTCGGCCTGCGAGCGCTCATATGCAGACGGGACGCCGGCCGCCAGTGCCGCGCCCGAGGAAAGCCGTCTCCGTCGAGGATTGCAGCCGCATGTGGGGCCCCCGTACCGACGATCCGATGCCGGCGGCGTCCGTGCCGGCACGGCCCGCGCCGCTGATCGATCCGTTCCAGCGCGCCATCACCTACCTGCGCGTCTCGGTGACCGACCGGTGCGACCTGCGCTGCGTCTACTGCATGTCCGAGGACATGGCGTTCCTGCCCAAGCGCGACCTGCTCACGCTGGAGGAGCTGGATCGGGTCTGCTCGGTCTTCGTCGAGCGCGGCGTGAGGAAGCTGCGCATCACCGGCGGCGAGCCGCTGGTGCGGCGCGACATCATGCGGCTGTTCAGGAACCTCTCGCGCCACCTCGCCTCCGGCGCGCTGGAGGAGATGACGCTCACCACCAACGGCACCCGCCTGCGCCAGCACGCCGCCGAGCTGGCGGATCTCGGCATGCGCCGGATCAACGTCTCGCTCGACACCCTCGACCCGGACAAGTTCCGGGCGATCACCCGGCGCGGCGACCTGCCGACGGTGCTCGACGGCATCGCGGCGGCCCGCGAGGCGGGCCTGAAGGTCAAGATCAACGCCGTGGCGCTGAAGGGCGTCAACGAGGACGAGATCCCGGCGATGCTCGACTGGGCCCACGGGCTCGGCATGGAGATGACGCTGATCGAGGTGATGCCGCTCGGCGACATCGAGCCCGACCGGGTCGACCAGTTCCTGCCGCTCTCGGTGGTGCGCGAGCGCCTGTCGGAGCGCTACGCGCTCACGCCCCTGCCCGACCGCACCGGGGGCCCCGCCCGCTACGTGCGGGTGGAGGAGACCGGCGGGCGGCTCGGCTTCATCACGCCGCTCACCCACAATTTCTGCGAGAGCTGCAACCGGGTGCGCCTGACCTGCACCGGCCAGCTCTATATGTGTCTCGGCCAGGAGGACGCCGCCGACCTGCGGGCCGCCTTGCGCGCCTCCCCCGACGATGCCGTGGTGGCCGAGGCGATCCGGGAGGCGATCACCCGCAAGCCCAAGGGCCACGACTTCGTCATCGCCCGCCAGGCCAAGCCCGCGGTGGCGCGCCACATGAGCACGACGGGGGGCTGACGGGCCCTCTCAGATCCGGAACCCCATCCTGAGCGCCCCCCAGTGCCGGCCATGGACGCGGATCGGGCTCGCGACCTCGCGTAAGGGCGGGCGCCCGGCCTCGTCCTGCGGGCAGGCCTGGACCAGGAAGGCCCGGGTCGAGCGGGCGGCCGACAGGCCGATGCGGTCGTCGTAGAGGCGGCGCTGGCGGGCGTGCAGCGCGTTCCAGGCCGGGTCGCCGGCCCGGGGCGCCTGGGCCCGGGCGCGGTTGTGGACCGGCGCGTAGCCGTTGCGGTCGACCGCGATGCAGAACGCCGTGCGCGGATCGGCGAGCAGCAGCGGCTCGAGGATCGGCGGCAGGATGTCTTCCAGTACCGGCACCGCGGCGGTGAGGTAGTGCGGCGGCTCGATGCCGGCGACCGGCCGGTAGGTGGTGTCGAACAGGGCCTGGCGGGTGAGCCGGCCCTCGGCCAGCACCTGCTCCAGCGCGGCACCGACGGAAGCGGCGCCGCCCGTCGCCGCCGCGATCAGCGGCCGGTTCTCCTCCTCGATCGCCACCAGGGCATCGCGCATGCGCTCCTCGGAGACGGCGTCGGCGAGCGCGCAGTGCAGGCCCCGCGGGCTCGTGCCGACGACGAGGACCTGCATCCGGCCGGGACCGCGCAGGTCGAGGGACAGACGGGCGCCGACCGGCGCGGCGCAGCCCTCCGGCGGGGTCAGCAGCAGGCCGCCGCGGCTCACGTCGAGCACCCGCCCGAGGCCCCAGTTGCCGACCCGGACCGCGAGGTCGACCGGGTAGCGGTCGTGCTCGCGCCGGTCGCCGATCTCGGCCTGGCGCAGGGACGCCACGGTGCGCCCGGCGAGCCCCCCGGCGAGGCCCGCGATACCGGCGCCGACCGATTGGGCGGTCTCCATCCGCCGGGCCGCCTCGCGGGCGGCGCTCGCCGCCGCATCGGCGTCGCGGTCGAGGAGGTCGGTCGCGGCGAAGAGGTCCTGCGCCGTCCCGGCGAGGTGCCGGGCGGTCGCCGCCTGGGCGGTCGCCGCCGCCTCAGCGG
>NZ_JACWCT010000192.1 GCF_016613415.1 Methylobacterium ajmalii | reverse complement strand
AGGGCCGATACAGCGCCATCTGGCGCCAGCACCTGTATCCAGAGCAAAGCACTACAGCCACAAGGCGGCCTTCACCGAGCGCTTACCGCGCTCTCGGCCGTCCGCCTTCAGCTTGGCTTGATGCTCTGTTGCCTCCGCCACGGCGCGCTCACGCGCTTCAGCTTGTTTCCGGGCGCGCTCTGCGTCTGAGCTGGCTGCCAGCGGGGCCCCGCCGGTCCGCACCAGCTCGGTTGTAAGGGCCGCGATCTGCGCGGACACTTGCTCGTGCCTGTGATTGAGCCTCGTCGGCGAGCTTCCCCATGATCTCGACCTGGAACGGGCCGCCCGGACGCCCGGGATCGACCAACCCGGCCAAGGCCTGTGCCTCCCCCGTCTCCCTGCCCGTGTCGGCGGCGGCCTGCAAGGCAACGATGTCGGGCGGGACCGCACTGAGCGACAGGAGCAGCAGGTCCGGCGCAGGTCCCCAGCCGAGATCACAGTCGCTCAAGAGCGATCCGACGATGGCCGACGCGGCGGGATCGCGATGATGAGGAAAGACGATCTCGACCTGCTTCCCAGTGCCTCCGTCTTTTGCCGTCGCCATCGTCCAGACATGACGGCATGTCGCGACGTAGCCACCCTCTACGAAAGCGCCGCAGCCGACGAAAGTGCGGCGCGGATGGGTCGCGTAGATGTAGACGAGGCTCTTCTGAATCATCGAGCGGCGGAGATCCAGATCATGACGGCCCAGATGATAGTCGAATTGCCGGACGGGCACCAAGTCCTGATCGGCGCGCCCGAGGGCGGGGCGAGGGGGGAAATCGGCATCGCCGGCGACGTCGCGCGCAAGACCAAGGACAGTTCGAGGCGGCGCTCGGCTCGCTCGCCGGCCTGGTGAAGGCGATGGACGAGACGGTCGGCGCCTCGCTCACCGGCGAGTGCGACCTGTGGATCGTCTCGGGCGACACCAAGGCCGAGTTCAAGGTCACGCTGACCTGGGGAAAAGGCAAATAGCCGGGGCAAGTCGCCGGGACGAGGGCAAGGCATGCACCGGTGGGCGGCGCAGGCCACCGCCCTCCCCTTCCTTGCCTTCTCGACCCGCTTCCCCTAGCCGTCGCGGCATCACCCCCCGCCCCGTGAGCAGGAGCCCCGACGATGATCCCCCGCTACAGCCGGCCCGAGATGACGGCGATCTGGTCGCCGGAAGCGCGCTTCCGGATCTGGTTCGAGATCGAGGCCCATGCCACGACCGCGCTCGCCGAACTCGGCGTCGTGCCGAAGGAGGCCGCCGCCAAGGTGTGGGAGAAGGGCCGCGACGCGGTGTTCGACGTCGCGCGGATCGACGAGATCGAGCGCGTCACCAAGCACGACGTGATCGCGTTCCTGACCCACCTCGCCGAGATCGTCGGCCCCGAGGCGCGGTTCGTGCACCAGGGCATGACCTCCTCGGACGTGCTCGACACCTGCCTCAACGTGCAGCTCGCCCGCGCCGCCGACCTGCTCATCGCCGACATCGACGGGCTGCTCGCCGCCCTCAAGCGCCGGGCCTTCGAGCACAAGCTCACCCCGACCATCGGCCGCTCGCACGGCATCCACGCCGAGCCGGTGACCTTCGGGCTCAAGCTCGCCCAGGCCTATGCCGAGTTCGAGCGCGCCCGCGCCCGCCTCGTCGCGGCCCGCGCCGAGATCGCCACCTGCGCCATCTCGGGGGCAGTCGGCACCTTCGCCAACATCGATCCGCGGGTCGAGGAATACGTCGCCGCCCAGATGGGCCTCACGGTCGAGCCGGTCTCGACCCAGATCATCCCGCGCGACCGCCACGCGATGTTCTTCGCGGTGCTGGGCGTCGTCGCCTCGTCGATCGAGCGGCTGTCGATCGAGGTGCGTCACCTGCAGCGCACCGAGGTGCTGGAGGCGGAAGAGTACTTCTCCGAGGGCCAGAAGGGCTCCTCGGCGATGCCGCACAAGCGCAACCCGGTGCTGACCGAGAACCTCACGGGCCTTGCCCGCATGGTGCGGTCCTACGCGCTCCCGGCGATGGAGAACGTGGCGCTCTGGCACGAGCGCGACATCTCGCATTCCTCGGTCGAGCGGATGATCGGCCCGGACGCCACCGTCACCCTCGATTTCGCGCTCGCCCGCCTCACCGGCGTGGTCGACAAGCTGCTGGTCTACCCCGAGCAGATGCAGCGCAACCTCGACCGGCTCGGCGGTCTCGTCCACTCGCAGCGGGTGCTGCTGGCGCTGACCCAGGCCGGCGTGTCGCGCGAGGACGCCTATCGGCTGGTCCAGCGCAACGCGATGCCGGTCTGGCGCGGCGAGGGCGACTTCCTCACCCTGCTCCAGGCCGACCAGGAGGTGACCGCGGCGCTGAAGCCCGAGGCCATCGCCGAGTGCTTCGACCTCGGCTACCACCTCAAGCACGTCGACACGATCTTCCGGCGGGTGTTTGGCTCGGCAGAGTAAGATGAAAGGCCGGGCGCCGCGCGGCGCCCGGCCTTTCAGCGCGTTCGCCTATCAGATAATTATTGTATTATAATATACGCAGATTTTTATTCATAATGATGATCGATGAGAGCGTGTGATCTGCCGCCAACCGCGAATCTGCACGGGAAAAACTGCTGCAAGCCGTGCGTCATCCGCGCGCTCGCCTTCCTGTATCGGTTCTGATACACACGCGACGTGAAACCGGTCTCCTTCCTCGGCGACAGCCGCAGCGTCCTGCAGCATTTTCCCGACGCGGCGCGTTATCAGGCCGGGGTCGAGCTGCGAGCCGTCCAGACGGGCCTGGAACCGAGCGACTGGAAGCCGATGAAGACGGTCGGCCCGGGCGTGAGGGAGATCCGCATCCGGGAAAAGTCCGGGGCGTTCAGAATCATCTACCTGGCGACACTGCCGGATCGCATCCTGGTGCTGCACGCTTTCCAGAAGAAGACGCAGCAGACGGCCCGGACCGATATCGAACTGGCGGCCAAGCGGCTCAGGGATTGGCAGGCACGACATGACGACTGAGACCTTCGCCAACGTCTTCGACGCCCTGACCGACGATCCGGCGGCAGCCGCCAACATGACGGCGCGGGCGGACCTGCTGCTCCAGATCCGCGAACGGATCCGGAGCTGGGACCTGCCTCAGGAGCAGGCGGCGGCCCGCCTGGGCCTGACGCGCCCGCGGCTCAACGACCTGATGCGCGGCAAGCTCGACAAGTTCTCGCTCGACGCCCTCGTCAACATCGCCACCGCCGCCGGCTTCGTCCTGCGCATCCACCTGGAGGATGCAGCCTGAGGCGGAACGGTCAGACCCGCGCCCGCGGGTCGTGCCGCCCCAGGCGCTCCAGCAAGAAGTCCACCTCGGCGCGGGCCGTCGCCGACAGGCCGCCGGCAGGCTTGCGCTGGGCGTCCGAGGCGAGGATGCCCCGGCGCATCAGCACGTATTTGCGCACCGCGAGGCCGACGCCGGGCTGCTGCTCGTAGCGCAGGAGCGGCAGGTGGGCGTCGAAGATGTCGTGCGCCTGCGCGCGCTCGCCGGCTGCGGAGAGGCGGACGACATCCACCAGCATCTCCGGGAAGGCGTAGCCGGTATTGGCCCCGTCGGCGCCGCGCTCGCACTCGAAGTCGAGGAAGAGGCCGCCGTTGCCGCACAGGATCGAGATCGGCCGCATCGACCCGTCGCGCTGGAAGGCGCGCAGCGCGGAGATCTTCTCGAGGCCCGGCCAGTCCTCGTGCTTGAGCATCACGCAGTTGGCGTTGTCGGCGACGATGCGGCGGATCACGCCGGGCGTCATCACCACGCTCAGGGTCAGCGGGTAGTCCTGGATCACGAACGGCACGTCGGGGCCGATCACTTCGGCGGCCTGGGCGTAGTAGCCGACGATCTGGTCGTCGGTGCGCAAGGACGGCGGCGGCGCGATCATCACGCCGGCGGCGCCCGCCTCCATCACCGCGCGGGTGAGCGAGCCCATGGCGGCGAAGCCCGGGGCCGAGACGCCGATGATGACGGGAAGCTTGGTGCGCCGGATCACCCGGGAGGCGACCGCGATCGCCTCGGCGCCGTCGAGCTTGGGCGCCTCGCCCATCATGCCGAGCACGGTGAGGCCGGTCGCGCCGATCTCGCCGTAGAAATCGGTCATCCGGTCGATCGAGGCCTCGTCGATGCGGCCGTCCGGGTGGAACGGGGTCGGGGCGATGGGGAAAACGCCCTTCGCGTCGGGGGTGAGCCGCATGTCGTGTCCTCTCCGTGTCGACGGACGATAGGTCGCGCGCGCAACCGAGCGCAACCGCCGCGCGCGCCGGGGGCCCGCCCGAATCGTGCAGGGCGGGTCGGCCGGAATCGCGCTTGCCGCCGGGCGCCGGCTGATGCTTCAAGGACCTCTTGTTCGTGCACGGCCGCGCCGTCGGCCCCGCGAGAGGAAGGCCCGCCATGTCCCGCATCGTCTACGTCAACGGCCGCTTCGTGCCCTTCGAGGAGGCGACGATCCCGATCATGGACCGCGGGTTCCTGTTCGCCGACGGGATCTACGAGGTGAGCGCGGTGCTGGACGGGCGCCTCGTCGACAACGAGGCCCACCTCGCCCGCCTCGACCGGTCGCTCTCCGAGATCGGCATCCGCAACCCCCACGGCATCGCCGAGTGGACGAGGCTCGAGGAGGAGCTGGTCACCCGCAACGGCCTCAAGGAAGGCCTCGTCTACATGGAGGTGACCCGCGGCGTCGCCGAGCGCGACTTCGCCTTCCCGCCCGAGGGCACGCCGCCGACCGTGGTGATGTTCACGCAAGCCAAGACCGTCTCGGCCAACCCGCTGGCCGAGCGCGGCGCCAAGGTCATCACCGTCGAGGACCTGCGCTGGAAGCGCCGGGACATCAAGTCGGTGGCTCTGCTCGCCCAGGTGCTGGCCAAGCAGCAGGCGGCCGCCGCCGGCGTCGCCGAGGCCTGGATGCACGAGGACGGCTTCGTGACCGAGGGCGGTTCCTCCACCGCCTTCATCATCACCGAGGACAACCGCATCGTCACCCGCCCGCTCTCGACCGCACTCCTTCCCGGCATCACCCGCCGGGCGGTGATGCGGCTCGCCGAGGAGAACGGGCTCACCGTCGAGGAGCGCGCCTTCACGGTGGCGGAGGCGCAAGCCGCCGCCGAGGCGTTCTTCACCTCGGCCTCGGCCTTCGTGATGCCGGTGATCGAGATCGACGGGACGCGCGTCGGCGGCGGCCAGCCCGGTCCGATGACCCGGCGCCTGCGCGACCTCTACCTGGAGATGGCCAGGGCGAGCTGACGGCAAGGACGGCCGAGACCAAGCGCGGCCGGAACCCTCGGGAGCCGGCCCGGTTTCCTTCGGGAGACTCCACTCGCAGGAGAAACCCGATGTCCAAGCTGATGCGTGGCGGGCTCGCCGCGCTGGCGATCGTCGCCGGCGCCACCGCCGCCCTCGCCCAGTCGCCCGAGGTGCCCCTGAAGGGGCGCGACCGCGACCCGAACCTGCCGCCGCTGAACCAGACCATCCCCGAGAAGGTCAGGCCCGGCGACGCGACCTCGAACGCCGACAAGTCCGACACCACCGGCTCGACGCTGAGCGACAAGCTCCAGCGCTCGGACGGCGTGATTAAGCCGCCGGCCACCGGCACGCCCGACATGGCGGTGAAGCCCCCGGAGCCGACCCCGAACTCGACCCCGGTGATCAAGCCCGGCGAGCTGCCGGGCCAGGGCCCGGGCACCGAGGCGAAGTAGCGCCTCGCGCCGCGCATCCGGGGCATCTCCCGGGCCCAGCTTGATTTCCCGGCCCGGATCGCCGAAGAGCGCAGACGCGTGACACCATCCGCAAGCCGATCAGCCCCGCGCCTAGCACGCGCCGGGGCTTTTCGCGTGGCGGGGCAGGGACGGGTTTTTGATATGGCGAACGTCGTCGTGGTGGGCGCCCAGTGGGGCGACGAGGGCAAGGGCAAGATCGTCGACTGGCTCTCCGAGCAGGCCGACGTCGTGGTGCGCTTCCAGGGCGGGCACAATGCCGGCCATACCCTCGTCATCGACGGCGTGACCTACAAGCTGTCGCTGCTGCCGTCGGGCGTGGTGCGCGGCGGCACGCTGTCGGTCATCGGCAACGGCGTCGTGGTCGATCCCTGGCACCTCGTCGAGGAGATCGCGAAGATCGGCCAGCAGGGCGTGGCGATCACGCCGGAGAACCTGCGCATCGCCGACAACGCGACCCTGATCCTGCCGCTGCACCGCGAGCTCGATCACTTCCGCGAGACCTCGAACGCGGTGCTCAAGATCGGCACCACCAAGCGCGGCATCGGCCCGGCCTACGAGGACAAGGTCGGCCGCCGGGCGATCCGCGTCGTCGACCTCGCCGATGCCGAGATGCTCGACGCCAAGATCGGCCGGCTGCTGGCCCACCACAACGCCCTGCGCCGGGGCCTGGGCATCGACGAGATCGACGGCGCGGCGCTGAAGGCCGAGCTGCTCGCCATCGCCCCCAAGATCCTGCCCTTCGCCGACACGGTGTGGTCGCTCCTCGACGACGCCCGCCGCGCCGGCAAGCGCATCCTGTTCGAGGGCGCGCAAGGCGCCCTCCTCGACGTCGACCACGGCACCTACCCGTACGTGACGTCCTCCAACATCGTGGCCGCGCAGGCGGCGACGGGGTCGGGCCTCGGCCCGGGCGCGATCGGCTACGTGCTCGGCATCGTCAAGGCCTACACCACCCGGGTCGGCGAGGGGCCGTTCCCGACCGAGCTCACCGACGCGATCGGCGAGCGGATCGGCGAGCGCGGCCGCGAGTTCGGCGTCGTGACGGGGCGCAAGCGCCGCTGCGGCTGGTTCGATGCCGCCCTGGTGCGCCAGACCGTACGGACCTCCGGGATCAACGGCATCGCGCTCACCAAGCTCGACATTCTCGACGGCTTCGAGACGATCCAGATCTGCACCGGCTACCGCCTCGACGGCCGCGTGATCGACCACCTGCCGGCGAGCCAGGCCGACCAGGCCCGGGTCGAGCCGATCTACGAGGCCTTCGAGGGCTGGAGCGAGACCACCGCGGGCGGCCGCTCCTGGGCCGACCTGCCGGCCCAGGCGATCAAGTACGTGCGCCGCATCGAGGAGCTGATCGGCGCGCCGGTGGCGCTGCTCTCGACCTCGCCGGAGCGGGACGACACCATCCTGGTCCACAACCCCTTCGAGGATTGAGCGGGATCCCGCGCGCATCCCGGCGGGCGAAGCTTGACGCCCGCCGCCCCGCACGACAAGGCATGCGGCGACCATGGCCGACTATTACCCCCTGCTCGCCCGCGCCCTCGAGGCCCTGCCGGACCGTTCGCCCGATTTGCGGCACACGGTCTACGAGCGCGCCCGCGCGGCGCTGATCGGCCAGCTCCGCTCCCTCGACCCGCCGCTGTCGGAGGCCGACATCGAGGCCGAGCGGGTCTCGCTCGACCGGGCGATCGCCCGGCTCGAGACCGAGCATGGCGGCCAGCCGGAGCCCGCCCTCCCGGAACCCCCGAAGGAGGCCGCGAAGGAGCCCCCGCGCGACCCCGAACCGGCCGCCGCTGAGGCGACCCCGGCACCCGCGCCGGAGGCGAACGGCCTGCCCCGCGCCACGCCGCCCGCGCCGCTCCCCGCTCCCCCGGTCGC
>NZ_JACWCT010000191.1 GCF_016613415.1 Methylobacterium ajmalii | reverse complement strand
CGACCGGGGCGGGCATCGCCTCGCCGTCCGGCTCCGCCGCGAGGGCGGCCGCGGCCTGGGGCATCGGCACGGCGCTCGGCGCCGCGACGGGGGCATCGGCCTCCGTCTCGTGGCGGCGCAGCGGCGGGCGGCCGCGGCCCCGGCCGGGCGGATCGCCGGCGAGGAGCGCCTTGGCGACGATGCCGCCGACGGCGAACAGGAAGGCGATCACCGTCGCGAACAGGACGATCGGCAGCTTCTTGGGGAAGGACGGCAGGTCGGGCACCACCGCGCGGGAGACCACCCGGGCATCCGCCGGGGCGGCGCTCGCCTCGTCGCGGGCGGCGGCCTCGCGGAAGCGGCCGAGGTAGGATTCGAGCTGCTCGCGCTGGGCCTTGGCCTCGCGCTCCAGCGCCCGCAGCGCGACCTCGTCGCCGTTCGCCTTGGCGACGATGGTGCGCTGGGCGTCCACCGCCGCCTGCAGGCTCTCGACCCGGCTGCCGGCGATGCGGGCATCGTTCTCGAGCGTGCGCACCGCGCGGTCGGCGGCGGCGCGGATCTGCGTCTCCAGGCCCTCGAGCTGGGCGCCGAGCTCCTTCATCCGCGGGTGCTGGGGCAGCAGCGTGCGGGTTTCCAGCGCCAGCTGCGCCTTGAGGCCGATGCGCTGCTCGACGAGGCGGCGGATCAGCTCGTTGTTGGCGACGTCCGGGATCTCGAAGCTGCGGCCGTCCTTGAGCAGCTCGCGGATCAGCTTGGCCTTGGCGCCGGCATCGGCCTGGGCGGCGCGGGCCTGGGTCAGCTGGGTCGAGATCTCGGCGAGCTGCTGGGCGGCGAGCGGCTGGTTGGCGGTGCCGCCGCTGCCGATCAGGCCGTTGCGGGCCCGGAACGCCTCGACCTTGCCCTCGGCCTCGGCGACGCGGCTGCGCAGGGCCTCGATGTTGGAGCCGAGCCAGGTCGAGGCGTAGCGCGCGGTGTCGACCTTGGCGGCGGCGAGCGACGAGAGATAGAGATCCGAGATCGTGTTGGCGGCCTTCGCGGCCAGCTCGGGATCCTTCGAGCGGAACTCGATCGTCAGGATGCGCGACTTGCCGGCCGGGTAGACCAGCAGCCGCTCGAAGTATTTTTCCAGCACCCGGTCGACCGGCTCGCGGTCGAGGGGGTTCTGGGCGAGGCCGAGCATCACCAGCACCTGCTGGAGGCCGCCGACGCCCTTCACCATCGGGTCGAATTCTGGGTTGCCGACGAGGCCGAGGCTCTTGATCGCCTCGCGGGCGATGTCGCGCGACATCACCACCTGGACCTGGCTCGCCACCGCCTGCTCGTCGATCGGCTGAGGCAGCTCGCCCCGGTCCTGCTGCAGCCGCGTCAGCGCGCTGTCGCGGCTCTCGAGCAGGAGCTTGGTCTCCGCGGTGTAGCGCGGCGTCACCACCTGGACGAAGACGACGGCGAGCCCGAAGGCCGCGAGCGTCGGCAGCAGGATCACCAGCCAGCGCCGCCGCAGCAGGCGGCCGACATCGGCGAGGGTCAGGCCGTCCGAGGGGTCGCGCTCGGTCTCGTCCCGGGGCGGAAGGTCGGGGCGGGATTCGTCCTGGCCGTTGCGGCTGCGCCCGGCCAGGCGGTCGGGCAGGCGGGCACGCGACCGCTCGGCGAAGGGGAAGACGCGGGGCATGGCGGACCGTCTGTCAGGACGCGGGGAGAGACGGCCCTGGTCCGGGCCGCGGCCCGATAACACCCGATTAAGGTTGCCGACGAGTTAAGGCGCTGGCGGGGCGGGCGATCCGCTTGCGCACGTCTCGCCCGACCTCGCGCCCGGGTGAGACTTCATTAACCATGCCGCCCTAGACCTCGGTGCATCAGACCCCGCCGACACGATCTGGACTGGCCGGAAGCGATGAACCGACGCGCCCTCCTCACCGGCATGGCGACCACCGTGGCGACCACCATCGCGCTCGGGGGCTGCCTGCGACCGGAATACCGGACTGCCCTGCTCGACGAGACGGGAACGGGCTCGGTCGGCGCCGCCTATTCCCTGGCGGCCGGCGACAAGCTCCGGGTGATCGTCTTCGGGCAGGACAACCTCTCGAACATCTACGCGGTGGACGGAGCCGGGCGCATCGCCCTGCCGCTGATCGGCCCGGTCAAGGTCGCGGGCGGCTCGACCGCCCAGGCCGCCCGCGCCATCGAGGCGCGCCTGCGCGACGGCTACGTCCGCGAGCCCCACGTCACGGTCGAGGTCGAGGTCTACCGGCCGTTCTTCATCCTGGGCGAGGTCACGACCTCGGGCCAGTATCCCTATGTCAGCGGCATGACGGTCGAGACCGCGGTGGCGATCGCGGCGGGCTTCGGGCCCCGCGCCGCCCGCGACTACGCCGTCGTCACCCGCGAGGGGCCGACCGGCCTCGTCTCGGGCATCGTGCCGATGACCTACCCGGTCCGCCCCGGCGACACGATCGTCGTCAAGGAGCGCTGGTTCTGAGCGTCCCGCCGGCCGACCTTCTCCCGTCCCGCGCGGCGCAGGTCTCGGTCCTGGCGGGCGGTCCCACGGGCCTCCACTTCCACCGAGACTTCCACTGACCTCCGGTTAACCACGCGCCCGTCGATCCGGGTACGGACTCAACTTTCGACCGGACTTTAACCGGCCGGGTACGGGCCCGGGGCGAGATGGAGGCTGCCGCGCGCCGCGGCGCCGTCATCGAGCCTGAGGACACGCCCGTGGCCGCCTCCCCACTCCGCCTCGTCGCCGATCCCGCTCCGCGGGACGCCGCGCCCGTCGCCGCCGCCGCGCCGCGGGAGCGGATCGTGCACGTCTTCCGGGCCCCGGTCGGCGGCCTGTTCCGCCACGTCGTCGACGTCGCCCGGCTCCAGGCCGCGGCCGGCCACGACGTCGGCCTGTTCTGCGACGCCAGCACCGGCGGCGCCCGGGCCGAGGCGGCCCTCGCCGCTCTCGCCCCGCACCTGACGCTCGGCGTCACCCGCCTGCCGATGCGCCGCAACCCGCATCCGAGCGACCTCTCGGCGCTCGCCGCCCTGTCGCGCCTCGTGCGCCGCGCCGCGCCGACCGTGCTGCACGGGCACGGCTCGAAGGGCGGCCTGTTCGCCCGCCTGGTCCCGGTCGGGCCGGCCTTGCGCCCGGTGCGGGCCTACACGCCGCATGGCGGAAGCTTCAACTACCGTCCAGGCTCCACGCTTCACCGCCTCTACATGCAGGCCGAGCGCGTGCTCACCGCCCGCACCGACGTCTTCCTGTTCGAGAGCGACTTCATCGCCGGGCGCTACCGGGCCTATGTCGGTCCGACGAGCCGGCTGGTGCGGATCGTCCACAACGGCATCGCCACCGAGGAATTCGCCCCGATTACCCGGGCGCCGGACGCCCTCGACCTCGTCTATATCGGCGAGTTGCGCGAGGCGAAGGGCGTCCCGGTGCTGTTCGAGGCGCTGGCGCGCCTGCGGCGCGAGCACGGACGGCGCCTGACCCTGCTGGTGGTCGGCTCGGGACCGGACGAGAACACCCTGCGCACGCGGGTCGCGGCGCTCGGCCTCGCCGAGGACGTGCGGTTCGAGCCGCCCCAGCCGATCCGTGCCGCGCTGAGCCGCGCCCGCGTGATGGTGGTGCCCTCCCTCGCCGAATCGCTGCCCTACGTGATCCTGGAGGCGGCGGCCGCGGCCCAGCCGATGGTCTCGACCGATGTCGGGGGCATCCCGGAGATCTTCGGGCCCGCCGCCCCCGCCCTGGTGCCGCCGAACGACGCCGCGGCCCTCGCGGGCGCGATCCTGCGCAAGGTCGACCAGGATCCCGAGGCGCGTCGCGACGAGGCGGCGGGCCTGAGTGCCTTCATCCGCTGCCGGTTCTCGATGGACCAGATGGCCGAGGACGGCCTCGCCGGCTACGCCGCCGCCCGCCGACGGATGCCGGGGGCTGAGACGGGCCGGGTCCCGCCCGGCCCCGACTCGCTCGATTTTTAGCGATTCGATCGTGGGCTTCTTAATCCTTCCGTCAGTGCCGACGGGCGACATTCCCCTTTCCACCTAGATCGATGCGGGGGCCCTCTCCGCGAGCCGTGACCGGAACCGTGCCATGAGTGCGTTCGACGTCCGCGACATCCTCAAGACCGTGGCAGCCGACCAGGGCGGCCCGCTCGGCCGGCCCGGCCACGAGCGCGAGGCCGTGCCTCCCGCCGAGACCGTGGCGCCGGTACGGCCGGACCCGGCGGTGTCGCCGGTGGTGTTCACCGGCTGCGTGCGGGCGGTCGAGTTCGTCCTCGTGGCGCTCGCCGGCCTGTGCGCCCAGCGCGGGCTCCTCGCCGGCGTGGTGCCGCTGCATCTCGGCTACGTCGCGGCGATCCTGGGGCTCGCCGGCCTCAACGTCCTGGTGCTGCAGGCGCTCGGCGCCTACGGCATCCGGGCGTTCCGGGCCTTCTTCAGCGTCGGCGCCCGGGTGGTGCTCGGCTGGTCGCTGGTGATGCTGCTCGCCGCCACGGTGCTGTTCTTCGCCAAGCTCGGCGACAACTACTCGCGCCTGTGGCTCGGCACCGTCTACGGCGGCGGGCTGGCGCTCCTGGTCGTCGGGCGGCTGGTCCTGTCCCTGGTGGTGAGCGCGCAGATGCGCCGCGGGCGCTTCGACCGGCGCGTCGCCGTCGTCGGCGGGGGCGAGCCGGCCGAGGCGCTGATCCGGGCGATCGAGGCGCAGGGCGATTCCGGCCTCAAGGTCGTCGGCCTGTTCGACGACCGCACCGACGGCCGCTCGGCCGACGTCGTCGCCGGCTACCCCAAGCTCGGCACCGTGAGCGACCTCGTGACCTTCGCCCGGCGCACCAAGGTCGACCTGATCGTGTTCACCCTGCCGATCTCGGCCGAGGCGCGCATCCTGCAGATGCTGGCCAAGCTCTGGGTGCTGCCGGTCGACATCCGCCTCTCGGCCCACGCCTCGAAGCTCCGCCTGCGCCCGCGCAGCTACTCCTATCTCGGCTCCGTGCCAGTGCTCGACGTCTTCGACCGGCCGATCGCCGACTGGGACGTGGTGGTCAAGGGCGTGTTCGACCGGGTGGTCGGCGCCGTGCTGCTGATCCTGCTCTCGCCGGTGATGCTCGGCGTCGGGCTCGCCGTGAAGCTCACCTCGCGCGGCCCGGTCTTCTTCCGGCAGAAGCGCCACGGCTTCAACAACGAGATCATCGACGTCTACAAGTTCCGGTCGATGTACACCGACCAGTGCGATTACACGGCGAGCAAGATCGTCACCAAGGGCGATCCGCGGGTGACCCCGGTCGGCCGCTTCATCCGCAAGAGCTCGCTCGACGAGCTGCCCCAGCTCATCAACGTGGTGAAGGGCGACCTGTCGCTGGTCGGGCCGCGCCCGCACGCCCTCCAGGCCAAGGCGGCCAACACCCTCTACGACCAGGTCGTCGACGGCTACTTCGCCCGCCACAAGGTCAAGCCCGGCATCACCGGCTGGGCCCAGATCAACGGCTGGCGCGGCGAGACCGACACCAACGAGAAGATCCAGCGCCGCGTCGAGCACGACCTGTACTACATCGAGAACTGGTCGGTGTTCTTCGACCTGCAGATCCTGGCGATGACGCCGCTGGCGCTGTTCAAGACCGAGAACGCATACTGACGGAAGATGACGGTGTGCGGCAAGGGCGGGGGCCGGGGGGGAGGGCAGACCTCTCTCTCCGGCCCCGCCCGTTTTGCAGCGTCACTCCGCCGTCGCGGTCACGGTCAGGCGGTCGAAGATCTTGCCCGGGCTCGGCGCGGTGCTGAAGTCGATCAGGCCGAGCCCGGCCGGGTCCTTGGCGGCGGCGCTGATCGAGAGGCGGCCGGGCTTGACCACGAAGCGCGACACCGCCTGGCCGAGCGCCTTGGCCGACGGCGAGCCGCCGAGCACGGCGGGGATCCCCAGCATCGCGGCGGTGCCGTATTCGCGCTGCAGCTCCTCGGGCTTCAGGCTCTGGGCCTTGGCCTGCTGGTCGACGAAGCGCTGGAACAGGCCGCCATTCTCGAGCGTGAGCGCCAGCGACTTGGCGCTGGCGCCGAGCAGCGCCAGGGACGAGACCATCGGCTCGGGATCGAACACCTCCTTGCCGATTCCCCCGATCGTGCCGGTGATCCGGGCGGTGCCCATGTCCTTTCCGGTCAGCGTCACGTCCTTGAAGGTCAGCTCGCGGGCGGCCTCGTCCCAGCGGGCGTCCACGGTGCCGGAGAGGTCCAGGCCGGTATAGCCGAGGCCGGCGAGGTCGGAGAGGAGCGGCGCCGTGGTGTCGGGCGGCACCGCGCCGGTCAGCCCGTCGATGGTCAGCCGCGAGGCGGTCGGCACCCCGTCGCGCACCTCGCTCATGGCGAGGCTCCCGCCGCGCAGGGCGAAGCGCAGCGGCCCCGAGGCCTGCCGGAGCGGGTCCGCCCCCGGGCCCTGGGCCGGCGATCCAGGGGTCGGCGAACCTTGAACCGGCGAACCTTGGGCCGGCAGGTCGACGTCGAGGCTTTCCACCGCGATGCGGGCGAGCGCCGGGGCGTAGCGGCGCATCTCGGCCGGGTCGAGCGGCCCGGCGGCGGCCCGGCGCAGGCCCTCCAGCACCGGCTTGAGCGACAGCCCCGACAGGGTCAGCCCCTTGAGCGCGACGCGGCCGGCCGGTGCCTCGACGGCCAGCCCCTCGGCCCGCATCTCGCCGAGGCCGGGCTGGCCGGCTTCGGTATTGCCGGCTCCGGGTTTGGCCTCGCCCTCGGGCCCGTAGGTCAGCCGCGCCAGGCTGGCCAGGACCGGCTTCGCGCCGGGTCCCGCGGCCGGCCCGCCGGGCGCCGCCAGGGTCAGTCCGCTGATCTCGAGGCCGCCGATCCCGAGGCCGTCGATCAGGTCGGCGGCGAGGCCCGCCATGCGGGAGCGCTCCGGCGCGTCCTTCCGGCCGGCACCCTCCGCGAGCGCCCGGACGGTCTCGCCCCACGGGATCGTGGTCGGCCGCCCGGTGAGGTCGCGGGCATCGATGCGGGCGATGCGGAACGCCGCCCCGTCGGGGCCGGTCAGCGCGATGTCCTCGGCGGTGACGCCGGCATAGACCCGGATCGGCGCCGCATCGGGCCCGCCGGGCTCGGTGAGGAGGCGCGCGAGGCCCGGCAGGTCGAGCTCGCGGGCGCTCAGGCGGCCGTAGGCGCCGGCCGCGTCGGGGCCCGGCCCCTCGACCGTCAGGGTGGCGCCGCCGGCCTCCAGGATGCCGATCCGGCCCGCCGTCACGTCCCGCGCGACGACGTCGTGGTAGACCGCGACCTGCACCCGGCCGCCCGCGGGCTGCTCGACCCGCAGGACCGGGATCACGATCTCGCGGGCGCTCAGGCGCTCGAGCCGCGTGCGCCACGGGGCCGGCCCGGCCGGGTCCAGGATCGCCCGCGCCTCGTCCCGCGACAGGGCGGTGCCGCGCAGCTCGAGCGTCGGCGCCTTGAGGGTGACGGGGCCGAGCGGCAGCACCACCGCGTCGAGGGCGACCGTGGCGGTGGGGGCAGGGGGCTGCTGCGCGAGCGCCGGGCCGGCGAGGAGCGGCACGGCCGCCGGCAGGGCGGCGGCCAGCGTCGCGCAGGCGACGACACCGAGCGCGGCCCGGGCCACGCCCGTTGTCAGAGAGCGGGTCATGGCGGAACGTCCCGGAAGGATGGCTGGCGGGATTACAGGGAGAACGAGGTGCCGCAGCCGCAGGAGGCGGTGGCCTGCGGGTTCTCGATCTTGAACGACTGGCCGATCAGGTCGTTGACGAAGTCGATCGTGGCGCCCTCCATGTACGGGAGGGAGGTCGGATCGACCAGGACGGTCGCGCCGTCGCGCTCCACCGCGAGGTCGTCGTCGGTGCGATCCTTCGCGATGTCGAAGGCGTACTGGAACCCGGAGCAGCCGCCGCCATTCACGCTGATGCGCAGCATCGAGCCCGGGGGCTCGGCGCCCATGATCTCGTTGATGCGGCGGGCGGCGCGGGACGTCAGGGTGATCGGGGTCATCGACGGCTTCTCGGGTGGGGGTCCGGCGTGCGATGGCAACATAAGAACGGCGGCCCCGGGCCGCAACTGCGGCGCGCGGGCGGATGAGGGGGCACGGGACGTGAGACGGACAGGCGAGCGCTGGCGGGCCCCCTACGGCAGCGATCCTGCCGCGTCGCGCGGGCGGCTGATCGCGGAACCCGGCTCGCCGACCCGCAGCGACTTCCAGCGCGACCGCGACCGGATCGTGCACTCGGCCGCCTTCCGGCGGCTCAAGCACAAGACGCAGGTGTTCGTCCATCACGAGGGCGACCATTACCGCACCCGCCTGACCCACACCCTGGAGGTGAGCCAGATCGCCCGGGCGCTCGCCCGCGCGCTCGGCCTCGACGAGGACCTGGCCGAGGCGCTGGCGCTGGCCCACGACCTCGGCCACACCTGCTTCGGCCATACCGGCGAGGACGCGCTGCACGCCTGCATGGCCGAGCATGGCGGCTTCGACCACAACGCCCAGGCCCTGCGGCTGGTGACCCGGCTCGAGCGCCGCTACGCCACCTTCGACGGGCTCAACCTGACCTGGGAGACGCTGGAGGGGCTGGTCAAGCACAACGGCCCGCTCCTGACCCGCGACGGCCGGCCGACGCCGCATTACGCGACCGGCGGCATCCCGGTGGCGATCACCGAGTACAACGCGATCAACGACCTCGAGCTCGCGACCTTCGCCGGGCCCGAGGCCCAGGTGGCGGCGCTCGCCGACGACATCGCGTACGACGCCCACGACCTCGACGACGGCCTGCGCGCCGACCTGTTCGGCCTCGACGACCTGAACGAGGTGCCGTTCCTCGCCGGCCTCCTCGACGAGATCCGGACCGCCTATCCGGGCCTCGAGCGCTCGCGGGTGGTGCACGAGCTCGCCCGCCGGGTCATCACCCGCTTCGTCGAGGACGTGATCGCCGAGGCCGAGCGGCGCCTCGCCGCCCTGCAGCCGGCGGATGCCGCCGCGATCCGCCACGCCGCCGCCCCGGTGGTCGCCTTCTCGGAGCCGATGGCGGCGGCCGACCGGGACATCAAGACCTTCCTGTTCGCCCGGATGTACCGCCATCCCGGCGTGATGGCGGTGCGCCGCCGCGCCGCCGCGATCGTCGAGGACCTGTTCTCGACGTTCCGCCGCGACCCGACCCGGATGCCCGAGGAATGGAGCGCGGGCCTCTCCGGTCCCGACGACCCCCGCACGCCCCGCCGCGTCGCCGACTTCATCGCCGGCATGACCGACAACTATGCGGTGAGCCAGCACCGCCGGCTCTTCGCCGAGACGCCGGACCTGCACTGGGTGATCTGGCCGGGGCGGGAGGGGGGAGGGGCGTAGCCGGGCGCGACGGGCCTCACGCCGGCGCGATCACCCGCTGCAGGCAGACGGCGTTCGTGTCGCGGTAGCCGAGATGGTCGTAGAACCCGAGGACGCTGTCGTTCTCCCGCCGGACCAGGAGCTGCACCTTCCAGACGCCGCGCGCGGCGAGCCACGCCTCCGCCGCCTCGACCATGACGCGCCCGAGCCCGCCGCCCTGGTGCTCGGGCGCCACCGCCACGTAGTAGAGCCAGCCGCGGTGCCCGTCCTCGCCGGCCATCGCGGTGGCGGCGACCGACCCCTCGATCTCCGCCACCAGCACGGTGCCGTGCGGCCCCCGCCGGGCGAAGGCGATGTCGGTGGCCGGGTCGTTCCAGGGTCGCGCCACGCCGGCCGCGTGCCAAAGGGCGATCACCGCCGGTATGTCGGCATCCTCGATCGGGCGGATCGTCGGCGTCATCGGGGTTCCTTGTTCCATGGTTTCGTCTCGGGGGCGTGTGCCGGAGTTCCCTTGCCCGAGTTCCCTAGCCGGAGTTCCCTTGCCAGGATCGTGCGACGGGAGGATGCAGGTCGCCCGACCCGCGCAGGAGCCCCCGGAATGCCCCGACTGATCGACCTCTCGATCGCGATCGAGAACGACGTTCCGGCCGACCCGCCGTTCCAGCGGCCGACCGTGACCTACATGGACCACGCGGCCTCGGCCCCGATGGTCGCCGGGCTGTTTCCGGGCCTGAAGCCCGAGGACCTGCCGGACGGCCAGGGCTGGGCGGTCGAGAGCGTGCAGCTCACGACCCATAACGGCACCCATCTCGACGCGCCCTGGCACTACCACCCGACCATGGACGGCGGCGCCCGGGCCATCACCATCGACGAGGTGCCCCTCGACTGGTGCTACCGGCCCGGCGTGAAGCTCGATTTCCGCCACCTGCCCGACGGCCACGTCGTGATGCCCGACGAGATCGACCGCGAGCTCGCCCGCATCGGCCATGTCCTGAAGCCCTTCGACATCGTGCTGGTGAACACGGGCGCCGGCGCCCGTTTCGGGCAGGCCGACTACGTCGATTCCGGCTGCGGCATGGGCCGGGCCGCGACCCTGCACCTGACCGGGCAGGGCGTGCGCGTCGTCGGCACCGATGCCTGGAGCTGGGACGCGCCGTTCTCCCACACCGCCCGCCGCTACGCCGCAACCGGCGATGCAGGCCTGATCTGGGAGGGCCACAAAGCCGGGCGCGAGGCCGGCTACTGCCAGATCGAGAAGCTCGCCAACCTAGAGGCCCTGCCGGCGACCGGGTTCACGGTCGCGTGCTTCCCGGTGAAGATCAAGGGCGCCTCGGCGGGCTGGACCCGGGCGGTGGCGATCCTGGGGGAGTAGGGTCGGGCCCTGCGCCACCCCCGGGACCGCCTCAGCCCCCCGGTGCGAACAGGTCCCGCTCCGCCTCGACCACCGCGTAGATGTGCTCGGCCACCGCCCGGATGCGGGCGAGGTCGCGGCTGTCGGCGTGCATCATCAGCCAGAAGCTGCGGGTGAGCGACACCGCGTCCGGCAGCACGCAGGCGAGGTCCGGGCGCCGGGCGGCCATGAAGCAGGGCAGCACCGCGACGCCGAGGCCCGCCACCGTCGCCTGGAGCTGGGCGTTGAGGTTGGCGCTGCGAAGCCGCGCCCCGGCCCCGGGGGCGACCTGGTGCAGGTAGTCGAGTTCCGGCGAGTAGAGCAGTTCGTCGATGTAGCCGACGAAGCGGTGGCCCTGAAGGTCGCGCCGCTCCAGGATCGGCGGATGCCGGGAGAGGTAGGACGGGGCGGCGTAGAGCTTGAGCGCGTAGTCGGTGAGCTTGCGCCCGACGATGCGGCCCTCCGGCGGCAGGCTCAGGCCGATGGCGATGTCGGCCTCGCGCTTCGAGAGGCTGAACAGCCGGGCCGTCGCCACGAGCTCGATGTCGAGCTGAGGGTGGCGCTCGATCAGGCCGGTCAGGCGGGGGGCCAGGAAGGCGCTGCCGAAGCCGTCCGGCGCGCCGATCCGCACCGTGCCGACGAGCTGCGAGGCCGCCCGGCCGATCGCCGCCTCGCCGTGGATGATCGCCGATTCGATCCCGTCGGCGGTGGCGACCAGCGCCAGCCCGGCCTGCGTCGCGGTGTAGCCCGAGGCGCGGCGGTGGAAGAGCTTCTCGGAGAGCCGCCGCTCCAGCCGGTCGATCCGCCGGATCACCGTCGCGTGATCGACCCCGAGCCGGCGCGCCGCCGCCGAGACCGTGCCGGCCCGGTGCACCGCCAGCACGAAGCGGTAATCGTCCCACACGTCGCCCCGCGTCCCGTCGCTGCTCCTGGCCCCATCGCTCCTGGCCCCGTCGCCCCGTATCCCGTCGTCCTCAGCCCCGTCCGGTTCCCGCATCCGCGCACACCCGTTCCGCTCTCCTGCCCCTTCCGTCATGCGGATCGCCAGGGCAAGGTGGCACCAAGACATCTGATCCAGGGAGGATCCCTCATGGCGCGCGAAGTCGGGCACTTCATCGGCGGCGAGCACGTTTCCGGCCGCTCGGGCCGCTTCTCGGACCTCTACCAGCCGATGACCGGCGAGGTGATCGGGCGCCTGGCGCTCGCGAGCCGGGACGAGATGCGCGCGGCCATCGAGAACGCCGCCAAGGCGCAGGTGGCTTGGGCCGCCACCAACCCGCAGCGCCGTGCCCGGGTGATGATGCGCTTCCTCGACCTCGTCGCCCGCGAGATGGACAGCCTCGCCGACCTTCTCGCCCGCGAGCACGGCAAGACGATTCCCGACGCCAAGGGCGACATCCAGCGCGGCGTCGAGGTGGTGGAGTTCGCCTGCGGCATCCCGCACCTGCAGAAGGGCGAGTACACGGAAGGGGCGGGTCCCGGCATCGACATCTACTCGATGCGCCAGCCGCTCGGCGTGGTCGCCGGCATCACGCCGTTCAACTTCCCCGCCATGATCCCGATGTGGAAGTTCGCCCCCGCCATCGCCTGCGGCAACGCCTTCATCCTCAAGCCCTCGGAGCGCGATCCGGGCGTGCCGATGCGCCTCGCCGAGCTGATGATCGAGGCCGGGCTGCCGGCCGGCATCCTCAACGTCGTCAACGGCGACAAGGAGGCGGTCGACGCGATCCTCGACGACGACATCATCCAGGCGGTCGGCTTCGTCGGTTCCTCCGACATCGCCCAGTACGTCTATGCCCGGGCGACCGCGACGGGCAAGCGCGCCCAGTGCTTCGGCGGCGCCAAGAACCACATGATCATCATGCCGGATGCCGACATGGACCAGGCCGTCGACGCCCTGATGGGCGCCGGCTTCGGCTCGGCCGGCGAGCGCTGCATGGCGGTCTCGGTGGCGGTGCCGGTCGGCGAGAAGACCGCCGACGCCCTGATGAGCAAGCTGATCCCGCGGGTCGAGAGCCTGAAGATCGGCCCGTCCACCGACCCGAGCGCCGATTACGGCCCGCTGGTGACCAAGGCGGCGCTGGAGCGGGTGCGCAACTACGTGGAGATCGGCGTGAACGAGGGCGCCAAGCTCGCGGTCGACGGCCGGGGCTTCAAGATGCAGGGCTACGAGAACGGCTTCTACATGGGCGGCTGCCTGTTCGACCACGTCACGCCGGAGATGCGCATCTACAAGGAGGAGATCTTCGGCCCCGTGCTGTCGGTGGTGCGGGCCAAGGACTATGCCGAGGCCCTGCGGCTCCCCAACGAGCACGAATACGGCAACGGCGTCGCGATCTTCACCCGCGACGGCGACGCGGCCCGCGACTTCGCCGCCAAGGTCCAGGTCGGCATGGTCGGCATCAACGTGCCGATCCCGGTGCCGCTGGCCTACTACACCTTCGGCGGCTGGAAGCGCTCGGGCTTCGGCGACCTCAACCAGCACGGGCCCGACGCGGTGCGCTTCTACACCAAGACCAAGACGGTCACCCAGCGCTGGCCGTCGGGGGTGAAGGAGGGCGCGCAGTTCTCGATGCCGGTGATGCAGTAGACATTGCACTTTTCCCCTCCCCCCTGTGGGGAGGGGGCAGGGGTGGGGGTGGTTCCGAACAAGTCGCCGCGCCACACGCGGCACCACCCCCACCTCCGGCTCCTCCCCGCGAGGGGGAGGAGAGACGTTCGGAGGAGCCGCCATGACCCTGTTCACCCTCCCCGAGGACCAGATCGCCATCCGCGACATGGCGCGCAGCTTCGCGGCCGAGCGGATCGCGCCGCACGCCCTCGACTGGGACGAGCGCAAGCATTTCCCTCTCGACGTGCTGCGGGAAGCCGCCGCCCTCGGCATGGGCGGCATCTATGTTTCCGAGGAGCATGGCGGCTCGGGGCTGACCCGGCTCGACGCCGCCCTGATCTTCGAGGCGCTGAGCCTCGGCTGCCCGACGGTTGCGGCCTTCCTGTCGATCCACAACATGGCCGCTTGGATGATCGACCGGTTCGGGTCGGAGGGCCAGCGCGCGCGCTTCCTGCCGGGCTTGTGCCGGATGGATCAGGTCGCCGCCTATTGCCTGACCGAGCCGGGCTCGGGCTCGGATGCCGCGTCGCTGCGCACCACCGCGCGCCGCGACGGCGACCATTACGTCCTCGACGGCGCCAAGCAGTTCATCTCGGGCGCCGGCGCGGCGGATGTCTACGTGACGATGGTGCGTACCGGCGAGGCGGGACCGAAGGGCATCTCGACCCTGGTGGTGCCCGCCGACGCGCCCGGCCTGTCCTTCGGCCCGAACGAGCGCAAGATGGGCTGGAACGCCCAGCCGACCCGGGCGGTGATCTTCGAAGGGTGCCGGGTGCCGGTCGAGAACCGCCTCGGCGAGGAGGGGATCGGCTTTCGCATCGCCATGGCGGGACTCGACGGCGGCCGGCTCAACATCGGCGCCTGCTCGCTCGGCGGTGCGCAGGCCGCCCTCGACAAGAGCTTGACGTACATGGCCGAGCGCAAGGCCTTCGGGAAGCGCCTCGACGAATTCCAGGCGCTGCAGTTCCGCCTCGCCGACATGGCGACGGAGCTGGAAGCCGCCCGCGCGCTCCTCTACGGCGCGGCGGCGGCCCTCGACCGCAAGGATCCCGACGCCACCCAGCGCTCGGCGATGGCCAAGCGCTTCGCCACCGATACCGGCTTCCGGGTCGCCAACGAGGCGCTCCAGCTCCACGGCGGCTACGGCTACCTGTCGGAATACGGGGTGGAGAAGATCGTCCGCGACCTGCGGGTGCACCAGATCCTGGAGGGCACCAACGAGATCATGCGGGTGATCGTGGCGCGGGGCCTGGTGGGGAGCTGAGGCATGACCGCGTCAGACGGGGCGCGCCGCGAGGGCCCGACTGACCCCCTCGGGATCGTGCGCGATGACCGTCAGGTAGGCCTGGGCGGGCTGATCCGGAACCGTGCGGCCCTGCTCCCAGTCCCGCAGGGTGCCGAGCGGGATGTGATAGCGCGCTGCGAATTCTTCCTGGGTCAGCGCGAGGGCCCGCCGCAGCGTGCGGATTCGGGGCAGGCGCCGGGCGCTGGCCGCGCTCTCCGGGCTCGTCGGGCGCGCGTCGGGATCCGCCGCCGCTGCGCGCGCGACCTCCTCATCGCTCATCGGCCGCAGCGGTGCCGGTGCGAACGGCGTCTCGCTCCCGTCCGGGTGGCACCGCACCACGCTGCCGTCAGGCCGAATTCTCGCGGAAATAACGGTCTCGCTCATGTCGCTCTGCCCGTCGCGCGGAGATCAGGCGGATCTCCTCCCCGCGTTCCGTATAGGTCACGAACAGGATGACGCCGTCACACATGCCGAGCATGTTGATGCGCTCCTCGCCGTAATCCTCCCTGTCGTCGATCTGCTCGACGGCGAAGGGATCCCGGAACGCCATCAGGGCGATCTCGAACGCAACGCCGTGCCGGCGAAGGTTCGAAGCCGCCTTCCGTTCATCCCAGGTGAACCGGTTCGCCATGGATGTACGGATTATCCGTAGTCGCTTCAATCAACCACACGGCAAGACGGAAGACAACGATGACGCAGATCGCATTCCTGGGCCTCGGCAACATGGGCGGGCCGATGGCCGCCAACCTCGTCGCGGCTGGCCACGCCGTGACCGGCTTCGACCTGATGCCCGACGCCCTCGACGCTGCCCGCGCGGCCGGCGTGACGGTGGCCGAGAGCGCCGAGGCCGCGGTGACGGGGGCCGAGATCGTCGTCACCATGCTGCCGGCGGGGCGTCACGTCCTGGCGGTCTACGATGCGGTGCTGCCCCACGTGCCCGAGGGTGCGCTCTTGATCGACTGCTCGACCATCGACGTGGCGAGCGCTCGCGCCGCGCACGAGAAGGCGCAGGGACGCGGGCTCGCCGGCCTCGACGCCCCGGTCTCCGGCGGTGTCGGCGGCGCCAAGGCCGCGACCCTGACCTTCATGGCGGGCGGCTCGGCCGACGCCTTTGCCCGGGCCGAGCCGATCCTCGCGAAGATGGGCCGCAAGGTCGTGCATTGCGGCGAGGCCGGCGCCGGCCAGGCGGCCAAGATCTGCAACAACATGATCCTCGGCATCTCGATGATCGGCGTCGCCGAGGCCTTCGTGCTGGCCGAAAAGCTCGGCCTGTCGCACCAGGCCCTGTTCGACGTCGCCTCGACCTCGTCGGGCCAGTGCTGGTCGCTCACCACCTACTGTCCGGTGCCGGGCCCGGTCCCGGCCTCGCCGGCCAACACCGACTACAAGCCGGGCTTCGCCGCCGCCCTGATGCTCAAGGACCTGCGCCTGTCGCAGGAGGCCGCCGCGGGCGCCGGCGCCGCGACGCCCCTCGGCGCCCATGCCGAAGCGATCTACGCCGCCTTCGAGGCGGCGGGGCAGGGGGGCACGGACTTCTCGGGCATCATCCGCCACCTGCGCGAGGCGGGGCGGGAATAGACCGACGCCTCAGCGCACGGCGACCGCGATCAGGGCGGTCGAGGCGATCGGCAGGACGGGGGCGCCCCCGGCCATGCGGCGCGCCTCGGCGATCACCGCCGCCTTGTCCGCGTCGTCGAGGCTCGTCCAGTCGGGCGACAGGCCGAACACGGTGTCGGGGGGGTCGAGACGCGCGACGTCGAGATCGTAGTCGAACACGACAGGGGTGATCTCCGGCGCGCGATACCCGGCCGCGACCATCTCCCGGGCCAGCCGGTCCGGGTCGCCCAGGATCGCCGCGCCGTCGGGCATCGCCATGGCCTCCCGATCGGGAAACAGCCTCTCGCGGATCCGGCGCAGCAGCAGGAAGCTGGCCGCGCCCTGCTCCCGCCAGGCCGCCACGACGCCGTGGCCGCCGGGCCTCGTCACCCGGGCCATCTCGGCGAGCCCCCGGCGCCAGTCGGGAAACAGGATCACGCCGAAGATCGAGAACACGGCGTCGAAGCCGGCATCCGGCAGGGCGAGGGCCTGCCCGTCCATCACCCGCGCCTCGATATCGGGCTGGGCCGAGGCCGCCACGCGGGCGACCATGGCGGGCGAGAAATCGACGGCCAGGACCTGCGCGCCCGTCCGCGCGGCAGCGCGCGCGAGGGCGCCCGTCCCCGTCGCCACGTCGAGGACGCGGCTGCCCGGAATCAGCGGCACCCGCGCGAGCGCCGCTTCAGCGAAGCGCGCGGTAAACGGATGCGCGGTCTCCTCGTAATGCTCCGCCACCTTGTCCCATCGGGCCGGATCCTCGAACTCGCGCATCGCCGACGCTCCTCCGCTTCGTGATCTCGTATCACGTAACTTCAAAAGTATCGTAAGATGGCGTGCTTGCCAATCCGGCCGTCCCGTGGAGGATGGAGCCGTGCGCACCGACAGCCGCCTTTCCCGGACCCTCCACGTCCTCCTGCACATGGCCCGCCACGACGGGCCGATGACCTCCGAGGCGATCGGGCGGATGCTCGGCACCAATCCGGTCGTTGTCCGCCGCACGATGGCGGGCTTGCGCGAGGCCGGTTACGTCCGCTCAGACAAGGGACATGGCGGCGGCTGGACCCTCGCGGCGAATCTCGACGGGGTCTCGCTGCTCGACGTCCATCGCGCGGTCGGCGGTCCCCATCTCTTCGCGATCGGCAGCGACCATCCGAACCCGGCCTGCGCCGTCGAGCGGGTGGTCAACGAGGCGGTGGAGGGCACGCTGCGCGAGGCCGAGGCGCTGCTCGTCGCGCGGCTGGCCGCGGTCAGCCTCGGCGAACTGGCCCGCAGCTTCGATGCACGCTGTCGCGTGGACGGGGTCGAGGCTGCGACCGGTTGCGGCTGAAGGCGGCGCCCGGCCGGCACCTTCCGGCCCGTCGGTCGCGTCGCCTACCGGGCGGCGCCCGGACCGGTGCGCTCGGGCACGAGCGAGCGGGCGAACCCCGGGCCTCCGGGCGGCCGGTCGGCGAATCCCGGCATCCGATCGTACGATTGCGCGCGGTGGTTGTCGGGATGGATCCCCACGACGAGGCGGACGCACCCCTGGGCTCTCGCTTCCGCCTCGGCCGCCCGGATCAGCGTTCGGCCGATGCCGGCGCAGCGCGCGCCCGGGGCGACGAAGAGATGGTGCAGGTTCATGACCCGCGTCGCCTCCTGGGCGCGTTACAGGCCGACGAGGCTCGTCCCATCCTCGGCGACCAGGGCGGTCGCCTAGGGCGATGGGCCGAACAGGTCGGCCCGCAGGGCCGCCGCATCGGTCGTCGCCCGGTCGCCGTGATGCGCGGCGAGCTGCCCGATCAGGTCGGCGAGTGCCGGTGCGTCGTCCGGAACGGCGCGACGGAGGAGGACCCCGGCAGGTGCGTCATCCATGGGCGGCTCCGTCGACAACGAAAACGGCCGCCGGGCGATTGGCCCCGCGGCCGTGAAGACGGGCGGGCCCGAATAGGCCCGCCGATGCGGCTCAGCCGATCCGTGCGGATCAGAGGCCGTTGAACTTGTAGCTGAAGCCGGCGCGCACGAGGTTGCCCTCGGTGTGGAAGCGCGAGGTGTAGGAGCCGCGCGGCTGGGCGCCGACGCCGTTGTTCACCGCGAGGCCGGTGTTGTTCACCAGCACGTTGCGGCTGCCGAGGTCGTAGTGCAGGTACTCGGCCTTCACCGTCACCGCCTCGGACTTCACGCCGATCAGGCTGAGGACGCTGAAGCGCGAGAAGATCGAGTCGGTCGGCAGGGCGTACTCGATGCCGCCGCCATAGGCGTAGCCGGTCTCGAGGTCGTTGTAGCGGCCGGTATAGGCCAGCGCGAGCGGCGGGTTGGCGCCGGCGGTGGTGTAGAAGTTGGCGCGGTAGTCGACGCCGCCATAGGCGAAGCCGCCCATGCCGTAGACGAAGACGCGGTCGAAGGCGTAGCCGACGCGGCCGACGACGGTGCCGAGCCAGGACAGCTCCTGACGGAAGGCGCTCGGGTCCGAGAAGCCGTTGTTCGCGGCGAGCTGCGGGCCGAGGTAGAAGGTGTTCTTGTGGATGTCGTTCCAGGCCCAGTCGGCCTGGACGCCGACCACGAAGCCCGAGCCCGGCGTGAACTGGTAGTTGTAGCCGAAGCCGCCGCCGATGTTGGCGAGGCCGTCCTGCTCGTTGCGCACCGACGGCGGGCGGCGCAGGGTCGCGACGTTGCCGATCGTGTTGGTCGGGGTCAGGTCGTTGCCGAGCGTGGTGATGCGCTGGCGGTCGGTGAAGGTGTAGTCGGTGTGCAGGCCGCCGTAGAAGCCGGTCCAGGTGAAGACCGGGACGGGGGTGAAGACCGGCGGCGGGGCGACGCGGCGCGGCAGGTCGGCGGCGGTGGCGGCACCGGCGAGGAGGGTCGCGGCGACGCCGGCGAGCAGGAAGGACTTGAACACTGGACGGCGCCTCGGTTGGACGGATATGTGGCGCCACGCTAGCTTGAGCGTGGCCGAACGCCTATGACCGCCGCGCCACACCGGCCGCGGCACCGTCGAGGTTTGCTGAATTTTTTCCGGCCCGCGCCGCAGCGGCGCGGCCGGGTCACCCGGAGCAGCCATGCGCGTGGGGAAGCGGCGGAGTGCCGGAGGCGCCGCGTGACCGCCCGGGCCCTGATGATCCAGGGCACCGGCTCGGATGTCGGCAAGTCGCTGATCGTCGCCGGGCTCGCCCGCCTCTACGCCCGCCGGGGCCTCAGGGTCAGGCCGTTCAAGCCGCAGAACATGTCGAACAACGCCGCCGTCACGGCCGATGGCGGCGAGATCGGCCGCGCCCAGGCGCTCCAGGCCCGGGCCGCGGGCGTGGCGCCCTCGGTGCACATGAACCCGGTGCTGTTGAAGCCCCAGAGCGAGATCGGCTCGCAGGTGGTGGTGCAGGGCCGCATGGTCGGCACGGCCCGGGCCCGGGAATACCAGGACTGGAAGCCGCGCCTGCTCGCGGCGGTCGTCGAGAGCTTCGGGCGCCTGCGGGCGGAATCCGACCTCGTCCTCGTCGAGGGCGCGGGCTCGGCCTCCGAGGTCAACCTGCGCCGGGGCGACATCGCCAATATGGGGTTTGCCCGCGCCACCGGCACGCCGGTGATCCTCCTCGGCGACATCGACCGCGGCGGGGTGATCGCGAGCCTCGTCGGCACCAAGGCGGTGATCGATCCGGAGGATGCCGCGATGGTCCGCGGCTTCCTCGTCAACCGCTTCCGCGGCGACCCCGCGCTGTTCGCCGACGGGATGGAGCTCATCGCCGCCCGCACCGGCTGGGAGTCGCTCGGGCTGATCCCGCACTTTCCCGACGCGGCGCGGCTGCCGGCCGAGGACGTCCTGGGCCTCAAGGGCGCCGAGCGGCCGGGGGGCAAGGTCGTGGCGGTGCCGGTCCTGCCGCGCATCGCCAATTTCGACGACCTCGACCCCCTGCGGGCCGAGCCCGGGGTGAGCGTGGTGCTGGTCGAGCCCGGCCGGCCGATCCCCGCGGCGGCCGACCTCGTGCTGCTGCCGGGCTCGAAGACCACCATCCCCGACCTCGCCTTCCTGCGCGCGCAGGGCTGGGACGTCGACATCCTGGCCCATCGCCGCCGCGGCGGGCGGGTGCTCGGCCTGTGCGGCGGCTACCAGATGCTCGGCACCTCCCTGAGCGACCCGCACGGCATCGAGGGCCCGCCCGGCACGGTGGCGGGCCTCGGCCTCCTCGACGTCGCGACGGTGCTCACGCCCGAGAAGCGGCTGGCGGCGGCCCGCGGCGTCAGCCTGCCGGACGAGACCCCGTTCACCGGCTACGAGATGCATGTGGGGGAGACCGCCGGCCCCGACGCGGCGCGCCCGCTCGTGCGCCTCGCCGACGGCCGCCCCGACGGCGCCGTCTCGGCCGACGGGCTCGTCTGTGGCACCTACGTGCACGGCCTCTTCGCCGACGAGGGCCAGCGCGCCCTGTGGCTCTCCCGCCTCGGCGCCGCGCCGGGGCCGGAGGCCTACGAGGCGGTGATCGAGCGCGTGCTCGACCGGCTGGCCGACCATCTCGCGGCCCATGTCGACGCCGACCGGCTGCTCGCGCTCGCGGGGTAGAGCCGGCTCCAACGCCTCAGCGGCGCACCTCCGTCGCCATCCGCACCGCGAGTGCGGCCAGCACCGTTCCCATCACCCAGCGCTGGACGACCGCGAAGGAGGGCCGCCGGGTCAGAAATACCGCGATCGATCCGGCCGAGACCGCGATCGCCGCGTTGACGAGGACGCTGATCGCGATCTGCGCCGCACCGAGCGCGACTGGCGCTCGATGAGCTTGAATCGGTTGACCTGGCCTTCCGCTGGCCGCTACTCCATGGCTCCGTGAGGGCAGCCCGGACGGCCGCGATATCCGCCTCCAATCCCGAGGCGAACGTCGCGATGGCAGAAGCGTCGCAGCTCCGTGCTTGCGTGATCCAGGCGGCGATGTCCGCTGCGGCGTCCGCATCCTGATCATTAGTGACGGTCCTGCCCTTCCCTGCGGCCCGCACCATGGCTGCTTCGCTCGCATCCCGCCCTGAGGGGGGCTGGGCGAGCAATCGCGCCATTTGCCCTGTGGGCGGCACTGGAGCTTCCGTGCCGGGCCGCTGCGATGCACGCTGGCCCTCGCCCAGAGGGGGCGGCCTGATCGGACCGGCCTCGTCCGGCGCTCGGCGACGAGGCGGTGGCCCTGCCGGCTCGTCCCGGGATCGCCCCGTTCCCGGATCTCGCGCCACAGGGCCATCGCGTTCTCGCAGCCCTCGTCGATCCGCCCCGCCAGGTACGCGGCGTGCGGATCAAGCAGGCTCGGACCGGCACCGTGAGGTAGCCGCGCCGGGAACGCTTCGACGCTCGCATATTTGCGCACCGTCGCACGAGCCAGCCCCAGGGCACGGGCGATCCCGAGCAGGGGCTCCCCGCCGGCATGCCGCCGGCGGACTTCGTCGTAGACAGCCTGTCATCCTTTCGAGGAGGCCCGCCGCGTCTCGCGCCCGAGCGGGTCGCGCGAGAACGCCAGCGGCGCGTGATCGTCGATGGTCAGCGAGGCCAGCGCCCCGAGGGGATCGCGCCCGATCCGCACCAGGCTGGCGCCCGGCTGCCCCGCCTTGATCCGCCGCCCGAGCCCGTCGAGCCGGCTCTCGACCCGGCGCCCGTTGGTCGTCTCGGCCACGATCCGGCCGTTGCCGTCCCGCTCCAGCACCACCCGCGCCGCCCGGCTCGACGCCTCGACCAGCAGGCCGCGGCTGGTCAGCCCCCATCGGAGTGGTCCGCGCTGAAGTATGGCTTTGAGCCGACGGAGGACGGACGCGATGGGAACGAAGAAGCACAAACCGGAAGAGGTCGTGGCCAAGCTGCGGCAGGTGGACGTGCTGGTCTCGCAGGGTCAGAGCGTGGCAGACGCGATCCGGGGTATCGGCGTGACCGAGGTCACGTATTACCGCTGGCGCAAGGAGTTCGGCGGGCTGAAGTCCGACCAGGTGCGC
>NZ_JACWCT010000190.1 GCF_016613415.1 Methylobacterium ajmalii | reverse complement strand
CGATCCCGTGGCGGCCTGAGCACCAAGATCCACCTGGCCGTGCGCGGTCTGGGCTGTCCGGTTCGGTTTGTCATCACGGCGGGCCAGAAGGGCGATGCGCCCCAGGCCGAGGCGCTGCTGGCGGATCTCCCTGCTGCGGTTGTCCTGGCTGATGCGGCCTACGACAGTGATCAGCTGCGCGAGGCCATTGCTGGCAACGGCGCGACGGCCGTGATCCCGAACAATCCCTCGCGATCCAAGAAGTATGAGCTCGACACAGCCCTCTATAAGGAGCGTCACCTAATCGAGTGCTGTTTTGCCAAGCTCAAACAGTTTCGGCGCGTCGCGACACGCTACGAGAAGACAGCCCGCAACTACGCCGCCATGGTCACCATCGCGGCTATTGTCATGTGGCTGCGGTAACTGTCCACACCGCCTAGGGCGTCTCTGCAAAGAGGTTCACATGGGCGTGGGCAGCGCCCATGTGGGCGGGATGCGACGCTTTGGACCACCTAGCACTATAGTTGCAAGCCGCTTCCCAGCCGGCGCCGAGCGACCTCGGCTTACGTTGGCTGGATCTGCCGATGTCGGGTCAAATCGGCGCCTGCAACTGTAGTGCTAGCCCACCGCCGGACGGCCGGGCCGAGCGCACCGCACCCTGGAAATGAACGGACGGCATCCTGATATCCTCCGAGAGGCAGGAGACCCCTTCCGTGACGATTGGCATTGTCAGGGCCATTGAACGTGTTGAGAAGCACGTTCGAGACTTCCGAAATTTTGCCCGCCGAAAGATGAATGAAGACAAGCACGGAGTTCCGTACCATGATGCTCCGGACGTGTATGATGTATGGCTCAAAGACGCCGATCTCGACTCGATCGAGATCGCTATAAAGCATTATATCACCCGGCGGGCAGGAGATCCTCCCCCGGCCGGGTTATGGGAGCCGCTCTGGACATACGTAAACAATAATAAACGACCTAATGCGGAGTACTGGGAAGGGTTTTTTGATAAATCCAACCTCATGCTTATGTGGCTTGCCCGGTCGAAGAACATCGTAGAAGGGTTGAGTGATCCCGACGCTAAAGCCGCCACCAGTCATCACTACAATGGAGATGTCCACATGGGCGACGTCATCACCAATTTCGGCAGCGGGAACATCATCAGCAAGTCTGTTGTGATGGACTCCCTCAAAACCATTACCGAACGCGGCGAGACAGATGCTGCGCGGATCATCGCTGAGGTTGGCCGCATTGTGAACGGCAGCAACAACCAAGCTGCCGGCCTGCTGTATAACGCCCTTGTCGAAAACGTCGCAAAAACTAACCCCGACAAACCGGCCACAAAGAGTTACTGGGATACGCTTGTGAAAGCTGTACCCGGCCTCGTGTCCCTATCCGCTGAATTCTCCAAGATATTCATCGATGGGGCCGGTGTCTGATCAGCATGCCTCAGTGGCCGTCACCCGAAGGGCCGAAACCGCGGATCGGGTCCGGGGAGCCGCCAAAGGCGGCGAGTGGGACGCGACCCCGCAGGGGGACACCCATGCGGCACGAGCAGATCGCGCTGGAGGCGCTGATGGACAAGAGCGCGGCCGCCCACCCCCTGCGTCCCCGCAGGATGGCGGAAAACCGAGGCTACTCCAGTCCACCCGCCCGCCGCCGCCTGAAACAGCGGCGGGTCGAGCCGGTCATCTCGACCCGCAAGGATCAGCCGCGTCAGCCTGACTTCGACAAGGCCGCGTACCGGGATCGCAACAAGGTCGAGCGGCTGAATCGCCACACGCTACGAGAAGCGTGCCGCCAACTACCTCGCCATAGTCACCCTCGGCATGATCATGCTTTGGCTCTCATGAGTTTGCAGACACGCCCTAGCGTGATCGCGGGCTTTGGCGGCCCGGAGCGGCCTTCGTCGTTCGCGTGCGGCGACTTGCTTGCTAGAATGGCGACCATTGATGAGGATGCCATGCCGGCCACCGTCGAAATTCCGTCCGAACAGGTCGAGGCCCTCGACCGGATCGCCGCTCGCGAGCACATGTCGCGCGAGGCTCTCGTGCAGTCTTTGATCGCCGAGTTCGTGTCCAGGCACGGGAGCGCATCCGATCTCGATCGCTTCTTCGGGAGCTGGGGAGATCGTCCGATCGACGGCCTCGAACTCCAGAGCCGGTTGCGCGCGGAGTGGTGAAGCCGCTCTACGACACCACCATCCTGATCGATTTCCTGGTCGGTCGTGAGCAGGCGCGGGCCGAGTTCTCCCGACATTCGGAGCGCGCGATCAGCGTGATGACCTGGATGGAGGTCACGATCGGCGCGGGCCCACAGGACGACGTCGCTACGCGGCTGTTCCACCAAAGCTTTGCCGTCATCGCGATCGACGAGGCGATCCGCGAGCAGGCGGTGCAGATGCGCCGGGCGCGCAAGATCAAGCTGCCAGACGCAATCATCCTGGCTTCGGCACAGGCTCATGGCCTGACGCTGGTGACGCGCAACACGCGGGACTTCTCGGAAGGCGATCCGAACGTGCATGTTCCCTACACGATCTGACCGCCTGGACGACGCCGCCGGCCGGGCCGCCCGGTGAAAGGTCGATCCGGGACCCCTAATCACACACCGCCGAGCCCCGGGGATCCATCGGCACCCTCACGCCCCCGGATCGTTCTCCAGCAGGATCGGCTGTCCGTGCGGTGTCGCCGCCGCGGCGCGGGCGAAGGCGTCTCGGCGCGCCTCCAGGGCCGACGCGTCGGTGAGGCCGCGCTCGGCGAGGAGCGTCTCGATCGTCTCCAGCCACAGGGCGTAATCCGCCGTGCGGTGGCCCGACCGGCCGAGGGCCTCGGCCCATTCCGTCCAGGTGAACAGCCCGGCATCGTGCAGCGACACGACGAGCGCGAAGGTCTGCGCCTCCCAGGGGGCGGAAAAGACCGGGGCGTCCGGCGGGCGGCTCATGAAGCTGTCCTGCGCGCCGGTTCGAGGTAGCTCTCGAAGGCGGCGACCGAGACGGTGAGACCGGGATCCGCGTCCTCGCCCCACAATTCGATGGCGGCGAACCGTACGGTGTAGAGCCATTGCGGCGCCTCGCCCGCGAAGGCGGCGTTCGAATCCGGGAAGACGAAGCCGCCATGGACCCGCTCGACCGTGCAGGTGCGGCCGCGGACGTAGCGGGGCAGGCGGGTGTGCCCCGCCGGGTGGATCATCTTGGCGCGCACCTCGTCGCCGGGGGCGAAGCGGGCGGGGGTCGCCACCGGGCGGTCGCTCGGGAAGCCGCGGGCGAAGAGCGGTCCCACCTCCTCGGCCTTCAGCACCCGGGCCACGGGGGCGGGCGGCGCCAGCGCCGCGCCGGCGGCCAGCTCGCCGGCTTCCACGAGGCCGTGCTGCTGCACTTGGCGTTCCAGCGCCCGGAACCAGATCCGGTAGTAGCTCGAGGTCAGGTACTCGCCCGGCGGCAGCGATTCGCGGGCGGCGCGGCTGGCATCGAGGTTCCAGGTGCCGGTGAGGCCCATCGCCATCGCCATGGCGAAGACCCGCTTCTCCCACGGCGCGTGGAACCAGGGCTCGTCCGCCTCCAAGCCGAGCGGGCCGAAGCCCTGCATCCCGCCGAGATCCTGTCCGCCGTTCATGCGCGCACCACCTGGTCGGGGCTCAAGGGCAGTCCGGTGCCGATCATCGCGTCGCGGGTGACGAGGTCGGCGAGCGCCGCCTCGTCGAGGTGGTCGGTGCCGGGGGGGCGCATCGGCAGCACCATGTAGCGGAGTTCGGCGGTCGAATCCCACACCCGGATCCGGGTCTCGGGCGGCAGCGCCGTGCCGAACTCGGCCAGCACCCCGCGCGGGTCGATCACCGCGCGGGAGCGGTAGGGCGGCGACTTGTACCAGACCGGGGGCAGGCCGAGCACCGGCCAGGGATAGCAGGAGCAGAGCGTGCAGACGACGACGTTGTGCTCGTCGGCCGTGTTCTCGACCACGACCATGTGCTCGCCGCCGCGCCCGCCGACGTCGAGCTCGCGCATCGCCGCGCTGCCGTCCTCCAAGAGCCGCGCCTTGAAGGCGGGATCGACCCAGGCCCGCGCCACCGCCCGGGCGCCGTTATGCGGCCCGACCTTGGTCTCGTAGGTCTCGATCAGGGTGTCGAGGGTGGCCGGGTCGACGTAGCCCTTCTCGACCAGGATCGATTCGAGGGCCCGCACCCGCAGCTCCATCGGCGACAGCTCGCTGCCATGCGGGTGGTCGTGGTCATGATCGTGGTGGTCGTGACCGTGGTGATCGTGGTCTTGCGCCATGCGGGCCCTCCGGGTGGCGGAAGGATACGCCCCTGGCTCTCACACCGCCACCGCCACGGACGCAAGGCCGTCACGGACGCAAGGCCGTCACGGACGCAAGGCCGTCACGGACGCAAGGCCGTCACGGACGCACGCCCGGGCTCTCGACGGGCAGCGGCGCGGCGCGCTCGGCCAGGTAGAGCGCGAGCGCCACGGCCTCCGCCGAGCCCGGGGTGAACGGCTCGGCCCGCATGCCGGTGAGGCAGTTGCGCAGGCGCCGCTCCAGCGAGCCGAGGTCCTGCCATTCGAGCCGGTAGAGCGGGTAGCCGGTCGGATGTCCCTGCGGGATCGTCGCGGCGCCGAGGCGTCGGCCCCATTGCCGGTCGTGGCAGGCCGCGCAGGAGAAGCCGAGCTGGCCCATCGGCGTCGCGAACAAGCGCCGGCCCTCGGCCCGGGCGGGCGCGAGGCGAGGATCGTCCGGGGGCGAGAGGGGCAGGCCGCGCGAGAGGTTCGCCAGGTAGGCCGTGAGCGCCAGGAGGTCGTGGCCCTCCCGCGGCAGCGCCGTCGCCCCCTGGTGGCGGGTGCGGCACAGGTCGATCCGGCCCTCGAGATCGACCGGCCGCCCCGTCGCCTCGTCGAAGGCCGGGTAGCGGGCGGCGACGCCGCGCATCGCCGATTCCGCATGGCAGCCGGCGCAGGGCAGCGATCCGGGTGAGGGCGCGCGGGCGAAGAGGTCGGCCCCGTCGCGAACCCAGAGCATGCCCGGATTGGCGCTGTCGTCGGCCTGCATCGCCCGGGTCTCGGGTGCCATCTGGTCGAAGCCGGAGCGGTGTGCCTCGGGCGGGATGGCGGGGGGCGGGGTACCCTGCGCCGCCGCCGCGCCGAGGAGCAGGCCCGCGAGGGCGCCGAGGACGCGGGAGACCGATGCGCGCATGCCGACGAGGCTCCTCCCTGCCCGGCGCGCCGCCGGACGGCTCAGATCGGCCGCACCTCGCCGGGGCGCAGCTTGAGGCGCGCGGCGAGGCGGTCGGACAGGGTGCCGCTCAGCTCCACCGAGGCCTCCGGTGCCACCGCCTGCACGGCCGCGACGGCGGCCAGGGGATCGGTCGCCATGGCGACGAACACCCGCAAGGCCGGGGCGCTGGCCCCGTCATCGGCGGCCGAGACGGCGACGGTAAAGGCGGTATGCTTCGGCTTCTTCGGGGGCATGGCCCGGTATCGCATGGGGCCGCGCCCCTGTCTCCGCTGAAGCCGGCACAGGAGATACGCGTTTCGCCGCGGCAGGACCCCGATGATCCGCGCCTCGCTGACCTGTGACTTGCGCCGCCGGCCGTTCGCCCCGATGTCCGCTGGCAGATACCGCACCGCGACCCGGCCGCCGGCGCGGCCTGAGGAACTGGATCATGCACATCAAGGTCAAGCGCGCCTGGGAGATGCCCGAGCGCCTCGCCACCCCCGAATCGGTCTTCCTCGACCGGCGGGCGCTGCTCGGCGGCGGCCTCGGCCTCGCCGCGGCCTCGCTGGCCGGCGGGCCGGCGCTCGCGGCCCTGCCGGGGGAGGGGACGGGCGCGGTCAAGACCACCGGCCTCTACCCGGCCAAGCAGAACCCGGCCTACACCCTCGACCGTCCGCTGACGGCCGAGCGCTACAGTGCCGACTACAACAACTTCTACGAGTACGGCACCAACAAGACCGTGACCCCGGGCTCGAACGCCCTGAAGGTCGAGCCCTGGACGATCAAGATCGACGGGCTGGTCGAGAAGCCGTTCGAGATCGGCTTCGAGGACCTGGTGCGCAAGATGGCGCTGGAGGAGCGGCTCTACCGCCACCGCTGCGTCGAGGCGTGGTCGATGGCGGTGCCGTGGACCGGCTTTCCGCTCTCCGCCCTGGTGGCGCTCGCCAAGCCCAAGGGCGACGCGAAGTACATCCAGATGCAGACCTTCATGGACAAGGCGATGGCGCCGGGCCAGCGGGCGTTCTTCTATCCCTGGCCCTACACCGAGGGCCTGACGATGGCCGAGGCCGCCAACGACCTGGCCTTCATGGTCACCGGCGTCTACGGCAAGCCGCTGCTCAACCAGTTCGGCGCGCCGTTGCGGCTGGCCGTGCCGTGGAAGTACGGCTTCAAGTCGGTGAAGTCGATCAACCGCATCACCTTCACGGCCGAGCGGCCCAAGACCTTCTGGGAGGGGCTGCAGGCCTCGGAATACGGCTTCTGGGCCAACGTGAACCCGGCGGTGCCGCATCCGCGCTGGAGCCAGGCGAGCGAGCGGGTGCTGGGCACCGACGAGCGGGTGCCGACGCTGATCTACAACGGCTACGGCGCGCAGGTCGCCGACCTCTACAAGGGGCTCGAGAAGGAGCGCCTGTTCGTCTGACGAAAGCGGCCGGCGCATCCGCGATGCGCCGGCCTCGTCCTCGGCCGATCCGCTCCCGGCCGGGGGCGGCTCACGCCGTCCCGTCGCCCTGCAGGTAGCCGGACTTGCGGCTGTCGGGCATCTGCAGCGAGACCAGGAACGCCACGGCGCACATCGCCGTCACGTACCAGAAGAAGGTGGTCTCGTAGCCGGCCTCCTTGAAGGTCAGCGCCACGAACTCGGCCGAGCCGCCGAAGATCGCGTTGGCGATGGCGTAGGACAGGCCGACGCCGAGCGCCCGCACCTCGGCCGGGAACATCTCGGCTTTCACGAGCCCGCTGATCGAGGTGTAGAACGAGACGCACATCAGGGCCGCGGTGATCAGCGCATAGGCCAGGATCGGGTTCTGCGCGTCGCGGATCGCGTGCAGCAGCGGCACGGTGAGCAGCGTGGTGAGCCCGCCGAACAGCAGCATCGCGGTCTTGCGGCCGAACTTGTCGGCGAACATGCCGAAGAACGGCTGCGCCACCATGTAGGTGAACAACACCGCCGTCATCACCAGGTTGGCGGTCTTCTTGTCCATGTGGGTCGTGTTCACCAGGTACTTCTGCATGTACGTGGTGAAGGTATAGAAGATCAGCGAGCCGCCGGCGGTGTAGCCGAGCACGGTGAGGAAGGCGCGGCGATGGTTGCGCCAGATCGACGCCATGCTGCCGGCCTCGCGCGAGGTACGGGTCTCGGCGGTCGAGGTCTCGTGCAGCGAGCGCCGCAGGTAGAGGGCGACCACGGCGGCCGCGGCGCCGATGAAGAACGGGATGCGCCAGCCCCAGGCGGTCATCGCCTTGTCGTCGAGGGTGAGGGTCACCAGCACCACGACCAGCGAGGCCAGGAGCTGGCCGCCGATCAGCGTGACGTACTGGAACGAGCCGTAGAAGCCGCGCTTCCCCTTCAGTGCCACCTCGCTCATGTAGGTCGCCGAGGTGCCGTACTCGCCCCCGACCGACAGCCCCTGCGCCATGCGGGCGAAGAGCAGCAAGATCGGCGCGAAGATCCCGATCTGGGCGTAGGTCGGCAGGATCGCGATGACGAGCGAGCCGGCGCACATCATCACCACGGAGATCAGCATCGAGGTCTTGCGGCCGTAGCGGTCGGCGACGCGGCCGAACAGCCAGCCGCCGATCGGCCGCATCAGGAAGCCGATGGCGAACACCGCCGCGGTGTTGATCAGCTGCACCGTCGGGTCGGAGCCGGGGAAGAACACGTCCTTGAAGTAGATCGCCGTGAAGGCGTAGGCGTAGAAATCGTACCACTCGACGAGGTTGCCCGACGACGAGCCGATGATCGCCTTGATGCGGGCCTTGTTGTCGTAGGCGGCGATGGTCGGGTTCGGCGAGGCGAGGCCGTCGGCGGATTGCCGGCTCTGGACGCTGGATGTCATCGCGGGTTCGGTCTCCTCCCGGAGGTGGGATTCTGGCGGCGCGACGGGGCCGCGGGCCCGCGCGTCGTGCAACGCACTAGGAGAATGCAGGCCCGGGGTACAGCCCCCGCAGCGCACCGATCCGGTGTTTTCGACATCTCCGCTCAAGATGCCCCAAGGATAGGGTGGCCTGACGCTGTTGTCTTCGGACGTCGCCGGCGCCGGATCGGGGCGGGAGAAGTTGCCGGAAACCGATCGGAATCACGCGGATGGGTTTTTGCGGCGCAACATGCTTGCAAAATCGCTCACGGGCTTCCTGCGCAGCTTGCGCGGGCGGCCGGTCCCGCCGTCCCGGTCTCGCCGGCGACGCGCTCGGCCTGGGCCGCCACCACGGCGTCGAGATGCGGCGTCAGGAGCGCCTGCGGCGGCGGGATCTCGTCGCCGATCTGCACCCAGCGGGCCCCGGTCCATTCCTGCACCGTGGCCGGACGATGGCCGCTGTGGTCGGCGCAGGTGAGACGCAGCCGCCGGGCGAAGCCGACGAGGCCGAGCTCCTTCCAGCGCACCGGGTCGAGGTCGATCGCCTCTAGGCCGCGGCGCATCTCGGGGCCGTCGATCCGCGCGCGGCCGGCGAGGCGCTGGGCGTTGCGGATGCCCTCGGCCAGGATCACCCCGGCATAGACGCCGCGGTTGTAGAGCGGGCCGGAATTCTCCTCCTTGGGCGTGCGCGACAGGCCGGCATCGACCACCAGGAGGTCGATCTGGTCGAAGGCCGGAAAGCTGTCGCCGGGCGCGTGCCAGTTCACGACGCGCAGGCCCTTGGCGGTGAGGTCGCGGGCGCCGGAGGCCGGCCGCAGCAGGTCGTCCTCGCCGGTCCAGCCGACCGTCACGACCCGGTTGAGGGGAAAGCCCGCCGCCGCCGCGTCGCGGAGCGGCGTGCCGGAGAGGCCCGCGGTGGCGTCGAGGATCACGTAGTCGGGGTCCGCCGCCCGGGCGGCGCGCCAGGGATCGCTACCCCCCGTGTCGGGTGCGTCGGGCAGCGCGTAGGCGCGGAAGGCGAGACCGGCCTCCGCGGCGAGCGCCCGCATCACCGGCACCGGCTCGCGCCCGGCCGGGCTGTCGCGGTGCAGGTAGGCGAGGCTGCGCCCCTGCGGGCTGCCCTCGCTGCCGTCCTGGGAGAGGTGGGCCAGCGCCGCGCCGAGGCCGTCCCACACCGTGGCGGGCGGCGCGAAGGCCCAGGGGAACACGTCGCCGCGCGCCATCGCGGCCGGGCCGTAACCTGCGGCGACGAGGGGCATCCGGTCCCCGGCGAGGCGCGGCAGCAGCGCCAGGGCCGCGTCGGCGCTGGCGGGCACCAGGGCGATGCTGCCCCGCGCGGTCGCGGCTTCGTAGCAGGCGAGCGCCCGGGCCGGCTCGCCCCCGGTCTCGCATTCCTCGACCGCGAGCGGGACGCCGCCGACCCCGCCGTCGCGCCGCCCGAGCATCGTGAGATAGTCGGCGAGACCGTTGGCGAGCGGCGTGCCCGCGGCCGCCGCCGGGCCGGTGCGCTCGGTCAGCACGGTCAGCGGCAGGCCCTCGGCGGCGACGGCCGGGCCCGGCAGGGCGGCCAGCACGGCGAGGAGGAGGGCGACGGGGCGGGGCGGCATGGCCGGGTCCTGGAATCGGGTCGGATCTGACCCTACGCCCGGGGCCGGCCCGGCGATAGACCACCTGCGGGCCCCCCGCCCGCGGGCGGTCTCAGGCCTCCAGCACGCGGCCTGCCGGAAACAGCACCTCGACGAGGGTGCCCTCGCCCTTGCGGCTGGTCAGGCGCAGCGTGGCGCGGTTGGCCTCGACCAGGGCCTTGGTGAGCGGCAGGCCGAGGCCGGTGCCGCCGCCGCGGCGGGTCTGCGCGGTGGCGACCTGGCGGAACGGCTGGAGCGCCACCTCGACCTCTTCCGGGTTCATGCCGATGCCGGTGTCGCGCACCCTGAGCGCCACGCCGCCCCGGTCGGTCGTCGCCGTCGAGACGATCACCTGGCCGCCCGCATCGGTGAACTTGATCGCGTTCGAGATCACGTTGAGCACCGCCTGGCGCAAGGAACGCTGGTCGGCCAGCACCGCCGGCAGGCCGGCGGCGAAGCTCGTGCGCATCACCACCCGCTGCCGGGCGGCCTGGGGCTGCATCAGGGCGACCGACGCGGCCACGAGGTCGTTGAGGGGAAGCCCCGCGAAGGCGAGGTCGAGGTGGCCGGCCTCGATCTTGGCGAGGTCGAGGAGGTCGTTGACCAGGCTGACGACGTGCTCGCCCGAGGAGCGGATGTCGCGCAGGTAGTCGCGGTAGCGCTCGTTGCCGACGGGGCCGAACTGCTCCTCGAGCATCACCTCGGCGAAGCCGATGATGGCGTTGAGCGGCGTGCGCACCTCGTGGCTGATGGTGGCGAGGAAATCGGATTTCTGGGCACTGGCGCGCTCGGCCTCGCGCCGGGCCCGAACCAGCTCGGCCTCGGTGCGCCGGAACGCCGAGACGTCGCGCAGCACGGCCGCGACGCGGCGCTGGGTTCCGGTCGCCACCGGGGCCAGGGTGAGGAGGACGGGCAGCGGGCCGTCGGGCCCGCGCGCCAGCACCTCCTCGCCGGTGGTGGCGGTCTGGCCGGCGCTCGCCCGCAGCAGGGCGGCCTGGGCCGCCGGCCGGCTCTCGGGCGCGAACAGGCCGAGCAGCGGCTCGCCCGCGACCTCGCATGGGTCGGCGGCGAGGAGATCCCGCGCGCCCCGGTTCATCCCGACGACGCGGCCCTCGTCGTCGAGCACCACCACGCCGTCGGTGACCGCGTCGAGGACCGCGGTGGTCTCGCGTAGATGCGCGTCGCGGTGGGCGAGGTGGGCTTCGGCCGCCGCGAGGGACTGGGTCGGATCCGCGTCGGGCAGGCGCCGGACGGTCAAGACGCTGGCGGGCGCCCCGTCCCACTCCACCACCGCGACGCTGACGCCGACCGGCACGCTGCCGCCGGCCCGGGTCGCCAGCACGATGGGCGCACCCTCGCCGGAGCCGGCCGCCGCCGCCGGATCGCGGCCGCGGAAGATCGCCCCGGGGCCGCCGGCCGCCGCCAGGGCCTCGAGCGTGTCGTAATCCGCGAGCCCCAGGAGGTGGCGGTTGGCGAGCAGCACCTCGTCGCCGCGATGGACCAGAATCCCGACCGGCAGCCGCTCGACGAGGCGGGCCAGCGCCATCTCCGTGCCGCGCTCTGGCAGGCGAGCGAGGGCCTGCGCGCCGCGGAACGGCGTCACCGCGCCCCGGCCCGGCGAACCCTGCGGCGGCGCTCCGCCGCCGAGGCCGCCCGGTTCGCCACCGAAGCGGGCACCGAGCGCCCGGGCGATCTCGCGGAATGCCGCGTGCTCGTTGAGGGTGAGGGCGGCGGCGTGCGGCGCCTCCTCGTCCGAGGGGGATTCGTCCTGAGCCGCCCGGCCTGTCGGGGATTCCGGATCCCCGGTCGCCGGGGCCGGCGTCTCGGAGAGATCCGGTGCGGATGTCTGCGCGGTCGAGGCCTCGTCGCCGGACGTCCCGTCGGCAGGGGGCTGGACGGCCTCGGCCTCGGAGATGGCCTGCGCGGCGGGAAATTCAGGCTCCATCGACTCGGGGGGGAGTGCCTCCGGGGCGAGCGCCTGTGTCGAGTCGGCCGCCGCCGGGTCCGCCGCCTCGGCGGCATCCGGCAAGGTGTCCGGCAGAGCGTCCGATTCGGCCGCCTCAGCGGTGGGCGTGTCCTCGCGGAGCGTCGCCTGGTCCGTCGCGCCCGCGCCGGACGCCTCCGGCGCCGTCGGGGCGGCATTCGTCTCGCCGGAGGGCGGCGCCGGAGCGACCGGTTCGCTGGCCGGCACCGGCTTGGCAGCCGGCACCGGGGCGGCACCCGCCGCCCGGACGGACGGCTTGCCGGCGAAGCCCCAGCTCATCCCGAGCTGGGCGAACGGCACCGCCATCAGGCCGGCGAACTCCGCCATGGTCGCCCCGGCGATCGAGGCGAGGTCGGGCGTCTCGGCGGTGGCGCCGGGCGCGGCATCGGCAGGCGGGACCGGGCGGGGCCGGGCGGGGCCGGGGAGCGGCGCGTCCGCGC
>NZ_JACWCT010000189.1 GCF_016613415.1 Methylobacterium ajmalii | reverse complement strand
TCGGCCGGTAGCTCCTCAGGCGGGATGAGCGCCTTCAGCGTGTTGAGATCGGCCACCAAGTCATTCCAATCATCGCGGCTGACGGTGAGCGGAAGCCAATCGTGATAAGCCGTGTTGTCCACGAGCGCCCAAGCCGAGCGCACGACCGCAAGCACGGCAGCGTAACCTTCAGGATTATGTTTCATTTGCCGCGGGCCTCCTCCAGAGTGATGCGCCAGTTGGGATCTATGGCGTTGCGCAGGCGGTTCGCTTGCTCGTCGTGCTCCAGCATCTGATATGTATCGTGAACATCGGCGTGCTTCGCGTGCCACGCAATCGCACCCTCGACGGCTGTTCGGAGCCGCGCGTTCTCCTCGCTCAACGCAATCTCGCGCTGTTCTTCGGTGCGCGCGCGATCCAGGCGCTCGATCTCGGCAACGATCAGGGCGCCAGCTTTCACAAGGTCGCGGCGATGATCAGTGGGCTTCCACCATGACCAGTTCCACGGCCACCAGCGATGCACCAATTCCTGCGCTCGCGCGCGGGACTGGCTTCCCCGCGGCTCAAGCACAACCCAGAGGGCGTAGCAGGCGGCGGAGGCGGCCATTTCACCTCTCGTGTGCTTGTCGTCATGGTCAGCCGTCCAACCTTCCTCCTCAACCTGTCGGCGGCGCTCAACCGCAATGTCTTCGAGTGCTTTGCTCATCGCGCTCTCCAATTTGATATCTCTTTCTCTTTTAGATGATATCTGATACAGGTCAAGGGCAATCCGCGTTGGAGATATCGTTTATGGCGGCCGAGATGACGACAGTGTACGTGATGGGCAGTCCGCGAGGTCCAGTGAAGATCGGCATCGCGAGGAACCCGCGACGGCGGCACCAAGCCATTCAGACGGGGAGCGCCAAGCCCGTGCGCCTCCTCTACTCTCGCGAGATACCGGCGGCACTGGCACCGAGCGTCGAAGGCCATGCGCACTGGCGGGTTCGCGAGCATCGGTTGAGCGGCGAGTGGTTTGATATCACCTATAGGGTTGCAAAGGAGGCGGTTGATATCGCAGTAGAGCTTGGCGGCGCTGGGCCGCAGGTGGCATCAACCGTGGGCCGGAAGCGTATCAACGACGAGCAGATGCCGGGGCGCTTCCCAGCCGGGACGTTCGCCCGGATGGATGCTGTGCTGAACCCGGGGGAGAAACGCTCCGACCTGCTGCGAGAGGCCGTGGAGAAGGAACTAAAGCGTCGCGAGCGGCAGAAGCCGGGCAGGGCTGCCGAGGGCGGCGAATGACAGACCTGCTGCGCCTCAGTCGTCTGGCGTTCGTGGATAGTTACGACGAAGATGGAACGCTCATTGTTCAAGCGAAGAGTATCCGCCATCACGAGCCTTACGGCTGCTGCCCGCTCTTCAGCTTCAGCAAGATGGGGACGAAGACGGTTCGCTATCGCGACCACGCTATCCAGGGGCAGCCGACGTGGCTGGAGATCAAGCGGCAGCGCTTTCGGTGTAACGCGTGCGGCAAAGTCGGATACGAAGTCCTGCCGGACATTGACACCGAGCGGCGGATCACGAAGCGCTTCCGGGAGCACCTTCAGCGGGAGGCGATCAAGTACCCATTCACGATGGCCGCCGAGATCAACGGCGTTCATGAGACGCTGATCCGGCGCATCTTCGACGAGCACGCTAAGCGGGTGATGCGGAAGTACAACGTGGTGCTTCCGCGAGTGCTCGGCATGGACGAGATCTACATCATGAAGCGCCCCCGCTTCGTGATCGGTGACGTTGAGAATAGCCTCATGCTCGACATGCAGGAGAGCAGGAAGCAGACGAACCTCAACGACTACTTCGAGTTCATCGGAGGCGGCGATAAGGTCGAAGTGGTCTGCCAGGACATGTGGAGCACCTACAGGAGTGTGACCCGCAAGCAATTCCCCAACGCTGTCACCGTCATCGATAAGTACCACGTCCAGCGGACCGCTAACGCCGCCGTCGAGTTGGTTCGCAAGGCCCACTTCATCCGGATCAGCAACCAGGATCGCATCAGGCTCAAGCGCAAGAAGGGCCTTCTCCTCGCCCGCTGGGATAAGGCGAGCGACAAGCTGAAGGACGATCTTGAGAAGCTGTTCGTCGAGTTTCCGAACCTCCGCGCGGTCTATGAGTGG
>NZ_JACWCT010000020.1:24254-52653 GCF_016613415.1 Methylobacterium ajmalii | reverse complement strand
GCCACCGGCCGGGCCGGCGGCGCGCTCGCGGGCGGCCTGATCGGCGCGGCCGGCGGCGCCGTGGTCGGCGCGGCCACCGCCCCCCAGTGCCCCTACGGCACCTACCGCGACCCCTACGGCAACGTCTACTGCCGCTGATCGCGACCGCCTGAACGCACCCGGCGGATCGGCCGCCGGGTGCGCTTCCACATTCCGCGAACGGCCCGGGGGCGCTACAAGGGCGGCATGACGCCCGCGCCTCCCCGAGTCCCTGCCCAAACCCCCGCCTCCCTTGGCTGCCCGACCGCTGTTCGGAGGCCGGCATGAGCCAGGGCGTCTGGACCCAGGGCGTGTGGGGCAAGCTCGGCGGCGCCGGCCTGGGCCTTGCCGCCGGCGGACCGCTCGGGGCGCTCATCGGCGCGGTGGCCGGCCATTTCCTCCTCGACCGCGAGGGCTCGCTGCTCGGGCCCACCCCCCGCGAGGTGGTGTTCACCACCGGGCTCGTCGCGCTCGCCGCCAAGATGGCGAAGTCGGACGGGGTGGTGACGCCCTCCGAGGTCGCGGCCTTCGCCGACATCGTGCAGGTGCCGCAGGACGAGCGCGCCGGGGTCGAGCGCCTGTTCGATCTCGCCAAGCGCACCACCAGCGGATTCGAGGGCTATGCCCGCCAGGTCGCCGAGGCCTTCCGCGACGAGCCGGCGCTGCTCGAGGACGTGCTCGACGGCCTTTTTCACATCGCCAAGGCGGACGGTGCGATCCACGAGAGCGAGGCGCGCTACCTCGCCGAGGTGGCGGCGATCTTCGGCTTCGACGATGCGCGCTTCGCCGCCGTCACGGCCCGGCACGTCCGCCTCGCCGACGATCCCTACGAGGTGCTGGGCGCCGCCCGCGACCTGACCGATGCAGAGCTGAAGGCGCGGTACCGCGCGCTCGTCTCCGAGAACCATCCCGACCGGGCGATCGCCCGCGGCCTGCCGCCCGCCGCCGTCGCCATCGCGACCCGGCGGCTCGCCGCGATCAACGCCGCCTACGACCGCATCGCCGCCGAGCGGCACCTGAGCTGATTTGATGAGCCTTACCCCCGACAGCCCGGTCGCCACCCAGGTGGTGCCCTCCCCCAACCACGACGAGCGGACCCTGCCGGTCGACGCGCTGATCCTGCACTATACCGGGATGGCGAGCGGATCGGAGGCGCTGCTGCGGCTCTGCAACCCGCTCTCCAAGGTGTCGTCGCACTACCTCGTCCTGGAGGGGGGCCGGGTGGTGCAGATGGTGCCGGAGGCCCGCCGCGCCTGGCATGCCGGCCTCTCGGCCTGGGAGGGCGTGCGCGACATGAACTCGCGCTCGATCGGGATCGAGATCGCGCATCCGGGCCACCGCGACGACGGCACCGTGGCACCGTTCCCGCAGGAGCAGATGGCCGCGGTGACGGCGCTCTGCCGCGACGTCCTCGGGCGCTGGCCGATCCGCGCCGACCGGGTGCTCGGGCATTCCGACATCGCGCCCGAGCGCAAGATCGACCCGGGCGAGAGTTTTTCCTGGGAAAGCTTGCACCGCGACGGGATCGGCCACTGGGTGCCGCCCGCGGCGATCCGCGACGGGCGCTTCTTCTCGGAGGGCGATGCCGGCCAGCCGATCGAGGCGCTGCAATCGATGTTCGCACTCTACGGCTACGACGTGCCGGTGAGCGGCACCTTCGATGCCCGGACGAAGGCCGTGGTGACCGCCTTCCAGCGCCACTTCCGCCCGGCGCGGGTCGACGGGGTGGCCGACGCCTCGACCATTACGACCCTGCGCGACCTGCTGGCGGGCAAGCCGGCGTAACGAAAAAAAGGGGGCGCTCGCGGCGCCCCCTCGATGCTCACCCGTGGCTGCTGCCGAGCCGCTCGCGCGGCGTCTCGGCATGGGCCTGCGGCGGTACGGCGACCGGTGCCTCCGCCGCGCCGCGGGTGCGCCACAGGCTGTAGATCACGCCGCCGGCGAGCAGGACCACCGTCACCACCAGCGCCACCCAGGGCTGGATCTCGATCAGCTCGAAGGTGTCGGCGATCACGATCTTCAGGCCGATGAAGATCAGGATCAGGGCCAGCGCGGTCTTGAGGTAGGCGAAGCGGTCGACCATCGCGGCGAGCGCGAAGTAGAGCGCGCGCAGCCCCAGGATCGCGAAGATGTTCGAGGTGTAGACCACGTAGGTGTCGGTGGTGATGGCGAAGATCGCCGGCACGCTGTCGACGGCGAAGATCACGTCGGCGCCGTTGACCAGCACCAGCGCCATGGCGAGCGGGGTCAGCCACAGCACCGGCTTGCCGGTCTTCGGGTCCGGCCGGCGGGTGGTGAAGTTCTGGCCGTCGAGCTCGTCGGTCACCCGCATGTGCTTGCGCATGAAGCCGGTGAAGCGGTCGGCGGACTTGTTCTCGCCCTCCTCCTCGTCGCCCGAGACCAGCATCTTGATGCCGGCATAGATCAGGAAGGCGGCGAAGATCGTCAGCACCCACTCGGCCTGGTGGACCAGGGCAGCGCCGAGTCCGATCATCAGGCCGCGCAGCACGATCGCCGCCAGGATGCCCCAGAGCAGGACCCGGTGCTGCGCGTTGCGGGGGATGCCGAGATAGCCGAAGATCACCGCGATCACGAAGACGTTGTCCATCGACAGCGACTTCTCGACCACGAGGCCGGCGAGGTATTCCTGGCCCGCCTGCGGCCCGATGTACCACCAGACCCAGCCGCCGAAGAGGAGGCCGAGGGTGAGGTAGAAGGCCGTGAGGAGCAGGCTCTCCTTCACGCCGATCTCGCGGCTCTTGTCGCGGTGCAGGAGGCCGAGATCGAGGGCGAGCAGGATGAAGATGACGGCGTGGAAACCCAGCCACATCCACACGGGCTTGCCGAGCCACGTCATGTACAGGAAATCGACCATCGCGGGACCGTGATGCTTCAAGGAGGAAAGCATCGGCTCCGACATCACGAGCGCGAAAAGCGCAGCTCGCCAGAGGGGCCCGCAGCCGATGAGAGCGACTTATGTCCCCGATGGCGGCGGATCAAGGGCAGGCCCGGCCGGCCCCCCCGCACTTATTTTCTCCGTGCTGCCGACACGGCAGGTTGACAGGGCCGCCGGGGCACGGCCTTGGGGCGTCCCATGAGCGAGATCGATGGTGGTGCGCGCGGCCCGGGGAATGCGGCCCGCGCGGCGGTGATCGGCGGCGGGCCGGCGGGTCTCGCGGCGGCTGAGGTCCTGGCCGAAGCCGGGCTGGCGGTCACGGTGATCGAGCGGATGCCCTCCCCCGCCCGCAAGCTGCTGATCGCCGGGCGCGGCGGCCTCAACATCACCCACAGCGAGCCGCTGGAGCGGTTCCTGGCCCGCTACGCCCCGGCCGAACCGCGGCTCGACGCGGCGATCCAGACATTTCCGCCGCAGGCCCTGCGCGACTGGTGCGCGGGGCTCGGCCAGCCGACCTTCGTAGGATCGAGCGGTCGGGTGTTTCCCGAGGCCTTCAAGGCCTCGCCGCTGCTGCGGGCCTGGCTCGCGCGCCTCGCCCAGTCCGGCGTGACCCTGCGCACCCGCACCCGCTGGACCGGCTGGGACGCGGACGGGGCGCTGAGCCTCGCGGGCGAGGCCGGCCCCGAGAGCCTGCGGGTGGACGTGGCCGTGCTGGCGCTCGGCGGTGCGAGCTGGCCGCGCCTCGGCTCGGACGGCGCCTGGGTGCCGGTGCTGGCGGCCGAGGGCGTGGCGGTGCGCCCGCTTCGACCGGCCAATGCGGGCTTCACGGCCGCGTGGTCGCCCCTCTTCGCCGAGCGCTTCGCCGGCGCGCCGCTCAAGCGGATCGCCCTCGGCCTCGGGTCTGAGACGGTGCGGGGCGAGGCGGTGATCACCCGCGACGGGATCGAGGGCGGGGCGGTCTACGCCCTGTCGCGGCCGATCCGCGAGGCGATCGAGGCGCGCGGCGAGGCGGTGCCGACCGTCGACCTGCGGCCGGACCTCGACGGGGCGTCGCTCGCCCGCCGCCTCGCCGGGGCGCGGCCGAAGGAATCCCGCGCGACCGTGCTGCGCAAGGCCGCGGGCCTCTCCCCGCCGGCCGCCGGGCTGCTGCGCGAGGCGGTGCGCGACCTGCCGGCGGATCCCGCGGCGCTCGCCGCGCTGATCAAGGCGGTGCCGCTGCGGCTCACCGGCCTGCAGCCGATCGCGCGGGCGATCTCGAGCGCCGGCGGCGTCGCCTTCGCGGACCTCGACGCGCGGTTCATGCTGCGGGCGCGCCCCGGCACGTTCCTGGCCGGCGAGATGCTCGACTGGGAGGCGCCGACCGGCGGCTACCTGCTCCAGGCGAGCTTCGCCAGCGGCCGGGCGGCCGCGAGGGGCGTGCTGGACTGGCTCGCCGTGCGGTGACGCGTCCTGACATCCCGGGGACGGAACATCGATGATCCGGTCCGGGCGACACCCTCTTGACGTCATCCCGGGGCCGCGCAGCGGAACCCGGGATGACGGTGAGGATGCCGATCCGGCGGAGGAAGTCGACGGATCGATCAGAGCTTGGCGCAGAACCCGACCATGCCGGAGCTGTCGGGCGGGCACATCGCTACCGCCTCGCCGCTCTCGCGACGGGTGAAGGTGGGGTTGCCGCCGCGCAGGCAGTAGGACGACACGAAGGTCTCGCCCTCGTCGCAGACGAGCTCGCAATGCGGCTTGGCGCAGCCGTCGGTGCGCAGCATCCGGAACGGCGACGCACCCGTCGCGGCCGCGGCCTGCGATCCGGCCTGACCCGGGGTTCCAGCCGGACCCTGCGGGCCGGCCGGCCCCTGCTCGCCCTTCGGCCCGGCCTCGCCCCGCGCGCCCGCCGCGCCCTTCGCACCTGCCTCGCCCTTGGGACCCGCCTCGCCCTTGGGACCGGTGTCACCCTTGGGACCGGCGTCACCCTTGGGACCGGCGTCACCCTTGGGACCGGGCTCGCCCTTCGGACCCATATCGCCCTTCGGACCCGCCGGCCCGGCGAGGCCGGCGACGCCCTGCGGCCCGGTCGGGCCCGGCTCGCCCTTCGCCCCCGGCGCGCCGGTGGCGCCGCAATTGGCGATCGCGATCTCGCGGGAGGCCTCGCCGGCCTTGAGCGTCGCGACGCAGTTCTGCGGCACGTAGGGCACCTTCAGGGTGAAGCGCCCGCGCTTGTCCGAGGTGACCGGGATGTCGTCGTCGAGGGTGACCACCACCCCGGCCTTGCCGACGCTGCCCGACACGGTGAGGTCGCCGGCCTCGATCCGGGCATCCCAGACCGTGATGGCGGATTGCCCCGCCGGGGCGGCGCGCGAGCCCGCGGGCTGCGGCTGCGCGAGGCCCGCGCCGGACAGGACGGCGCAGGCGGGCAGGACCGCGGACAGGATCAACGCAGCGCGGAGAGGACGCATCGGCTAGCCCCAGAGGCGTGACGGACGGGCCCGCGCTCGAGACGAACCGGATCGGCGGGCGCCGCACCTTGGGGTGCCGCCAAGCTGCGGTCAACTACGCAGGCGCCCGCCGGATCGCCCCCGTCAGGCCTCGTCGTCGAGCACGCCCTCGAGGGCGTAGTGCCGCACGGTGTGCCGGTTGGCGATCAGCTCGTCGATCGTCGGCTCGCCCTTCAGCGCCCGGGCGATGGCGAGCTTCGTCGCCTCGTAGTTGGTGCGGTAGAGGTCCTTGCGGTCGAGGTTCGGGTCCTCGGGGCAGCGCGGGTCGAGCCAGATCATGATGATCATGCACAGCTCGTCGAGCCCGTCGCGGGGCAGGATGCCCTCGATGATGCAGTCGACGATGGCGTCGCCGGTGGCGGCCTGGACCACGCCGCCGAGGAGCTCGACGTATTCGGCGGTGTGGATCGTCGCCTTGGTGGTCATCATCGTGGCGGGGCGGACGAGCTGGTTGAGGTCGCGCACCACGAACATCCGGGTGTGGCCCTGGACCTGGCCCATCATCGAGGCGAAGGCCTGGCCGACCGGGCCGCGCACCGAGCCGATCAGCACCTCGGGCATCGCGTCGGTGTACTGCCCCTCGGCCGCCAGCACCGTGGCCTCGCCGGTGCGGAAGATGATCTCGCTCATGGTTCGATTCCTCGCTTCGGATCCCGGCGCGGGTCGACCACGGCGGCGGTCGCAGCGTCAACCGCGGCGAACCCATCGACCTGTCCGGAAATTGGTCTATAGGGCCGGGACGGGTCCCGATGGCCCACAGAGCTGATGCGGACGGATGAGCGACCGAGACTGGACCCTGCGGGTGACGCCGACCGAGGCGGGCGTGCGGCTCGAACTGGACCTCGCCGACCTCGACGGCGCGCCGGTCACGGCGGCGATCGCCCTCGACAGGGCCGAGGCCCGCCACTTCGCCCGGGCCATGCTGGCCGCGGCCGGCGATGCCGCCGAGCGCACCTTCCCGCACCCGCCGCTCGCCGACGAGGCGTGATCGCCGGCGGCGCGAGCCGTCAGTACCGGCCCGGCAGGCGCGGCACCTTGGTGCCGGGCTTCTCGATCGGCTCGGCGCAGGAATAGACGAACTCGGTCTGTAGGTCGGTGAACACCGTCTCGCCGACGATGGTGCAGGTCTCCCGCGCCGTCTCCTTGAGGTAGGTCGCGGCGGCCTCCGAGAAGCGGCGCCGGCGGGTCAGCGCCGGGTCCTTGCCCTCCAGGCCGCAGCCGGCGATCTCCCGCAGGCTGTTCGAGACGATCAGGACCTTGCGCTGCTGGCGCTGGTCGTAGACCTCGTAGGGATCGTTGCAGCCGATCGTCACGACCTGGGGCGGCAGGCCGACATAGGTCTTCGAGATGTAGGAGAATTCGGTGCAGCCGGCCGCCGCCGCGACGGCGCCCGCCACGGCGACGAGGGCGAGCCTCCCTGGTCCTGTCCGCATCCCCGATCCTTCCCGCATCCTCAAGCCCAGCTTTGAGCCGGGGCGGGCGCGGCGGTCAAGCCCGGGTCAGGAGGTGGGCTCGTCCTCCTTCACCGCGTCGTCCACTGAGAGGTCCGGGGGAAAGGAAAAGGCGCGGGTTTCCCCTCTCCCCGCGGGCGGGGAGAGGGTCGCGTCCCCGTCCAGGGGATGCGACAAGCCCGAAGGGCGAGGGTGAGGGGGTATCCACGGATATGGCTCCTCCGGCGTCGCCCCCTCACCCTCGCTCCGGCTTTCGCCTGCGCTCCTTTCGCCCCCGGCAAGGGGGGCGAAAGCCTCTCCCCGCCCGCGGGGAGAGGAGAAACCCGCGCTATGGTCGTCTCGGAGTTTTCTTAGAGAGCCGTGCGTCGTCCGACGGACCGCCCCCTCAAGGCAAGCGCCCCCTACTCCGCCGCCACGCGATAGCGCGCCGTATCGTAGTTCAGCACCGGCCCGAGCCAGCGCTCGATCTCGGCCACGTCCATCCCCTTGCGGGCGGCGTAATCCTCGACCTGGTCGCGCTCCACCTTGGCGACGCCGAAGTAATGCGCGTCCGGGTGGGCGATGTAGAGGCCCGAGACCGAGGAGCCCGGCCACATCGCGTAGGACTCGGTGAGCTTCACGCCGATGCGCCGCTCGGCCTGGAGCAGGTCGAACAGCGTGACCTTCTCGGTGTGATCGGGCTGGGCCGGGTAGCCCGGGGCCGGGCGGATGCCGGCATAGGGCTCGGTGACGAGCTCGGCCGGCGAGTAGGCCTCGTCGGACGCATAGGCCCAGAACTCCCGGCGCACCCGCTCGTGCATCCGCTCGGCGAAGGCCTCGGCGATGCGGTCGGCCAGCGCCTTGACCAGGATCGACTTGTAATCGTCGTTCTGGCGCTCGAAGCGCTCGGCGATCCGCACCTCTTCGAGACCCGCCGTGACGACGAAGCCGCCGACATAGTCGGGGAGCCCGGTTTCGGCCGGCGCCACGAAGTCCGACAGGCAGGTATTGGGACGCCCGTCGCGCTTCGAGAGCTGCTGGCGCAGGCCGTGGAAGGTGGCGAGCGTCTCGGTCCGGCTCTCGCCGGTGAACAGCCGGATGTCGTCGCCGATCGCGTTGGCCGGCCAGAAGCCGATCACCGCCTTCGGGTTGAACCAGCGCTCCTCGACGATCTGGCGCAGCATGGCCTGCGCGTCCTCGAACAGGGCGCGGGCGGCCGGCCCCTGCTCGGGGTCGTCGAGGATCGCGGGATAGCGGCCCTTGAACTCGTAGGTCTGCAGGAACGGCGTCCAGTCGATATAGGGAACGAGCTCGGCCACCTCGTAGCTGCGAAAGATCCGCGTGCCGGTGAAGGTCGGCTTGACGGGCGTATAGGCCGACCAGTCGGCCTTGAAGGCATTGGCGCGGGCCTTCGCCAGGGCCAGGCGCTGCTTGTCGGCCTCCGAGCGGGCATGGGCCTCGGCGACGCGCTTGTACTCGGCCCGCACCGTCTCGATCGTCTGGCTCTTGGTCTCGGGCGAGAGCAGGTTCGAGACCACGCCGACGGCGCGGCTGGCATCGGTCACGTAGACCGCCTGGCCCTTGGCGTAGGCCGGGTGGATCTTCACCGCGGTGTGGACCCGGCTCGTCGTCGCGCCGCCGATGAGCAGCGGCACGTCGAAGCCCTCGCGCTCCATCTCGGCCGCGACGTGGACCATCTCGTCCAGCGACGGCGTGATGAGGCCGGAGAGCCCGACGATGTCGACGTTCTCCTTGCGCGCCGTATCCAGGATCTTGGCTGCCGGCACCATCACGCCGAGATCGATGATCTCGTAGTTGTTGCAGGCGAGCACGACGCCGACGATGTTCTTGCCGATGTCGTGGACGTCGCCCTTCACGGTCGCCATCAGCACCTTGCCGGCGGATTGCCGCCCGCCGACGCCGCCATTGGCCGCCTTCTCCGCCTCCATGAACGGCATCAGGTAGGCCACCGCCTGCTTCATCACGCGGGCCGACTTCACCACCTGCGGCAGGAACATCTTGCCCGCCCCGAACAGGTCGCCGACCACGTTCATGCCGGCCATCAGCGGGCCCTCGATGACGTGGAGCGGACGGGCGGCCGCGGCGCGCGCCTCCTCGGTATCGGCCTCGATGTACTCGGTGATGCCGTTGACGAGCGCGTGCTCCAGGCGCTTCTCGACCGGGGCCTCGCGCCAGGCGAGGTCGGCGGTCTTGTCGCGCGCCTGCCCGCCGCCTTCCTTGAAGCGGGCGGCGGCGTCGAGCAGGCGCTCGGTCGAGTCCTTGCGGCGGTTGAGGACCACGTCCTCGCACAGCTCGCGCAGCTCCGCCGGCAGCTCGTCGTAGACCGCGAGCTGGCTGGCATTCACGATGCCCATATCCATGCCGACCTTGATCGCATGGTACAGGAACACCGCGTGCATCGCCTCGCGCACCGGCTCGTTGCCGCGGAACGCGAAGGACAGGTTCGAGATGCCGCCCGAGATGTGGGCGTGGGGCAGGGTCTCGCGGATGATCCGGGCCGCCTCGATGAAGGCGACGCCGTAGCCGTCATGCTCCTCGATGCCGGTCGCCACTGCGAACACGTTGGGATCGAAGATGATGTCCTCGGGGGGAAAGCCGACCTGCTCGGTCAGCACCTTGTAGGCGCGGGTGCAGATCGCGACCTTGCGCTCCAGCGAATCGGCCTGGCCCTGCTCGTCGAAGGCCATCACCACCACGGCGGCGCCGTAGGAGCGGCAGATCCTTGCCTCGTGGATGAACTTCTCCTCCCCCTCCTTGAGGGAGATCGAGTTCACGATCGCCTTGCCCTGCACGCATTTGAGGCCGGCCTCGATGACCGGGAACTTCGAGGAATCGATCATCACCGGCACCCGGGCGATGTCGGGCTCGGCGGCGACGAGGTTCAGGAACTCGACCATGGCACCTGCTGAGTCGAGCAGGCCCTCGTCCATGTTGACGTCGATGATCTGGGCCCCGGCCGCGACCTGGTCGCGGGCGACGTCGAGCGCCGCCGCGTAGTCGCCGTTGGTGACGAGCTTGCGGAAGCGGGCCGAGCCGGTGACGTTGGTGCGCTCGCCGACGTTCACGAACGGGATCTCGGGCGTCAGCGTGAACGGCTCGAGGCCCGACAGCCGCATCAGCGGCTTCACGCTCGGCACCCGGCGCGGCGCCTTGCCGGCGACCGCACCGGCGATGGCCCGGATGTGGTCCGGCGTGGTGCCGCAGCAGCCGCCGACCATGTTGACGAGGCCGCTCTCGGCGAACTCGCCGACGAGCCTGGCCATCGCCTCAGGGCTCTCGTCGTAGAGGCCGAACTCGTTCGGCAGGCCGGCATTCGGATAGGCGCAGACCAGCGTGTCGCAGGTGCGCGAGAGCTCGTCGATATGGGCGCGCATCTCGCGGGCGCCGAGCGCGCAGTTGAGGCCGAAGGTCAGCGGATCGGCGTGGCGCAGCGAGTGCCAGAAGGCGGTCGGGGTCTGGCCCGACAGGGTGCGGCCCGAGAGGTCGGTGATGGTGCCCGAGATCATGATCGGCAGGCGGATGCCGGTCTCCTCGAAGACCTGCCAGGACGCCGCCACCGCCGCCTTGGCGTTCAGCGTGTCGAACACCGTCTCGATCAGGATCAGCTCGGCGCCGCCGGCGATCAGGCCGCGGACCTGCTCGGCATAGGCCTCGCGGACCTGGTCGAAGGTCACGGCGCGGTAGCCCGGATTGTTGACGTCCGGCGAGATCGACAGGGTGCGGTTCGTCGGGCCGATGGCGCCAGCGACGAAGCGGCGGCGCCCGTCCTGCTTCTCGGCGAGGACCGCGGCCTCGCGGGCGAGCCGCGCGCCCTGCGCGTTCAGCTCGTGGATCACCGATTCCATGCCGTAATCGGCCTGGGCGATGGTGGTGCCCGAGAACGTGTTGGTCTCGACGACGTCGGCGCCGGCCAGGAAGTAGTCGAGGTGGATCTGCCGGATCGCGTCCGGTTGCGTCAGGATCAGGAGGTCGTTGTTGCCCTTCTGGTCGTGGGCGTGATCGCGGAAGCGCTCGCTGCGGAAATCGGCCTCGGTCAGGCCGAGGCGCTGGATCACCGTGCCCATCGCCCCGTCGAGGACGAGGATTTTTTCCGCCGCGCGCCGGCGCAGGGCGGTCAGGATGTCGGCACCGTCGGCGGGGCGGAAATCGGTCATCGGGATGGGGTTCCAGAAGGTCGGTCGAGGTATGGAATCGGTCCGGGCCGCGTCATGCGGCCCGGAAGACTGTCAGCGATGTCGAGACGTCCGGGGATCAGGCCGCCGCCTTCTCCGCCGCCGCCGGCGCCGCACGCAAGCCCAGCAAGTGGCAGATCGCGTAGACGAGGTCGGCGCGGTTCATGGTGTAGAAGTGGAAGTCGGTGACGCCGCGGTCGACGAGGTCGAGCACCTGCTCGGCGGCGACCGCCGCGGCCACCAGCTTGCGGGTGGCGACGTCGTCCTCCAGCCCCTCGAAGCGGGCGGCGAGCCAGTCCGGCACCGAGGCGCCGGTACGGCGGGCGAAGTTCGCGGCCTGCTTGAAGTTCTGCACCGGCAGGATGCCGGGGATGATCGGGATGTCGATCCCCCGCGACTGCACCCGGTCGAGGTAGCGGAAGAACAGGTCGTTGTCGAAGAAGAACTGGCTGATGGCGCGGTCGGCGCCGCAATCGACCTTGGCCTTCAGCGCGTCGAGGTCCTGGTCGAGGGAACCGGCCTCGGGGTGGCGCTCCGGATAGGCCGAGACCGAGACCTCGAAGTCGCCGATGCGCTTGATGCCGGCGACGAGGTCGCAGGAGCGCTCGTAGCCGCCCGGATGCGCCGTGTAGGCGGTGCCGACCCCGTCCGCCGGGTCGCCGCGCAGGGCCACGATGTGGCGCACGCCGGCCTCGTGGTAGGCGCGCACCACATCGTCGACCTCGCCCTTGGTGGCGGCCACGCAGGTGAGGTGGGCGGCGGGCTTCAGCTCGGTCTCGCGCACCAGGCGCGACACGGTGTTGTGGGTGCGCTCGCGGGTCGAGCCGCCGGCGCCGTAGGTCACCGAGACGAAGCTGGGGCCGAGCGGCGCCAGGCGCTCGATCGACGACCACAGGGTCGCCTCCATCTCGGGGGTCTTGGGCGGGAAGAACTCGAACGATACCCGGATCGGGCGGCGGCTCTCGCGGCTCGGGCGGAAGGCGGTGGGGTACATCGGCGGCCTCGGCGAAAGGATGATGGCGGATCTTCAGGCGACGGCGCGGTCGGGCATCCCGGAGGCCGCCTGCACGTGATGGGCGAGCCAGAGCGTCACGGTGAGCTGGTGCTCCGCGCCCCCGGAGGGCGCGAGATGGCGCAGCCGCACGTCGGCGAGCCCGGCCTCGGACAGCCAGCCCGACACCTGCTCGGCGGCGAAGCCGAGGCGGCGATGGGCCTCGTCGGCCCGCAGGAACTCGAGGTTGTGCGGCGCGAAATCGACGACGAGGAGGCGACCGCCGGGCGCGACGAGGCGGGCGGCCTCGCGCAGCGCCCGGGCGGGATCGTCGAGGTAGTGCAGCACCTGGTGGATCAGCACGAGGTCGAAGCTCGCCCGGCCGAAGGGCGGCGCGTGGATGTCGCCCTGGCGCAGGTCGATCCGGGTCAGGCCCTGGCGCTCCAGGTTGGCGCGGGCGACCGACAGCATGGCGTGGTTGGCGTCCAGCCCGGTCGCCTTCGCGGCCCGCGGCGCCAGCAGCCCGAGCATCCGCCCGGTGCCGGTGCCGAGATCGACGAGGCTGCCGATCGGGCCGCCCCCGAGCACGTCGAGCACCGCCGCCTCGACGGTGGCCTCCGGCACGTGGAGCGAGCGCACCCGGTCCCATTGCGGGGCCAGCCGGGCGAAGAACGTCTGGGCGGCGTCGGCGCGCTGGGCCCGCACCGCCTGGAGCCGGGCCCGGTCCTCGGAGAGCGGCGGCGCCGTGCCGTCGAGGGCGGCGATGAGCGGCGCGACCAGGCCCGCCACGCCCTCGCGCAGGCGGAAGAACGCCCAGGCGCCCTCGCGGTGGCGCACCACCAGCCCGGCCTCGACCAGGAGCTTGAGGTGGCGGGAGATCCGCGGCTGCGACTGGCCCAGGATGTCGGTGAGGTCCGAGACCGACAATTCGCCGTCGCCGAGCAGCACCAGGATGCGCAGACGCGTCTCCTCCGCCGCGGCGCGCAGCACGCCCAGGGCGTCGGCGAAGGGGACGGTGGCGGTCATGTCGTCGGGCTCCTCGCCTCCAATGCGAAACATAAAGATATCTTTATGTGAGGAATGCACAGGGTGCAAGCGGCGTTTCGCGGACGGGATCGTGGCGGAGAGGGTGAATCCCACGAGTGCGGAGCCGAGAGCTGCGCTCATTCGGGGAAGAGCCGTCTGGGGAACGGCGTGGCGCCGGGTTTCCCCTCTCCCCGCGGGCGGGGAGAGGCCTTCGCCCCCCTTGCTGGGGGCGAAGGTAGCGCGAAGCGCGAGGGTGAGGGGGTGTTTCCGGAGGTGCCTCACTCGTTGAGACCCCCTCACCCTCGCTGCGGCTGCGCCTCTGCTTGCCGCTGACCCGACAAGGGGTCAGCGGCCCTCTCCCCGCGGGCGGGGAGAGGAGAAGCCCGCGCCCTTTCTTTTCGCGATGCCCCGCGTTGACCGACCCCGGGCCACTCCATTATGTTCCCGCTTCGTTCGGGCCTCTCCGCCCGCCCAGGAGCGTCCCGCTGCCATGGCGCAGGCCACCTCCCCCGGCTCGTCCTCCGGCACGAATCCTCGCGGCAAGACGCTGTTCTTCTTCGAGAAGCCCTCGGCGATGCGCCAGGTGCAGCGGTTCTTCCGCTCGCCCAGCACGGTCTGCGTCGCGGCCGAGGGGCACCTGCTGGAGGTGGCCGAGCCCGGGGAGATCCGGCCGGACTGGAAGCCCTGGCGCTTCGACGCGCTGCCGATCGCCATGGAGCGGCTGCCGGTCGCCCCCGGTCACGGCCGCTCGGGCCAGTCGCACGCGCCGAAGCTCGCGGCGATCCGCCAGGCGCTCTCCGGGGTCGAGCGGGTGATCATCGCCACCGATCCGGGCCGGGAGGGCTCGATGATCGCCTGGGAGGTGCTGGAGCACCTCGGCTGGCGCGGCCGGGTCGACCGGCTGCGGCTCGGGGCGCTGGACGAGATCTCGATCCGCCGCGCCTTCGGGCTGCTGGCGCGTGAGGACGATTCCGGCGAGCGCGATTACGCCGCCTATCTCGAGGCTCTGTGCCGGCAATACGAGGACTGGCATCTCGGCCTCAACGGCACCCGGGCGGTGTCCCTGCGCCTGCGCCCGCCGGCCTTCCGCGAGCCCTGGCGCTTCGGCGGGGTGCAGACGCCGACGCTCGCCATCCTGGCCGATCTCGAGGAGCGCATCCGCACCTTCGTGCCGCGCGACTTCTACAAGATCGCCCTGCCGGTGACGACGGAGAGCGGCGCGCGCCTGACGCTCTGGCACGCGCCGAAGGACAAGATCTTCGAGATCGCGGACGCCGAGACGATCCGCGACGCCGCCGCGGGCTGGGCCGGCCCGCTCGCGGTGGTGCAGAAGGACGTGCGGCGGGCACCGCCCAAGCTCTTCTCCAAGGACACGCTGGCGCGCGCCTGCGCCAAGCGCTTCGGCTGGGACCCGCAGGTGACCGCGCGCCATGCGCAGGCGCTCTACGACAAGGGCTATCTCAGCTATCCCCGCACCGAATCGGTGCATCTGCCGGAGTCGCAAGCCAAGGACGCCGCCGCGGTGCTGGCGGCGATCGCGGTGGCCGACAAGGACCTCACGGCCCACAATCCGGCGACGCCGCAGATCCGCCGCGGGCCGAAGGGCCACTACGTCAAGGATCCGGGCGAGCACCACGCCATCGTGCCCCTGCGCAAGGTGCCGGGCCCGGGCGACGTGGCGCCGGAAGCGCTGCGGCTGTGGCTGCTCGTCGCCAAGAACTTCCTCGCCGCCCACATGGCCGACGGGATCGACGCCCGCACCACGGTGACGGCCGAGGTCGCGACGCCGCTCGGGCAAAAGCGCTTCGTCATCACCGGCAGCGTGGTGAAGGTGCCGGGCTGGCGCGCCCTCTACGGCACCGAGGCCGACGAGGACGAGGTGGTGCCCGGCAAGGCCAAGGCCGACGACGAGCCGACCACCGGGCGGCTGCCTCCGGTGCGCGACGGCGAGGCCGGCACCGGCGGCGACCCGACGATCGAGACCGCCCGGACCGAGCCGCCGCGGCGCATCACCCGGGGCGAGTTGCCGGTGGTGATGGGTCGCCTCATCGACCAGATCGAGGACCCGGCCCTGAAGCGGGCGCTCGAGAACCCCGCCAACCCGACCGAGCCGAAGGGGCTGGGCACCGCCGCCACCCGCGACGCGGTGCTGCCGAAGCTGATGAAGAGCCACTACGTCACGCTGCTCAAGGGCAAGGACCCGGCGATCACCGTGACGGAGGTGGGCCTCGCCTTCGTCTCCGCGGTGCGCCGGGTGTTTCCGGCCTACGGCGACCCGGTCGGGCGGGCGGTGTTCGAATCGGAACTGGCCGAGATCGGCCGGGCGACGACGAAGGCGGAGGCCGTCCGCCGGGCCGAGGCCTTCCGCCAGCGCACCCGCGAGCGGGTCGAGGCGCTGATCGGAGCGGTCTCGGGGGCCGATCGCCTGGAGGTGGACGCCGAGGCCCCGCCCCGCGGCGGCCGCGCGCCGACCGCCGCGATGGTGGCGTTCGCCAGGTCGCTCGCCGCCCGAAAGGGCATCCCCCTCCCCCCGGAGGCGACCCGCGAGGTCGGCGCCTGCCGGGTCTTCCTCAACACCCATGCGGGCCCCAAGATCGGGGCAGAGAAGAGCGGGACGGAGGCCGGGAGCCCGGCCGGCGATGGGGCGACCCGCCCGCCGACCCCGGCGATGCTGCGCTTCGCCGCCTCGCTCGCCCGCGAGAAGCGGATGGAGGGGCTGCCGCCCGAGATCGAAACCGACTTCGCCGCCTGCCGCGCCTTCCTCGACGCCCATGCGGGCGGGGACGGGTCGCGCGGCGGCAAGGCCCCTGCCCGCGAGGCCCCGGCGAAGAAGGCCCCTGCCAAGAAGGCACCTGCCAAGAAGGCCCGGGGCCCGCGCGCGGCCGCGAGCCCAGGCCGCGCACCGCGCCGACGCCGCGCCGAGGCGTGAGGGCGCCGGCAAACAATCGCCCGCGCGCCCGCACGAGACGGCTGGACAGGCGAACCGGGCGTCTCTATACCGCCGCTCAACGCCGCTGCCCCACGCAGCCGGCGGGCCCGGGTAGCTCAGTTGGTAGAGCATGCGACTGAAAATCGCAGTGTCGGCGGTTCGACTCCGTCCCCGGGCACCACTTTCCCGTCCCTGACGCAGGTGGTGCTGTCCTCGATAGAGGACGATCTGTGGTGCTTGGTCTGTCGCCATCGCGCGGCCGGTGCGCCCGGGTAGCTCAGTTGGTAGAGCATGCGACTGAAAATCGCAGTGTCGGCGGTTCGACTCCGTCCCCGGGCACCATTCCTTCGAATATCTTGAACATTCAGTCGATGCTGGCAAGTAAGCTGACCAAGCTTTCATGCGCTTGCGTTCGCTTCAATGGATGATGGCTCGGCGTCCTCAAGCAAGTCGAGCCATCGTCATCATCCCCTCCCCGTCATCCTGGGGCTCGTCGAAGACGAGAACCCGGGATCCATAGCCGCCGACATGGAAGAAAGAGGCGAAGATCGCTCCGCCTCACCCTGAACCGTCAGCGTTTATGGATCCCGGGTTCCGCTGCGCGGCCCCGGGATGACGCAGAGGATATCAGGTCTTCCGGCGAGATCGACAGGCTCAGGTTCGTCAGATCTAAGTCCATCATGCCCTCGCCGGCCGCCCCACCGACCCCTTCGCCGCCGACCCCGTGCCGCCCGACGCCGTCCGGTTCTGCCACAGGTTCAGCGGCACGATCAGGATCACGGTGGCGAACACCCACCAGGCCGGGCGCACGTCGTAGGCGAAGTCGAGGTTGGCGGAGAGGACGGCCGAGGCCGGCACACCGGTGGCGAGCGCATACCACAGCGCCTCCAGCCCCGCCGTCGCGAGGCCGGCGGCCACGCTGAGCCCCAGGAGCGGCAGCGGCGCGGTCGGCACCTTGAAGCGGTGCATCAGGCGCCAGCCCATCAGGGCGAGGAAGAGCCCGCTCCAGTAGACCGGGTTCGAGACGTCGATCTTCGATTGCAGGAAGAAGTGCAGCAGCGCCAGCGCGGTGAGCGGGTAGACCAGCCGGTGCAGCCGCGGCCAGGCCTTGCCGAGGCGGCGGATCATCCCGTCCGTCGAGGTGACACCGAGCACCACGAGCCCGAGCAGACCGGCGAACCCGATGGTGAGATAGATGCGGAAGATGATCTCGCTCGCCACCCGGGCCAGGTCGAACTTCTGGTCGGCGATGTAGAGCGTGAAGTGAAATAGCGCGTAGGCGAGCGCGGTGAGCCCCAGCATCCGCCGCACCAGGATGAGCTTGGGCGCATTGGCGATGCGCCGCATCGGCGTGATCGCCAACGAGAGGATCAGGAACCGCACCGACCAGTCGCCCATGGCGTGCAGGTAGGCGGTGAGCGGCTTGGCGCCGAGCCGGTCGAGGGCGTAGGCCGCCGTGAACCACAGGCCGGGCGCCAGCGCGAGCAGGAAGACCGCGAGCTTGAACCGCGACAGGCGGCCGGCGCGGTCGAGCCACGGCCATGAGACGGCGCGGGCGGCAGGACGGCCAGCTTGGCGGGACGGCATCGGGCGGGGATCGGCGATCCGAGGTTGGACGGTCATGCGGGAACCGGGTGCAGTGCGAGATGCGCCACAGATAAGCCGCGAGCACCGGTTTGACCCGGGCCGCCGGCCACACGATGGCGTGAGAGGCGGCACCCCGTGGAGATCCGCCGTGCCGCGCACCGCCCTCGCCGCCCTCCTTCTCCTCGTAGCACCGGCCGCACACGCCGCCTGCACCGCCCCGACGCCGCCGCTGGCGAGCGAGAAGCCGGTCAAGCCCGCCCTGCCGCAGAAGCCCGCCTGCCTCGACGCCAAGGGCGGCTGCCCGGGCTGGGAGGCCTACACCTACAACGACGGGATCAAGGCCTACAACGCGCAGCTCGCCCCGTTCCGCACGAGCGCCGAGGCCTATGCCCGCAAGCTCAAGGCCTACGCCGACGGCAGCGTCGCCTACGCGAATTGCGAGATGCAGTCGCTGCAGTGACGGCGTGGTGGGCTCGCGCCCATGGCCGGCCCGCCGCAAGCCCGCATGGATGTCGACGCGTTCCTCGCCTGGAGCGCGACGGTTCCGGGCCGTCACGAACTCGTCGACGGCGAGGTCTTCGCGAGGGCGCCGGAGCGGGCGCGTCACGCCCGGGTCAGGTTCGCCGTCCAGTCCGCCCTCGATCGCGGCCTGAGGGCGCTCGGCTCGTCCTGCGAGATGCTGCCGGACGGCGTGACCGTCCGCATCGACGCCCGGACGGCCTCCGAGCCGGATGCGCTCGTCGATTGCGGCCCCCGGATGGACCCCGACGCGGTCGAGGCGCCTCCGCCGGTGATCGTGGCGAGGTGCTGTCGCCGGGAACCCGGTCGGTCGATGCGGGGGCGAAGCTCGCGGGCTACGTCCTGCTGCCGAGCGTCGTGCATTCTCTGCTGGTCGATCCGCGGCGCCCCGGCCTGATCCATCATCGCCGCGCCGGCGCGGCGATCGAGACCCGGATCGTGAGCGAGGGGAGCCTGTCGCTCGACCCGCCCGGGATCGTGCTCGCGGTGGACGACCTCTTCGGCACGCGCTGACCGGCGTGCTACGATGCCGGGGCAAGGATCTATCGACAGGTTCGACGCGATGAAGCCGCATCCGCAGACGCGCATGAACGTGGACGAGTACCTCGCCTGGAGCGAGGCGAATCCCGGACGATACGAGCTCGTGCAAGGCGAGGTGTTCTCGATGGCAGCCGAGCGCGCACAGCATGCGGACACACGCGTCGCCGTTTTCGACGCTCTGCGCGGTGCCATACGCGCCGCCGGCATCACATGCCGGGCGATGCCGGACGGGATGACCGTCCGCATCAACGCCCACACCGCCTACGAGCCGGATGCTTTGATCTATTGCGGCCCGCGCATCGACCCCGATGCGATCGAGGTGAAGAATCCGGTCATCGTCGTCGAGGTCCTGTCTCCCAGCACCCGCCGGATCGATGCGAGCGAGAAGCTCGTCGGTTACTTCAAGGTGCCGAGCATCCACCACTACCTGATGATCGATCCCGATCGCCGCACGGTCGTCCACCACCGCCGCACCGGCAACGGGATCGACACTGCCTTCCTGCAGGACGGCTCCCTGAGGCTCGATCCGCCGGGCCTCGAACTCTCCGTCCCGGCACTGTTCGAGGAGCCCTGAAGCCCCGCGCTTGACCCTCCCGGTAGCGGATGCGACAGGCGCGGGCATCCTCTTCCCCGCACGAGCCCCTGCATGACCGCCTCCCTCGACCTCCTCGTCCTCGGCAATGCCATCGTCGACGTGATGGCCCGTACCGACGAGGCCTTCCTGGTGCGCGAGGGCGTGCACAAGGGTGCGATGCAGCTCATCGACGAGGCGCGGGCCGAGCACCTGTTCCAGGTGATGGGCCAGGCCACGATCATCTCGGGCGGCTCGGGCGCCAACACGGCGGTGGGCGCGGCGCTCCTCGGCGCGCGGGCGGGCTTCGTCGGCAAGGTGCGCGACGACGAGCTCGGACGCCTCTTCGCCCACGACCTCACCGCCACCGGCGTCCGCTTCGACGTCGCCCCGGCGAGCGAGGGCCCGGCGACGGCCCGCTGCTTCGTGCTGGTGACGCCGGACGGCGAGCGCACCATGAACACCTATCTCGGCGCCTGCCAGGGCCTCTCGGCCTCGGACGTCGACGAGGAGACGGTGCGGAGCGCCCGCCACGTCTACCTCGAGGGCTACCTGTGGGACCCGCCGGCCGCCAAGGAGGCGTTCCGCAAGGCGGCGAAGATCGCGCACGGCGCCGGCAACAAGGTGGCGCTCACCCTGTCGGACGCGTTCTGCGTCGACCGCTACCGCGACGAGTTCCTGGGTCTCATCCGCGACGGCAGCCTCGACATCCTGTTCGCCAACATCCACGAGCTGAAGAGCCTGTACCAGACCGCCGACGCCGACACGGCGCTGGCGGCCCTGCGCCAGGAGAAGAACCTCCTCGGCGTCGTCACCCGCTCGGAAGAGGGTGCGCTGGTGGTCTCGGGCGACGAGACGAAGTCCGTGCCGGCCTCGCCGGTGCGCGAGGTGGTCGACACCACCGGCGCAGGCGACCTGTTCGCGGCGGGCTTCCTCGCCGGCCTCGCCCGCGGCCTCGACCATGCCGATTGCGCCCGCCTCGGCGCGGTCGCGGCGGCGGAGATCATCTCGCATCTCGGCGCCCGGCCGCAGGGAGACCTCAAGGCGCTCGCCGCTCAGGCCGGGTTGAAGGTCTGACGGACGGGCGGCGCTTCCGTCAGAGCTTGACCGATGCTAAGCCGGCTTCGCAGCGATGCTAAGCCGGCGCGGCAACGACAGTCGGCGGCGCATCGGGCTCCCGATCGTCGCACGCCCGTCACGCGCGTGCGGCACCGGAACTCAAGAAACCATCCGCCAGGGAGCGGCCCGTTGGTCGAGAACCGCCGCTTCGGCAACCTGATCCCGCACCTCGTGCTCTGCCTCGGGGTCGGGATCGTGGTCTTCCCGGTCTACCTCGCGCTGATCGGCTCGACGCACGACGCCGCCACCATCGCCAACGGCCAGATGCCGCTCTGGCCCGGCTCGCACGGGCTCGAGACCTACCGGCGGGCGCTCACCGAATCCGGCATGGCCGGCGCGCCGGTCGGGCTGATGCTGGTCAACAGCACGATCATGGCGCTCGCCATCGCGCTCGGCAAGATCTCGATCTCGCTGCTCTCGGCCTACGCGCTGATCTACTTCAAGTTTCCGTTCCGGCAGACCGCCTTCTGGGCGATCTTCGTCACCCTGATGCTGCCGGTCGAGGTCCGCATCTACCCGACCTACAAGGTCGCGGCCGACCTCCAGCTCCTCGACACCTACGCGGGCCTCGCCCTGCCGCTGATCGCCTCGGCGACCGCGACCCTGCTGTTTCGCCAGTTCTTCCTCACGGTGCCGAACGAGCTCGTCGAGGCCTCCCGCATCGACGGGGCCGGGCCGGTGCGGTTCTTCCTCGACACCCTGCTGCCGCTCTCGCGCACCACGATGGCGGCCCTGTTCGTGATCCAGTTCCTGTACGGCTGGAACCAGTACCTCTGGCCGCTGCTGGTCACCACCCGCGACGACATGCAGACGGTGGTGATCGGGCTGCGCAAGATGACCTCGATCACCGACCAGCTCACCGAGTGGCAGATCGTGATGGCGACCGCCGTGCTGGCGATGCTGCCGCCGGTCGTGGTGGTGTTCGCGATGCAGAAGCTGTTCGTGCGCGGCCTGGTGGAGACCGAGAAGTGACCTCTTTCCCGACGATCGGACGCCCCTGATGGCCGGCCTCGCCCTCGACACCCTGCGCAAGACCTATTCCGGCGGCGTCGACGCGGTGCGCGGCGTCTCCCTCGACGTGCCGGACGGTGCCTTCTGCGTCCTCGTCGGACCTTCGGGCTGCGGCAAGTCCACGGTGCTGCGGATGATCGCCGGCCTCGAGACCGTGACCTCGGGGGCGATCACCATCGGCGGACGCGTCGTCAACGACGTCGAGCCGGCCGACCGCGACATCGCGATGGTGTTCCAGAACTACGCGCTCTATCCCCACATGCGCGTCTACGACAACCTCGCCTACGGGTTGCGCAACCGCGGCACGCCGAAGGCCGAGATCGAGACCCGGGTGACGGACGCCGCGCGGCTGCTCGGCCTCGAGGCGATGCTGACGCGCTATCCGCGCCAGCTCTCGGGCGGCCAGCGCCAGCGCGTCGCCATGGGGCGGGCGATCGTGCGCAAGCCCCAGGTCTTCCTGTTCGACGAGCCCTTGTCGAACCTCGACGCCAAGCTGCGCGTGCAGATGCGGGTGGAGATCCGCCGCCTGCAGCGCCAGCTCGGCGTCACCACGGTCTACGTCACCCACGATCAGGTCGAGGCGATGACCATGGCCGACCGGCTGGTGGTGATGAACGGCGGCCAGATCGAGCAGGTCGGCACCCCGATCGAGATCTACCGCCGCCCGGCCACCCGCTACGTCGCGACCTTCATGGGCTCGCCGCCGATGAACATCCTGTCCGCCGAGGCCGTGGACGGCGGCGTGCGGATCGACGGGACGGTGGTCCCGGTCGCCGGCCTCACCCCCGGCACCGCCGTCGAGGCCGGCATCCGGCCCGAGGACCTGCGGATCGCCGAGGACGGGCTGCCGTTCCGGGTCGCCTTCGTCGAGGAGCTCGGCGCCACGCGCCTGCTGCACGGGCCGCTCGCCGGCACCGACGTGGCGGTGCAGGTGCCCGCCGGCTCCGCCACGCAGGAGGGCGATACGGTGCGGCTCGCGATCGACGCAAGCGCGCTCCACCTGTTCGACCCCGCCACCGGGCGGCGGCTGGCGCAGGGCTGACCGGAGGCCGGCGGCCTTTCCCGCCGCCTAAGCTTCGGCGTATGCAGGCGGAACGCGATTCCGCAGAAGCGGGATCTTAGGCGTCATCCCGTCAACGGGAGGCGCGCCAACGGGAGGCTCGGTCTTCGTGCACAAACCCCTCGCCGGCATCAAGGTGCTCGAACTCGCCCGCATCCTAGCCGGTCCCTGGATCGGGCAGCTCCTGGCGGATCTCGGCGCCGACGTGGTCAAGGTCGAGCGGCCGGTCGTCGGCGACGACACCCGGACCTGGGGCCCGCCCTTCGTCGAGGGCGCCGACGGCGAAACGCTCTCGGCCTCGTACTTCCACTCGACGAACCGCGGCAAGCGCTCGGTCGCGGCCGATTTCGAGACAGACGAGGGCCAGGCCGTGGTGCGCAAGCTCGCCGCCCACGCCGACGTGGTGATCGAGAACTTCAAGGTCGGCGGCCTGAAGAAGTACGGCCTCGACCACGAGGCCCTGAGCGCCCTCAACCCGCGGCTGATCACCTGCTCGGTCACCGGCTTCGGCCAGGACGGGCCCTACGCGCCCCGCGCCGGCTACGACTTCATGGTCCAGGGGCTGGGCGGAATCATGTCGCTCACCGGCGAGCCCGAGGGCGAGCCGGTCAAGACCGCGGTCGCCTTCGCGGACGTGTTCACCGGGGTCTACGGCACGGTGGCGATCCTCGCCGCGCTCCAGGGCCGGCACGCGACGGGGAAGGGCTGCCACATCGACATGGCGCTCCTCGACACGCAGGTCTCGGTGCTCGGCAACCAGGCGCTGGTCTACCTCGTCTCCGGGATGCTGCCGCCCCGGATGGGCAACGAGCATACCAGCATCGTCCCCTACCAGGTCTTCCCGACGTCGGACGGCCACATCATCGTCGCCTGCGGCAACGACGGGCAGTTCCAGAAGTTCTGCGGCGTGCTCGGCACCACCTGGCACCTCGACCCGGACTATTCCACCAATCCGGGCCGGGTGACCCGGCGCGACGTGCTGATCCCGCTCATCGCGGCCGAGACCGGCCGCCACACCAAGGCCGACCTCCTGGCGCGGCTCGGCGCCGTCAACGTGCCGGTCGGTCCGATCAACGACCTCGCCGAGGTCTTCTCGGACCCGCAGGTGGTCCATCGCGGGATGCGCCTCGACCTTCCCGATCCGCGCGCCAAGGGCGGCACGATCCCGAGCGTGCGCTCGCCGATCGTCATCGACGGCGTGCCGATGGCGGCCGAGACCGCCTCGCCGCAGGTGGGGGACCATACGCAGAGCGTGCTGGCCGATCCGGCCTGGGGCGGGTGAGCCCGTCCCGATTCCAAAAAACGGGCCGCGCGTGATGCTGCTCTCTCTCCCACCCTTGACCTCATTCTAGAGCATTTTCCGACGAAGTGGATGCCGACTCGTCAAAGAAAACGCGACAAAACAAAGACTTAGAGAGATTCGCGATTGTAACGCGATCGTGACGCGCTCTAAGGTTTCAGTCGATCAGAGATCGGCTGACCTCGAAGGAGGGCTCCAGATATGTCAGGGTGATCTGGAGCCCTCCTTCGAGACTCGTTTCACTCGCACCTCAGGATGAGGTTGCAAGCAGGACGAGCCGCCACCAGCACTGAGCCGGGCCTTGAGAGACCACCGGAGGACACGCCCATGACCGACGCCCCCCGCCCCCGCACCGGCGGGCAGATCCTGGTGGACCAGCTCGCCCGCCATGGCGTCGGCGACATCTTCTGCATCCCCGGCGAGAGCTACCTCGCGGTGCTCGACGCGCTGCACGACGCGCAGATCCGCCTCACCGTCTGCCGGCAGGAGGGCGGGGCCGCCATGATGGCGGAGGCGCACGGCAAGCTCACGGGCAAGCCCGGGATCTGCTTCGTCACCCGCGGTCCCGGCGCCACCAACGCCTCGCCCGGCCTGCACATCGCCAAGCAGGATTCGACCCCGATGATCCTGTTCGTCGGCCAGATCGAGCGGGCGGCCCGCGAGCGCGAGGCGTTCCAGGAACTCGATTACCGGGCGGTGTTCGGCACCATCGCCAAGTGGGTGACGGAGATCGACAGCGCCGAGCGCCTCCCCGAGCTGATCGCCCGCGCCTTCCACGTCGCCACCGCCGGCCGGCCCGGCCCGGTGGTGATCGCGCTGCCCGAGGACATGCTGGTCGAGACCGCGACTGTCCCGGACGCTCCCGCCTTCCGGCCGGTCGAGACCCATCCGGCGCTCGCCCAGATGGTCGCCCTGCAGAACCTGCTGGGGCAGGCGGAAAAACCCTTCGCGATCCTCGGCGGCAGCCGCTGGTCGGCGGAGGCCGTGCGGCGCTTCTCGCGCTTTGCCGACCTATTCTCGCTTCCCGTCGCCTGCTCGTTCCGGCGCCAGGGCCATTTCTCGGCCGATCACCGCTGCTACGCCGGCGATCTCGGGCTGGGCGTCAACCCGAAGCTGCTGGCCCGGATCAAGGAAGCCGATCTCCTGCTCGTCGTCGGCGGGCGGCTGTCGGAGATCCCCTCGCAGGGCTACACGCTCCTCGACATTCCGGGACCGCGCCAGACCCTCGTCCACGTCCACCCGGACCCGGAAGAGCTCGGCCGCGTCTACAGCCCGGCGCTCGCCATCAACGCGAGCCCGACCGCCTTCGCGGCGGCGATCGAGACGGTGCAGCCGCCCCGTGCCCTGCCCTGGGCCGCCGGCACCGAGGCCCTGCATGCCGATTACCTCGATTGGAGCGATCCCACCCGGATCACCACCCCCGGCACGCTCCAGATGGGCGGCGTGATGGCGGTCTTACGCGAGGCGCTGCCGGCCGACGCGATCCTGTGCAACGGTGCGGGCAACTTCGCCACCTGGGTCCACCGCTTCTGGCCGTTCCGGTCGCATGACGGCCAGCTCGCCCCGACCTCGGGCTCGATGGGCTACGGCGTGCCCGCTGCCATCGGCGCCAAGCGGCTGCTCCCCGAGCGCACCGTGGTCGTCGTCTCGGGCGACGGCGACTTCCTGATGAACGGGCAGGAATTCGCCACCGCCGTGCAGTACGGGCTGCCGGTGATCGTCATCCTGGTCGACAACGGGATGTACGGCACGATCCGGATGCACCAGGAGCGCGAATATCCCGGCCGCGTCTCCGGCACCGCGCTCAAGAACCCCGATTTCGCCGCCTACGCCACCGCCTTCGGCGGCTACGGCGAGCGGGTCGAGCGTACCGAGGACTTTCCGGCGGCCCTGGCGCGGGCGCTCGCCTCCGGCCTGCCGGCGATCCTGCACTGCCCGACCGACCCCGAGGCGATCACCCCGACCACGACGATCCAGGCCTTGCGGGACCGGAAGCGGTCCTGACGCGTCGACGCCGAGGTCCCCATCCGACCCGCAACCTCATCCTGAGGTGTTGGCAATCGCAGATCGCACGCGATCAAGGATCGACTGACCTCGAAGGAGGGCTCCAGAAGTCTCGGCGATCCCTGGAGACCTCCTTCGAGGCCAAGCGATCTCCGATCGCCCGGCACCTCAGGATGAGGTCGTGGGTAGGATGATCCGGAGAACGGCACCGGCGGGGTCGCAGTCCTCACAACCTCCCTTGTCCCCCGCTCCCGGCTGTGCTTAGCCAGCTACTAACAAGCTGCCCGCCGCTGGAGACGGTGCGGACCGCGTCACCCCCGGCGCCTGTCGTCGGAGTGTCACGCGGGCCCCGCATGAGGGGCCGCACACGAGGAGACGACAACCCGATGGCCCCCACCCCGACCATTCGCATCGCGCTCGCGGGCTTAGGCCTGGCGCTGGCCGCGACCCCGGCGCTCGCCGTCACCGAGCTGCAATGGTGGCACGCGATGACGGGCGCCAACAACGACGCCGTCAACCGCCTCGCCGACGAGTTCAACGCGAGCCAGAGCGACTACAAGGTCGTGCCGACCTACAAGGGCAATTACGGCGAGACGCTGAATGCCGGCATCGCCGCGTTCCGCGCCGGCACCGCGCCGCACATCATGCAGGTGTTCGAGGTCGGCACCGCCACGATGATGTCGGCCAAGGGCGCGGTGAAGCCCGTCTACCAGCTGATGAAGGATGCCGGCGAGCCGTTCGACCCGAACGCCTACCTGCCGGCGATCACCGGCTACTACTCGACGACCAAGGGCGAGATGCTCTCGTTCCCGTTCAACTCGTCGTCGATGGTGATGTGGGCCAACCTCGACGCCCTGAAGGCCATCGGCCTCTCCGAGCCGCCGAAAACCTGGCCGGACCTGTTCGCGGCGGCCAAGAAGCTGACGCAGAACGGCTTCCCGAATTGCGGCTTCTCGACCACCTGGGTCACCTGGCTCAACATCGAGCAGCTCTCGGCCTGGCACAACGTGCCGGTGGCCACCAAGGCCAACGGCATGGACGGGCTCGACACCACGCTCGAGATCAACGGCCCGCTCCAGGTCAAGCACCTCGCCAACCTCGCCGAGGCGCAGAAGGACAAGAGCTTCGACTATTCGGGTCGCTACGACAGCGGCTTCGGCCGCTTCACCGCCGGCGAGTGCCCGATCATGTTCGGCTCGTCGGGCTCCTACGGCAACGTCAAGGGCGCGGCCAAGTTCGCCTGGGCCTCGGCGCCGATGCCCTACTATCCCGACGTGCCGGGCGCGCCGCAGAACAGCATCATCGGCGGCGCCTCGCTGTGGGTGATGGGCGGCAAGAAGCCCGACGAGTACAAGGGCGTGGCGAAGTTCTTCACCTTCCTGTCGGACACCGACCGGCAGGCGAAGCTGCACCAGACCACCGGCTACATGCCGATCACCAAGGCGGCCTACGAGAAGTCGAAGGCGGACGGCTTCTACGACAAGAACCCGGCCCTCGAGACGCCGATCAAGGAGCTGACCAACAAGCCGCCGACCGAGAACTCCCGCGGCCTGCGTCTCGGCAACCTGCCGCAGATGCGCGACCTGTGGGCCGAAGAGATCGAGGCGACGCTGGCCGGCAAGAAGACGGCGAAGCAAGGCCTCGACGAGGCGGCGACCCGCGGCAACGCGATGCTGCGCCAGTTCGAGAAGCAGGCCGGACGGTAACATCATGGGTCCCGAACGCGTCACCTTCGGAGGCCGGCTGCTGCCGGCGGCGCTGATCGCGCCGCAGCTCCTCATCGTCGGCCTGTTCTTCTACTGGCCGGCGGTGCAGGCGGTCTGGCAGTCGTTCCAGATGCAGGACGCGTTCGGGCTCTCGACCGAGTTCGTCTGGTTCGAGAACTACCGGGCCCTGTTCACGGACCCGGCCTATTACCAGGCTCTCGTCACCACGCTGGTCTTCGCCGCGGCGGTGGCGGGGCTTTCCCTCGGCTTCGCGCTGCTCCTCGCCACGATGGCGGACCGGGAGATCCGGGGCTCGGGGATCTACAGGACCCTGCTGATCTGGCCCTACGCGGTGGCGCCGGCGGTAGCGGGCGTGCTGTTCGGCTTCCTGTTCCAGCCCGGCCTCGGGCTGATCGCGCGCGGCCTCAACCAGATCGGCATCCCGTGGAACCCGCTGCTGGACGGGAACCACGCCATGATCCTGGTGGTGATGGCGGCGGCCTGGAAGCAGGTCTCCTACAACTTCCTGTTCTTCCTCGCCGGCCTCCAGGCGATCCCCGGCAGCGTGATCGAGGCGGCGGCGATCGACGGCGCCGGCCCGGCCCGGCGGTTCTGGACCATCATCTTCCCGCTGCTCTCGCCGACCACGTTCTTCCTGATGGTGGTCAACGTCGTTTACGCCTTCTGCGAGACGTTCGGCGTCATCGACGTGCTGACCCATGGCGGCCCCGGCCGGGCGACCCAGACGCTGGTCTACAAGGTCTACCAGGACGGCCGCATCGGCGCCGACCTCGGCGGCTCGGCGGCGCAGTCGGTGGTGCTGATGGCGATCGTGATCGGGCTCACCGCGATCCAGTTCCGCTACGTCGAGAAGAGGGTGGCGTACTGATACGGTTTCCGGAAGATCGCTTCCGGAACCCGTATGACGCCGCCGCGAGGACGGCGCGGCGCCCGCGATCGGACGCACGACGATCCGGACAAGAAAGGCGCGCGGCACCCTGCTCCCG
>NZ_JACWCT010000020.1:4567-24222 GCF_016613415.1 Methylobacterium ajmalii | reverse complement strand
TACGGGAGCAGGGTGCCGCGCGCCTTTCTTGTCCGTCCGACGCTCCTCGCGGCGGGACGCCGGAGCCGCGGCGGTTCAGGACGACATCGTCCGCTCGGGCTCGCCCTCCTCGATAAAGCCGAGCTCGTCGAACAGCGCCGTGGCGGCGCGGATCATCGCCTGCACGGAGGGCAGGTCGCGGATCTGCGGGCTCGCGGTGTGCTGCAGGTCGAGAATGCCGGCGGCCAGGCGCAGGGCCTGGATCTCGGCCCGGGCGGCCTGGGACATGTCGGAATGCGGGGCGGAGGCGTGGATCGCGAGGGCCATGATGCGTGCCTGGTCTTGAGGAGATGAGAATCGGGAAGCGGGTGCGGGAAGCGCGCCGGAGGTCATGACCAAGGCTCTTCCGCGGCGTGGAGCGCGGTAGGCGGATAGGTCCGCCCGACATAGCCGAGCGCGAGCCGGAGCAGGTCGAGGACGACCTGGTCCTCGCAGGCGGCAGCGTGCCGGTAGGCCTCGATCAGGTGTTCGGCCATCCGGTCGGCCGGGGCGCGCGACACGGCCGGCAGGTGCAGGGCCCGGAGCGGGATCGGGACGCGGGTGTCGTCGTGGTACGGCATCGCGGTTCCCCTCAGGCGGCCAGGCCGCGGCCGGCGCGGGTGCGGTCGGGCGGCGGCGGGGTACGGGCGAGGACCGAGGCGACGATGCCGTAGGCCGCTCGGGTTTCCCGTAGGGCCTCCTCGCTCATCGCGATCGAGACCGCGCAGAGCGACACGCCCTCGCAGGCCACGGGCAGGCCGAGGGGCCGCGGCCGCCAGCCGATCTCGGCGAGTTGCGGGATCCAGTAGGTCTCGACGACGAGGCTCAGGTACGGGATGCCCTGCTCGAGGCAGTGCTCGATCATGCCCGCCGAGACGATGCCGGCGGCCCGCGACAGCGGCCGCTCCTCGCGGTAGCGCGTGGAGGAGAAGAGCCGGGTGCATTCCCAGGTGCCGGGCTCGCGCGGGAGGCCGCGGATGTCGGCGAGGTGCGGGAAGACCGCGTTCAGGAGGGTCGGGCCGTCGGAGGGCAGGAGCCGGGTGCCGCCCGCCACCCGGCCGTCGCCGTCGATGGCCAGGAGGTAGCGCGTGGCCTCGGTGTCGAAACGGTCGCGCCCGGCGGCGTCGACGCTGCGCAGCGCCCGGCAGCGGCCTTCCTCGAAGGCGGCGCGGCGCAGCGCATGGTGCTGCGCCAGGGCGTCCGCGTAGGCCCCGCGGCTCGTCCGGTCGATGGCATGGAGGCGGATCATGCGCTGACGTCCCTCGGTCCAGCGCCATAAGGCCAGAGGAGGACGTCCCGCGGTATCCCGGAAAACCGGGAGGGTGACCGCCGATCGCGTGGATTCTCGCCGTTTCTCTAGAGGGTGATCTCCCGCAGCCGCAGGGCCTCGATCACCGTGTGGGTGGTGTTGCGGGTGCCGATCTTGGTGCGGGCGTTGCGCAGGTAGGTGGAGACGGTCTCGACCGAGACGCCGAGGAAGTCGGCGGTCTCCTCCTGGGTGCGCCCCTGCGCGGCGCAGGACAGCACGTCCCGCTCGCGCGCGCTCAGGAGCCGACCGCCGGGCTTGCGCCGGCGGGACGTGGTGCGGGCGGCGGCCGACCAGGCGTAGAGCCCGAGGAGGTGGACGGCGCGCCGGACCCTCGGCGTCATCTCGACCCGCTCGCCGGCCAGCGAGATCCCGCCCTGGAAGCCGTGCGCGTCGTGGATCGGCACGCAGTAGCCGGCGCCCATGCCGTGCTCGCGCGCCTCCTCCATCACCCGGCGGGCCTGCGGGGCGGTGTCGGGATCGAGGGGCGCCTCGTTCCAGGAGAACGGCTCGGTGGTGCGGAAGCAGTGCCGCACCACGGGATCGTAGCGGTAATGCCCGACCCGGTCGTAATGCGTGAGCCAGCCCTCGGGCCAGACGCTCAGCAGGAGGTTGGGGCCGAGCCGGTCGCTCGGTTGCGGCAACCGGGTGATGGCGAAGTAGGAAAAGCCGCAGCGGGCGACGAGGTCGAAGATCGTCTTCTGCACGTCCAGGGGATCCGACAGGCCGTCGAGCCCGTCGATCAGGTCGAATGATTGACGAATGAACGCATCGTCGGCGTCCGACATGTTCCACCCCTGACCCGGCACACCGCCCCGGTGCGGCGCACGCCCGTGCCGCGGCGCCCGGTCTCCCGGGGAGTATTAGAATCCTACCAGCAAAGATCAATCCGCGTCGGCGCGGCCGCCGTGGACGCCGGCCCGGCGTTGCCTCGGCGCACGTTCCGCACTATCGGGAGCCAGACAAAAGCCCTCCCCGTTGCCGAAGGTCTGGCCGATGAAAGCGCGCGTCACCGTCACCCTGAAGAACGGCGTCCTGGATCCCCAGGGCAAGGCGATCGAGGGGGCGCTGCGCTCGCTCGGGATCACCGGCATCGCCGGCGTGCGCCAGGGCAAGTTCTTCGAGGTCGAGGTCGACGCCGCCGACGAGGCGAGCGCCGAGGCCACCGTGAAGGCCGCCTGCGACCGGCTGCTCGCCAACACCGTAGTCGAGAACTACCGCGTCGAGATCGCCCGATGAAGGCCGCAATCGTCGTCTTCCCGGGCTCCAACCGCGAGCGGGACGTCGCCCGGGCCCTGCGCCTCGCCGGCGCCGAGGTGACCACCGTCTGGCACACCGAGACCGAGCTGCCCGCCGGCACCGACCTCGCGGTCCTGCCCGGCGGCTTCTCCTACGGCGACTACCTGCGCTGCGGCGCCATCGCGGGCCGCGCCCACGCCATGGACGCGGTGCGGGCCCACGCCGCCCGCGGCGGGCTGGTGCTCGGCATCTGCAACGGCTTCCAGATCCTGTGCGAGTCCGGCCTGCTGCCGGGCGTGCTGATGCGCAATGTCGGCCGCCGCTTCATCTGCCACCGCCAGACCCTGCGGGTGGAGCGCGCCGACACCGCCTTCACCAAGGCCTATGCCCAGAACGAGGTGATCGACGTCTGCGTCGCCCACGGCGAGGGCAACTACTTCGCCGACCCCGAGACCCTGGCGCGCCTCGAGGGCGAGGGCCGGGTGGCGTTCCGCTACTGCGACGCGGCCGGGCAGCTCACGGTGGAGGCCAACCGCAACGGCTCGCTCAACTCGATCGCGGGAATCTACTCCGACACCCGCAACGTGCTCGGGATGATGCCGCACCCGGAGAACTTCGTCGAAGGCCTCGTCGGCGGTACCGACGGGCGCGGCCTGTTCGAGAGCCTGGCCAAGGCGGCCTGAGGGATCTGTCGGAAAGCTTCCGCATCCCTCCCATTCACGACCTCGTCCTGAGGTGCTCACGCAGTGGGCCTCGAAGGAGGGCTCCAGGAAGCGCAGAGACTTCTGGAGCCCTCCTTCGAGGTCAGCCGATCCTCGATCGCGTGCGATCTGCGATCGCCAACACCTCAGGATGAGGTGGGTCGAATGGAATGAGTGACGACCGGGAGGCGGGCCGAGAGGCCCGCCTTTTTTGTCAGTGCCCGTCGAACTCGATCAGGGTGCGCACCGGCAGGTCGAGGGCGCGCAGGCGGTCGGCGCCGCCGAGCTCCGGCAGGTCGATGACGAAGCAGGCCGCCACCACCTCGGCGCCGATCCGGCGCAGGAGCTCGACCGCCGCCGTGGCGGTGCCGCCGGTGGCGATCAGGTCGTCGACCAGGATTACCCGGTCGCCGGGCTTCACCGCGTCGGAATGGATCTCCATCTCGTCGGTGCCGTATTCGAGCGCGTAGGCGATCGAGACCGTGGTGTGGGGCAGCTTGCCCTTCTTGCGGATCGGCACGAAGCCCGAGGAGAGCTGGTGGGCGATCGCGCCGCCGAGGATGAAGCCCCGCGCCTCGATGCCGGCGACCTGGTCGATCCGGCCGCCCGCGTAAGGGTGCACCAGCTCGTCCACGGCGCGCCGGAAGGCACGGGCATCGCCGAGCAGGGTGGTGATGTCGCGAAACACGATGCCGGGCTTCGGATAGTCCGGGATCGAGCGGATCGCGTCCTTGAGGGCGGACGTGGTGCGCGGGTCCATGCGGAGACCTTTTTCGTGAAATGTCGGCGAAGGTCCGGACCGGCAGGGAGCCGGCCCGGCGGGCGGGGTCAGCCGCCGACCTTGCGCAGGATGGCGACGAGCTCGCGCTGCAGCACCTCGTTGCCGCAGGCGACCGAGCCGGCGGTCATCGGGTCGGCGCCGCCATCGGCGCTGCTGGCGAAACCGCCCGCCTCGCGTACTAGGAGCAGGCCGGCGGCCATGTCCCAGGTCTTGATGTCTCGCTCCCAGTAGACGTCGGCCCGGCCGCAGGCCACCGCCGCGAGGTCGAGGGCGGCCGAGCCGGTCTGGCGCACGCCGCCGGTCACCGCCATCACGGCGGCGAGCTCCTTGAGCAGGCGCGGATGGCTGCCGCGGCCGAGATAGGGCGAGCCGTAGAGCGCCAGGCTGTCGGCGAGGTCCTGCCGGCCGGCGACCCGCAGGCGCTTGTTGTTGAGAAAGGCGCCCTTGCCGCGCTCCGCGAGGTAGAGCTCGTCCTTGATCGGCTCGTAGATCACCGCGGCGACGATCGTGCCCTCGCGCTCGAGGCCGACCGAGATGCAGAAATGCGGCACGCCGTGCAGGAAGTTGGTGGTGCCGTCGAGGGGATCGACGTGCCAGGTATGGGTCTTGTCCTGGCCCTCGATGACCCCGCTCTCCTCCATGATCAGGCCGTAGCCCGGCCGCGCCTTCATCAGCGCCTCGCGCAGGGTCGCCTCGGCCTTGCGGTCGGCCGCAGTGACGAAGTCGCCCGGGCCTTTTCGCGAGACCTGCAGGTTCTCGATCTCGCCGAAATCGCGCTTGAGCCCGCGCGCCGCCTTGCGCACGGCATCGACCATCACGGTCATCAGGGGGGAGACGATCATCGGGCGGCGGCTCCCGGAATGCGGGTCGGGGTCATGGGCGAAGTCCTTTGGGGCGGGCGCTGGCGCCCGCGTCGGATGAAAACGGCAAGAGCGCGCGACCGCGGGGAGGCGGGGCGCTTGGCTGGTGATTGGCTCTAGAGCATCGGCACGAGGCGAGGAAACCACTTTTCGGGCGATGCGGGGCTGATGCGCGCCGGCGGCTCTCGGCTCACGGCCCCGCCCGGTCCGCCGCCAGCCGCTCCGCCCGCGCCTTCTCGTCGGCCGTGAGGCCCGACACCGCCTGGGTCAGCCACGCATCCGAGAGCCCCTGCGCCCGGGCGGCCATGTCCCAGGCCGCGGCCTCGACGAGGTTCTTCGGGACGCCGCGGCCGCTGGCGTAGAGCCGAGCGACGCGGTTCTGGGCCACGGCGTTGCCCCGGAAGGCGGCGTGGCGGAAGTAGCGGGCGGCGCGGGCCTCGTCCTTCGCCACGCCCTCGCCGTTGAACAGCAGGATCGAGTACTCGACCTCGCCGGGCAGATCGCCGTTGTCGGCGGCGCGGCGGAACCAGTCCGCCGCCTTGGCGGTGTCCTTCGGCATCCCGCGGCCCTGGAGGTGGAGGACGCCGAGCGCGTGCTGGGCCGGGGCCAGCTCCTGGTGGGCGGCCTGGCGCAGCAGGTCGGCGGCCCGGGTCAGGTCGGCGGGCACGCCGGTGCCGAGCAGGATCAGGGCGAGGTTGTAGCTCGCCGTCGCGTCGGCCCGCGCGGCGGCCTTCTCCAGGAGGGCGCGGCCGGCGGCCTGGTCCTTCGCGACGCCCCGGCCCTCGATCTGCATCATGCCGAGCGTCGCGGCGGCGTGGGGATCGCCGAGATTGGCCGCGAGCCGGTACCATTCGGCGGCGCGGGCGGGGTCCTGGCGCACCCCCAGACCCTGGCTGTAGAGCTCCGCCAGCAGGGTCATGGCGGGAAAGTCGGTCTTGTTGGCCTCGAGCCGCTTCGTCGCCTCCTTGAAGGCCGTGACGTAGAAACCGCGCTGGTAGGCGCCGTAGGCGAGGTCGGCGTTCGGGTCCTTCGACGGCGCCGGCGGCAGCGAGGCGGCGCCCGGCAGGGTCTTGTTGGGCGCGCCGAAGGTCTGTGTGCCGAGCGGGGACGCCCCGGGCTGGACCGGCAGCACGCCGCCCGGCAGGGCCGTGCCGGCGGCCGGCGGCGTCGCGGGCGCGGGCTTGGCCGCGGCCGGCCCGGCGGCGAGGGCGACGACGAGACCGAGCGCGAGGCGGGTGGGGCGCATCCTCACCCCTCCCCGGCCGGGCGGTCCTGGATCATCCGCTGCACCTCGGCGACCGCGGCCTCGCCCCCCTCCCCGGCCCACAGGACCGGATCGAGGCCGATGAACTCGGCCCCCGTGGCGAGGAGGTCCGGTACCGCCGCGAGGTCGCGGGCGAGCGCGATGCAGGGCGTCTCGAAGATCTCGACCCACCAGGTCAGCCGCGCCACGAGGTCGTCGTGGGCGAGCTTGCCCTCGTCGCCGAACAGGACGTAGTCGGCGCCGGCCTCGCCCGCCTCCATGGCGGCGTGCTTGGTGCGCAGGCGCCCGACCCCGAGGATCCGGCCGTCGCGCAGGCGCTCGCGGAGCGCGCGCAGCGGGCTGTCGCCGTCCTCCTCCTCGTCCTCCTCGCCGTCGGCCTCCGCGGGGATCTCCGCCTCGGCCTGGTCTTCCGCGCCGTGATTGGCCGGGACGTGGACGCCGTCGGCGCCGCTGCGGGAAGCCACGGTGGCGAGATCGATGCCGCCGCCGCCGGCCAGCACCAGGGCGGCGCCGGCCTCCTGCACCGCGGGCGCCACCGCCTTGACGGCGTTGACGAGCGCCCGCTCCTCGCCGGGCGGCAGGCGCAGGATCACCGCGGCGACGTCGCCGGCCGCGACCGCGCGCGCCAGGCGCTGGCCGAGGTCCGGGCCGGCCTCGGGGGCGGTGAGGAGGATCAGGCGGGTCTGGGGATCGGCCATCTTCAGTCTGTCGCGAGGTGTCAGGACGGGGGTGTCGAAAACGCACGGGGCGGACGGCCCGCCGGCCGCCCGCCCTGCTGCATGGTCAATGGGGCGGCGATGCGGCGCGAGCCGCAGCGCCGCGCCGGGATCACTCCGCGGCGGCCTTCGAGGGGGCGAAGGACGGGTCGAGCTTGCCGGCGGCGTAGCGCTTGGCCATCTCGGAGAGCGCGATCGGACGGATCTTGCCGGCGTTGCCGGCCGTGCCGAACTCCTCGAAGCGCTGCTTGCAGAGCTTCGTCATCGCGTCCATCGCCGGCTTCAGGTACTTGCGCGGGTCGAACTCGGCCTTGTTCTCCTGCAGGATCTTGCGGATCTGGCCGGTCATCGCCATCCGGTTGTCGGTGTCGATGTTGATCTTGCGCACGCCGTGCTTGATGCCGCGCTGGATCTCCTCCACCGGCACGCCCCAGGTCGGCTTCATCTCGCCGCCGTACTGGTTGATGATGTCCTGCAGATCCTGCGGGACCGACGAGGAGCCGTGCATCACCAGGTGGGTGTTGGGCAGGCGGCGGTGGATCTCCTCGATCACGTTCATCGCCAGCACCGCGCCGTCGGGCTTGCGGGTGAACTTGTAGGCGCCGTGCGAGGTGCCCATGGCGACGGCGAGCGCGTCGACCTTGGTGGCGGCCACGAACTTCTCGGCCTCGGCCGGGTCGGTGAGCAGCTGGTCGTGCGACAGGACGCCCTCGGCGCCGTGGCCGTCCTCGGCCTCGCCCTCGCCGCTCTCGAGCGAGCCGAGCACGCCGAGCTCGCCCTCGACCGAGCAGCCGGCCCAGTGCGCCATCTCGGTCACCTTGCGGGTGATCTCGACGTTGTAATTGTAATCCGCCGGGGTCTTGCCGTCGGCCTTGAGCGACCCGTCCATCATCACCGAGGTGAAGCCGTACTGGATCGCGGTAGCGCAGGTCGCCTCGTTGTTCCCGTGATCCAGGTGCATGCAGACCGGGATGTGCGGGTAGATCTCGACGAGGCCGTCGATCAGCTTGGCCAGCACGACGTCGTTGGCGTAGGAGCGGGCGCCGCGGCTCGCCTGCAGGATCACCGGCGAGTCGGTGGCGTCGGCCGCCGCCATGATGGCGAGGCCCTGCTCCATGTTGTTGATGTTGAAGGCCGGCACCCCGTAGCCGTGCTCGGCGGCGTGGTCGAGAAGCTGCCTGAGCGTGATGCGCGCCATGTCGAAATCCTCCGAGACTGTCGATGTTGCTGGATTATAGCGGACGGGTCGGCCGGCGTCCTAACGCGACCGACCTGAACGGGAACCCTCAAGCTTGCCGGCGCAGGGCGTCGACGCCCGGGAGCGGCTTGCCCTCGAGCCACTCGAGGAAGGCGCCGCCGGCGGTCGAGATGTAGGTGAAGTCGGCCGATACGCCGGCATGGTTGAGCGCCGCCACCGTGTCGCCGCCGCCCGCCACCGAGACGAGCTTGCCGGCCTTGGTGCGCGCGGCCGCGTGGCGGGCCGCCGCCACCGTGCCCTGGTCGAAGGGCGCGATCTCGAAGGCGCCGACCGGCCCGTTCCACACCAGGGTCTTGGCGTCGTCGATCGCGGCCGCGATCCGGTCGACCGACAGGGCGCCGATGTCGAGGATCATGCCGGTCTCGGGGATCGCGTCGACCCCGTAGGTGTGGTGGGGGGCGCCGGCCTTGAATTCCTCCGCCACCACGCCGTCGACCGGCAGGATGATGGCGCAGTTGTTCTCGCGTGCCGCCTCGATGATCGCCTGGGCGGTGGCGGCCAGATCGCGCTCGCACAGCGACTTGCCGACGCCGAGGCCGGCGGCGTGCAGGAAGGTGTTGGCCATGCCGCCGCCGATCACCAGGGCGTCGACCTTGGCGACGAGGTTCTTCAGGAGGTCGATCTTGGTCGAGACCTTGGAGCCGCCGACGATCGCCACCACCGGTCGGGCCGGGGCCTCGAGACCCTTGGTGAGGGCGTCGAGCTCGGCCTGCATCAGGCGGCCGGCATAGGCAGGCAGCACGTGGGCGAGGCCTTCCGTCGAGGCGTGGGCCCGGTGGGCGGCGGAAAAGGCCTCGTTGACGTAGACGTCGCCGTTGGCGGCGAGCGCCTCGACGAAGGCCTTGTCGTTCTTCTCCTCGCCGGCGTGGAAGCGGGTGTTCTCCAGCATCAGGACGTCGCCGTCCTCGAGCGCGGCGATCGCCGAGGCGGCGGTCTCGCCGATGCAATCCTCCGCGAAGGCGACCGGGCGGCCGAGTTCCCTGGCGGTGGCCTCGGCGATCGGGCGCAGGGACTCGGCGGCGACCGGCTTGCCCTTCGGGCGGCCGAAATGGGCGAGCAGGATCACCTTGGCGCCGGCCTCGACGAGCTCGTTGAGGGTCGGCAGCACGCGCTGGATGCGGGTGGCGTCGGTGACGCGGCCCCCGTCCATCGGCACGTTGAAATCGACGCGGACGAGGACGCGCTTGCCCTTGAGGTCGCCGGCATCGTCGAGGGTACGGAACTGGGTCATCGGCGGGGCACCTTGTGGGGGTGGCGCGGCGCGGATCAGCGCAGCGGGATCAGGGACTGGAGGTTGAGGCGCTGGGCCACCAGGGTCAGCGCCACCGTCAGCACGGCCGTGACGATCGCCGTGACGATCAGGGCGCCGGCGCCCGGCAGGCGGCGGGTGCGGTCGGAGAGTGCCCGGACCTCGGCGCGCAGGGCCGCGAGGTCGGCCTGGCGGGCGGCCTCGTTCATGCGGGCGCCGGCCGCCTCGACCCGGTCCTCGACGCGGGCGAGCAGGGCCTCGGAGCGGGCGTACTTGTCCTCGATCCGCGAGGCCTTGTCCTCGATGCGGGCGAGCTGGTCGGCGACCTGCGCCGGCAGCGCGAAGGGTTGCGGCTGCGCGGAGACCTGAGCGGGAACGGAAGCCGGCGGGACCTGCGCCGGCACGACGGGGGTCGCGTTCGGCGGCGGAGCGGCCGGAGTCGGAACCCGCCCCTGCGGCAGGGCGGCGTCGGCGGCGTTCGCGGGGCGGGGGGCGGGCACGGCGTCGGTCATCGGCGGATCCTCGGGGGCGAATCCTTGCGGGACGAAGCGGGCGGCCCCGCGCCGGGGCCGCCCGAAAGCGAAGGCCGGCGCCCGAGGGAGCCGGCCCGTCGCGTCGGCCGTGATCAGATGAGCTTGGCCATCGCGATGGCGGTGTCGGCCATGCGGTTCGAGAAGCCCCACTCGTTGTCGTACCAGGTCAGCACGCGCACGAAGGTGCCGTCCATGACCTTGGTCTGGTCGATGTGGAAGGTCGAGGAGTGGGGGTCGTGGTTGAAGTCGATCGAGACGTTCGGGGCCTCGGTGAAGCCGAGCACGCCCTTGAGCGGGCCGTTCGCCGCCGCCTTGATCGCCTCGTTGATCTCGGCGACCGAGGTGGCGCGCTTGGAGTTGAACTTGAAGTCGACGACCGAGACGTTCGGGGTCGGCACGCGGATCGAGGTGCCGTCGAGGCGGCCGTTGAGCTCCGGCAGCACCAGGCCGACGGCCTTGGCGGCGCCGGTCGTGGTCGGGATCATCGACAGGGACGCGGCGCGGGCCCGGTACAGGTCCTTGTGCATCTGGTCCAGCGACGGCTGGTCGTTGGTGTAGGAGTGGATCGTGGTCATGAAGCCGCGCTCGATGCCGACGGCGTCGTTGAGCACCTTGGCGACCGGAGCCAGGCAGTTGGTGGTGCACGAGGCGTTGGAGACCACGAGGTGGTCGGCCGTCAGCTTGTCGTGGTTCACGCCGTAGACGACCGTGAGGTCGGCGCCGTCCGCGGGAGCGGACACGAGGACGCGCTTGGCGCCGGCGTCGAGGTGGAGCTTCGCCTTGTCCTTCGAGGTGAAGATGCCGGTGCATTCCATCGCGATGTCGACGCCGAGCTCGCGGTGGGGCAGCTCGGCCGGGTTCTTGATCGCGGTGACGCGGATGCGCTGGCCGTCGACCACGATGTGGTCGCCCTCGACCGTGACGGTGCCGGGGAACTTGCCGTGGACCGAATCGAAGCGCAGCAGGTGGGCGTTGGTCTCGACCGGGCCGAGATCGTTGATGGCCACGACCTCGATGTCGGTGCGGCCGGCTTCCTTGATGGCGCGCAGGACGTTGCGGCCGATGCGTCCGAAGCCGTTGATGGCGACCTTGACCGTCATGTGTTGTCTCCCTTGGGGTTAGGCGTGGCGGAGATGTGGGGACGCGTCGTCCCTCGGGGGCGGAAGGCCCCTCGAGGGTGGATCGCCCCGTGAAGGCGTGGCGCTCGCGGGGGCCGGAGAATCCAGGCGGCGGGCCGGGCCGGGCGGCTCGGGCGCGCAGTACCTCGGCCGGGGCGGGGCGCGCCTGAATGATGAGTGGCGAGGCTGAAGGGGGACCGGCTCCGGCCGGCGGAGCCCGCTGCGCCCGTGGTCCCGCACACGCCTGCCGTCCCGACGGGGACGGTACGGGCGGAAAGCACGGGAGGCGTCACGGCAGCTCGTATTCCGTCAATCCGCCGGCGACAGCCGTCCGGCGGGGGCGCCGGCTTCCTATCATGGTGCCGGAGCGTGTCAAACCCGAGCGGAGCCTTGGGGAAAACCCCATCCGGCGGCGGCGGCGATCCGGCCGCGTCGCGTGGTCTTGCGGCGGATTAAACCTTGCTTGGCACCGTCCGCGGGCGCGCCGATCTTTCGCCGAGCGTCCCGGCGCGACGCCGTCAACGGCGCGCGACGACGACGATGCACGAGAGCTTCGGGAGAGACGCTTAACCATACGAGAGCAAGGAGCGGACGACGCTGGGAACCGTAACGAAGATTGCGTCCGCCGACCTGTATGCCGGGGGGTACGGGTGACGACACCATGCAGATCGATCTCCACACTCTCTATTGCCTGATCGTCGGGACGCTGCTCGTCGCCGGCGCGATGACGCTCTGGGAGCGCCAGGCGCATCCGCGGCGGGCCCGCGAGCTCGGGATCTGGGCCGGCGCCTGCCTGACCTTCGCGGCGGGACTCGTCCTGGCGATGAACCGGGCGCTCCTGCCGGGCGTCCTCGGCCCGGCGCTCGTCAACCTGGTGATCGTGACCGGCTACCTGATGGTGCTGCACGGCGTGCGTCACCTCGACGGGCGGGCGCGGCTGCGCGTGCCGCTCGGGGTGCTCGCCGGCCTCGCGCTCCTGTGGGCCACCCTCGGGGTGCACTTTCCCGGGCCGTTCTGGAACTACGTCGCCTCGCTGCCGATCGCGCTGGCCTGCGGGCTGACTGCGCTGGCACTGCTGCGCAGCCGCACCGCCCGGCCGTTGCGGGCGCGGCAGGTCGCGATCGCGGTGTCGGGCGGCCACGCGCTGTTCAACCTGGCGCGGGCGGTCCTGACGCCGGCGCTCGTCGCGGCCTATGGCGACGGGCTGCTGCCGGCCTTCGGCAAGGCGACGATGTACGAGGGCGTGCTCTACTCCGTCGCCATGCCGATGAGCTTGATCGCGCTGGTGCGCGAGGAGGCCCAGGCCCAGGCGGTCGCGGCGTCGCGCACCGACTACCTCACCGGCATCGCCAACCGCCACGGCTTCTTCGAGGCCGGCGACCGGCTCATGGCCGGGCTGGCGCCGGAGCGGCCGGCGGCCCTGCTCGCGTTCGACCTCGACCACTTCAAGGCGATCAACGACCGCCACGGCCATGCCGCCGGCGACGCGGTGCTGCGGCTCTTCGCCGATACCACCCGGCGGATCGCCGGGCCCGGCGCCGTGATCGGCCGTCTCGGCGGCGAGGAGTTCGCCACCCTCCTGCCCGGGCTCGACGTGGCGGCGGCCCGGCGGGTCGGCGAGGACGTCGCCCGGGCCTTCGCGGCGGCGGCGACGGATCGCGACGGCCCCGGCATCCCGGCGACCGTCAGCGTCGGCCTCGCGGTGGCCGGGGCCGAGGACCGGGATCTGCCGGCGCTGCTCTCGGCCGCCGACCGGGCGCTCTACCGGGCCAAGGCCGGCGGCCGGAACCGGCTCGAGGTCGCCGCGGCGGCCTGATTGTCCCCAGCCCCGCCCCGGGAAGCCTGGGCGAATCCGGCACGGCGATTGCGAGGCGCGACGCGGCGCTTTAGGGTTTTTTCCGGATTGTCGCGTTTTCGGAGATCAGAATGACCGCAGCGGTGGAGGAAGCGCTGCGCCGCCTCGAAGCCTCGGTGGCCCTCCTCGAATCCGCGGTGGCGCGCCGGCTCGATGCGGAACGCAGCCACAGCGACCTCGAGACCGAGCTCGAGATCATGCGCGACGACCGGGCCCGGCTGGCCGCGGAGCTGGACGGGGCGACGGCGCGCCTCGCCGAGGTGCAATCCGTGACCGAGGACGTGGACCACCGCCTCGGCCGCGCCATCGGCACCGTCGAGGGCGTGCTCGGGCGCGCCGGCGAGCGCGGCGAGGCCTGACCGCCCTCCCCTGGCCTGCCGTCCGACGACTGCTTTCGACATCCCCAGTCCCGATCGTCCCCAGCCCCGATCGTCCGCCGACCGGCGGACCGATGCCCCGGGCGACTCCATCCCCCCCAGGTGACTCCATGCCCCAAGTGACCGTCACCATCGCCGGCAAGACCTACCGCATGGCCTGCGGCGAGGGCGAGGAGCGCCACCTCGAGGGGCTGGCCGCGAGCTTCGACGCCCGCATCGGCGACATGCGCAAGGCCTTCGGCGAGATCGGCGACATGCGCCTGCACGTCATGGCGGCGCTGACCCTGGCGGACGAGCTGGCCGAGACCAAGCGCCGGATGGAGGCGATGGAGCGCGAGACCGCGGCTTTGCGCGAATCCAGCGATGCCGGCACCGCCGAGCGCGAGGGCGCCGAGGCGCGCCTCGCCGAGACCGTCCAGCGCACCGCCGAGCGGATCGAGCGCCTGGCGAAGCGACTCGGATCGGCGCCCGGAGGGGCGCAGGGGAACTGAGGCCGGCGGGGTCGTCCCGGGAGGGATCGGCCGAGACTGGAGCGGCACCCGATCGCGGTGCGGCACGGGCAGGTTGCGCGGTGCGGGAGCGACGGCCGGCATCCTGCAGCACCCTGTACCGTGGCGTCGCGGCGGCAGCCTGCCCCGGGTCCTTGATTGTACCGCATCGTCTCTCGACGAGCCGGCAACCCGCTTCGTCGAATCCCGCCCCTGGCAAAGCCGCACCGACCGCCCCTCGGCGGTCCCGGCAGTCGCCATGCCGGGGTCGCGCGCCGGCGACGCCCGGACGCGGGGAGGATTTTCCGACCAATTCGAGGGCGGGAGCCATCGGTCCGGGGGACACCGTGGCGAGCCACCGGCCATCATCGTGCCGTCGGAGCCGGGACCGGCTCCGACGCATCGATCAGCGCGTCACACGCGCCCCGGGTAGTTCGGGCTCTCGCGGGTGATCGTTACGTCGTGGACGTGGCTCTCGCGCAGGCCCGCATTGGTGATGCGGATGAACTGCGCCTTCTCCTGCATCTCGGGGATCGACGGGGCGCCGACATAGCCCATGGCGGCGCGCAGGCCGCCCGAGAGCTGGTGCAGCACCGCGGCGACCGGGCCCTTGTAGGGGACCTGGCCCTCGATGCCCTCCGGCACGAGCTTGTGGGTGTCGCTGACCTCGGCCTGGAAGTAGCGGTCGGCCGAGCCGCGCGCCATGGCGCCGACCGAGCCCATGCCCCGGTAGCTCTTGTACGAGCGGCCCTGGTACAGGAACACCTCGCCGGGGGCCTCGTCGGTGCCGGCGAGCAGCGAGCCGAGCATCGCCACCGAGGCGCCGGCGGCGATCGCCTTGGCGAGGTCGCCCGAATACTTGATGCCGCCGTCGGCGATCACCGGCACGTCGGCCTCGTTGCCGGCCTCGACCGCCTCCATGATGGCGGTGAGCTGGGGCACGCCGACGCCGGCGACGATGCGGGTGGTGCAGATCGAGCCCGGGCCGATGCCGACCTTGATGGCGTCGGCGCCGGCATCGATCAGCGCCTGGGCGCCCTCGCGGGTCGCGACGTTGCCGGCGATGACCTGCACGGCGTTCGACAGGGTCTTCACCCGGCGCACGCTCTCCAGCACCTTGGCCGAGTGGCCGTGGGCGGTATCGACCACGATCACGTCGCAGCCGGCATCGATCAGGCGCTCGGCCCGCTCGAAGCCGCCGTCGCCGGTGGTGGTGGCGGCGGCGACCCGCAGGCGGCCCTGCTCGTCCTTGATCGCGTTCGGGTAGGCGACCTGCTTCTCGATGTCCTTGACGGTGATCAGCCCGATGCAGCGGTAGTGGTCGTCGACGACGAGCAGCTTCTCGATGCGGAACTGGTGCAGCAGGCGCTTGGCCTCGTCCTGGGTCACGCCCTCGCGCACGGTGATCAGCCGGTCGCGGGTCATCAGCTCGGCGACGGGCTGGCTCTGGTTGGTGGCGAACCGCGTGTCGCGGTTGGTCAGGATGCCGACGAGCTTGCCGCGCGAGCCGTTGGGGCCGCGCTCGACCACCGGAATGCCCGAGATGCCGTGCTGGCGCATCAGCGTGTAGGCGTCGGCCAGGGTCTCGTCCGGGTGGATGGTGATCGGGTTGAGCACCATGCCGGACTCGTACTTCTTGACCAGCCGCACCTGCTCGGCCTGCTCCGGCGGCTCGAGGTTGCGGTGGATTACCCCGAGGCCGCCGTTCTGCGCCATCGCGATGGCCATCCGGGCCTCGGTCACGGTGTCCATCGCCGAGGCGATGATCGGCATGTTGAGCTTGATCGTGCGGGTGAGGCGGGTGCCGAGATTCACCTCGGCCGGCATCACCGAGGATGCGGCGGGGCGGAGCAGGACGTCGTCGAAGGTCAGGCCCTCGATGATCGAATCCGTGATGATGCGGGCCATGAACCAACTCCTGCTGCCTGCGGACCCCGGAAGAGGCCGCAGAATCGGCGCCGTGCCGGGCGCTCTGCCGGGCAATCTGCCTGTATTGAGTTGGCACGGGCCGATAGCACGCGTCCGTGACGGGCGCAAAGCGCTATCGCCGCAGCGCAGCGATGCGATCCACGCCTGTTGCGGGAGCGGCGCCCGCTCACGCCCCGCTCCGGGCGGGCGTGAGCACGAATTCGGACCAGTCCGGCGCCCGCATCGCCCGCCGGTAGGCCACCACCGTGCCGGGCCAGAGCGCGATGTTGTGGCCGGCCGCGTCCTGGTACCAGCTGGCGCAGCCGCCCTGCTGCCAGATGCTGCCCGACAGCCGCGCCTCGAGCTCGGCGAGGTGGCGCGCCTGGGCCTCCGGCGCCGGCTCGATCGCGGCGAGGTGGCGCGCCTTCATCTCGGCGAGGCAGGCGAGCACGTACTCGACCTGCGCCTCGATCATCAGCACGACCGAGTTGTGGCCCAGCCCCGTATTGGGGCCGAGCAGCATGAAGAAGTTGGGGAAACCCGCGAGCGCGACGCCGCGATGCGCCGCCACCCGCTCGCCCCAGGCGCGGGCGAGGATCAGCCCGTCGCGGCCGACCACCGGCACCCGGGCGAGGGAGGCGGTGACGTCGAACCCGGTGGCGAGCACCAGCACGTCGAGGGGATGGTGGGTCCCGTCCGCCATCGTCACGCCGTCCGGGGTCACGGCGCGGATCGGGCCGGTCTCGAGCGCCACGTTCGGCCGGGTCAGGGCCGGGTAGAACTCGTCGGAGATCAGCACCCGCTTGCAGCCGAGGCGGTAGGGGGGGCGGAGCTTCGCCCGCAGGGCCGGATCGCGGACCTGGCGGCGCAGGTGGAGCCGGCTCGCCATCTCGGCGAGGCGAGTGAGGCGCGAGACGCGGGTGAAGCCCAGGGCCGCCTGCGCCTCCCGCAGCCAGAACTGGGCGCCGCGCAGGAGCCGGCGCGCGAGCGGGAGGCGGCGAAACAGGGCGTGGAGCCGCGGGCCGATCGCCCGGTCGTTGCGCGGCATCACCCAGGGCGGCGTGCGCTGGAACAGCACCAGCCGGCCGACCTCGGGGGCGACGGCCGGTACGACCTGGATCGCGCTCGCCCCCGTGCCGATCACGCCGACGCGCCGGCCCGCGAGCGGCACGCGGTGGTCCCAGACGGCGGTGTGGAAGAGCGGGCCGCGGAAGGACGAGAGGCCGGGAATCGCCGGCAGCGCCGGGTGGTGCAGGGCGCCCATGCCGGAGACCAGCACCCGGGCCTCGACGGGTCCGCGATCGGTCTCGACCCGCCACAGCGCCCGCCCCTCGTCCCAGACCGCGCCGGTGACGGCGGTGGAGAGGGCCAGGCAACGCGCGAGGTCGAACCGCTCGACCAGCCCGCCCAGGTAGGCGGCGATCTCGGGCTGGCCGGCATAGGTCCGGGTCCAGTCGGCCTTCGGCGCGAAGGAGAGCGCGTAGAGATGGGCCGGAATGTCGCAGGCCGCGCCCGGATAGGTGTTGGTGTGCCAGGTCCCGCCGACCGACACGGCCTTCTCGACCACCATCACGTCGTCGATGCCGGCCTGGCGGCAGCGGATCGCCATGGCGAGGCCGGAGAAGCCCGCGCCGATCACCAGGACGGCGAGCGGGGTCGTCGGCCAGGGCGGGGCGTCGCGGGCGGGCTCGTCCGTCACCGCGCCGCCTCCGGCGCGCGCGCATGGTCCTTCAGGAAGGCGGCGGCCTCGGACAGGGAGCGGCGTCCTTCCGGCACGAACGAATGGGCGAGCTGCCAGACATGCGGCACCACCGGCCAGAGCTTCACGGTGGCGTTCACGCCCGCCGCCCGCGCCTTGTCGGCGAAGCGCACGGAATCGTCGCGCAGCACCTCGCGCTCCCCGACGTGGAACAGGAGCGGCGGCAGGCCGGCGGGGTCGCCGTAGAGCGGCGAGGCGAGCGGGTCGGCGGGGTCGTGGCCGGCGAGGTAGAGGTCGACGAGGTGCTGGAGCTTGGTCGGGTCGAACATCGCGTCGCGGCGGGCATTGGTGCGCATCGACGCGCCCTGCCCCAGCATGTCGGTCGAGGGCGAGAACAGCACGGCGGCCTGCGGTTGCGGCAGGCCGTCCCGGCGCGCCCGCAGCATCAGGGCGAGCGCCAGGTTGCCGCCGGCGGAATCGCCCGCGACGCCGGCCGGCCCCGCGGCCGCGAAGGCCGACCAGCAGGCGGCCGCGTCGTCGAGGGCGGCCGGGAACGGATGCTCGGGGGCGAGGCGGTAATCGGGGCAGAACACCCGGAAGCCCCGGGCGGCGAAGCCGCCGGTGAACGGCCGGTGGGTGCGGGGCGAGCAGGCGATGAAGCCGCCGCCGTGCAGGTAGAGCAGGCGGGGCGCGTCGGGCGCGAGCCCCGGGCGCTCGGCCCACTCGCCCGGGACGCCGCCGACCTCGCCGTCGCGAAACGCGATGCCGGGCAGGTCGGGAAAGCCGCCCTGGTTCATGACCCGCCGGATCGCCGCGACGTCGCCACCGGCGCGGGCGATCTTCGGCCGGACCTGCCAGCGGATGATCCAAGTGAAGAAATGGGCGCGCAGGCTGGTCATCACGGGTCACTCCATGGCGCGGGCGATCAGCGACCAGTAGCGCACCGGCATCAGCCGCTGGATCAGCGCCACCTGGGCGGCATCGCGGCCGACGACGATGCGGGGCTCGCGCCGGGCGATGCCGGCGAGGATGCGCTCGGCCGCCGCCTGCGGGGACAGGCGCAGGAAGCGCTCGGCCGCCTGCTTGCCGCGGGCGACCTCGGCGGGGTCGAGGCGCGGGCCGGCCCGCGCGTTGCGGGCGATGGCGGTGGCGACGCCCCCCGGATGGACGACGCTGACCCCGAGATTGGTGCCGGCATATTCGTGCCGCAGCGCCTCGGAGAAGCCGCGCACCGCGAACTTGCTCGCCGCGTAGGCGGTCTGGCCCGGGGGCGCGACGAGGCCGTAGAGGCTCGAGAGGTTGACGATCTGGGCTGCGGGGCGGCTCTCGAGCACGGGCAGGAATGCGTGGGTCATCCGCACCACGGCGCGGAAGTTCACGTCCATCAGCCAGTCGAAATCGGGCAGGTCGAGGTCGGCGAAGCGGCCGGCGAGCGCCACGCCCGCATTGTTCACGAGGAGGTCAAGGGGCCCGTGGCGGGCGGCGACCTTCTCCGGCAAGGCCGCGATGGCGGCGGCGTCCGTGAGGTCGAGGCAATGGGCGCCGACGTCGCGTCCGAGTGCCCGGACGGCCGCCTCGGTGCGGGCGAGGCCGTCGGGATCGCGATCGACGAGGACGAGGCGGGCGCCGCGCCGGGCGAGACCGGCCGCGAGCGCCGCGCCGATGCCGCCGCCGGCCCCGGTGACCAGGGCCAGCTTGTCGTGCAGGGGAAAGGCGTCCGCCAATGCGCGCTCCGTCCGGGCCCGGGAATGCCTGAATCGCCCGGGCCGGGCGGGAGCGCAAGGGTGGAGGCGAGCGGCGTCAGGCCGCGCGGTGGAGGGTCTTGGGCAGCTCGACGTCGATCTCCAGGGTCGAGACGGCGTCGCCCCGCTCCATGGTGATCTTCACCTTCTCCTGGTCGATGGCGACGTGCTTGGCGATGACCGCGAGGATCTCCTCGCGCAGCACCGCCACCAGGTCCGAACGGCCGAAGGCGGTGCGCTCGTGCGCCAGCAGGATCTGAAGGCGCTCGCGCGCCACCGGCGCCGTCCCGCGCCGCGACAGGAAGCTCAGCAGGTTCATGCCGCCCTCCTGGTGAACAGCTTGCCCAGGAGAGACCGCTTCTCGCTCGGCACGGTCATCGCCACCGTCTCGCCCTTGAGCCGGCGCACCGCATCCGCGTAGGCCCGCGCCGGCGCGCTCTGCGGCGCGTTCAGCGTCACCGGGCTGCCGAGGTTCGAGGCCTTCAGCACCTCCTCGCTCTCCGGGATCACCGCCAGAAGCGGGATCGACAGGATCTCGAGCAC
>NZ_JACWCT010000020.1:4370-4479 GCF_016613415.1 Methylobacterium ajmalii | reverse complement strand
GTCGTCGATCTTCAGCATCTCGCCGCGCTCGGCCCGGGTGGGGTCGTAGCGGGTGAGGATCAGGTGCTTCTCCAGCCGCTCGCCCGTCTCGGCCCGCTCGGTCTTCGAA
>NZ_JACWCT010000020.1:3879-4198 GCF_016613415.1 Methylobacterium ajmalii | reverse complement strand
CGCGGATGAGGGCCTGGGGGAGCTTGGCGTCGCCCTGGACGACGTTGATGAGGTCGTAGACGACCCGGCGCTCGGCGCCCATGATGAGGTCGAGGTTGCGCAGGCCGACATCGAAGTCGACCACGCAGACGTTCTGCCCGGTCTGGGCGAGAGCGGCGCCGAGCGCCGCCGTCGTGGTGGTCTTGCCCACCCCGCCCTTGCCGGACGTCACCACTATGATCTTGGACATCGAGAATGCTCCCCCCGAGCTGTCGGGATGGGGCGGCGTCCCGGTCCGGGTCGCACGCTCACGGGGTTGTTCGGGTGTCGCCGGGCGGAC
>NZ_JACWCT010000020.1:0-3832 GCF_016613415.1 Methylobacterium ajmalii | reverse complement strand
GGTCCGCCCGGCCGTCCTGTCTCAGTCGAGGGCGGCCATGCGGAGGGTCTCGCCCTCCAGCCAGACCTGGACCGCCTTCTTGCGCAGCTTCGGATCGGTGGTGTCGGCGGTGCGGAAGAGGCCGTCGATGCCGATCAGCTCGGGCTCGAACTTGCGGCAGCAGATGCGGGCCCGGGGATTGCCCCCGGCCCCCGCGATGGCGCGGCCGCGCAGCGCCCCGTAGATGTGGATCGAGCCGCCGGCCAGGATCTCGGCGCCGGAGGCGACCGAGCCCATGACGGTGACGTCGCCCTCGGGGTGATAGACCGACTGGCCGGAGCGCAGCGGGGTCTCGAGAACGAGGGAGTTCGGCTTGCGCGGCTCCGGCGGCTTGACGGGCTCGGGCTCCTTCACGGGCTCGGGCGGCGCCATCTCGGCCGGGCGGCCGCCGCTCAGGAGCGGGGGCAGCGCCGGTCCGAGCCAGGCCGGCTCGGCCTTCTCGACGCCCATGATGCGGATGCCGCGCTGCTTGAGCTCGTCGACGAGGCCGGCGATGTCGGGCGTTCCCGCCGCGGCATCCTTGTCGTCCTCGGCGGGCTCGGCCGCCTCGGGTCCGGCCGGATCCCCGCGGAGGGAATCCTTGGCGAGGCCCGAGACGTCCAGGATCACGGCGCGCTCGGAGAAGAGCGTCGGCGAGCGCTGCACCAGGGCATCCAGGTGCGAGAACCAGTCGCCGAGCGGCGTCTCCGGCGCGAGCACGAGCGCCCGGAACGAGCGGCCGCGCAGCGGGAGGGAGGGGCGTGTGAGGCTGATGCTGGTCACGGCGGTTGACGAGTTGTTACCGGCCACCATGAAGCGCGCAGCGTGGTTACCGGATCGTTAATGGCACGGAAGGGGCCGCGGTTTCGTTCAGGGATCGGCCCGGACGACACGGTCGCGGCCCCGCGCCGCGCGCTCATCCGAAACGACGAAGGGCCCGCGCGGACGCGGACCCTCCTGGCACTCTCGCGGCTCTCGGACGGATCGGGCCTCAGCCCAGGAAGTCGCCGCATTTCGGCGGCGGCTCGGTGCCCCAGGGCATCAGCGGCACCGTCGAGGTCGAGTTCTTGGGCGAGCCCTGCACCACCTTGTCCGAGTAGACCATGTAGATCAGCGTGTTGCGCTTGGCGTCGCAGCCGCGCACGATCTGCATGCTCTTGAAGATCAGCGAGCGGCGCTCGCTGAACACGACCTCGCCCTGCTTGACCTTGCCCTTGAACTTGACCGGGCCGACCTGGCGGCAGGAGAGCGAGATGTCGGACACCTCCTCGGCGAGGCCGAGCGTGCCCTTGATGCCGCCCTTCTCGGGCTGGGTGTAGTGGCAGGCGACGCCGTCCACGTCCGGATCGTCGATGCCGTAGACGACGAGCTTGTCGTTCGGCGTCAGCGGCCGCCAGACCGTCGACTTGTCGAAGATCCGGTCCGGTTCCTGCGCCTGCGCCGCGTTCTGCGCCGCCCCGAGGCACGCCCCGAGGGCGAGCGCCGCCACAACAGCCTTCCGACCGCGAGCCCTGAGACCCCGCCGCCACACCATCGCGTCAACCTTTCAGTGAAGAACCTTAACGCATGTAGGGAGGCTGTCGCCCGGCGGCCAGGGAGGCTAGAATGGGGGCGTCCCGTCCTGCCACGCTTGGGCGTCGACGCCAGGCCTCACCGCCGGCGTTGCCGCTCGGCGCCGTGCGCCTGCGGGACGGCCTTCGTCTCGTCCGCCCCCCGGCGGGCGGATCGTCCCCGCATACCGGCCGGTCCCCGCACACCATGCCGCTGCTTCGCTTCACGGCCCGGCTCCTCGCCGGGATCCTCGCCACGCTGTCCGTGTGCCAGGCCGCCCTGGCCGAGCCCAGCGCGGCGGCCTGCCAGCGCTTCCGCGCCGAGCTCGCCGGCCTGCAGCGCGAATCGAACCGCGGCCAGGTCGAGGAGATCCAGCAGCTCGTCGCCTACCGGCAGTCGATCGGGTGCGAGGGCGGGCGCTTCCTGTTCTTCGACATGCGGCCGCCGCAATGCGCCCAGGTCGAGCAGCGCATCCGCGCCCTCAACGCCGGCTACGGCGCCGGCGCGCGCGAGGTCTCGAACGCCCGGCGCGAGCAGCTCATCGCCGCCGTGAAGGAGTCCTGCACCGGCCTTCCGACCCAGGCGGCCCTGCAGTCCAAGCCGGCCGACGGCTTCGGGCGCGGCGGCTCGCAGGTGATCTGCGTGCGGATGTGCGACGGCGCCTACTTCCCGATGCCGAACCTGCCCGACGGGCGGGAGGGCGCCGACGAGATGTGCCAGGCGCTCTGCCCCGGAGCCGAGGCCGCCGCCTACTCGATGCCGCCCTCCGACAACGGCCTGACCCAGGCCGCCGCGGTCCAGACCAAGCGCGCCTACTCGGCCCTGCCGAACGCCTTCAAGTTCCAGAAGGCCTTCGTGCCGAACTGCTCGTGCAAGGGCACGCAGAGCTGGGCCCAGGCCCTGGTGAAGGCCGAGAGCATGCTGGTGCGCCACAAGGGCGACATCTTCGTCACCCCGGCCCAGGCCGAGGCGATGTCGCGGCCGAAGGTGCGCCTGACCCTCGTCGGCCGCGCCGACCGGGCCGCCGCCACCCTGGCGGCGACCGCCGCGACCCGGGTCGAGGAGACGGTCGAGGCGGTCGACGCCGCCCGCCCGACCGGCCCGGAGGAGCGCCCCGCCGTGCGGATCATCGCCCCGAACCTGATCCCGGTGCCGATGGTCGCCAAGGCGGAGGGCCCGCAGGCGGCCGCCACCGTGGCGACCCCGGGCGCCGCGCCGGTCGCGACCCCCTAAGCAGGCTTGCGTTGGCAGGCCAACGCTTCGCCCGCTTAGATCCTTGTTTTGTCGCGGATTTTCGGCGCCGAAACCGGTCACCACTTCGGCGAAATCTGCTTAGGATCGCCCGCCCGGCCCGGCGCGACCGCCCGGGCCGGCTGACCGAAGGGAACCGCGCGAGGGAACCAACTCGCCGTCAAGGTGTTCGAAGGGACCGACGACGGACGAGAGGTTTTTCCTGATGCGCCCTGCCCGCGCGCTGCTGCTGACCGGCACGATCCTGCCGGCGCTGCTGCTCCAGCCCCTTCTCGCGAGCCAGGTGGCGGCGCGGGGCGACGACGTGATCCGGTTGGCCCAGGGCGGGCCGGGAGAGCGGGGCGGACCCGGCGGCGGACCCGGTGGTCCTGGTGGTCCCGGCGAGCGTGGGCCAGGCGGCCCGGGCGGCGAGCGCGGGGGCCCGCGCCCGGAGCGAGGTCCGGCGGAGCGGCCGGAGCCGCGCGAGCGCCCCGAGCCGAGACAGGAGCGGCCTGAACCCCGGCAGGAGCGGCCCGAGCCGCGGCAGGAGCGCCCGGCGCCCCGCCCCGAGCCCCGCGAGCGGCCCGAGCCCCGGCAAGAACGTCCCGAGCCCCGGCAGGAGCGGCCCGAGCGGCAGGAGCCGCGCGAGCGCCCGACGCCCCCCCGCGAACGTCCCGAACCCCAGCAACGCGAGCGGCCGGAGCCGCAGGAGCGCGGCCCGCAGGGCCGCCCGGATCGGCCCGACCGCCCGGAACGCCCGGATCGGCCCGACCGTCAGGAGAGGCCCGACCGTCCCGATCGGCAGGAGCGTCCCGATCGGCCGGATCGCCCCGATCAGCGCCCCGACCGCCAGGAGCCGCGCGGCCCGCGCGGCGACGAGCCCGGCCGCCCGCCGGCTCCTCCGCAGGATCGCGGCCCCGCAGGCCGTCCGGATCCGCGCGACCGTCCGGCGCCCGACGGCCGGCCGGATCGCCGCGACGAGCGTCCCGACGCCCGCGACGACCGTCGCGGCCCCGACGCCCCGGGCCAGCGC
>NZ_JACWCT010000188.1 GCF_016613415.1 Methylobacterium ajmalii | reverse complement strand
GAGTGAGGTCGCGGGGTCGGTGATGAAACAAAGCCCAGGCTATCATTCATCCGCAGGCGCCGACGTGGTAAGCTCGCCTCGCTTTGCGGGTAGGTTGCCGGCGCTGTCGTCCTCGCAGGAGGTTGGCCGCGCCGGCGCTTCGCCCTCGTGCTCTCCTGACGCTGATGTGATATCGTCCTATCGCTTGGTCGGGGGGTTGCCGGCACGGGGTCTTGCCTTGCGGGATGATCGTGCCGGCGCCTCGCCCGCCGATCGCCCATGCTTCCCTAACGGTGATGTGGTATCGTCTCCCGGCTTTGGACGGGGGGTTGCTGGCGCGGGTCTATCGACCAATGACCGCGCTGGCGCCTCGCCCCAGAGCGATGCTTCGTGCCTTCCCGCCGATGACGTGCTAATCTCCGCCCATCTTGGCGGGCCAGTCCCGGTGCGGTCCCTCGGTCTTGAGGCACGCCGCGCCGGGGTTGCGCCGCTGAGCCCCGCCGGTTCGGCCCGCGAGATGACGGACGAGGCTTGGCGCCGCGTCGAGGCGTTCACGGCCCGCGCTCCCGAAAAGCCCGCGTTCGGCTCGCCCTGCAATGGGTGCGGGTTCTGCTGCGCGGCCGAGCCCTGCAGCGTGGCCCGCCAGTTCGTCCCCGGAGCGATCGACGGCGCCCCGTGTCCCGCGATGGAATTCGAGCACGGCCGGTTCTGGTGCGGGATGGTCCGCCGACCGGGACACTATCTCGGCTTGCCCGCCTGGGGTGACGAGGAGATGGGCGCCATGATCGGGGAAGCGCTCGGGGCCGGGAAGGGGTGCTGCGCCGATGTCGGGTAGCCGGCGGCCTCACTCGTCACAGGCTGTGGCAAGTGGCAAAATTTGCCACTCTCTTCCGGCCGAGCAGGTGTTCGCCAACTTTGCCAACACCCCCGAGCCTGTGGGTCTGCCTGCTAAGTGTGAAGGGGTGTCCGCCGAGATGGTTTGCCGTGCTACGCGGCAAACCCCTGGCAGCCTCCCCGCCGAAGCCGCCAGCATTGTTGAGGCGTACCAGCGCGCATCGAAGGCCGATGCCACCGTGCGAGCCTACAGGGGTGACGCCGCGGCGTTCACGGCCTGGTGCGCCCGCTATGGGTTTCGGTCCCTGCCGGCGAGCCCCGAGGCGGTGGCCGCCTTCCTAGTGGCGGAGGCGGAGGCCGGGCGAGCTGCGTCCACGATCGGCCGGCGGTGTGCCGCGATCCGCTACGCGCACAAGCTCGCCCGGCTGCCCGATCCGACCGATGACGAGGCGGTGCGGGCCACGGTGAAGGGTATCCGGCGCAAGGTCGGGACAGCGCCGGACCAGAAAGCGGCAGCTACGGCCGACGTGCTGGCCGCCATGCTGATGCGGATCCCGGACACGCTCACGGGCAAGCGGGATCGCGCCTTGCTCGCCCTCGGGTTCGCGGGCGCCTTCCGCCGATCGGAGCTTGTCGCCCTCGACGTGGAGGACTTGCGCGAGGATCCCGAAGGGCTCCGGGTGATGGTGCGCCGGAGCAAGGTGGACCAGGAAGGCGCCGGGCTCGAGAAAGCCATTCCGCACGGGCGGTTCATCAGGCCGGTTGCCCTCCTGCGGGACTGGCTTGATGCGGCGGGGATCACCGAAGGGCCGGTGTTCCGGCCGGTGTCCAGATCTGGACGGGTGCGGGCGCAGAGGAGTCGCCAAATTGGCGACTCTACTCCCCGCCTCACTACCCAAGCCGTCGCTGACATCGTGAAACGGTACGCGACCGCGGCCGGGCTCGATGCCTCGACGTTCGGGGCTCACAGCTTGCGCGCCGGCTACATCACGACCGCGGCGGAGCGCGGCGCGGATCTCGCCCGCATCATGGACCAGTCCGGGCACCGGGATACCCGAACGGTCGTCGGCTACATCCGGCGAGCCAATGCCTTCAAGGGGCACTCGGGGAGCGGGTTCCTGTAGCTCCGGACTACAACATCAGGACAACAAATCACAACACGGTGCACGAACACGGGGCTTTGATTTCGTGGGGCTTTCTGCGCGCGGGGAAGGCGTTTGAATTCGGGGAGTTTCCGGTAGCGCTAATGCGCGCGAGGGCGCGCCATTCGCTCGGCTGCCCTGTTCATAAATGTTAGCCCGCGGAATGGTTTTCCCCTGCGGATCGGGTTGAAATCAATCAATCGAATTGCCGGCCGAGCCGATTGGTTTCCAGTGCGGTTTCCAGCCCCTGCGCGCGATGATCGGCAGGCCGCCACCTCCTACGAAAAACGGTTCTTCGTCATTCGGGGTTGATAGGGGCTCACAGTAGCCCCGCCTCCAAATCGGCCTCCAGGGTTGATAGCGGCATCCCGTAGTACCGCCAGGGGCCGTA
>NZ_JACWCT010000187.1 GCF_016613415.1 Methylobacterium ajmalii | reverse complement strand
GCCGCGTCGCCGTCCCGGGTGAAGATCGCCGTCCCGTTGCCGAACTCGTGCTCGTTGATCATCCGCGCCGCGGTCGCGTAGTCGGGCGCACGCGCCACCGCCAGCACCGGCCCGAAGATCTCCTCCTTGTAGATCGTCATCTCGGGCGTCACCCGGTCGAACAGCGTGCCGCCGACGAAGTACCCGTTCTCGTAGCCCTGCAGGTTCAGGGTCCGCCCGTCGACCACCAGCTCGGCGCCTTCCTGTACGCCGCGGTCGATGTAGCCCTTCACCTTGTCGCGGTGCTGCGCGGTCACCAGCGGGCCCATCTCGGCCTCCGGGTCGGTGCCGGGCCCGACCTTCAGCGCACGCACCTTCGGGACCAGCTTCTCCATCAGCCGGTCGGCGGTCTCCTCGCCGATCGGCACCGCCACCGAGATCGCCATGCAGCGCTCGCCGGCCGAGCCGTAGGCCGCGCCCATCAGGGCGTCGACCGCCTGGTCCATGTCGGCGTCGGGCATCACCACCATGTGGTTCTTGGCCCCGCCCAGGCACTGGGCGCGCTTGCCCGTCCGCGCCGCGGTCTCGTAGATGTACTTGGCGATCGGGGTCGAGCCGACGAAGGACACCGCCGAGACGTCGGGGTGGTGCAGGAGGGCGTCGACCGCCTCCTTGTCGCCCTGCACCACCGAGAACACGCCGTCGGGCAGCCCCGCCTCCTTGAGCCACTCGGCCATGACGAGGGCGGCGGAGGGGTCGCGCTCGGAGGGCTTGAGCACGAAGCAGTTGCCGCAGGCGAGCGCGACGGGGAACATCCACATCGGCACCATGGCGGGGAAGTTGAACGGCGTGATGCCGGCGACCACCCCGAGGGGCTGGCGGATCGCGCTGCTGTCGACGCGGGTGCCGACGTTCTCGGTGATCTCGCCCTTGAGGAGCTGGGGGGCGCCGGTGGCGAACTCGACCACCTCCATGCCGCGCTGGATCTCGCCCTTGGCGTCGGAGAGGACCTTGCCGTGCTCGGCGGTGATGACGGCGGCGAGTTCGTCGATGCGGTCTTCGAGGATGCGCAGGAACTTGTTGAGGATGCGGGCGCGGCGCAGCGGCGGGGTGGCGGCCCAGGCCGGGAAGGCGGCGCGGGCGGCCGCCACGGCGGCCCCGACCTCGTCGGGGCCGGCCAGCGCGACGCTGCCCGACTGCTCGCCGGTGGCCGGGTTGAAGACCGGCGCGGTGCGGCCCGAGCGGCCGGGCGTGCGGGCGCCGTCGACGAAATGAGCGATCTCGGTCGGCATGGGTCGTCCTGTCGTGTGAAGGAAGGGATTGTGGGCGTCAGCCCGCCTTGAACTGGCGCGCCAGAGCCTCGGTGCCGCGGGCGAGCACGCCGACATCGATGGCCACGGCGGTGAAGGTGGTGCCGGTCTCGATGCAGGTTTTCGCGAAGGCGGTGTCGGGGGTGAGGATGCCGGCGGGCTTGCCCGCCGCCAGGATGCGGCGCACCGCATCCTCCACCGCCGCGACCACCGCCGGGTGGCCTAGCTCGCCGACATGGCCGAGGCTCGCCGCGAGGTCCGCCGGACCGATGAAGACGCCGTCGACGCCGTCCACCGCGCAGATCGCCTCGATCCGGTCGAGGGCCTCGGCGGTCTCGACCTGCACCAGGAGGCAGAGCTCCTCGGCGGCCCGCGTGGCGTAGCCCGGGACCCGCCCGAACCGGGTGGCGCGGGTGAGGCCCGAGACGCCGCGCACGCCCTCGGGCGGGTAGCGCGTCGCCGCGACCGCGGCGCGCGCCTCGTGCTCGTCCTGGACGTAGGGGATCAGCAGGGTCTGCGCCCCGAGATCGAGGAAGCGCTTGATCAGCACCGCGTCGTTGGCGGCCGGCCGCACCACCGCCGAGACGGGGTAGGGCGCCACCGCCTGGAGCTGCGCCAGCACGGTGAGCGGATCGCCCGGCGAGTGCTCGGTGTCGAACAGGAGCCAGTCGTAGCCCGACCCCGCCACGGCTTCCGCCGCGTAGGAGCCCGGCAGGCTGCACCACAGGCCGATCTGCTGCCGGCCCTCGCGCAAGGCGCGCTTGAAGCGGTTCTCGATCATGGCCGCCTCAGACGAAGGAGACGCCGATGGCGCCGAGCGGGCCGTAATCGGCCTGGATCACGTCGCCGCGCTTGATGTCGACGGGGCGGGTGAACGAGCCGCCGAGCACGATCTGGCCTTTCTTCAGCCCCGCATCGACCGCCGCGAGCTTGTTGACGAGCCAGGCGACGCCGGCGGCCGGGTGGCCCATGATGGCGGCCGAGACGCCGGATTCCTCGATGATGCCGTTCTGCGACAGGGTCGCGCCGATCCAGCGCACGTCGACGTCGAAGGGCCGGATCGTGCGCCCGCCGACCACGATGGCGCCGAAGGCGGCGTTGTCGGCGATGGTGTCGACGATCGCCCGCGGCACCTCGGTGCGGTAGTCGATGATCTCGAGGGCCGGGACCACGAACTCGGTCGCCCGCATCACGTCGTAGATCCGGCAGCCCGGCCCCGACAGGTCCTCGCCCATGACGAAGGCGAGCTCGACCTCGAGCCGCGGCTTGATGAACAGGTCGGTGCGGATCTGCGCCCCGTCGTTGAACAGCGCGTCGTCGAGGATGCGGCCGTAATCCGGCTCGGTCATCTTCGAGGCCATCTGCATGGCGCGCGAGGTCAGGCCGATCTTGTGGCCGGCAAGGCGCGCTCCCGCGGCGATCCGCGCCTCGGCCCAGAGGTCCTGCACGCGGTAGGCATCCGCGATCTCCATGCCGGGAAAGGTCTTGGAGAGCTGCGGGCAGGGCACCCGGTCGCGCTCGGCCTTGAGGATGGCCTCGGCGGCCTTGCGGTGATCGTCGTCGCTCAGCACGGCTGTTCGCTCCAGGAGTGTCTTGGGGCTTAGAGTATTTTCCGACGAAGTGGATACCGGTTCGTCGATAGAAAATACGGCAAAATCAAAAACTTATAGAGCTTCGCGATTGCAACGCGATCGCGAAGCGCTCTAGTGCACCTCACAAAACTCCCGCCGCAATGTCGCTGCCACAGCAAGCCGAGGCGGTGATCGGGAGTTTTGTGAGAGACACTTACTTGATCGGGGGGCGCGGCAGCACGGCCTCGCCGGGCTCCATGACGTAGGTGTAGTCGAGGGCGTACCAGGGCGCCGCGACCTCGGCCGCGTCCGGATGCGGACGATCGTGACGCACGAAGTCGCCGACCAGCGCCTTGGTCACGCCGAACTGCACGTCGGAATCGATGTGCGGGTCGTTGGCGTCGTAGACCTGCGAGATCAGCACCTTGAAGCCCGGCTTGAAGATCAGGGCGTGCAGGTGGGCCGGGCGCATCGGGTGGCGGCCCTGCGCGGCGAGCAGCCGGCCGACCACCCCGTCGGTGGGGATCGGGTAGCCGATCATCATCACCGAGCGGAACCAGAACCGGCCGTCCCCGTCGGTGGTGAACTTGCCGCGCAGGTTCATCTCGGCCTGCTCGGGATCCTGGTTCTCGTAGAGGCCGACCGGCGAGGCGTGCCAGACGTCGACCTCCGCGCCCGCGATCGGACGCCCCTCGCCGTCGACCACGCGGGCGTTGACGAGGAGCGGGTCGCCCGGCGTGTCGGAGCGCACGATCGTGCCGCCATTCGCGACCCGCGGCGCATTGAGGCGCCAGAACGGCCCGAGCAGCGACTGCGAGGTCTCGGTGTTGCCGTGGTCGCCGTTGTTGAGGAGGCACACGAGGGACGACACGCCGAGAGAGCCGGCCATCAGCACGAACTCGTTGTGGCTGTCGGAGGCGAGCGCGCCGATCTCGTTGAGGATCGCGGTGGCGTCGCGGAACTCGGACTCGGTGAGGCGCACGTCGCGCACGAAGCCGTGCAGATGGGTGATGAGCGAGGTCATGATCTCGCGCAGGCGTGGGTCGCGCGTCCGCGCCATGACCTCCAGAACGGCCGGCGTCACGTCCTGCTGGCGCTCGATGCGCATGGCTCTGCCTCCCTCGACTGCAGGTCTGGTCCCATATCATCGATTATTCGTCAAGAAGCGATTTTTTGAAGACTGCCCGCGGCGCGCCTCGCGCGCCGGGTCGCGTGCATGGAGGGCGTCGGCCGCGAGCGGACGACGGAGCCCAGCCGGCGAGCATGGGCATTCCGGAGCAGCGGAAAATCCCATCAAGCCGCTGATTTAACAAGGTTTAATTCCTCATCCGCCGACCTGTATCACGCCCTGCTCCGGAAGAGGCGACGCCGTTTCCGGCGACGCGACGGCGTTCCCCCGTCCGGACGGTAGCGTCGGGTTTGACAATAATAATCGTTTTTCGTAACGATCGTCGACGAAGGGCCGAAGCGGGCTCCGGGGGAGAGACGGTGTGACCGAGGCGAGGAACCGACGCGCTGCGGGCGACCGGGACGGGATGCAGCCCGCCGCCGGATCGGCCGTGCCTGCATCGGGCAAGCCCGGATCGGCCCACCCCGTGCCGACCATGCCGGGCGCCGCCCTGGTCGACGACGGCAAGAACACGATGGCGAGCCAGCTCGTCGACCGCCTGCGGGAGGCGATCGTCTCCGGCCAGCTCGAGGCGGGCAGCAAGATCAACCTGGAGCGCGCCCGCGGCAGCTTCGGGGTGTCGCTCAGCCCGCTGCGCGAGGCCCTGGCCCGGATGATCGCCGACGGGCTCGTGGTGTTCGAGGACAATCGCGGCTACCGCGTCGCGCCGGTCTCGCTGTCGAACCTGGAAGAGATCACCCGGCTGCGCGAGGAGTTCGAGGTCCTGGCCCTGCGCCAGGCGATCGCGATCGGCACCGTGGACTGGGAGGGCGACGTGATGCGCGCCCTCCACCGCATGAACCGGATCGCGCGCGACGCCGACCAGCCCGACACGCTGGAGCAGTGGGAGGCGTATCACCGCGAGTTCCACCTCACGCTGATCGCCGGCTGCCGCATGCCGCTGCTGCTGAACTTCTGCAGCGTGCTCCTGAGCCTGAACGACCGCTACCGGCGCTCCTTCCTGCGCCGCACGCCCGGCGGCGACCGCAACGTCGCCCAGGAGCACGGCGAGATCGCGCAGGGCGCGGTCGCCCGCGACGCCGATTTCGCCTGCGCCCGCCTGCGCGAACACATCCACCGGACGGGCACCAACCTGCAGCGGCGCCTGTCCGAGACGCTGGCCCCGTAGGCGCCCGCGCCCTCCCGATCCCGCGATCGCCCCCTTCGAGCGACACCCATGCACGCCTCGTCCGACTGGCCGCTCGGCCTCGCCCACTTCACCTGCATCGGGGTGCCGCCCGTCGACCTCGTCCGGCTCGCCGCCCGGACCGGCTGCGCCGCCGTGGGCCTGCGGCTCCACCCCGCCTTTCCGGGCGCGCCGTTCTACGAATTGCCGCCGGGACGCGACGCCTTCCGGGAGATGCGCCGCGCGCTCGCCGACGAGGGGATGCGCGTCCACGACATCGAGTTCGTCACGATCGGCGAGGACTTCGTCCCGGCCTCGCTCGCCGGCATCCTCGAATCCGCCGCAGGGCTCGGCGCACGGCGCCTGAGCGTGTGCGGCGACGATCCCGACCGCGCGCGTCTCGTCGCGCGCTTCGCCGAGCTCTGCGACCTCGCGGCCGGGTTCGGCATGGGGGTCGACCTCGAATGCATGGCCTGGCGCCGGGTCGCCAGCCTGCCCGACGCCGTTCGGGTGGTGGAGGCCGCCGGCCGGCCGAACGGCGGCGTCCTCGTCGATGCGCTCCACCTCGCCCGGACCGGCGGATCGCCCGACGACGTGCGCGCCGTGCCGCCCGGCCTGATCCGCCACGCGCAGCTCTGCGACGCGCCGGCCGAGACGCCGCCATCGACGGACGCGATCATCCAGGAGGCCCGGGCCGGGCGCCTGGCCCCGGGGGAGGGGGCGCTGCCCCTGGGCGCGCTGGTCGCGGCCCTGCCGCCCACGACCGCCCTGTCGATCGAGGTGCCGATCACCGGAAGCACCTCGCCCGAGGCGCACCTGCGGGCGAACCTGGCGGCGGCCCGGCGGCTCCTCGCCGGCTGAACGCGGCAAAGGGCCGGCACAGGGCCGGCACCGGGCCCGACGCGGCGACGGACCCGGCAGGAGCGCGAAACGCCCCGCCGGCCTCAAGAAAACAAGGGAACGACGCGCCGGTGCCTGGCTCCGATCCGGGCAGAGGATCCGTGCGCCTCGATTGGCAGGGGGGAACCACCATGACGACACGAATCGATCCGTCGACACCGGCCGGGCTCGAACCGTCCGGCGTGCACGAACCGAAGAAGGCCGCGCTCGCGAGCTGGATCGGCAGCGCGGTCGAGTACTACGACTTCTTCATCTACGGCACCGCCGCGGCGCTGATCTTCCCGAAGCTCTTCTTCTCGGCCGAGAACCCGCAGGCCGCGGCGATCGCCTCGTTCGCGACCTTCGGCGTCGCCTACATCACCCGGCCGCTCGGCGCGGTGGTGCTCGGGCATATCGGCGACCGCTTCGGCCGCAAGAAGGTCCTGACCTTCACGCTGCTGCTGATGGGCTTCTCGACCTTCATGATCGGCTGCCTGCCGACCTACGGCCAGGCCGGCATCCTGGCGCCGATCCTGCTCGTCGTCGCCCGCCTTCTGCAAGGCATCTCGGCCGCCGGCGAGCAGGCCGGCGCCAGCTCGATGACGCTGGAGCACGCGCCGCCCCACCGCCGCGCCTTCTTCACCAGCTTCACCCTGAGCGGGACCCAGGCCGGGCTGATCCTGGCGACGCTCGCCTTCCTGCCGGTCTCGGCGATGCCCGAGGAGCAGATGCTGGCCTGGGGCTGGCGCATCCCGTTCTTCCTCAGCCTGATCGTGGTGGCGGTCGGCTTCTGGGTCCGCCGCACCCTGCCGGAGACGCCCGCCTTCGAGGAGGAGAAGGACCGGCACCACGAGGCCTCCGCCCCCGTGCTGGCGCTGTTCCGCACCCAGTGGCCGGACGTGCTGCGGGTGATCTTCGCCGCAATCGTCTCGGTGGTGAGCACAATCTTCGCGGTCTACACGCTGTCCTACGCGGTCACCGTGGTGAAGATCCCGCGGCCGACGATGCTGACGCTCCTGATCCTCGCCAACGTGATCGCGCTCGCGGCGATTCCCCTCTGGGCCATGCTGGCCGACCGGATCGGCCGCCGCCCGGTCTTCATCTTCGGCGCGGTCGGCTGCGCCGTGCTGATCTACCCCTACCTGTGGGCGATCAGCCGCGCCGACATCACGCTCATCTACGTCCTCGGGCTGCTTCTCTCGGGCGTCGTCTACAGTGCGGCGAACGGGATTTGGCCGTGCCTGTACGCTGAGATGTTCGAGACCCGCATCCGCCTGTCCGGGATGGCGATCAGCACCCAGATCGGCTTCGCCATCGGCGGCTTCGCGCCGAGCATCGCGGCGGCGCTCCAGGGCCAGGGCCAGGACGGCTGGGTTCCCGTCGCGATCTTCGTCATGATCACCTGCGCCATCGCGGCGGTGTCGATCGTGACCGCGCGCGAGACCTATCGGACGCCGATGCACGCGCTGGGCAAGCGAGTGTCCGCCCCCGCCGCCGGCCGCGCCCGGACCGCGTAGCGCCAGTCAGAGGGCGGCCTCCCGGCCGCCCCTCCCCGCATCACGAGGAGGCACCGCCATGATCCGAGGCACCACGACGCTGATCGCCCATCTCGGCTATCCGACCGAGTCGTTCAAGGCGCCGATGATCTACAATCCGTGGTTCGAGTCCCGCGGGATCGACGACGTGGTGATGCCGATGGGCGTCAAGGCCGAGGATTATCCGGACGTCTTCCGGTCGCTGTTCCGGCTCACCAACATCCGCGGCGCCCTCGTGACCATGCCGCACAAGATCACCACCCTCGGGCTCCTCGACGAAATCAGCACCACCGCGACGATCGCCGGCTCGTGCAACGCGGTGCTGCGGCGCCCGGACGGGACGCTCGTCGGCGACATGTTCGACGGCGCCGGCTTCGTGCGCGGAGTCCAGCGCAAGGGCCGCGACCTCGCCGGCGCCCGGGTCCTGGTCGTCGGCAGCGGCGGGGTCGGCTCGGCCATCGCCGCCTCGCTGGCGGCGGCCGGCATCGCGGGGATCGGGGTCTGCGACCACGATCCGGCCGTCGCCGAAGCGCTGGCCGGTCGCCTGCGCGCGCATTACCCCGCGCTCGCGGTCGCCACCGGCAGCAACGACCCGGCCGGCTACGACGTCGTGGTCAACGCCACGCCGCTCGGCATGAAGGACGGCGACCCCCTGCCGATGGACGTCGCCCGCATCGCGCCGGGCACCTTCGTGGGCGAGGTGGTGATGAAGCAGGAGCACACGCCGTTCCTGCGCGCCGCCCTGGAGAAGGGCTGCCCGATCCAGGTCGGCACCGACATGCTGTTCGAGCAGATCCCCGCCTATCTCGAATTCTTCGGCTTCGGCACCACCACCGCCGAGGAATTGCGGGCGGTCGCCCGCCTGTCCTACTGAGCGTCCCGGAGAACTCCCATGAGCCGCCTCGTCTACGTGCTGAACGGCCCGAACCTGAACCTGCTCGGCAAGCGCCAGCCGCACATCTACGGCAGCGAGACGCTCGCCGACGTCGAGGCCTCCTGCCGGGCGCTCGCCGGCGAACTGGGCCTGGAGATCCGCTTCCACCAGTCGAACCGCGAATACGAGATCATCGACTGGATCCACGAGGCGCGCGAGACCGCCGGCGGCCTCGTCATCAACCCGGCGGCCTTCACCCACACCTCGGTGGCGATCCTCGACGCGCTCAACGCCTTCGATCCGCCGGTGATCGAGGTGCACATCTCGAACGTGCACAAGCGCGAGGCCTTCCGCCACCACTCCTACGTCTCGCTGCGCGCCGACGGGGTGATCGCGGGCCTGGGCACGCAGGGCTACGGGCTGGCCCTGCGCCGCATCGCCCAGCTCATCGACGCGAAGGCCTGAGCCGCGCCCCTCAGCAGACTTGCGTTGGCGGGCCAACGCTTCGCCCGCTCAGGGTCTTGTCTTGTCGCAGATTTTCGGTGCCGAACCGGTCACCACTTCGGCGAAATCCGCTTAGTAGGGCCGCGCCGCGAACCGCGCCGTCAGGAACCGGGGCTTGGCCGGCTCGGGCGAGGCCGCGAGGGTCAGGCGGGAAGGTTCCTCCGCCAGGCGCAGGCGCGAGAACGGGGACGGCTCGGTCTCGATCACCGGCAGCGGCACGAAGGCCGCCGCGACCTGGATCTGGTGGATCGGGGCGGGCGGGCGTCGGCGCGCCGGGATCACCACCACCTCGCGCCCGGCGAGCGCCAGGGCCTCGGGCCGGCTGACCTCGCCGAGACCGGCCGGCACGACGAAGGCGGAAAACGGGCTCGCCGCCGGGCTCGGGTCCGGCGCGTAGGCGGTGGCGCTCGTCACGGTGGCGGCGGTCGCCGCCGCATTCGTCATCGGGGCCGTCGCCCCGGTGGCCGCCGCCCCGAAGGCCGCGGCGCGCTTGATCAGCGCGGTGAAGCTCGGATGCTGCCCGCCATCGGCGTAGGTGGTGCGCACCGCCTCGATCCCGCCCTCGACCAGGGCCTGGATGCGGCCCTCCTCCTCGCTGCGCCGCGCCGCTGCCAGGGCCTCGACCGCCGGGTCGGGGTAGGGGGCGAAGACGTAGCGCCCGCCCTCGACGGTCACCAGCGGCTCGCGGCCCGTCGCCTCGAACCGGTCCGAGCCCTCCTTGAGCTGGCGCCAGAAGGCGATGTGCCGGTCGGTGCGGTGGCGCGCCATGGCCCGCGCGGTCATCCGGAACGGGAAGGCCTGGAACTGGAACCCCGCCTGCCCGCCGGCCAGCGCGTCGCGCACCAGGGCGTAGATCTCGCCGACCTGCCGATCGGTCATCGCAAAGCAGCCCGCCGACGAGCAGGTGCCGTGCACCATCAGGGCCGAGCCGGTGCCGCCATGCGCCCGGTCGTAGGCGTTGGGATAGCCGATGTCGAAGGAGAGGTAGTAGGCCGAGTTCGGGTTCAGCTGGCGGGCCGCGACGGTGTAGAACCCCTCGGGCGACTGGCGGTCGCCGGTGCGGGTCTTGGGGCCGAGCTGGCCCGACCAGCGGCAGATCGGAAAGGTCTTGAGGTGGACGTAGCGGCCGTCCGCCGCCCGCTTCCACACCTCGATCTCGGATTCCTGCTTGTAGGCCCTGAGCAGCACCGGCGCCGAGGGCGCGGTGTTGCGCGCCGCCATCAGGCCGAGGGTGGCCGGGGGCACCGGGGCGAGGTGCTTGGGCGCCGCCTCGGCGGGCGGGCCGGCCGCCAGGATGAGGCCCGGGAGGACAGCCAGGCACAGGATCGTCCTTCCCCGCACGTCCATCCGCCGCTTCCTCCTCGCCCGGCCCCGTGCCTGGCACGGCAATGTGGCGGTTTTCGCGCCGCCGAGCCGGCCGGCGGGGCATCCCTCGCATTCGCAGGATTTCGTTAAGCGCCCGTTCGCGGCCCGGCGGGCAGCATCCGGCGTTTCGTCCTGCCGCAGGACGCCCGTCCCGCCGGGGACGCCCGTCCCGCCAGGGACGCCCGTCCCGCCAGGGACGCCGGACAGAGGGAGGCCGCCATGCCCCGGGCCGAACCGCGCTGGCTGCAGCTGGTGGACGACGCGCAAGGCGAGGCGGCGGACGCGCCGCTGCCCGGGGAGGCCGGACGGCGACGCCTCGCCGCCCTGCGGGGCCAGCTGCGCAACCATCTCGCCGCCCTGCGCCGGGACCCGATCCGCGCCGGGCCGGAGGCGGGCCCGGAGGAGGCCGAGACGGCGGCGATCCTCGCCCGGCTCGCCGCCGAGGTGACGCAGATCGCGGAGGGCTGGGACCGCCTCGCCGAGGCGGTCGCCGCGCTGTCGGCGGGTGACGGCGCGCCGCCGGAGGAGTAGGGTCGCGGCCTTCCCGCCGGCAGATTCCGAACGACCATGGCCCCGACCATCAAGCTGCGACCGCTGGAACGCGAGGACCTTCTCTTCGTGCACCAGCTCAACAACAACGACAGCATCATGCGCTACTGGTTCGAGGAGGCCTACGAGTCCTTCGCCGAGCTGGCGCAGCTCTACGAGCGCAACATCCACAACCAGACCGAGCGTCGTTTCATCATCGCGACGCCGGAGAACGAGCGCGCCGGGCTGGTCGAGCTCGTCGAGATCAACCACCTGCACCGTTCCTGCGAGTTCCAGATCGCGATCCACCCGTCGTTCCAGGGCCGCGGCTACGCCCTGCGGGCGACGCAGATCGCCATGGACTACGCCTTCAAGGTGCTCAACATCCACAAGCTCTACCTGCACGTCGACAAGGACAACCGGCGCGCCATCGGCATCTACGAGGCCTGCGGCTTCGAGACCGAGGGCACCCTGCGCGACGAGTTCTTCGTGAACGGCAAGTACCGCGACGCGGTGCGGATGTGCATGTTCCAGCCGGCCTACCTCGCCCGGCGCGGCGGCGGCGACGTCAACGAGCCGGTGCTGAAGACCTGATCCCCGATGGACCGAAGCCCCCCCGCGCCGCGCGGGGGTGGAATGCGGCACCGGGCCTCTGGCGCCGACCGGCCCGGCTCCCGTATGGAGGGGGCCGACCGGGAGCCCCCAGAGCCTTGCTGCGCGAGACCTACCACATCGAGATCGTCGGCCCCGAGGACGCGCCGGTGCAGCGCGCCTCGGTCCGCACCACCGGCCTCGACGCCGCCCGAGAGCGGGCTTTGCGCCTCTTCCGCCGCGCCCGGGTGCCCCAGCGCTCCGGCCCCGCCGCCGAGGCGGTGCGCATCGTCGACGGCGCCGGCACCGAGGTGTTTCGCTGGAGCGTGTGGGACGAGGGCGCGGGGCGAGGCTAGAGCATTTTCCCACGAAGTGGGAACCGGTTCGTCGCAGAAAATGCGACAAAACAAAGACTTGAGAGCTTCGCGATTGCGACGCGATCGTGAAGTGCTCTTGAGCATTTTCCGACGAGGCGGATGCCGGTTCGTCGAAGACGATGCGGCACAATCAAAAACCTAGAGTGCTTCGCGATTGCAACGCGATCGTGCAGCGCTCCAGGCGGATCTCGCGAAAGGTGACCGCCGGTTTTGCGGCAAGAACCTGCGACGAAACCGGATTCCGAGCGGGCGAAGCATCGGCCCGCCACCGACAAGTCTGCCTGGACCCTCACCCCTCCGGCGGCGCCGGTACCGGCCCGCCCGCCACCTCGCGGCGCGGCTGGAGCAGCAGCGCGATCAGCCCCGTCCACCCGGTCTGGTGCGCCGCGCCCAGGCCCGCGCCGGTGTCGCCGTGGAAGTATTCGTGGAACGGGACGTGGTCGCGAAAGTACGGGTCGTCCTGGAACAGCGGGTTCTCGCCCAGGACCGGGCGGCGGCCGTCGGGTCCGCGCAGTACCAGGCGGGTGAGGCGGGCCGACAGCTCCCCGGCGATCTCCGGCAGGGTGAGGTAGCGGCCCGAGCCCGACGGGCACTCGATCGTGAAGTCGGGGCCGTGGAAGCGGCCGAACTCGGTGAGCGCCTCGACCAGGAGGTAGTTGATCGGCAGCCAGATCGGCCCGCGCCAGTTCGAGTTGCCCCCGAACACGGCGGTGGTCGATTCCGCCGGCTCGTAATCGACCGCGAAGGTCTGCCCGTCCCAGGGAAAGCGGAAGGGGGCGGCGGCGTGCGCCTTCGAGACCGAGCGCACGCCGTGGGGGGAGAGGAACTCGGCCTCGTCGAGCATCCGGCGCAGCAGCGCCTTCATGCGGTGGCGGCGCAGCAGCGAGAGCAGCACCCGGTTGCCGCGGCCCGGCTCCTCCCAGCGCGAGACCTGGGCGGCGAGGTCGGGGCGGTGGGCGAGCAGCCAGCGGGCGCGCCGCGCGAAGGCCGGGAAGCGCTCGGACACGCCCTCGTCCAGCACCTCGACGGCGCAGAGCGGGATCAGCCCGACGAGGGATCGCACCCGCAGCGGCACCTGGCGGCCGCCGGGGAGGCTGAGCACGTCGTAGTAGAACTCGTCCGCTTCGTCCCACAACCCGGAACCGTCACCGCCGACATGGGTCATCGCCTCGGCGATGGTGAGGAAATGCTCGAAGAACTTGGTGGCGATGTCCTCGTAGACCGGATTCTCGACCGCGAGTTCCAGCGCGATGCGCATCAGGTTGAGGCTGTACATGGCCATCCAGGCGGTGCCGTCGGCCTGGTCGAGGGTGCCGCCGGTGGGGAGCTCGGCGGAGCGGTCGAAGAGGCCGATATTGTCGAGCCCGAGGAAGCCGCCCTGGAAGACGTTGCGGTCGCCGGCATCCTTGCGGTTCACCCACCAGGTGAAGTTCAGCATCAGCTTGTGGAACACCCGCTCCAGGAAGGCGCGGTCTGGTTTTCCCGTCATCGCCTGGTCCATGCGGTAGACGCGGAGCGCCGCCCAGGCATGGACCGGCGGATTCACGTCGCCGAAGGCCCATTCGTAGGCCGGCAACTGCCCGTTCGGGTGCATGTACCATTCGCGGGTGAGCAGGATCAGCTGGCCCTTGGCGAAGGCCGGGTCGATCAGCGCGAAGGTCACGCAGTGGAAGGCGAGGTCCCAGGCCGCGTACCAGGGATATTCCCACTTGTCCGGCATCGAGACGATGTCGGCGTTGTTGAGGTGCGTCCACTCGCCGTCGCGGCCGTGGCGGCGGGCCTCCGGCGGGGCCGGCTGGGCCGGATCGCCGGAGAGCCAGCGCCGGACGTCGAAATGGTAGAACTGCTTCGACCACAGCATGCCGGCGAGCGCCTGGCGCTGGACGAGGCGGGCATCCGGGTCGGCGATGTCGCGCTGGAGCGCGCCGTAGAAGGCGTCGGCCTCGGACAGGCGGCGCGCCATCACGGCGTCGAAGGCCGCCGGGTCGCGGTCGTCGGGGCTCGCCGCCGGGCCCAGGCGAAAGCGCAAGACCACGGTGCCGCCGGCCGGCACGGCGATCCTCGTCCAGGCGGCGCATTTGGTGCCCTCGGCGAGCGGGTTCACCGCCTCGTGCCGGCCCGAGACCACCCGGTCGTTGATCGCGTCCTTCGGGTGGGCGGGGCCGGGCGTGCCGAACAGCCGGCCGGTGTTGGTCTCGTTCTCGCAGAACAGGAACTCGGCCGGCTGGAGGGCCGCGAAGCGCAGGGCCGGGGCGCGCCCGCGCGTCGCCGCGACGGCGCCGGTGTCGGTCAGGCGCAGCAGCGGCCGGGGCTGCTCGGCCTCCCAGGATTCGCGGCCCCACGACCAGGTGTTGCGGGCCAGAAGCTGCGGCAGGACGTGGAGGTCGGCCGCTTCCGGCCCGCGGTTGACGAGGGTCACCCGCATCAGCACGTCGTCGGGCGCGGCCTTGGCGTAGTCCACCGTCACGTCGTGGTAGCGCCCGCCCTCGAACACGCCGGTATCGGCGATCTCGTATTCGGGCAGGTTCTTCCCCTTACGCCGGGCGTTCTCGGCGACGAGGTCGGCGTAAGGGTAGGGGGCGTGCGGGTACTTGTAGAGCATCCGCATGTACGAATGCGTCGGCGTCCCGTCGAGGTACCACCACAGCTCCTTGACGTCCTCGCCGTGGTTGCCCTCGTCGTTGGTGAGCCCGAACATCCGCTCCTTCAGGATCGGGTCGCGGCCGTTCCACAGGGCGAGCGACAGGCACCAGAGCTGGCGGTCGTCGCTGAAGCCCGCGATGCCGTCCTCGCCCCAGCGATAGGCGCGGGAGCGGGCGTGATCGTGGGGCAGGTAGTCCCAGGCGGAGCCGCCTTCGCTGTAATCCTCCCGCACCGTGCCCCATTGCCGCTCGCTCAGGTACGGCCCCCAAAGGTGCCAGCCCTCGGCCTCGACGGCGGCGAGCCGGCGGCCTTCCTCGGTGTCGGCGAGGTGGGGAGCGGGATCGGGCATCGCTGGATTCTCTCGAGCATTTTCGGACGAAGCGGAAACCGGTTCGTTGCAGAAAGCACGACAAAACAAACGCTTAGATAGCTTCGCGATTGCAGCGCGATCGTGAGGCGCTCCGGTTCGGTCACGCCGATTCGTCGGCCGCGCGCCGTGCCCCGGGGGACCCAAGCCCGAGGCGACGCCCCGGGCCCGTCGGCCGGCCGCGCGGCTCCGCGGTCAGTCGCCGTCGAGCGGCAGCCAGCGCCGGCCGTCGCGGGCCAGAAGCTCGTCCGCCGCCTTCGGCCCGGCGCTGCCGGCCTCGTAGGGCTCCGGCTCGCCGCCCGCCCCCCAGGCCTTCACCAGCGGATCGACGGCGGCCCAGGACGCCTCGATGTTGTCGGCGCGCTGGAACAGGGTCGCGTCGCCGCACAGGCAGTCGTACAGCAGGGTCTCGTAGCCGACATTCGGCTCCTGCGGGAAGAACTCGCCCTCCCGGAAGGTCGAGCGCACGGCGCCGAGCCGCATCGACGGGCCCGGCACCTTGGCGTTGAACTCGGTCGTCATCCCCTGGACCGGATCGACCATGATCCGCAGGATATTGGGGGCGACCTGGTCCACGGGCGTGTCGCGGAACAGCCGGTAGGGCGCCGGCTTGAAGTGGACCGCGATCTCGGTGCGCCGCCCGGTCATCCGCTTGCCGGTGCGAAGATAGAACGGCACCCCGCCCCAGCGCCAGTTGTCGATGGTGAGCTTGAGCGCCGCGTAGGTCTCGGTGCGGCTGTCGCCCGCGACATGCGGCTCGTCGCGGTAGCCCGGCACGGCGCGGCCCTGCTCGGTGCCGGCCCGGTACTGGCCGCGCACCGCGTCGCCGGGCTGGACCGGCTGCACCGCCTGGACGAGCTTCGCCTTCTCGGTGCGCACGGCTTCCGCGTCGAAGGAGACCGGCGGCTCCATGGCGGTCATGCAGAGAAGCTGGAACAGGTGGTTGGGCACCATGTCGCGCAGCGCCCCGGTCGGCTCGTAGAAGGCGCCGCGCTCCTCGACGCCGATGGTCTCGGCGGCGGTGATCTGGACGTGGTCGACGAAGTCGCGGCGCCAGATCGGCTCGAACATCCCGTTGGCGAAGCGGATCGCCATGATGCTCTGCACCGTCTCCTTTCCGAGGAAGTGGTCGATCCGGTAGAGCTGCGATTCGTCGGCCACCGCGAGCAGCCGCTTGTTCAGCTCCTGGGCCGAGGCGAGGTCGCTGCCGAACGGCTTCTCGATCACCACGCGGCGAAAAACGTCGTCGGACTGCTTCAGGAGCCCGGCCTGGCCCAGGTGCTCGACGATCGGCGCGAAGAACCGTGCCGCCACCGCGAGGTAGAACACCGCGTTGCCGGGGATCTTCTCGGCGATGGCCCGGTAGGTCTCGGGCGCCAGGAAGTCGCCCTTGAGGTAGTGCAGCCGGTCGCGCACGAAGCCCCAGGCCGTGGGGTCGATGTGCTTGGCGTGGAACTCCGCGGTCTCGTCCTTCGTGAAGGACTCCATCGTGTCGGAGAGGCTTTTGCGCCAGCTCTCGTCCGAGCCGCCGGTATGGTCGACACCCCAGATCGTGGTCGTCTCGTCGAGGAGGCGGCTGCCGGCGAGGTTGTAGAGCGCCGGCATCAGCAGGCGCTTCGTCAGGTCGCCGCCGGCCCCGAAGATCACCAGGGTCGCGGGCGGGGCCGGCTTGCTGCCGGAGGCGGCGTGCCCCTCCACCGGGACGTGCGACGTCATGGGGCTCTCCTGACCTTTGGGCGCTTGCGGCCGGGAAGCTAGATCCCGCACCGCAGCGGACAAGGGACGGAACCGGACGGCGGCGCGCCGGGGATGCAGGCCTCACCCGCATCCCCGCCGCCTTTCCGGGGCCCCGGCGCCGGCCTAAGGTTAGTCCCTGGAATCGATATCGAGAGCGAGCGGGACATGGCGGACGGCACCAGGCAGGCGGGCGGCGTCGCGGTGATCGGGAGCGGCGGGATCGGCGGCTACCTGGCGGGGGCGCTGGAGCGGGTTGGGCGCGACGTGACGCTCTACGTGCGCACGCCGTTCGACCGCCTCGTCGTCACCGACGCGTCCGGCGAGCGCGAGGTGCCGGTGCGCATCGTCGCCGATCCGGGCGCGGTCGGCCCCGCCGACTGGGTGCTGGTGACCACCAAGGCGCAGGATACCGCGGGCGCCGAGCCCTGGTTTCGCAGCCTCGTCGGGCCCGGCACCCGGGTGGTGGTGATCCAGAACGGCGTCGGCCAGGCCGAACGGGCGCGGCCGCACCTGCCGGCGGGCGCGCCGGTGCTGCCGGCGATCATCTATTGCTCGGTCGAGCGCACGGCGCCCGGCCGCATCGCCCATCACGGCGGCACCCGGATGACCGTGCCGGCGGGCGCCGACGGCGCCGCCTTCGCCGAGCTGTTTTCCGGCACGCCGTTCGAGATCACGCAGGAGGCGGATTTCGTCACCGTCGCCTGGCGCAAGCTGCTGAGCAACGCGGTGGTCAACCCGGTCACGGCGCTCACCCTGCGCCGCATCGTGGTCTTCAACGACCCGGCGATCCGGGAGCTCGGCCGCGGGCTGATGGACGAGGTGATCCGGGTCGCCAACGCCGAGGGCGCGCGGCTCACCGACGAGGACGCCACCCGCATCCTCGACGGCTACACGCGCATGCCGGCCGACGGCGGCAGCTCGATGCTCTACGACCGCCTCGCCGGCCGGCCGCTGGAGCACGCCCATCTCACCGGCGCCGTCGTGGCGGCGGCCGAGCGGCACGGGATCGCCGTGCCGCTCAACCGGGCGATCCTGGCGCTCGCCGGGGCGGCGAGCGGGCAGGGGCTGGCGGGGGACCGGTAGGTCCGAGGCATCCTGCCGGATACCGGCCCTGCGCCGGGCCGAGGCCCGGCGTCAGCCCGCCCGAGCGCCGCGGAACCGGCGCGACGGGGCGGCGACCACGCACGGGCAGACATGGACGAGGTGAGAATCGCCGTCGCGGGGGCGGGGCAGATCGGGCGGCGGCACGTCGAGGAGATCGGGAGGAACCCCGGGACGCGGCTCGCGGCGATCGTCGATCCCGGCCCGGACGCCGCCGCCATCGCCGCCCGGGAGGGCGTCGCGTTCCACGACACCCTGGAGGCGTGCCTGGCCGCCGATCCGCCGGACGGGGTGGTGCTGGCGACGCCCAACCGCCTGCACGTCCCGCAGGGGCTCGCCTGCATCGCGGCCGGGATCCCGGTTCTCATCGAGAAACCCCTCGCGCACGGCCTGGAGGAGGGCGAGCGCCTGGTCGCGGCGGCGGAGGCGGCCGGGGCCCGGGTGCTGGTCGGCCATCACCGCCTGCACAGCCCCCTCCTGCGCCGCGCGGTCGAGGCGGTGCGGGCCGGGCTCCTCGGCCGGATCGTCGGGGTGATGGGCAGCGCGGTCTTCTGCAAGCCCGACGCCTATTTCGCGGGGGCCAACGCCTGGCGGCGCGAGCCGGGCGGCGGTCCGCTCCTCATCAACATGATCCACGAGATCGGCAACCTGCGCGCCCTGGTGGGCGAGATCGCCGCGGTCCAGGCCACCGCCTCGAACGCCGTGCGGGGCTTTGCCGTCGAGGACACGGTGGCGACGACCCTGCGCTTCGCCAACGGTGCCCTCGGCACCTTCCTGCTCTCCGACACGGCCGCTGCGGCCCGGAGCTGGGAGCAGACCTCGCGCGAGAACGCCGACTACCCGACCTATCCCGACGAGGACGCCTACACGATCCTCGGCACCGAGGGCTCGCTCGCCGTGCCGACCATGCGGGTGAAGCGCTACGCGGGGGCGCGCTCCTGGTTCGAGCCCTTCGCCTGTGAGACGCTGGCGGTGGAACGCACCGACCCGCTGGCGGAGCAGATCGCGCATTTCGCGGCGGTGATCCGGGGCGAGGCCGCACCGCTCGTGAGCGCCCGCGACGGGCTGCAGAACCTGCGGGTCGTCGACGCGATCACGCGGGCGGCCCGCACCAGCGGCACGATCGAGATCCCGGCCCGCTGACGCGGGCGGGGCGGCGAGCACCCGAGGGATCCCGGTCCGGTCACGCGCCCCGCGGCGCGACCTCGACCCAGATCACCGTCCCCTCGACCCGGACCGGGTAGGTCGCGAGGTCGCGGCAGACCGGCCCGCCCTGGGCCCGGCCGGTGGCGATCTCGAACAGGCCGTAATGGGCGGGGCACTCGATGTAGCCCTCCACGACCTCGCCCCCGGCGAGGGGGACGCCCGCATGGGTGCACAAAGCCTGCGTGGCGTGGACCGCACCGTCGAGGCGATAGAGCGCGAGGGCGACGCCCCCGGCCTCGCGGGCGAGCACCGGGCGCTCCGCGAAGTCGGCGAGGTCGGCGACCGGATACCAGGTCATGGCAGCCGGCTCACGGGGTGGGCAGCACCACGGCCCGGCAGGGGCCGAAGCCGATCGGCGCGAAACCCTCGCGCCGGCCGTGGGCCGTCAGGATCACCTCGTCACCGTCCTCGAGGAAGCGGCGCTCCTCGCCGTGGGCGAGGCGGAGCGGGGCCTTGCCGCCCTCGGTGGTCTCGAGCAGGCTGCCGCAGGCCTCGGGCTCCGGGCCCGACAGGGTGCCGGTGCCCAGGAGGTCGCCCGGGCGCAGGTTGCAGCCGCCGCTGGTGTGGTGGGCCACCATCTGCGCCACCGTCCAGTACATGTGGCGCGCGTTGGAGCGCGCGACCCGGTGGGGCGGCAGCCCGGCCTCGCGGGAGGACGCGGTCGAGAGCAGGACCTCGAGGTCGAGGTCGAGGGCGCCGCCGGCCTGGTCGGCGGGGTCGAGGAGATGGGGCAGGGGGGTCGGATCGCCGTCGGGCCGCGGCGCCTGGGGGATGCGGAACGGCGCCAGCGCCTCCGGGGTGACGATCCAGGGCGAGATCGTCGTGGCGAAGCTCTTGGCCAGGAACGGCCCGAGCGGCTGGTACTCCCAGCCCTGGATGTCGCGCGCCGACCAGTCGTTGAGCAGGCAGAAGCCCGCGATCCGGTCGGCCGCCTCCGCCACCGGCACCGGGTTGCCGAGTTCGTTGCCGGGCCCGATCCACACCCCGAGCTCCAGCTCGTAGTCGAGCCGGCGCGACGGGCCGAAGACCGGTGCGTCGAGATGCGGGGGCTTGGCCTGACCGCGCGGCCGGCGCACCGGCGTGCCGGAGGGACGGATCGACGAGGCGCGGCCGTGATAGCCGACCGGCAGGTGCTTGTAGTTCGGCAGCAGCGGCTGGTCGGGCCGGAACTGGCGCCCGGTGTTCATGGCGTGGTGGATGCCGACGAAGAAGTCGGTGTAGTCGCCGATCCGCGCCGGCAGGTGCAGGGTGCAGGCGCCGGCCTCGTGCAGCAGCGCCGGCACCCGGTCGCGGTCCGGGCTGTCCGCCCGCAGGAGCGCGAAGAGCCGGTGGCGCAGGGCCCGGCGCGGCCCGGCGCCGAGGGCGAGCATCCCGGCGAGGTCGCCGGATTCGGCCGCCGCGACCGCCCGGGCCGCCTCGTCGGTCAGCAGGCCCGCGGCGTGCGCCGCGGCGAGGTCGAGGACGTGGTCGCCGATCGCGACGCCGGCCCGGCGCGCCCCGTCGGCGGGCGAGAAGACGCCGAGCGGCAGGTTCTGGATCGGGAAGTCCGGGTGCCCGTCGGCCCCCGGCACGCCGCAGCGGACGCCCGGGTCGTGGGTGTGGTCGAGATCGGTCCGGTCGGCGGTCGGCATCAGCGCGGCTCCGGGCGGTTCGGGTCGAAGTGCTTTTCCAGCTTGCGGCCGTAGGCGCCGTACTCCGCCTGGAGCGCCGGGGTCTCGGCGGCGAAGCGGCTGACCTTCTGGGGAAACCGCGTCTCGAACATGAAGGCCAGCGTGCCCTCGAGCTTGTGGGGCTTCAACTCGACGTTCGAGGCCTTCTCGAAGGCGTCGACGTCAGGCCCGTGCGGCAGGAGCGTGTTGTGCAGCGAGGCGCCGCCCGGCCGGAAGCCGCCGCCGGTCTTGGCGTCGTAGACGCCGTAGACCAGCCCCATGAACTCGCTCATCACGTTGAGGTGGTACCAGGGCGGCCGGAAGGTGTTTTCCGCCACCAGCCAGCGGTCGGAGAAGATCACGAAGTCGATGTTGGCCGTGCCGGGTGTCTCGGAGGGCGAGGTCAGCACCGTGAAGATCGACGGGTCGGCGTGGTCGAACAGGATCGGGCCAACCGGCGCGAACTTGCGCAGGTCGTACTTGTAGGGCGCGTAGTTGCCGTGCCAGGCGACCACGTCGAGGGGCGAGTGCGCGATCTCCGCCGCCCAGAGCCGGCCGCCCCACTTCACCAGCATCGTGCCGGGGGCGTCGCGGTCCTCGTAGGCCGCGACCGGCGTGAGGAAGTCGCGCTGGTTGGCTAGGCAGTTGGCGCCGATCGGGCCGCGCTCCGGCAGCGTGAAGGCGCCGCCGTAATTCTCGCAGAGGTAGCCCCGGGCCGGGCCGTCGAGCAGCTCCACGGCGATCTTCACGCCGCGGGGGATCACCACGATCTCGCCGGGGCCGGCCTCGATCACCCCGAACTCGGTGCGGAAGCGCAGGCCACCCTCCTGCGGCACCACCAGCATCTCGCCGTCGGCGTTATAGAAATACTCGTCCCGCATCGACCGGGTGGCGAGATAGAGGTGCGCGCCCATGCCGGCCTGCGCCCCCGCATCGCCGGCGAGCGTCATGGTGCGGATGCCCTCGACGAAGGACAGCGGCTCGGCCGGGATCGGCACCGGGTCCCAGCGCAGCGGCGCCGGCGGCAGGTCGACGGTCCCGCCCGGGGCGGTGAGCCAGAGGCGGGCATCGACCGGCCGGAACGCGCCCCAATGGGCGACCGTCGGGCGGATGCGGTAGAGCCAGGAGCGCTCGTTGGCGGTGCGCGGCGCGGTGAAGGGCGAGCCGGAGAGCTGCTCGGCGTAGAGGCCGTAGGGGCATTTCTGGGGCGAGTTGCGGCCGACCGGCAGGGCGCCCGGCAGCGCCTCGGTCTCGAAGCCGTTGCCGAAGCCAGACATGTACCCTGGGCTCAAGCCCGAGCCTGTCGCGGCGGGACGAAGCCCGGACGGCGCCTGGATCGTCATGGCGGCGGTCCTTTCCTGCCCAGTCGAATTGGTTTCAGTTGCAACCTTTCCGTCTGGATAGGAGCGGCCGAAACCGGCGTCAAGCGGTGCGCGGCGCGGTTGCGCGTGCACCGCCCTTGGGGCACAGGGTTGCGCATGATCGCGGTGGATTGGGGAACGAGCAGCGCCCGTGCCTACCGGCTCGCGCCGGACGGAGCGGTGCTGGCGCGGCGCGAGGGCGCCGGCGGCATCCTGCGGGTGCCCGAGGGCGGCTTTCCGGCGGCGCTGACCGAGATGGTCGGCGACTGGCTGGCGGACGGGGAGACCCGGGTGCTGCTCGCCGGCATGGTCGGCAGCCGCCAAGGCTGGCAGGAGGCGCCGTACCTCGCCTGTCCGGCGGGGCTCGACGCGCTCGCCGGCGCCGTCGTGCCGGTGCCGTTCCCGGGCGCCGCGGTGCGGCTGGTGCCGGGCCTGAGCGCCACGGACGCGGCGGGCACGCCCGAGGTGATGCGCGGCGAGGAGGTCCAGGTCGTCGGGACGCTCGCGCGGCCGGACGAGGACGCGCTCCTCTGCCTGCCGGGCAGCCACGCCAAGTGGGTGCGGGTCGCGGGCGGGCGCATCGCGGGCTTCTCCACCCACATGACCGGCGAGGCCTTCGCGGCGCTCAAGGACCATACCATCCTGGGCCGGATGATGACCGGGCCGGCGGAGGTCGGGCCGGCCTTCGCGGCGGGCGTCGCCCGCTCCGCGGAGGGCGGCGGATTGCTCCACCACCTGTTCGGCACCCGCACCCTCGGGCTGTTCGGCCGGCTCGCGCCGGAGGATGCGGCGAGCTACCTGTCGGGCCTGCTGATCGGGCACGAGGTCGCGGCCGCCCTCGAGGGCGCCGCCATGGCGGGACCTGCGCTCGTGCGCCTGGTGGGCTCGGGCCCGCTGATGGCGCTCTACGGCCGGGCGATCGCCCTCAAGGGCGGCGAGGCGGTGCCCGGCGATCCCGACGCGGCCGCCCGCGGCCTGGCGCTGATCGGGGAGAGGATCCAGTGGGCATGATGCGCGACGACGGAACCCCGGACGTGACGGGCTGGCTGGCGCGCTGCCCGCTGGTGGCGATCCTGCGCGGCGTGCGGCCGGACGAGGTCGAGGCGGTCGGCGAGGCGCTGGTGGACGCCGGCGTGGCGATCCTCGAAGTGCCGCTCAACTCGCCCGAGCCGATCGAGAGCGTGCGCCGCCTGGCGGCCCGCCTCGGCGACCGGGCCCTCGTCGGCGCCGGGACGATCCGGCGCGAGGCCGAGGTGGCGGCGGTGGCCGGGGCGGGCGGCCGCCTGCTGGTGACGCCCCACGCCGATCCGGCCCTGGTGCGCGCCGCCAAGGCCCGCGGCCTGGTGGCGATGCCGGGCTTCCTGACCCCGGCCGAGGCGTTCGGCCTGCTCGATGCCGGGGCCGACGCGCTCAAGCTGTTTCCCGCCGAGGCCGGCGGTCCGCCGATGCTGAAGGCCCTGCGGGCGGTGCTGCCGGCGGGCACGCCGCTCATCCCGGTCGGCGGAGTCGATGCCGCCGGCCTCCCGGCCTGGCGCGCCGCCGGCGCCAGCGGCTACGGCTGCGGCTCCTCGCTCTACAAGCCCGGCGACACGCCCGAACAGGTCGCCGCCAAGGCCCGGACGCTGATCGCGGCGCTCTGACGACCCGGCGCGACGCCCCGCGGGTTTTTTCTCGCGGGGCGGGGGGCCGGAGCCCGGCAGACACAGGCAGCGCACCCCGATCCGCGAGTCGCATAATTAGCATTATGGAACACTTCGGGAGATCGGACGGACAGGCGCTGTTCGCGCCCCCGGGCCACAGGGCCGGCCCCGTGGTACGTGAGACTAAATTCCTTGTCATTCAGGAACGGCGCTCCGCCGGATTCCTTGAGATGCGGGCGCCGGGCCGATCGGTCCCGACGCCGCCGCAACCTCGGATCGTTCTGATGACCCACTCCCTCCGCGCGTTCGCCGCGCTGCTCCTCGCCGGCTCCGCCACCCTGTCGCCGGCGCTGGCCGCCACCGGGACCGTGCCTACCGGCACGGCGGGTGCCCCCGGGGCGGCCGCGATCCTCGCCCGCATCCGGGTCGCAGAGGCCACCGGACCGGCCGCCGGGGCTTCCAGCGGCCAGCCCGCCGCGCCCGCGGGCGATTCCCAGGCCGCGGCGGCCCGCAGCGACGCGGTGCGCCGGGCCTCGCCCACGCCGGTCGCGAGCCGCCAGCCGACCGGCGCCTTTCCGACGAACGAGATCAGCCGCCAGCCCTGGATCGACCTCGGCGCCGGCGAGGATGCGCTGCGCAAGGACATCGGCGCCCTGCAGCAGACGCTGACCGAGCTGCAGCAGCTCCAGCTCCAGACCAAGCAGGCGCACTGGAACGTCTCCGGCACCCTGTACTACCCGCTGCACCTGCTGCTGCAGGAGCATTACGAGGGCCTGTCGAAATACGCCGACACCATCGCCGAGCGGCTGCTCGCCGTCGGCGCCTCGGCGGACGGGCGGGCCAACACCATCGTGCGGACCTCGGGCGTGCCGGAGATTCCGGGCGGCTTCCTCGACGACGCCCAGGTCCTGGCCTGGTTCACCCAGGCCTACAAGCGCGTCGGCGAGGAGGTGAACCGGGGCATCAAGGTGACGGAGGACATCGACCCCACCACCTCGAACCTGCTCCAGGAGGTCGAGCACGGCATTGCCAAGTACCAGTGGCAGATGCGCGCCCACCTGCAGCGCACCGGCACCGACCCGAATGCCGGCCGCGACCTCAACGACGGCAAGCCGGTCGAGCTGCCCGGACAGCCCGGCGCCGAACCCGGCCAAATGGCTCCGGGCCAAACGGCCCCCCAAGGGACGCCCGGGCAGGCCGCGCCGAGGCCCTAACGGCGTCCCCGGGCGGCGCTCGGCCCCGCGTCGCCCGGGTCAGGCCGTCCGGCGCGGCCGTCCCGGCCGGGCGACCCGGCGCAGGATGTGGCCGAGCTGCTCGGCCGAGTACGGCTTGTGCAGGAGCTCGAAGCCGTGGGCGTCGTCCTGGGCGAGCACGTGGCTGTAGCCGGAGGCGAGCACCACCGGCAGGCCCGGCATCCGGCGCCGCAGCTCGTGGGCGAGCGCGAGCCCGCCCATGCCGGGCATCACCACGTCGGAGAACACCACGTCGAACCCCGCCCCGTCCGGCCCGAGCCGTTCCAGCGCCTCCTCGGCGTTGGTGGCCCAGGTGGTGCGGTAGCCGAGATCCTGGAGGATCTGCGTGCAGAAGCGGCCGACCTCGATGTTGTCCTCGACGACCAGCACGCTCTCGCCGGCACCGATCGGCGAGGCCGGCGCGTCGGCGGCAGCCCCGTCGCCGGACTCGCTCATGGCCGGCGCCTCCGGCAGGTAGAGCGTGAAGGTGGCGCCGCGGCCGGGACTGCTCGTCACGTCGACGTCGCCGCCCGACTGCTTGGCGAAGCCGAAGACCTGCGACAGGCCCAGCCCCGTGCCGCGGCCGACCTCCTTGGTGGTGAAGAACGGCTCGAAGATGCGGCCGATCAGGTCCGGCGGCACGCCGGGCCCGGTATCGGTGAGCGAGACCGCCGCGAAGGCGTTCTGCGAGCCGGCGTGTCCCCGGATCGGCGGCATCGCGGCACCGCAGGTCAGCGTCAGGGTGAGCGTGCCCTGGCCGTCCATGGCGTCGCGGGCGTTGACCGCCATGTTGATGAGCGCGGTCTCGAACTGGCTGAGGTCGGCGCGCACGAAGCACGGATGGTCGGGCACCTCGACCACCACCCGCACCCGCGCGCCGGTGACCGTGTCGATCATGTCGGCGACGCCGCGCACCTTCTCGCCGACGTCGAACACCGCCGGCGACAGGGCCTGGCGGCGGGCGAAGGCGAGGAGCTGGCCGGTGAGCTTGGCGGCCCGGTCCACCGTGTCGGAGACCGCGTCGAGGTAGCGGCGTTTCCGCGCCTCCGGCAGCTCGGGCCGGCGCAGAAAATCCACCGACGAGCGGATGATCGTGAGCAGGTTGTTGAAGTCGTGGGCGACCCCGCCGGTGAGCTGGCCCACCGCCTCCATCTTCTGCGACTGGCGCAGGGCCTCCTCGGCCTGGGCCAGGGCGGCGGCCTGGGCCCGGACCGCCGTCACGTCGCGGACCGTCGCGTAGATGCGCCCGTCCCGGGGCACGGCGTTCCAGGACAGCCAGCGGTGGGAACCGTCGCGGTGCCGGTAGCGGTTCTCGAAGTTCGGCTGCGGCTCGCCGCGGGCGAGAGCCTCGGCCGCGGCCTTCGTCGCCGGGCGGTCGTCCGGGTGGACGAAATCGAGGAACGGGCGGCCGAGCAGTTCGCCCACGCTCCAGCCGAGGAGCGCCGTCCAGGCCGGGTTGAGGCTGACGAGGCGGCCCTCGAAGCTGGCGACGCAGAACAGGTCGGTCGAGGCCTGCCAGATCTGGTCGCGCTCGGCCGTGCGCTCGGCGACCTGCGCCTCGAGCGAGGCGTTGAGGACACGCAGCGCCTCCTCCATCCGCTTGCGGTCCGAGATGTCGCTGAAGAACACCGCGACCCGCGCCTGCGCCGGATCGCCGATCCGCAGCGCCCGCACGTCGAACCAGCGCCCGAACACGTCGGCCTGGTTCTCGAAGTGGATCGGCTCGCCGGTGAGCGCGACGCGGCCGTAGGTGTCGAACCAGTACCGCTCGAGGTCGGGGGCGAACTCGCTCACCCACAGGCCCGCCACGTCGGCACCGGTCTGGCGGGCGAAGGCCGGGTTGGCCTCGGCGATCCGGTAGTCGATCGCGCGGCCCGCCTCGTCGAACTTCATCTCGAGGATGCAGAAGCCGACGTCGAGGCTGTCGAGCAGCGTGCGGTAGCGCTCCTCGCTGTCGCGCAGCGCCGCCTGGGAGCGGACCTGCTCGGTGACGTCGTAGCCGCCGACGAAGATGCCGGTGACCGTGCCCTCCCCGTCCCGCAGCGGCTGGTACAGGAGGTCGATCGCCCGGTCGGCCTCCTCGTGGCCGAGCCGGATCGGCAGGGCGCGGGCGGCGAAGGGCCGGCCGGTGCGGTAGACCTTGTCGAGGAGTTCGTAGAAGCCCTGATCGGCAAGTTCGGGAAACACCTCCCGCACGGTGCGCCCGAGGAAGTCGCGCGACCCGGCGATCGCCACGTAGGCGTCGTTGACGTACTCGAAGAGGTGGCAGGGCCCGCGCAGCACGGCGACGAAGCCCGGCATCTGCTGGAAGACGAGGTCCCGCCGGGCATGCGCCGCCTGCAGGTCGCCGTCCGCCTCCAGGCCGGCCGCGGGATCGAGCGCCGGGCGCCCTGCCCCGTCGTCGGCCGCCGGCGGCTCGCCGACGCGGTGGAGCACCATGGGGGCCGCGCCGTCGGCGCCCGGCACCGGGCTGTGGGTGATGCGCCGGCAGCGCCCCGCCGGGGCGCCGTCCGGGCCGGTGCGACCCGGATAGGGCAGCGTCAGGGCGTCGGGCCGCCCGGTGGCGAGCGCGCGGGCGAGCGAGGCCTCGATCGGCCCGACGAGGGCGGCCTCGGCGGGAAAGACCTCGTGCAGGCGCAGTCCCGGGAGGTCGTCGCGCCCACCGGCCGCGTCGCGATAGGCGCGGTTCGCCGCGAGGATGCGGCCCTCGGCATCGAGGACCAGGCAGGGCTCGGGCGAGGCGTCGAAGAGGCGGCGGTAATCCAGTCCCGGCGTCACGTCGCTCATCCGGGCAGACCGCGCAGGACGGGCCGCGCAAGGGCCGTGGGCCGGCGCGGGGACGCGACGGGGTGACGTGACGAAAGCGGGAGGACGGTCATGATGGGTGACGCTACCACGCGCGCGGGGGCGTGTCGCCGATGCCGACGCTCCGGCCGCGGCGGGGAACCGGCGGATCGCGGCTCGAGGCGCGCTCCGGATCGCCCGTCGGGAACGCGCACCCGGCCCCGCCCCCGGGGATGCGGGGAGGACGCGGCGAGGGCAGAGCCTTGATCTCGGCGGCATTTGCGTGTTTCGCCATCATCCGCCCCCTCCTCCCGACCGGTCCGCATGCGCCCCACAGCTTCCGCGAAGGTCCTGGTCACGAGCCTGAGCCCGGACGCGGTCAACCACAACGCGGCGATCCGCGCCTATCTGCGCGACGGCTTCGCCGAGGTGCTCGATGCGGGCGCGGTGCGGGACAGCCCGCTCGAGCTCGCCGAGGAGGCGATCGCGGGGTTTCGCCCGAGCCTCGTCGTGGGCCTCGGCAGCGTCGCCGTGGAGGCCGCGCCCCTGCGCTCCCTGGCGCGGAGCGCCCGGCGGGCGGGGGCCCGCCTCGCCTTCTGGCTGCACGACGACCCCTACGAGTTCGACTACGCGCTCCGGGCCGAGGCCCTGGCCGACCACCTCTTCACCAACGACCGCTGGGCCCTGCCGCATTACCGGCATCCTTCGGTCTCGCACCTGCCGCTCGCCGCCTGCCGCCGGACGCACCTGCGGCCGGTGCGGCCGATGGCCGAGCGGACCCTCGACCTGTTCTTCTGCGGCGCGGCCTTTCCCAACCGGATCGCCCTCCTCGAGCGCGCCCAGCCGAGCCTGTCGGGGCACCGGGTCGAGGTTTTCGGCACTGGCTGGCCGGCCTCGCTGGCGTTTGCCGAGAACACCCGCCTGAGCGCGGCCGCGATGGCCGACCGGACGAGCGCGGCCCGCCTCGTCCTCGCGGTCGGCCGCGACCTCGACATCGCCAACCGGCGCTACCGGTTGCCGGCCTCGACGCCCGGGCCGCGGGTGTTCGAGGCGGCGCTGGCCGGCACCCCGCAGCTCTGCTTTACCGCCGGCCTCGAGATCCTGGACTACCTCGACGAGGGCCGCGAGATCCTGCTCTTCGACGACGTGCAGGAGATCGCGGAGGCGATCGCCCGCTCCCACCGCGAGCCCGCCGCCTTCCTGGCGATGGCGGAGCGCGCCCGCGCCCGGGTGCTCGACGCCCACACCTACCGCCACCGGGCCGAGACCATCCTGGCGGCGATGGCCGCGTGACGGACACTCCCATGCCCCCCTCCCGGTCCGCCCGCGCGCCCCTCTCGGTGCTGCTCCTCGACACCGAGCCGCGCACCAGCAACGCCTACATCGCGCTCGCGGTCGCCGACGCCCTGGCGCGCCACCCCGCCGTCGCCCGGGTGGTGCGGGCGACCCACGCCGACGCGGTGGCGCTGGCGCAGGACGCGCGGTTCGACCTCGTCCTCGCCCTCGGCGGGGCGAGCCGCCATCACGCCCTGCTGCGCCGCCTCTGCGCGCTCGCCGGCACCAGCGCGCTGTGGACGACCGAGGACCCCTATCTCGCCGCCGCCAACGCCCGGCTCGCCGGCTGCTTCGACCTCGTCTTCACCAACGACCGCGGCTCGCTGCCCCGCTACGGGGCAGGCGCCCGCCACCTGCCCCTGGCGGCCACGACCCTGTTCCAGGACCTGCCCGTCCTGCGGGACGACGCGGCCTACCGCTACGATCTCCTGTTCGTCGGCACGGCCTGGCCGAACCGGGTGGCGACGCTCAACCGGATCCTCGCCGGCCTGCCGCGCGACCTCAAGGCGAAGATCGCGCTGCCGGCGAACGCCTACCTGGCCCCGCCGGTGCTGGTGCGCGACGACCTCGTCGTCGACTGGCGCTGCGGCAACGCGGATTTCGCCCGGCTCGCCCATGCCAGCCGGGTGGTGCTGACCCTGCCGCGGGTCTTCACCGCCGGCGCCGGCGAGGCGGCCTCGGGCACGACGCCGCCGCCGCGGCTGTTCGAGGTAGCGCTGGCCGGCGGCGCGCAGCTCGTCGTCGGCGCCGACCCCGAGACCTTCGCCTATTACGCGCCGGACCGCGAGATCCGGGCCTGCGCCGAGGAGGACGCCGTGGAGGCGCTCGCCGCCCTGCTGGCCGATCCGGAGGGCCGGATCGCCATGGCGGAGCGCGCCCGTGCCCGCACCCTGACCGGGCACCTCTACGACCACCGGGTCGACGTCATCCTGCGGGCGGTGCGGGAACGCGAGACCGCGACGGCCCCGCCGTCGGCGAAGGACACGAGCCCCCTTCCCGGCGCGGGGAAGCCCCGCCTCCTCTTCGTCACCCACAACCGGGCCGGGCGGCGCCAGGGCGGCGGGGTCGAGTTCTACCAGGAACAGCTCGCGGACGCGCTCGATGCCGGCCTCGACGGGTTCGAGGTCCTGTTCCTCTACCCCTCCTTCGAGGAGGACGCCTGGGTCCTGCGCCTCGACGAGGGCGAGACCTCGGAGGCGCTGCCGATCCCGTCGGCGGAGCGGCTGCTCGCCAGCCCGGAAATCGAGGCGCTGGTCGAGCGCATCCTGGTCGAGCGGCGCATCGACCTCGTCCACGTCCACCACCTCCTCGGCCTGCCGCTGAGCCTGCCGACGATCGCCCGGGCCCACGGCGTGCCGGTGGTCGCGCAGCTGCACGACTTCTTCCTGGTCTGCAGCCGCTTCACCCTCATGAACCAGCACGGCGTCTTCTGCGACGTCGTGCACCGCGGCGAGAGGGCATGCGACGGATGCCTGTCGAGCACCGAGGGACTGCCACCCGGCTCGAAGGCGCGCCGGGACGGGTTCGTGGCGCGGATGCTCGGGAGCGTCGACGCCCTCGTCGCCAGCACGCCCGCCACCGCCGCCTATGTCCGGGCGTTCTACCCCGAGGCACCGGCCCGGGTCGCGGTGATCGAGATGATCGATGCCGGGCCGGCCGGCTCGGGCCCTGGCGCGCCGCTCCCGGCGCGCGGGCCCGACGCCCGGCCCGCCCTGCGGGTCGCGGTCCTCGGCAACGTCGTCGACCACAAGGGCGCCCGCACGCTGCTCGAGCTCGTGCGCATCACCGAGGGCGAGGCGATCGTGTTCGAGGTGCTCGGCTACGTCGAGAGCTACCTCGTCGCGGCCTTCGAGGCGATGGCCGGGGAGCGGCTGCACCTGCGCGGCGGCTACACCCGCGACGAGGTGCCGGGGCTTCTCGCCGGCTGCGACGTGTCCCTCCACCTCTCGCTCTGGCCCGAGACCTACATGATCTCGCTCACCGAGGCGTGGCGGGCGGGACTGATCCCGATCGTGACCGATCTCGGCGCGCCGGGCGAACGGGTCACGCAGGGCGTCGACGGGCTCAAGGTGCAGCCGGGCGATGCGGGCGCGGTGCGCCAGGCCCTGCGGCGGCTCGCCCACGACCCGGACCTCGTCGCCGCCTTGCGCGCCGCGATCCGCCAGAAGACCTTCCCGACGGTCGCCGGGCACGCCGCCGCCCTGGGGGCGCTCTACCGCGAGCTGATCGCGGCCCGGCCGGTGCCGCATGCGGTCCCCGACGCGCCGGCCGCGCCCTTCACCCTCTCGGCCCTCGATCTCGGCTTGCGTCTCAACAACCCGGACTGGACCGACCCGACGATCGTCTGGGACGGGACCGACGAGACGAGCGCGATCGTCGACGCCCTGCCGCCCGCCGTTGCGCTGCTGCCCGAGCGGCCGCTGGTGCCGGACGATCCGACCCTGTTTTGGGAGATCGCCGACCTCGTCGCCGACGGCCAGCGGCTGCCCGGCCGGATCGGTGCCTGCGCGGCAGGCGACAGCCTGTCCCTGCGCGGCTGGCTCTGGCGGCCCGACGCGGCACGGCCGATCCAGACCTGGCTGCGGCTGCGCTCCGGCGCGGCCACGCGCTTCGTCGCCGCGCTGCCCGAGCGCCGTCCGGAGCTCGCCGGCCGGTTCGGTACCGGCCGGGCCGAGCAGGCCGGATTCGCGGCCCGGATCCGTACCGCCGGCCTGGTGGCGGGCCTCCACACCGTCGACCTCGTCCAGGTCTTTTCCGACCACCTCGCGGTCGCCGAGGGAGTCGCGCGCTTCACCGCTGCGGGATTCGCCCCGCCGGGGCCCGTCACGCCGTGGCGGCCGGGCCTGCCGGACTTCGCCCTGCGCCGGAGCGCGGTGCGGGCGGCGGTGACGGGTCACGGGCTCCCGCTCGTCGAGGGCGTGCCGGTGGCGCGCCAGGGCGGCCTCACCCGCATCGAGGTTGCGTTGCCGGCGGGCGCCGGGACGGGACAGCCCGTCCTGGTGCTCGAAGGCCCGCAGGGGGCCGCCTGGACCCGGGCGGTCGGGCGCGAGCAGGACGGGACGATGCGGGCCGGCGCCGAGGCGCAGGCCCGCGACCTCGCGCCCGGTCCCTACCGGCTCTCGGTCGCGATCGAGGACGATCGTGGGGCGGAGCGGCCCGGGGCCGAGCTGTTCGAGACCGGCGCCACGCTCTTCGTCGCGCCCTCCACCCGCGCCTGCCTCGTCACCGCCACGGCGCCGCCGGCCCTGCGCCGGGCCTGGATCCCGAAGCTGCGCACCCGGCCGAACCTCGATGCCGTGGTGACCGGCGAGACGTCGGACCTGCTCGGCCCGACCGTCGCGGTCTCGGGCTGGTGCTTCGTGCCGGGACGCGGGCGGCCGCTCGCCTGGATCGCCCGCTGGGGCGCGCGGGGGCAGCGCCGGTACATGGTCGCCGAGTGCTTCGCCCGGCAGGACGTGGCGGCGCACCTGAAGGAGGCCGACGCCCTGAATGCGGGGTTCGAGATCCTGTTGCCCCGCGAGGCGATCCGCGACGGGATGCTGCGGGTGTTCCAGGTCTACGAGCGCGGGACGGTGGCCCTGCCGGGCTTTCCCGGCCACGTCGCCGGGATGATGCCGGATCCGGCGTGACGGGCGGGGAGCCGCCTCCCCGCCCGTCGCCTCACCACTTGTAGCTCAGGCTCGCGGTGATGCGGCGCTGCTCGCCGTAGAAGCAGGCGTTGACCGACTGGCACGACGAGACGAAGCGCTTGTCGGCGAGGTTCGCGGCGTTGATGGCGAAGCGCCAGTTGTCGCGGCTGTAATGCACCACCGCGTCGAACAGGGCCCGCTCCGGCACCGTCAGGGTGTTGTTCACGTCGGCGAAGGAGCGGCCGACGTAGCGCACGCCCGCGCCGAAGCCGAAGCCGGCCCAGTCGCCGGTCGGGATGGTGTAGTCGGCGAAGATCGAGGCCAGGGTCTCGGGCGTGTTGGTCGGGGTCCGGCCGATGGCGCCGACGTCGCCCTTGGTGATCTCGAGGTTGTAGCTCGTGAACGACGCGACGACGTTGAAGTCCGTGGTGATGTTGGCCACCAGCTGCGCCTCGAAGCCGCGCGAGCGGGTCTCGCCGAGCTGGAGCTGGTTGAGCGGGTTGGTCGGATCGGAGGTCAGGGAGTTGGCCAGCGCGAGGTCGAAGGCCGCGACCGTCAGGAAGGCGTTCGCTCCCGGGATCTCGTACTTGATGCCGGCCTCGAACTGGTCGCCGGTGGTCGGCTTGAACGGCTGGCTGAAGAAGTTGGTGCCGACCTGCGGGTTGAAGAAGGTCGCGTAGCTGACGTAGGGCGCCAGGCCGAAGTCGAAGTTGTAGATCAGGCCGTAGCGCTGCGTGAACGCGTTGGCCGATTGCCGCGTCTGGGTGCTGGCGAGCCGGTTGTTGACCTCGTTCGAGGTGAAGTCGCCGCGGCCGGACACGACCAGGGTCAGCTCGGGCGTGAGCTTGATCTGGTCCTGGTAGTACAGGCCGAGCTGCTGGAACACGTCGTAGTTGACGAGATAGGGCGCGACCGGGACGCTCGGGGCACCGTAATTCGGCGTGATGATGTTGAAGTTCGGGACCGGCACCCCGGCGAAGCCGCCGGTGGCCTGGTTGTCGTTGAGCTGGAAATTCTTGTAGTCGAGGCCCATCAGGACCGTGTGCCTGAACAGCCCGTCGTCGAACCGGGCCACCGCCTGGTTGTCGACGTTGAACAGGCGCGCCCGCGAGGCGGCGCGGAAGCGGTAGCGGGCGATCTGGGTCTGGTTGGCGTCGGCATAGCCGAGGCCGCCCAGGAACGCGTCGTCGAGCGAGTCGCTGAAGGCGTAGCGCAGGTTCTGCCGGAAGGTCCAGGTGTCGTCGAAGACGTGCTCGAACTCGTAGCCGATGTTGGCCTGCATGCGGCGGTAGGTATTGTTGGACGGATCCGAGACGTTGTCGCTCTGCCGGACGCGCAGGCCGAGCACCGTCGGCCGCACCGTGCCGTAATACGGCAGGAACGCATTGAGGCGGCCGGTATCGTCGTACTGGAGGCTCGACAGCAGGGTGAAGGTGGTGGCGCCGTCCGGCTTGTAGGTGACGGTCGGGGCGATGTAGCCGCGATTCTCGTCGAGGCCGTCGACCTGGGTACCGCCCTGCCGGCCGATGCCGGTCAGGCGGTAGAACCAATGACCGTCCTTGTCGGCCGGCCCGCCGAGGTCGAAGGCGAGGTACTTCTGGCCGAAGGAGCCGCCGCCGACCTCGATGTAACGCAGGGGGTCGACGGGCGGCTTCTTGCTGATCAGGTTGATCAGGCCGCCGGGGCCGCCCTGGCCGAACAGCACCGCGGCGGGGCCGCGCAGCACGTCGATGCGCTCCAGCCCGAACGTGTCGACCTTGTAGGCGGCAAAGCCGTAGTTGAAGAGCTGCAGGCCGTCCCGGTACAGGCCGGTGTCGTTCGCCGTGAAGCCGCGGATCAGAAAGAAGTCGACCCGCGGATCGGGCCCGAACACGTTGCCGAAGACGCCGGCCGAGTAGGCGACCGCGTCGCCGACCTGCTGCGGCTTGAGGGCGTCGATCTGCTCGCGCCCGATCACGGTGACCGATTGCGGGGTCTCGATCAGCGGAGTGTCGGTCTTGGTCGAGGTCAGGGTGCGCTTGGCGACGTAGCCGTCGATCGGGCCGCGCGGATCCTCCTGGGGCCGGGCCGCGACGATTGCGGCCGCGGGCCGGGTGCCGTTGCCCGCGACGTCGATCGCCTCGAGCTGGATCGCGCCGCCCGCCGCCGCGCCCTGCCGGGGCGGCGTCGCCTCCTGGGCTGCCGCCGAGCCGGCCGTCAGCCCGAGGAGGGAGACGCCGGCGGCGAGCATCGCGACGACGCGGCGACGGGGCGGGACGGGAGCGCTGGGCTGGGCACGCATGTCGAGACCTTCGGGCAACGGCCTCCCTGCCCCGGGGAGAGACCCGCCCGGGCTGGCGCCGTTCTTTAGAATGATACTAAGTTATTGTTCCTAATAGGGTTTTTAGCATGCGTTGCCGGCTCGCGAACCGGGATTTCCGGATCGCGCGGCAGTTGTTAGGGCCCGTGGCAAATCCGCAACGACCGGTTGCCCGGAGCGTGCCCGCTCCGGGTCGGCGGCGATGGCTTGTCCGCGGTCGCGCCGCCCGTCAGCGGGACGCGAAGGTGTCGCGGATCGCCTTGGCGTTGCGGCGGATCATCGGGCGGAGCCAGGCGCCGGACGCGATGTAGGCGCCGGGGCTCACCGGCGCGAGGGCGGCCGCGAGGGCCCGGGCGAGGTCGGTCCGGGCCGGCGCCCGCGCGGCGGCGGGGTCGCGCCGGTAGACCGCGGTGGTGTCCTCGCGCCAGTACTCGGGATGCGGCGCCAGGCCGGCGCGGGCGGCGGCCCGGTCGAGGGTCTCGCGCACGAAGCCGTGGACGTGGGCGAAGTGGAAGCGCTCGTGCGGCGGCTTGCCGGTCGCCGCCATGTTGGGAACCGCGGCGTAGAGGACTCCGCCGGGCGCCAGCCGGGCGGCGAGGCGCTCCAGGATGTCGACCGGGTCGCGCAGGTGCTCGAGCACGTGGTGGACGGTGACGACGTCGAAGACCTCGTCGGGCGCCAGGGCATCGAGGCGGTCCAGCACCCGGGCGCCGTGCTCCTCGCGCGCGAAGGCGGCATAGGACAGGCCGGGCTCGACCCCCGTCACGGTCGCGCCCCGCTCCCGCGCGGCGGCCAGGAACTCGCCCGAGCCGGAGCCGAAATCGAGCACCCGGGCGCCGGGCCGCAGGGCGGGCGCGAGCAGGTCGGCACGAAACGCCGCCTCGCGCCGGGAGCGGTTGAGATGGTGGCGCGGCGGGCGCTTGCCGAGGGCGAACTGGTAGGCGGCGCGGTAGGCCGAGGCGTAGTAGGCGCCGAGCTCGGCTTGCGTCGGCATCGGGTCGGTGCGGATCAGGCCGCATTCCGTGCAGGCGACGGAGCGCAGCCGCTTCAGCCGCCGGTCGGTCTCGGCCACGACGAGCGTCCCGGTGCCGCCGCACAGGTTGCAGGCCATCGCCTCGCCCCGGTACGGGTAGCCGGTGAACGGCACGGCGTGCCGGACGAGGTGGAGCGAGGGGGACATCGGCGGCCTTTTCGCGGATCGCGGCCGGCGGCCGCCCGCACCGCGCACGACGAAGATCACCCGGCCTTACCAAGGAATGAGACGGACGAGAGCCCGGTCTTCATCCCTCCCTTGCGGGGTTTGTCCGGCGAAAGGAAGGCCCGGCGCGCCGGCCGGCGCCCTCAGCGCTCGTGCCCGGCCGTCGCGGTGGTCTCGCGCACCGGCGAGAGCAGGTAGTCGATCACCCGGCGCCGCCCGGTGCGGATCTCCACCGTCGTGGTCATGCCGGGAGTGAGCGCCACCTCCTTGCCGTCGGCCTTGATGACCGTCCGAGAGAGCGCCACCGTCACCGGGAAGATCAGGTTCTGGGTCTTGGGCATGCCCGTCACGGGATTGAGGCCCTGGCCGCGCGCCACCGACAGGGCGTCGCTGCCGCCCCCCGCCTCGCGGTCGTCGACCGCGTCGCGCGACACCCGCACCACCCTGCCCTCGATCGAGCCGTAGCGGGTGAACGGGAAGGCGTCGATCTTCACCACCGCCTCCTGGTCGGGCAGGATGAAGCCGATATCCTTGTTCTGGACCTGGGCCTCGACCTCGATCGGCCCGTCGGTCGGCACCACCACCATCAGCGGCTGGCCGGCGGTGACCACCTGGCCGAGCGTCGTCACGGCGAGCTGCTGCACCGTGCCGGAGATCGGCGCCTTCAGCGCCGTGCGCTCGCGCTTGAGCGTCGCCTTCACCACGTCCTGCACCAGGGCGTCGCGCTTCTGCGCCGCCTCCGTCAGCGCCTGGTACTGGCGCGCCACCGTCTCGCTGGTGAGCTGGGTGATGCGTCGCTGCAGCGAGACGGCGCCGGCCTTGGCCTCGGTCAATTGCCCGCGGTCGTAGGCGAGGTCGGCCGCGACCTGCTCGACCTGCTGCACCGCGTCGATCACCGCCGCGCGGGTGCCGGCGGCCTTGGCCACCAGGGTCTCGCGCATGTCGGCGCGCTCCTTCAGCACCGCCTGGAGCCGCTGGCGGGCGGCGATGCTGGCGGTGAAGCGCTCCTGCGTCGCGACCTTCTCGGCGAGCTGCGCCTCGAATGCGTCCCGGGTGGTGACGTACTGGCCGATCTCGGCCAGCATCGCGCCCTCCTCGCGGGCCCGCACCGCCGGGGGCACCGCGGCCGGGAACTCGACCTTGGCGGTGGGCTGGTTCTTCTCCACCGCCTCGATCGTGGCGCGGCGCCGGGCGATCTGGGCCTCGAGCGCCGCGAGGTCGCCCTGGCGCGAGGACAGGTCGGCCTCGGCCTCGGTCGGTTCGAGGGTCAGCAGCACGTCGCCGGCCTGGACCCGGCTGCCGTTCTCGACCGCGATGGTCTGGACCTTGCCGGTGTCGAAGGGCTGCACGACCTTCGAGCGGCCGGAGGGCTGGATCCGGGCGGTCGCCACCGCGTGGATGTCGATCTGGGCGAAGATGCTCCAGACGAGCGCGGCCCCGAACATCAGGCACATCACCCAGGTGAACACCACCGCGTAGGGCGAGGGCGGGGTGTCGAGGATCTCGAGATGCGCCGGCAGGAATTCCTGGTCGGAGCGGTCGTCGGCGAGCCGCCGCACGCGGTCGGTCAGGCCGCGCGGGCTGAAGCGGGCCGGCGGCGGCGGGGCGCGGCGGGGCGCCGGCAGGGAGGGTTGCGGCTCGGAGGGTTGCGGCTTGGCGCTCACGCGGCCTCTCCTTGGGCTGAGCCGTGGTCGGATTGCAGGCGCCACAGTCGGCCGTAGAGCGAGGTCGGACGCTCGACCAGATCGCGGTGGGTGCCGTCCTCGACGATGCGCCCGTCCTGAAGCGCGATGATCCGGTCGCAGATCCTGACCGCCGCGAGCCGGTGGGCGATGATGATCACGGTGCGGCCGCGCACGATGTGCTTCATGTTCTCCTGGATGATCCGCTCGCTCTCGTAGTCGAGCGCCGAGGTCGCCTCGTCGAGGATCAGGATGCGCGGGTTGGTGGCGAGCGCGCGCGCGATGGCGAGCCGCTGGCGCTGCCCGCCCGAGAGGTTGGCGCCGCGCTCCTCGATCGGGGTGTCGTAGCCGAGCGGCAGCCGGTTGATGAACTCGTCGGCGCCGGCCAGCCGGGCCACCTGCATCACCTGCGCCCGCGACAGGCCGGGATTGGCGAGCGCGATGTTCTCGAACACCGTCTTGTTGAACAGCAGGTTCTCCTGGAGCACGACGCCGATCTGGCGCCGCAGCCAGGCCGGATCGACCTGGGCGATGTCGACCCCGTCGACCAGCACCTGGCCCTTCTCGGGCACGTAGAGGCGCTGCAGGAGCTTGGTGAAGGTCGACTTGCCCGAGCCCGACGGGCCGACGATGCCGATGACCTGGCCGGCCGGGATGTCGAGGCTGACGTCCCTCAGGACCTCCGGCGTGCCGGGCTGGTAGCGGAAGGTCACACCCCGCACCGTGACCTGGCCCTTGGCCGGCGGCAGGTGGGCCTGCGCCAGCGCCCGGGTCTCCGGCGGGCAGTTGAGCACGTCGCCGAGGCGCTCCAGCGACACCTTGACCTGCTGGAAGTCCTGCCAGAGCTGGCTGAGGCGCAGGATCGGCGCGGTGACCTGGCCCATGATCATGTTGAAGGCGATCAGGCTGCCGACGGTCAATTCGCCGTTCATCACCGCGTAGGCGCCGAAGAACAGCACGAGCGCGGTCGTGACCTTGGAGATGTACTGGATCGCGTTCTGGCCGATGCTGGCGACGAGGCCGGCAACGAACGAGGTCTTGACGTAGGCGGCGAGCCGCTCCTCCCACTGGCTCTTGAGGGTGGGTTCGACCGCGAGCGCCTTGACGGTGTGGATGCCGACCACCGACTCGATCAGGAACTGGCTCGACAGGGCCGAGCGGTTGAACTGCTCCAGGGTCTTCTCGCGCAGGACCGGCCGCAGCAGCACCGCCACCAGGATGTAGCAGGGGATCGACAAGGTGACGATCAGCGCGAGCAGCGGCGAGTAGACGTACAGGATCGCGAGGAACAGCAGCGTGAACGGCACGTCGATCGCCGAGGTGAGCGCCTGGCCGGTGAGGAAGTTGCGCACCGTCTCGAGCTCGCGCACCCGGGCGACGGTCTGGCCGGCGGGCCTCGTCTCAAAGTAGCCGAGGGGCAGGCGCATCAGGTGGTCGAACAGCCGCGCGCCGAGCTCGACGTCGATCCGGCTCGCGGTATGGGTGAGGATGTAGCCGCGCAGGTATTGCAGCACGACGTGGAACAGGCCGAGCGCCACGAGGCCGACGGCGACGAGCGTCAGGGTCGAGTAGCCGCGGTGGACCAGCACCTTGTCGATGGTGATCTGGAAGAAGATCGGGGTGATCAGCGCGCAGAGCTGGATGAACAGCGAGGCGACCAGCACCGTGGCGAGCGGCTTGCGGTAGCGCCAGACCGAGGGGACGAACCAGGTCAGGCCGAAATGGTGGAGCGCGGTCTGGAGGTTGGCGCGGCGCGCGATCAGCACGATGGTGCCGGTCCAGCGGGCCAGGAACAGTTCGGGCTCGACGTGGTCGGCGGTGCGGGCGACCGGATCGATGATCCGGAGCTTGCCGTCCTCGAGGCGCCGGCCGAGGACGACGAAGCGGCCGTCGTCGACCTCGAGAATGGCGGGGAGCGGGATGCCGTCGAGGCGCGCCGGCTTCTGGTCCTGGAGCAGGCGGCCCTTGAGGCCGAGGCGGCGGGCGCCGCGCACGACGTCGACGCCGCTCATCGGGGCCTGGCCGAGGCCGAGGTCGTGGCGGACCTGGGCCGGTTCGCACGGGACCTGGTGGAACGAGGCGACGAGGGCGAGTGCGCCGAGGCCCGAATCGGGCCGCGCCGCGGGCAGCTCCGCGGCTCCGGGTCCCGCGTGGCCGGGGCCGGCCTGTGCGGCCGCGTCTTGCACCATGTCCGTTGCCCCCGATTCTGCTGCGCAGCCTTGCCGGCTCGTGCCGCGCATCCATCTCGCGGACTCGCGGCGCTTGAGAGAATTCGACCGTTCGAGACCGGCTTGGTCGCGGCCGGCCCGGCGCTCCGCGGCGAACGCTCCGCACGGCGCGCGGGCCGCGACTGTTTCGCGTCGGCTGAATCCGGAAACCTCTTGGCCGGACGGCATGATGGTTTCATGACAGGGGACGCGCCGGGGCCACCCGCCGGTCGGCCTGCTTCGTGCATGGTGCTGCGCCGAACCGATCATGGGAGGCTCGATGCCGGCACCTCGTCCGCAGACGCATCGCGGGCCGCGCGAGCGCCCTCGCCCCAGGGGACTCCTCGCCCCAAGGGACTCCTCGCGCCAAGGGAATCCTCGCCCCGTGAGGCCCTCCAACTCATGAGCTCTCCCACCCCATGACCACCGTCATCCTGGGCGGAGCCGGCTTCGTCGGGCTGAACCTCGCCCACCACCTCCTCGCGGGCGGCGGCGACGTGCGGCTCCTCGACCGGGCCCCGCCTCCGCCGGCGCTCCTCGCGGCGCTCGCCGCGCCGCCCGGCCGCCTCGACCTCGTGCCCGGCGACGTGACCGATCCGGCCGCCCTGTCGGCGGCGATCCGCCCGGGCACCGACGCGGTGGCGATCGCCGCCGCGGTGACGGCCGACGCCGCCCGCGAGGCCGCCGATCCGGCATCCATCCTCGCCGTCAATCTCTCGGCGGTCGTCCCGATCCTGGAGGCCTGCCGCCGGGCCGGGGTGCGCCGGGTGGTGAACCTGTCCTCGGCGGCGGCCTACGGCGCGACGCGAGCCGAGCGCCTGTCCGAGGACCTGCCGGCGCGGCCCGAGAGCCTCTACGCCGTCACCAAGTTCGCCTCGGAGGCCGTGCTGGCGCGGCTCTGCGGGCATTGGGGACTCGACGGGGTGAGCGTGCGCCTGAGCGCGGTGTTCGGCCCGTTCGAGCGCGACACGTCGTTTCGCGATACCCTGAGCCCGCAGGCGCAGATCTGGGCGGCGGCGCGGGCCGGCACCCCGGCCCTGCTGCCGCGGCCGGGTCTGCGGGACTGGCTCTACGCCCCGGACGCCGCCGCCGCGGTGGCGCGGATCCTCCACGCGCCGCGCCTGGATTCCCGGCTCTACAACGTGTCGAGCCCCGTCGTCTGGCCGGTGCTGGCCTGGGGCGAGCGGCTGGCGCGGTCCCGGCTCGCACAGGCCGGCTTCGCCTGCCGCCTCGCCGCACCGGGCGAGGCCCCGACGATCACGCTGCACGGCGACACCGACCGGCCGCCGCTGGCGACCGACCGGCTGCGCGACGAGCTCGGCTGGGAGGCCGCCTATGGATGCGACGCCTCCGCCGACGCGTTCCTGGCCTGGCACGACGCGCGGGAGGATGTCCGATGAGGTTCGACGGCAAGGTCGCGGTGGTGACCGGCGGCGGCTCCGGGATCGGCGCCGCGACGGCGCGGCTCATCGCCGAGGCCGGCGCCCGGGTGGCGGTGATCGACCGGGACGATGCGGCCGCGCAGGCCGTGGCGGCGGAGATCGGCGGCCTCGCCCGGGCCTCGGATGTCGGCGATCCCGGGGCGGTCGCCGCCGACGCCGCGGCGATCGTCTCGGGCCTCGGCGGCATCGATGTCCTGGTGACGGCGGCGGGCTTTTCGGTGGGCGGCACCGTCGAGACCACCGCGCCCGCGGACTGGGACGCGGTGTTCCGCGCCCATGTCGGCGGCACCTGGCTGTGGGCCAAGGCAGCGGTGCCGGTGATGCGGGCCCGCGGCGGCGGCGCGATCGTCACGGTCGCCTCGCAGCTCGCGCTCGCCGGCGGGCGCGGCAACAGCGCCTACATCGCCGCCAAGGGCGCGGTGCTGAGCCTCACCCGCACCATGGCGCTCGACTTCGCCGCTGACGGCATCCGGGTCAACGCCGTGGTGCCGGGCGCGGTCGAGACGCCGCTCCTCGCCCGCAGCTTCGCCCGCGCCGCCGACCCGGCCGCCGCCCGCGCGGCCTCCGAGGCCCGCCACGCGATGAAGCGCCTCGGGCAGCCCGAGGAGGTCGCCCGCGCCGTCCTCTATCTCGCCAGCGATGCCGCCTCCTTCACCACCGGCGCCGCCCTGCCGGTCGAGGGCGGCTGGCTCTCCGCCTGAAGGTTTTGCATGTCCCTCGACGCTCTTCGGCTCCGCGTCCGCGACGAGATCGCCCGCACGGCCCATCCCCGCGCGCCCTGGCTCACCCCCCGCACCGGCCCGGACGGCCGACCCGCCCACGACGTGATCGTGGTCGGGGCCGGGCAATCCGGCCTCGCCATCGCGTTCGGGCTGATGCGGGCGCAGGTCACCAACATCCTGGTGCTCGACCGGGCACCGAAAGGCTTCGAGGGCCCCTGGCTCACCTACGCGCGGATGCGCACCCTGCGCAGCCCGAAGGACTTCACCGGACCCGATCTCGGCCTGCCGGCGCTCACCTATCAGTCCTGGCACGAGGCCCGCTACGGGCAGGCCGCCTGGGAGGCGTTGGACCTGATCCCCCGGGAGGACTGGGCCACGTATCTCGCCTTCGTGCGCGACGCCACCGGCGCGCCGGTCGAGAACGGCGTGACCGTCACCGGGATCGCGCCGGCCGGCGATCTCCTGGCAGTGACGGATTTGAGTGGCACGGTGCGCTACGCCCGCAAGGTGGTGCTCGCCACCGGCCAGGAGGGCGCCGGGCGCTGGGCCCTGCCCGACGCACTCCGCGACCTGCCGGCCGGCCGCGTCGCCCGCACCGACGACGCCATCGACTTCGCGCATCTCGCGGGCAAGCGCGTCGCGGTGATCGGCGCCGGTGCCTCGGCCTTCGACAACGCCGCCACGGCGCTGGAAGCCGGCGCCGCCGCGGTGACCGTGCTGTGCCGGCGGGCCGAGGCGCAGGTGGTGCAGCCCTATCGCTGGCTGACCTTCGCGGGCTTCCTGCGCCATCTCGGCGACCTCGACGACGCCTGGCGCTGGCGCTTCATGAGTGCGGTGATGGGCCTGCGCGAGGGCTTTCCGCAGGCGACCTGGGACCGCTGCGCCCGGCACCCGGCCTTTCGGTTTCTCCCCGGCGCCCCCATCCGCGCGGCGCGGATGGAGGGCGGCGCGGTCGTCCTCGACACGCCGCGGGGCGTGGTGACCGCCGATCTCGCGATCGCCGCCACCGGCATCGCCGTCGATTACGCGGCGCGGCCCGAATTGTTAGCGTTTGCCCACAACATCGCCACCTGGGGCGACCGCTACGCCCCGCCGCCGGAGGAACGCGACGAGCGCCTCGCCGCCTACCCGTATCTCGGCGACGACTACGCCTTCACCGAGCGCGAGCCCGGCCTGACGCCGTGGATCGGAAACATCCACCTGTTCGGCATCGCCTCCACGGTGAGCCACGGCCCCTCCGGCTCGTCGATCAACGCGATGACGACCGCGGTGCCGCGCCTCGTCTCTGGCCTGACCCGGGGATTGTTCACCGCCGATCTCGACCGCCACTGGACCGACTTCCAGGCGTACGACGTGCCCCAGGCGGTGCTGCGCTGAGCCTTCGTGTTAGCTCTTGCTCCCGGCTCGTCCCTGGTCTCGAATGGCGCTCGCTGGAACGGCCCTTGCAAGAAGGCCGACTGGATCGGGGATGCAGGGAAGGAACCGGCGTGACGAAGACCAGCATGCGGACGGGCAGCCTCGCGGCGGCCCTGCTCACGGCCCTCGTCGTGGCGGGGCCGGCGAGAGCCCAGAGCCGGGCCGAGACCCTGCGCTACGTCACGGGGGCCGCGGTCAACACCCTCGACCCGACCATGCCGGGCACCACCCGCGAGGCCTTCGCGATCAGCCTCTCGACCTACGACCGCCTCGTCACCTTCGGCCGCAAGAAGCTCGGCGACAACTGGGTGTTCGACCTCGATTCGGTGCGCGGCGAGCTGGCCGAGCGCTACGAGGTCAGCGCCGACGGCCTCACCCTCACCTTCTACCTGCGCAAGGACGCCAAGTTCCAGGACGGCACCCCGGTCACGGCCGACGACGTGAAATGGTCGCTCGACCGCGCCGTCTCGGCGAAGTCGCTGGCTGCGCCGCAGCTCCTCACCGGCTCGCTGACGAGCCCCGACCAGTTCACGGTGGTCGATCCCCACACCTTCAAGGTGACGCTGCCGAAGCCCGACCGGCTGGCGCTCCCGAACCTCGCCACCGTCTACGCCATCGTGATCAACTCCAAGGTCGCGAAGTCGCACGCGACGCCGGAGGACCCGTGGGCGCAAGGATGGCTCAAGGACCACGCCGTCGGCAGCGGCGCCTACGGCGTCGACGTGTTCAAGCCCGGCGAGCAGGTGGTGCTGAAGCGCAACGCCGACTGGACCGGCGCCGCGCCGGACAAGCCGGCCGGCTTCAAGCGCATCATCGCCCAGACCATTCCCGATCCGGCGACCCGCGCCAACCTCGTCGAGAAGGGCGACGCCGACATCGTCATCGACCTCCAGGCCAACGACGCGCTGGCGCTGAAGGAGCGGGGCAAGCTGAAGGTGATCGCCACGCCGCAATTCAACGCGGTGACGCTGATCTCCTTCAACACGAAGCTGCCGCCCTTCGACAAGGTCGAGGTGCGCCAGGCGCTCGCCTACGCCCTGCCCTACGATTCGATGTTCAAGGCCGCCCTGTTCGGCCGCGGCAAGCCGCTCTTCGGTGCGACCTGGGGCGAGGGCGATCCGGCCCCCGTCTTCCCCGTCGCCCAGCCGGTGACCCTCGATCTGCCCAAGGCCAAGGCGCTGCTGGCGAAAGCCGGGCTGCCGGACGGGTTCTCGACCACCTTCAGCTTCAATGTCGGCCAGGCCGCCACCGCCGAGCCGATGGCCGCGCTGATCCGCGAATCGCTCGAAAAGATCGGCGTCAAGGTCGAGATCCAGAAGCTGCCCGACGCGCAGATGTCGACGCAGGTGAGCGAAAAGAAGCTGCCGTTCTTCACGGAAGGCATCGTCGCCTGGCTGCCCTCGCCGGATTACTTCTACCGCAACTTTTACACCGGCAACCAGCGCTGGAACTACAGCTCGATCGACGATCCCGAGATCAACGAGCTCGCCGCCAAGGCGCGGTTCGAGCGCGACCCGGCGAAGTACGACGACGAGGCCCGGGCCCTGAACAAGCGCCACCTCGCCCTGATGCCGCAGATCCCGATCTGGCAACCGAACCAGGACGCCGTGATGGCCCAATCCGTCGAGGGCTACACCTACCAGTTCCACCGCCAGGTCGATTACCGCGACCTGTCGAGGAAGTAGGATGGCCTCCGCCTCCGGCATCGCCCGGCGCACCGGGCGGCGCTTCCTGTCCTCGCTGCCGGCACTTCTCGGCGTCCTGGTCTTCACCTTCCTGCTGATGCGGGTTTTGCCCGGCGACCCGGCGGTGTTCTTCGCCTCCGGGCCCAATGCCGGCAAGGCGGAGATCGAGGAGATCCGCCGCCAGATGGGCCTCGACAAGCCGGTGCCCGAGCAGCTGGTGCGCTATCTCGGCGACGTGGCGCGCGGCCAGCTCGGCCGCTCGATGACGACCGGCCAGCCCGTGCTGGCGGATCTGCGCCAGCGCCTGCCGGCCTCGCTCGAACTGACGGTCTCGGCGCTCGTCATCGCGCTCGCGCTGGCGATCCCGCTCGGGATCGCGGCGGCGCTCCGGCCCGGCTCGGCGGTGGATCACGCCGTGCGCTTCCTCTGCGCGCTCGGTGTCTGCGTCCCGACCTTCGTGTCGGGGCTGCTGCTGATCTACGTCTTCTACTACCTGCTCGGCGTGGCGCCGGACCCGACCGGCCGCGTCGACGTGTTCGCGGCGAGCCCACCGGACATCACCGGCTTCCTGCTGATCGACTTCCCGCTCGTCGGCGACTGGGAGGGCTTTCGCGCCGCGGCCGGGCAACTGGTGCTGCCGGCGCTCACCATGGCGTTGTTCGTGCTGGCGCCGCTCGCCCGCATCACCCGGGCGGCGATGCTGAGCGTGCTCGGCAGCGACTTCATCCGCACCGCCCGGTCGCTCGGCCTGCCGCGGCGGCGGGTGATCGTGACCTATGCGCTGCGCAACGCGATCCTGCCGGTGCTCACCATCGCGGGCATCGTCTTCTCGACCATGCTCGGGGCCAACGTGCTGGTGGAGAAAGTGTTTTCCTGGCCCGGGGTCGCCTCCTACGCGCTCGATGCGCTGCTCGCCTCCGATTACGCCCCGGTCCAGGGCTTCGTGCTCTTGATGGCGAGCCTGTTCGTCGTCGTGAACCTCACGGTCGACGTGCTCTACGGCCTCGCCGACCCGCGCGTCTCCATCGAGTGATCGGATGCGAGGAACCCGATGAACGCCGTCTCCCCGACCCTCGCGCCCCCGCCCAGCACCCTGCGGCACGCTGCCTACGTGCTGCGCGAGAATCCGCTGACCGCCGTCGCCGCTGCCGGCGCGTCGCTGCTCTGCCTCGTCGCCGTCTTCAGCCCCTGGCTCACCCCCTACGATCCCGTCGCCTCCGACGTCTCGGTGGCGCTCCAGCCGCCGAGCGCCGCGCACTGGGCCGGCACCGACCAGCTCGGCCGCGACGTGCTGAGCCGCATCGTCGCGGCGACCCGGCTCGACCTCGCCATCGCGCTCTCGGCGGTGGGGCTCTCCTTCGCGCTCGGCGCGGTGATCGGGGGGGTCAGCGGCTATGCCGGCGGCCGGCTCGACCGGGTGGTCGGGCGCCTCGTCGACGTGCTGATGGCCTTCCCGCTCTTCGTCCTGGCGATGGCGCTCGTCGCGGCCCTCGGCAACCGGGTCGAGAACATCGTCATCGCGACCGCGATCATCAACCTGCCGTTCTACATCCGCTTCGCCCGGGCCGAGGTGAACGTGCGGCGCGATGCCGGCTACGTCGAGGCGGCGCGGGCCGGGGGCGAGGGCCACCTCGCGGTGGTCCTGCGCTTCCTCCTGCCGAACGTGCTCCCGGCCATGGCGGTGCAGATCTCGCTCAACCTCGGCTGGGCGATCCTCAACGCGGCCGGCCTGTCCTTCATCGGGCTGGGCGTGCGCCCGCCGACGCCGGAATGGGGGATCCTCGTTGCCGAGGGCGCGCGCTTCATCACCACCGGCAAGTGGTGGCTCGTCGCCTTCCCGGGCCTCGCCCTGATGCTGGCGGTGCTCTGCTTCAACCTGCTCGGCGACGGCCTGCGCGACATCCTCGATCCCCGGATGCGGACCTGATGCAGCCTCCCCTTCTCTCGATCGAGGACCTGCGGGTCACCTTCGCGACCCGGCGCGGCCCGGTCGAGGCCCTGCGCGGCGTCTCGCTTTCGGTGGCGCCGGGCGAGAGCCTCGGCCTCGTCGGCGAATCGGGCTCGGGCAAGTCCGTCACCGCCTTCGCGGCGGCGCGCCTCCTCGACCGGGCCGGTCGCATCACCGGCGGCAGCGTGCGCTTCCGCGGCCAGGACGTGACCCGGCTCGCGGCGGCGGATCTCCGGGCGGCGCACGGCCAGGCGATCGGGATGATCTTCCAGAATCCGCGGGCGGCGCTGAACCCGATCCGTCCGATCGGCCGCCAGCTCGCCGACGTGCTGATGGCGGGCGGGCTGTCGAAGGTCCAGGCGAAGGAGCGAGCGTTGGAGAGCCTGGAGGCGGTGCGCATCCGCGACGCCGCGCGCCGCCTCGATGCCTATCCGCACGAACTCTCCGGCGGCATGTGCCAGCGGGTGATGATCGCGCTGGCGCTCGCCTGCCGGCCGGCGCTTCTCATCGCCGACGAGCCGACCACCGGCCTCGACGTGACGACCCAGAAGACCGTGATGGATCTCGTCGCCCGGCTCACCGCCGAGCGCGGCATGGCGATGATCCTCATCACCCACGATCTCGGCCTCGCCGCGCAGTATTGCGGCCGCATCGCCGTGATGGAGCAGGGCCGCCTCGTCGAGGAGGGCGAGCCGGGAGCTCTGTTCGCCAAGCCCCGCCACCCCTACACCAAGCGCCTCGTCGCCGCCTCGCCGACCCCGACCTCGACGCTCTCCGACCTCGTGCCGGAGAGTCCTCGCTCCCCGGCCCGGCCGCGCCCGGCCCCCGCCCCCGGCACCCCGCCGCTCCTCGCGGTGGAGGGACTCGGAAAGATGTTCGGCGGCGCCATGGCGGTGGAGGACGTGTCCTTCTCGCTCCGCGAGGGCGAGAGCCTCGGTCTCGTCGGCGAATCGGGTTCGGGCAAGAGCACCACGTCGCGGATGATCTGCCGGCTCCTCGATGCCAGCGCCGGAAAGATCCTGTTCGACGGCGAGTCGATCGGCACGATTCCGGCCCGCGATTTCCACCGCTCGCCCCATCGGCGCGCGATCCAGATCGTGTTCCAGGATCCGACCGACAGCCTCAACCCGCGCTTCTCGGCCTTCGACTGCATCGCCCATCCGCTCAAGCGCCTGACGCCCCTGCGGGGCGAACCCTTGCGCCTCCGGGTGATCGAGAGCGCCGAGCGGGCGGGCCTCCCGTCGGCTCTCCTCGACCGCTTCCCGCACCAGCTCTCGGGCGGCCAGAAGGCCCGCATCGGCATCGCCCGGGCGATCGCCGTGAAGCCGCGCCTCCTCGTCCTCGACGAGCCGACGGCGGCCCTCGACGTCTCGGTCCAGGCCGGGGTACTCCGCCTCCTCGACGACCTGCGCCGGGAGGACGGGCTCGCCGTCCTGTTCGTGAGCCACGACCTCAACGTGGTGCGGATGATGTGCGAGCGCACCCTGGTGCTCCAGGGCGGGCGGGTGGTCGAGGAGGGCGTCAGCCGCGACCTCTTCCGCACTCCGCGCACCGCCTACACGCGGGAGCTGCTGGCCGCGATCCCGCATTTCCGGCCGGGGCAGCCGCGGGGGCTCGCGGCGGAGCCGGCCGCGTGAGGCGTCCGCACTCAGGGGACTTATCTCCCATCCGGCACCTCGTCCTGAAGTATCAGTCCATCAGAGATGGACTGACCTCGAAGGAGGCCTCCAGTTGTCTCGGCGATCCCTGGAGCCCTCCATCGAGGCCCACTTCGTGGGCACCTCAGGATGAGGCCGTGGGCAGGATGCCCCCGCACTCAAACATCGTCTGACAGATACTCGTAGGACATTTTACCATGCGCGTGATCCGCACCGCCGCCGCCCAGCTCGGGCCCATTCAGAAGGCCGAGGGCCGCGACAGCGTCGTCGCCCGGATGATCGCCCTGATGGACGAGGCCAAAAGCCAGGACGCCGACCTGATCGTCTATCCGGAACTGGCGCTCACGACCTTCTTCCCGCGCTGGTACCACGCGGACCGGGCCGAGGCCGACCCCTGGTTCGAGCGCGAGATGCCGGGCCCGGCCACCGCGCCGCTCTTCGCCCGGGCGCGCCAGCACGGCATGGCGATGTCGTTCGGCTATGCCGAGCTGACGCCGGAGGGCCGGCACTTCAACACCTCGATCCTGGTCGACCGCGACGGCGCCATCGTCGGCAAGTATCGCAAGGTCCATCTGCCCGGCCACGACGAGTTCGACCCCGAGCGCACCCACCAGCACCTGGAGAAGCGCTACTTCGAGCCGGGCGACCTCGGCTTCCCGGTCTGGCGGATGCTCGGCGGCATCCTCGGCATGTGCATCTGCAACGACCGGCGCTGGCCCGAGACCTACCGGGTGATGGGGCTGCAGGGCGTCGAGATGGTGGTGCTCGGCTTCAACACCCCCTCGGTCAACAGCCAGCGCAACGCCGAGGGCATCGAGGAGCGGCTGTTCCACCACCGCCTCTCGGTCCAGGCCGGCGCCTACCAGAACGCCACCTGGGTGGTGGCGGTGGCCAAGGCCGGATCGGAAGACGGTCATCACCTCACCGGCGGTACCCTGATCGTCGACCCGAACGGGAAGATCGTGGCCGAGCTCCCCGGCGAGGCCGACGGCGTGATCGTCGCCGCCTGCGACCTCGACGAGACCCGGTTCGGCAAGGAGACGATCTTCGACTTCGCCCGCCACCGCCGACCCGAACATTACGGCCGCATCACCGCCCAGACCGGCGTGGTGCTGCCCGAGTGAAGCCCGGCGGCGCGACCTCAGGCGAGCGCCACGATGCCGATCGCCATCGCGACCGCGGCCTGCGTCGGGTCGATGACCGGGATGCCGAGCTCCCGCTCCAGGCCGCGGCGGTGCACCGCCATGCCGGCGCAGCCCATCACGATGACCCCGGCCCCGTCCCGGTCGCGCAGGTCGCGGCCGACGGCGATCATCCGGGCGAGCGTGTCCGGGCCGCTCGCGGTCTCGGCCACCGTCATCTCGAGCGCCCGCTCGCCGGCCAGCCGCTCGCTCACGCCCATCTGGCGCAGGGCCCGCAGGTGGCGCGGGATCGAGCGGCTCGCCACCGCGATCACGCCGAACCGGTCGGCCCGGGCGAGCGCGGTCAGGATCCCGCATTCGGCGATGCCGAGGACCGGCCGGTCGGTCGCCTCGCGGCAGACGTGCAGGCCGGGATCGGAGTAGCAGGCGATGACGTAAGCGTCCGCCGCCTCGCGCCGCACGAGGTCGCGCAGGGGCAAGGCCACCTGCTCGACATCGGCCTGCGACTGGATGCCGAACGGCCCCTCGGCCAGCGTCCGGCAGTCGATGGCGAGGCCCGGCCGCGCGAGGGGCGCCAGCGCGTGATCGAGGCCGCGGGTGACGGCGTCGTTCGAGTTCGGGTTGATGACGAGGATGCGCCGGTCTGTCGTCATGGTGGTCCTCTGATGTGTCAGACCTTCAGCCTAGCAAGTTTCGGACGAGGAGCGTTTGTATGAGTGAGCCCGCCTTCGACACCGTGATCCGCGGCGGCACCGTCGCCACCGCGAGCGACGTCTTCTCCGCCGATCTCGGCATCCTGGACGGCCGGATCGCGGCGATCGGCCTCGACCTCGCCCCGGGACGGCGGGAGATCGACGCGCGGGGCAAGCTCGTCCTGCCGGGCGGAATCGACAGCCACGCCCATATCGAGCAGCTCTCGGCCTCCGGGCTGATGAACGCCGACACCTGGGAGAGCGCGACCCGCTCGGCGGCGCTCGGCGGCACCACCAGCGTCGTCGCCTTCGCGGCCCAGCATGTCGGGATGGATCTGGCGAAGGTCGTCGAGGACTACACCGCGCTGGCCGCGCGCGGCGCGGTGATCGACTACGCCTTCCACCTTATCGTGGCCGACGCGACCGAGAAGGCCCTGAGCCGGGACATCCCGGCGCTGGCGAAGGAGGGCCACCTCTCGCTCAAGGCGTTCATGACCTACGACCGCCTGCGGCTCGCGGACGAGGCCCTGCTCGACCTGATGGCGGCGGCCAAGGCGGTGGGCGCGCTCGTCTGCGTCCACGCCGAGAATTACGGGCTCATCGCCTTCGCGAGCCGGCAATTGCTGAAGGAGGGCAAGACGGCGCCGAAATACCATGCCGCCAGCCATCCGCGGCTGTCGGAATCGGAAGCGTTCGAGCGGGTGGTGCGGTTCTCGCAGTATCTCGACCAGCCGGTGATGATCTTCCACGTCTCGACCGAGGAAGGCGCCGCGATCCTGCGTCGGGCCCGCGGCGAGGGCGCCAAGGTCTATGCCGAGACCTGCCCGCAATACCTCTTCCTCACCGAATCCGACCTCGACCGGCCGGGGCTGGAGGGGGCGAAGTGGATGTGCTCGCCGCCGCTGCGCGAGGCCCGCGACCAGGAGGCCCTGTGGCGCGCCCTCGATCTCGGCGACCTCCAGACCGTCTCCTCCGACCACGCCCCCTACCGCTACGACGAGACCGGCAAGCTCAAGGCGGGTCCGGGCGCGACCTTCAAGGAGATCGCCAACGGGATGCCGGGCCTGCAGATGCGCCTGCCACTGCTCTTCGACGCCATGGTGTCGGGCGGGCGGCTCGGGCTGAAGAAGTTCGTCGAGATCACCGCGACGGCACCGGCCGGGATCTACGGCCTCTCGAACAAGGGCTCGGTGGCGGTGGGGATGGATGCCGACCTCTGCCTGTGGGACCCTGACAAGCGCGTCACCCTCTCGGACGACATGGTGGAGGACCGCACCGGCTTCACGCCCTATGCCGGGCGCAACCTGAAAGGCTGGCCCGAGACGGTGCTCCGCCGCGGCCGGGTGATCGCCGAGGGCGGCACGGTGACGGCGGAGGCGGGCAGCGGCGCGCCGATCCGGCGGCACTGAGGCTGACGCGGGCGCTCGTCCTCGCCGCGACAGCGGCAGCGAAGCCACGGTGACCGGAGATCGGCCGCGGATCGCCCGATTCCGCGGCGATCCGTGGCGTGTGGCGGGAGAGTCGCCCTAGGTTGGAGACTCGATCGAGGAGTCATCCCGCTGTCAACGGCCAAGTCGACGACTGCCCCGGTATCCACCGCTTCGACGGTGCGCCGCAGCTGGTTCTGGACCGCGCTCCAGGCCACCGAGCGCCTGCGCGCCCGGGCCTGGCTCGGCGACCTCGTCGCGCTCGGCGCGACCGCGGCGGCGCTCGGCCTGCGGCTGGCGGTGGACGACGTGCTGCCGCCGGGCTTTCCCTACCTGACCTTCTTCCCGGCGGTGATCCTCACCACGTTCTTCTGCGGCCTGCGGGCCGGCATCACCTGCGCCACCTTGAGCGGGCTGTCGGCCTGGTACTTCTTCCTGCCGCCGAGCACGGGGTTCATCCTCTCGGCGCAGTCGGGGCTGGCGCTCGCCTTCTACGTCTTCATCGTCGCCGTCGATATCGGGCTGATCCACATCATGCACACGGCGAGCGTGCGGCTGCGGCACGAGCGCGCCGTGACGGCCGGGCTCTACGAGCAGCAGCGCACCATGTTCCAGGAGCTGCAGCACCGGGTGGCGAACAACATGCAGTTCGTCGCGGCGCTCCTCACCCTTCAGAAGCGCCGGGTCGGCAACGACCCGCAGGCGGCGCTCGCCGCCCTCGACGAGGCGCGCATCCGCCTCGAGACGATCTCGCGCATCCACCGGCGGCTCTACGACCCGAGCCGCATCTCCCTGCCGGTCGGCCAGTACCTGCAGGAGCTCTGCGGCGACCTCCTCGACGCGACGGGGGCCCGCAACATCGTCTGCCTGGTCGACGTGCCGCCGGTGCGCTTCGACCTGACGCGGCTCACCACCCTGTCGCTGCTCGTGGTCGAGGTGGTGACCAACGCCCTGAAGCACGCCTTTCCCGAGGGTGCCCGCGGCTCCATCACGATCCGGATCGAGGCGACGGCGCCGGACCGGATGGCGCTCACCATCGCGGATGACGGGCGCGGCATTCCGGCCGGGTTCGACCCGGAGGCGAGCCGGAGCCTCGGCTTGCGCATCGCGCAAGGGCTCGCGGCCCAGCTCGACGGCACCCTCACCTATGCGGGCGGCCCCGGCACGGTGGTGCGGCTCGATTTCGCCGCCGAGGCCCCGGGCGCCTGAGCGCAGGGGCCGCCCATCCGTCAGGACAGGCGCAGCAGCAGCGCCAGGGCGGAGACGATCAGCACCGCGAAGGTCGCCAGGATGCCGCCGCCGCGGCAGGCATACTGGCGCGGCGAGTTCGCCGGCGCGGTCATGCCGAACGGGTGCAGCACCCGGCCGACCAGCAGCACCGCGAGCAGGCCGTGGACCAGGCCCCGGCTGCCGCCATGGGCCTCCAGCAGCCCGACGACGATCAGGATCAGCGGCACGTACTCGGCGAAGTTGGCCTGGGAGCGGGCGCGGTGCAGCAGCACGGCATCGCCGCCGTCGCCGTGCAGCACGTTGGCGGAGAGTCGCCGCGCCATCACCCAGATCGACAGCCCGGCGAAGAGCAGGGCCAGGACCGCTGCGTAGCCGGCGGTCAGGGACGGAAAAACCATGGTGGTCTCCTCAAGCGCGAGTCGGCGCATGGATGGGGCAACCGTTGTGCTCCGCCCGGAATCCGGCCGAGCTCGGATAGACGGCGCGGCGCGCCCGCATCACCGAGCCGAGCGGCCGATGCGCCGCCAGGCCGTGCCAAGGGCTGAAGGCGAGGCCGTCGTCGAGGCGCCGGACCTTCTCGTCGCTCCACGATTCCTGCGGCGCGATCGTGATCCGCGCCACCGGGACGTAGGGGCTCGCCTCCTCCGGCCAGGGCTTCGAGGCATCCTCGACCGGCATCGTCTCGCGGTCGGTCAGCAGCTGGGCCCGCAGCTCCCACACGCCCTCGTGGGCGCGGAAGAACTCCGAGACCGCCTCGCGCAGGCCGTTCGGCTTGCCGTTGACATTCAGCGACGCCCCCGTGAGGGCGGTCAGCGCCGGCGCGACCGGAGCGACCGCCACCTTGGCGACGTGATCGCCCCAGCGCAGGGCCGCCTGGCTGTAGAAGGTCTCGCCGAGGATATGGGTCTCGGGATGGCCGCCGAGGCTGATCAGCGTCGCGCTCTTGCCCCCCACCGCCTCGAGCGCCCCTTCGAGCCCGCGAAGCGCGGCGGAAAACACCTTCTTGAACACCTGCGGCGTATCGGTGGTGGCGGCCAGGAGCTTCAGGCTCTTCAGGAACGCCTTGGCGTCAGGCGCCGTGAAGGCGGGAGCGTTCGCCAGCACGAAGTCCTGGGTCTCGCCCTCGGCCTCGGGGAGCCGTTCGCCGGAGACCCCGATCACCTTCACGGCAAGGCCCCGCGGGGTCGAGACGCTGTCGTCGAGGATGTCGCCCGGGTTGGTCGAGAGCCGCATGACGACGTCGTAGGAGCCGGGCGTCGCGAACAGCCCCTGCGCCAGCGCCGGGGGAAGACCCGGCAGCACGGTCAGCCGACCGGTCAGGAGGCCGTGGCTCTTGGCGTGGACGCCGCGCACCGCGTGGCCGTAATCCTCCAGCGTGGTCTCCTGGATCTTCCGGAAGACCCGGATCATCTCAGCCTGCACCTCTTCTTCGTCGGGCTGGACGACCTCGAGGGATGGATCGAAGCGAATCGGCGACTGCATCGTGGCGGGTCTCGCTGAAGGTCGAGGACGCCGGAAGCGTCGCTGCGTCAGCAGAAACGGTTACCTGCAGCCGGTGTTCCGGCTCTCGATGCGGCAGTCATCGCCCGGGCGGGTTACCAGTCCACCCCCGCGACCAAGGAAACGATTTTTGCCGCTCCGGGTCCAGGGCCGGCCCCGGGAGCACATCGTTCTTTACAACAGGCGTTCGGCGGCAAATTTCTTCTCCGTGCCGCGCGGAGTTTGGGAAGCGCGTTCATTGACGCCCATCCCCGGCACGGCTTGAATGCACCGCACAGGACCACCCGGGGCCGCGCGGCGTCGCGCCCGGCCGGAACACCACTACGAGGAGCACTCCCCATGCCCGCCGTGAAGGCCCGTACCCTGGTCGACCGCGGCCGCATCCTCGCCTGGAACACCCTGACGATCGCGGTTTTCGTCGCCCTCACCGCCTACGTGGCGCGGATCGACGCGATCCTGCGGTAGCGCGCCGCGCTCACTCCTCCCTCTCCCGCACCAGACCGAGCGACTCCTCCAGCGCCCCGAGCAGCCGGTCGAAATCCCGTCTCTGCGCCTCGCTGAGCCCGGACAGGAGCTTGGCCTCGCGCGCGAGCAGGATCGGCACCAGCTCGGCATAGGTCTGGCGCCCCTGCGGCGTGAGCTCCAGCATCATCTCGCGCCGGTCGTCGCCGCTCTCCCGCCGGGCGACCAGGCCGAGTTCGATCAGGTGCCCGACGGCCCGGCTGATCCGCGATTTGTGGGTGCGGGTGCACCGCACGACGTAGGCCGCGCTGCGCGGCTCCGCGTGCTGCCCCAGCGTCGCCAGCACCCGCCATTCCGGGATGTCGATCCCGAACCGCGCGTAGTCGGCGGCCAGCGCGTTGCTGAACTCGCTGGCGAGCCGGTTGAGCCGGAACGGCGAGAAGGCGAGCAGGTTCAGGCGGTCCATCGGCTTCGCGTTCGCCTCCACGGCGCTTGAGCGGGTTCGCACCCTATATGAAGTTGCGAGCGCAACATATTATCCGGCGTCCGGCCGCTCATCCCCACGATCGCTCCGGTCCGGCACGCCGCCCCGGACCTCTCGCCGATTCGGACAGGCGACCCGCGAACGGCACGTCGGCCGGTGCAATGACCTCCTGGCGGGCCCGCCACAAGGCCATCACCATCGGCCAGGGCGAGAACCGTCCTTCCTGCGCCTTGTCGGTCAGGTCGCGCAGGTAGGCTCCCGGCGCCGCGATGGCGGTCCCGCGCTGGAGGATCGCCGCGACGACGATTGCCGCCGTCTCTTCGCCCATGACGCCCACCGCCCCGGTCCAGACCGTCGGTCCGATGCCGAGGCTCGCCCGCGCCAGCAACGCCGCGCCGAGAAAGTCGCGCCAATGTCCGATCCCGTGCCGGGCGTAAGCCCCGACATCCGGGCAGGCCTCGAGGACGAGCCTCAACGGCAGCACCCGCGTCGGCGGCACCACGGTGTCGGGTCCGGTCTCCCCGGGATCCGTCTCCTGTCCCCGCAAACCCCGTTCAAGATTCTGGAAAGACTCAGGTTTTGAACTCTGATGGTGGCAGCCGATCTGGGACTCACTGGCGCCCGTTTTTCCGAATTCCAGCGATTCCGCCAGGCACTTATTCACTTCCGCCCGCAAATCCCGCAACCCGCAGGCGATCTCGGCCAGAGCCGCGTTGCCGGCCGAGCGCGGCGGCATCGCGCCTTCTCCCGCGAGATGAGCCTCGACCGCGTCCCAGGCGCCTGCCAGCCCCTCCGCGCGGGCGAAGGCGACGATCTTCGTGATGTCGCGGCGCAGGAGCGAGATCTCCTCGCGCAGGAGCGCCCGTGCCTTGGCGGCCGCCCGCACCTCGCCGGCCAGCGCCTCGAACTCGGCGGCCCTCGCGACGAGCGGCGCGAGGTCGAAGCCGAACGCCTGCTCGATCCGGCCACCCTCGCCGCGCCTCGCGTAGCGCTTGCCGTTGGGGCTGTCGCGGCGGATCACCAGGCCGGCCTCGACGAGCTGCGTCAGCGCCCGCCGAAGCGTCGTCGGCGACGGGCCATGGGCGCGCACCGACAATTCACGGTTGGAGGGAAACACCACCAGGTCGGCGCCCGGGGTCAGGGCGGTCTCGGGGTGGAAGCTCAGGAGCGCCGACAGGACGGCGAGCGCCCGGTCTCCGATACCGAGGCGGGCCTTCGCTTCGGTCAGGTTGCGGAAGGTCCGCCATTTGTGGCTGGCGGCCTCGTCCGGGCACGCTTTCGCCGCCGCCTGCGCCGCCATCATGGCGAGCGACAACGGCCGCCGCCCGAAGGGCGTCGTCGGTTGGGTCTGGGACATGGCTGTGCCTGTCGTCAGGCAACAGAAAAGGGTTCGCCGAATCGGCGCCACGCTTGACAGAATGTGCCGGATTTGATTCTCTCAGGCTGCCAGGCACTAAGAGAAGGGCTTCCGGGGCGTCGCTTCGGGGGCCTTTTTCTTTTGCCGGATCGATCCTTTCTGGGTTTGCGTGAGTGGAACCGCCTGGGGCGGGGTTAAACCGGGCTGGGTGGCCTGATTCTCACCTGAGCGAGATCTTGACCGAGATCTTGCCCAAGATCTTGGCGGACGAGGGAGCCCGGCTCACGCCGCCCTCCCCCAGGCCCTGACGATCTCGCCGGCAATCTCGGCATTGACCGCATCCAGCGCCTCGACCGCCCGGTCGTAGGCTTGGCGCGTCGCGCCCTCGCGGCCGGCCTCGTAGAGGGTCCGACCCGAGGCGCCGGCCTGCGCGATCGCGCAGGCGAGCGGCACCGCATGGGTCATCACCTGTTCGCCGAAGAGCGCCCGCAACAGCCCGACGATCTGGGTCTGCGGCCCGTCATTCGGCTCGTAGCGGGTGACGAGGTAGCGCAGGAAGTCGTGACGCAGGTCGCCCCCGGCCTCGCGCACGGCGCCGAGCAGGTCGGCGGTCATCCGCAGCGAGCCGGACATGCCGGCGAGGTCGAGCATCTGCGGCTGCACGGTCACCAGGATGCCGGTCGCCGCGCAGAGCGCCCCGAGGGTGAGGACCCCGAGCTGCGGCGCGCAATCGACCACCACGACGTCGTAGCGGCCGGAGACCCCCGCCAGGGCCTCGGCGACGCGGCCGACCGCGCCCTCCGGCATCGCCGCCGAGAGCGGGCCCCCATGCTCGCAGGCCATCAGCTCGAGATGGCCGGGCACGAGGTCGATGCCGGGAAAATGGGTCGGGCGCACGATCTCGCCGAGCGGGCGCTCGCCGCCGTCGCGCCGCACCGCCCCGTAGAGGGTCTGGCTCACGCCGACGTCGAGCTCCGGCCGGCAGCCGAACAGGCCCGACAGCGCCGCCTGCGGGTCGAGGTCGACCGCGAGCACCCGGTAGCCCTGCAGCGCCAGGTACTGCGCCAGGTGCGCCGCCACCGTGGTCTTGCCCGAGCGGCCCTTGACGTTCGTCACCGCCAGGACCTGCAGGTGCTCGCCGGTCCGGCGGTGGCGCAGGTAGCCCGGCCGCGTCCGCGCCAGGTGCCGGCGCACGTCGTTGATCTGCGCCAGGGTGAATTGCCGCCGGCCCGCCGGGCCCTTCTCGGGCTCCAGCCCCTCGTCCGACAGGATCAGCTGGCGCAGGTAGGCGTCGGTGATGCCGATGAGGCGCGCCGCCTCGCCGGTGGGAAAGCGCCGCAATTCGCGCCGCGCCGCCGGAGGGCCGAGGCGCTCGCGCACCTCGCCGATCTGGCGCGACAGCGCGTCGGCATGGGCCGCGATCACGGCATCGAACGACGCGGCGGAGGATGACCTCCGCCCGGCGATTCGACTTTCGACAGCCTTCGACATCTACGCTTTCCAGCCTCATCCGAGCTTGTGAGCGTAGTTTGGCCGGCTCGGTGGACGGGGAGTCAAGCGTTAAGCCCCGGGCCCTCCGATTCAGGAGTCGACAACCTTTTCTCCACAGGAGTCAGGCGCTTCGCGTCGATCGCGCTGGGACCGACGGGCCGAATCGTGCGTTGGAGCCGAATCGCGATCGTGCCGCCGCCGCCGGATCAGCGCGCGGCGCGCAGCCGGTCGAGCAGTCCGGAATCGGCGTAGCCGTCGGGCACGAGCCCGGCCTCGGCCTGCCAGGCGCGGATCGCCGCCCGGCTGAGCGGGCCGATCCGCCCGTCCACTCCGCCGGCCGGATGGCCCTTCGCCTCCAGGAGCGCCTGGATCTCCCGCCGCTCGTCGCGGGCGAGCGGCCGGTCGTCCCGGGGCCAGGGCCGCACGAAGCCCGGCTCGCCCCGCAGCCGGTCTGAGAGATGCGCCACCGCCAGCGCGTACGAGAAGGCGGCGTTGTAGCCGAGCAGCGCCGAAAAGTTCGGGCGCAGCAGGAAGGCCGGGCCCTTCGCGCCGGCCGGCAGGACGAGGCGCGCGGTATCGCCGTCCGCGCCGATCGGCCGGCCGGCCGGCGCGAGCCCGAGGGTGCGCCACTCGGCCAGCGTCCGCATCGTCGTCTCGTCGGCGAGGCGATAGTCGAACCCCGAGGGCAGCAGCACCTCGCCGCCCCAGCCCTCCCCGGGCCGCCACCCCAAGGTCCGCAGGTACTGCCCCGTCGAGGCGAGCGCGTCCGGCGCCGAGGTCCAGATGTCGGCCCGGCCGTCGCCGTCGAAATCGACGGCGTGGCGCAGGTACGTCGTCGGCATGAACTGGGTGTGGCCCATGGCGCCGGCCCAGGAGCCGGTCAGGCGGTCCGGGCTGGTGCGGCCGAGATCGAGGATCCGCAGGGCCGCCACCAGCTCCTCGGTCCAGGTGCCGACCCGCGGCCCCCCGGCGCAGGTGAGGGTGGCGAGCGAGCGAACCACCGGCCGGACCTTGCGGGGATCAGTGAGCACGCTGCCGTAGCCCGATTCGATGCCCCAGATCGCCACCAGCACGTGCCGGTCGACGCCGGTCGATGCCTCGACCGCCGGCAGGCGCGCCTCCGAGACGAGCTTCGCCCGGCCGTCGGTCACCGCCTCCTCGCTCACCGCGGCGTCGAGATAGGCCCAGACCGGCTTCTCGAACTCCGCCTGGCGTCCCGTCGCCGCGACGACGTCCGGATCGGCGGTGAGCCCGGAGAGCTGCGCCTCCGCCAGGGTCGGCGTCACTCCCTGCTCCCGCGCCTTGGCGACGAGGCCGGCCAGGCACTCGGCCATCGCGGGCGGCGCCTCGGGTGCCGGCTGCGCCAGGGCGGCCGGGCCGGCGATCAGCCCCAGGAGCACCAACCTCATCCGCATCGAAGACCCTCCCGGTCGGTGATCCCGAGAGAATAAGGCGTCCGGCCGCTCCGCGTCAGGGTTCGGGCAAGGCAAAGACCGTCAATTGCCCGCCCGCGGCGGTGTACTGGGACAAGGCGGCGTAGCCGCCGACCGCCCCCGAGCCCTCGGCCGGGTCGGTCAGCCCGGCGGCAAGCCCGATTCCGGCCCAGCCGCCGATGCCGGAGAGCACCGCCACGTATTGCCGGCCGTCATGCATGTAGGTGGTGACGTTGCCGACGATCCCCGAGGGCGTCTTGAAGCGGTAGAGTTCTCGTCCCGTCACGGCGTCGACCGCCTTCAGGTAGCCTTCGAGGGTCCCGTAGAACACCACCCCGCCGGCCGTGGCGAGCGCCCCCGACCAGACCGAGAACGGCTCGGGGATCGACCACTTGATGCGGCCCAAGAGATTGTCCCAGGCGATGAACGCGCCGGTCCGGTCGGTGCCCGGCGGCGGATGCAGCGTCAGCGTCGCCCCGACATAGGGCTGTCCCGGCGTGTAGGTGACGTGGAACGGCTCGTAATCCATGCACATGTGGTTGGTCGGCACGTAGAACAGGCCGGTCGCCGGCGAGTAGGCGGCGGGCTGCTGGTTCTTGGCGCCGAGCGCGCCCGGGCAGATGCCCGTGACGGTCTCGTCCTCGCCTGTCGTGCCCGGGGCGTAGCGCTCGTCCACCACCGGGCGGCCATAGGCCGGCGAGGCGGGGTCGAGCTCGATGCGCTTGGCCCAGTTCACGCTCGGATCGAACTTTTGGGCCACCAGCAGCGCGCCGGTCGCCCGGTCGAGGGTGTAGCCGAAGCCGTTGCGGTCGAAATGGGTGAGGAGCCGGCGCCTCTGCCCCTCGACCTCCTGGTCGGTCAGGATCATCTCGTTGACGCCGTCGTAGTCCCACTGGTCGTGCGGCGTCATCTGGTAGACCCAGCGCGCCACGCCGGTGGTCGCGTCGCGGGCGACGATCGCCATCGCCCAGCGGTTGTCGCCCGGCCGCTGCGCCGGGTTCCAGGTCGAGGGGTTGCCGGTGCCGTAATAGACGAGGTCGAGGCCGGGATCGTACGAGAACCAGCCCCAGGCGCAGCCGCCGCCGGTCTTCCACTGCTCGCCCTCCCAGCTCTTCAACGACGAATCGGGGCCGACCGGGCGCCCGAGCTCCGTCGTCTTCGCGGGATCGACCAGCATCTCGGCATCCGGCCCGGTGGCGTAGGCGCGCCAGAGCCGCCGCCCCGTCGCCTGGTCGTAGGCGGTGACGTGGCAGCGCGCGCCGTACTCGCCGCCCGACAGACCGACGATCACGGCGTCCCGCACCGGCATCACCGCCGCGGTGTTGGTCTCGCCCCGGGCCGGATCGCCGTTCTTGACCGACCACAGCACCCGCCCGGTCTCGGCCTCGAGCGCCACGACGGTGGTGTCGGCGAGCTGCAGGAACACCCGCCCGTCCTTATAGGCGAGGCCGCGATGGACCGTGTCGCAGCACATCACCGCGACCACCGCCGAATCCTGCCGCGGCGCGTAGCGCCACAGGATCCTGCCGTCCTGGTTCAGGTCGAGGGCCGTCACCGTGTTGGGGAACGGCGTGTGCACATACATGATGTGGCCGACGACGAGCGGCGCGCCCTCGTGCCCGCGCAGCACGCCCGTCGAGTAGGTCCAGGCCACCTTCAGCCGTCCGACATTGTCCGGTGTGATCCGGTCGAGGCGCGAGTAGCGCGTGTTGGCGTAATCGACGGTCGGCAGCGCCACCCGGACCCCCTCTCCGGCGAAAGCCGGGCCGAGGCCGAGCAGCAGGGTCGCCAGCGTCATCGATCTCATGCCCATCCTCCTCGCCCGGCCGCTCCGGGGCGCGAGGACCGTCATAGGCCTTGCCCGCCCGCCGGGCCACGCGCCGCGAGACCCCCGCCGACGCGGCCGCCGACCGACGCTTGACGCTCCACGCGCCCGTCCCATCTCCGATCGGGACACACCTTTGCCAGTCCATGAGGGTGCCGGCGGGCGGCGATGCCCGCTCGCCCGGATCCCGACGTGTTGACAGTCGAGCCGGCTACCCTTAGACAGCCGCTCACCGACGGGGCGCCGACGAACTGGCCGCCCTGCCGAACCTCCCCCGAGACGAGCGAGCAAGGGCCAGGGCAACCCGGCGCTGCTTTTCGTTTCCGGTAAGGTCGAGATCCAGCTTCGACCGGATCGGCTCTTTGACAAGTTCATCTGAGAAAGAGAAGCGTGGACGGCGTCGTCCCTGCGGGTCGGTTCCTTGGGAACCGGTCGTGAGTAGGATGATGCTGGTCTGACGTTTCGGTGCTCACACGATCAGGTGGAAACGCCGATCGGTCGTGAGCCT
>NZ_JACWCT010000186.1 GCF_016613415.1 Methylobacterium ajmalii | reverse complement strand
ACCGTGAACCAGCGGCTGCGCAAGGCGATCGCGGATCTCACGCTCGACAAGCTGATCCTGCAGGAGGCCGCCCGGGGAAACTTCTGAGCCCCGCGCGCCGGCGCGCCTGTCGTGCACTCGGACAGCATCGCTCGACGCAGCGCAAGGTGCCGCGTGGGAGAGACGACGAGGCGGCGCTGCTGGCCGACCTGGTCGAGTTGGCGCGCCGGTACGGCCGCTACGGCTACCGCAAGATCGCCGCCCTGCTGCGGGCGGCGGGCTGGCTGGTCAACGACAAGCGGGTGGAGCGGCTGTGGCGGCAGGAGGGGCTGAAGGTACCGGCCCGTCAGCCCAAGAAGGGCCGGCTGTGGGACGGGGATGGCTCCTGTGTCCGGCTGCGGCCCGAGCACCGCAACCACGTCTGGTCCTACGACTTCGTCGAGGCGCGCACGCATGACGGTCGCAAGGTCCGCCTGCTGAACGTCATCGACGAGTTCACCCGCGAGTGCCTGGCGATCCGGGTAGCGCGCAAGCTCAAGGCACCGGACGTGGTCGATGTGCTCTCGGACTTGTTCATTCTGCGCGGCGTGCCTGCGCACGTTCGCTCTGACAATGGACCGGAGTTCATCGCTCAATCTGTGCAGAAGTGGATCACCGCCGTGGGCGCAAAGACAGCCTACATCACGCCTGGATCACCGTGGGAGAACGGCTACATCGAGAGCTTCAACGCGAGGCTACGGGACGAATTGCTGAACGGGGAGATCTTCTACTCTCTACGGGAGGCGCAGATCCTGATCGAGAGCTGGAGGAGACACTATAATGGGGTTCGGCCGCACGCTTCGCTCGGCGACCGCCCGCTGGCCCCGGAGGTGTTCGTGCCAGCTTTAACCGCTTGGCCGGCTGCGCTCGCCCGACCGGCTCCGCCGGCCAAGCTACCCGTGGTGGAAAGGCCCACGGTCCACTAACATTCCACTCGGGCCACCTCGTGGGGGCTGATCAGCAAAACATGACCGTGCAGCTTTCGGGTTTGAGGTGTTGGGCGCTGCTCGCGCGCGCCTCATCTGCCCGAACTACAATTTAACGCCCGATACGTTCCAGCGGGCTTCCGAAAGATGTGAGCGATCCTGACCATGCCGCGCCCATCCCCCCGCAACCAGGGCCTCTTTCCATGCGAGGCCGAGGTGGCCCGGCGCCTCAGCCAGAGCCCGACCGAGTGGGCAGCGAAGGCGAAGATCCTGGAGCGCGACGGCCTACCGAAAGTCGACCCGCTGATGGGCGGCCGCCCGTGGCCGGCAGTGCAGGCCTACTTCCTGAGGCGCTACGGTCCTCCACCGTCGAGCCAATGGCGCCCGACGGAGTGGAGAACCTCGATGCCTTCTGAATTCCCGACACCGGGCCTGAAGCGCAAAGCGCGGAAGAGCGGGCCTGACGTGCCCATGTGGGCGGCTCGCGCCGACCTCGTGAAACGTGGCTACGAGCCGAAGACGGTCCGCCTCCCCTACCGCCTCGACGAGCCCGAAGACGCGCCGCTACTCTCCGCGGCATGCCTCCGGCTCCAGGCCGAGATGCTGGAATGGTCGTCCGGTCACTTGCGGGATCCGAACCGATTCGACAGCTCGATCCGTAGCCTGTCGCGGCGCTACCAGACCGACCCGGAGAGCCCGTTCGACCGCCGGCTCGAGCACACCACCCGGGAGAAGGATGCTCATGTGCTCGGGCTGATCGAGAGGACCGTCGGCGATCGGCTGGTGCCGTGCGTGAAGCTCGCCGATCTCTGGCGCTGGTACGATGCGGCGAAGAAACCCAAGGCGCCCGGCCGGCCCGAGCGTATCCGACGCGCCTGGGGCCTTATGAAGAAGCTCCGCGAGCTGTTCTCCTACGGCGTGGCGGCCGACTTGATGACTGCGCCCGGGTCCGGGATATCCTCGCCGACGTCCGCTTCCCGCAGCCGGCTCGGCGCCGCACCACTCTCGACCTCGACCATGTCGGGGCCTTCATCCCGAAGGCGATCGAGATGGGGCGCATCTCCCTGGCGCTCGCGACCGCGATCCAGTTCGATGCCGTCATGCGGCAGAAGGATGTGGTGGGCGAGTGGGAGCCGATCCCGGAGGGGGAAGCGCGGACCGGCATCGTGCTCAACGGCCGGCGCTGAGTGAATGGCCTAACCTGGGCGGGCTTGGTGCTCGACGGGGTGACCCGCAAGGCGACAACGAAGACCGGCGCGATGATCGCGCACGATTTCTCCCTCTGCCCACATGTCCAGAAGATCGCCGCCCAGATCCCGTTCGAGCAGCGCGTCGGTCCGCTCATCATTGATGAACAGCAAGGTCGTCCCCACGCCGGAGACGCCTTTCAGCGCGAGTGGCGCAAGGTGGCCCGGGCGGCCGGCATTCCGGATCACATCTGGAACATGGATGCGCGGGCAGGCGCCATCACCGAAGCCGAGGATGCAGGAGCCGATCTCGACGCGATCCGAGCCATCGCTGCCCACACCGATGCGAAGACTACGGTCCGCTACTCGCGTGGTGCGGTCGGGAAATCGCAAACTGTGGCGGAGCTGCGACTTGCCCATCGAGCGCTGAAGAACAGCGCCTGAACGAACATGGGGTCCGCGATATCAGCTGCAGACCGTCAAGAAAGCTGACGCTTCAACGGTTTGGATGGAGCGGGCGATCGGGATCGAACCGACGACATTCAGCTTGGGAAGCTTTAGAGGCGGGTTTCCGAGCACCCGCGAAGCCTGTTAACCACTTCGACTAACTTCTTCATGTTGCAAGAATTTCTTGTGCCCCTGCGCAGTCCGCTGCGTTGCCGCGACCTCCGGGGCCGTGTTGTATCCCCGTTGTATCCCATGCGGAGGACACGGTGGCGAAGGCGAAGGAGCGAGGCGGCTACGAGCGCGAGCGCGTCCATCTCACGGCCGATGCCGTGGCGCGGGCGATGCGGCTGATCGACGAGGGACGGGTCCCGGGCCGCGGCATCGAGTTCGCCGACACGGCCAAGGACGCGACCGGCCTGACGCTGCGTGTCACGAAGGCCAGCGGCACCTGGTACCTGCGCCACCGCCGGGGGACGATCCGGCTCGGAGGCACCGACGTGATGGACCTACAGGCCGCGCGGATCGCCGCGGCCCGCGCGCGCCTGGACTTCGCCGCCGGGTTCGACCCGAAGTTCGACGCCGAGATCTTCGAGCGGTCCCTCGGCGAGGGCACGTCCCTGCCCGAGGCGGTCGAGCTCGCCTACCCCCCGTTCGAGCCTCGCCGGCCGGAGCGAACCGAGGCGGACCGTCGGCGCGATGGTCCGTGGGAATGGCGCGACCTCGTCGACCTGTTCCTTGAGCATCACCTTCCGACCCTTCGCGAGGGTTGGGACAGCCAGTACGAGCGCGCCCTTCGCCTGCCCGAGTTCGCCGAGATCGCGGAGACGCCGGTCTCCGACGTCACGCTCGCGGACTTCGAGCGCGTCCGGGACGCCCTGGTTCGGAACCAGGCTCCGAGCACGGCATCCCGGGCGATGGCGAACGCCCGCGCGGCGCTCGATTGGGGTCACAGCGATCACTCCGGGCTCTGCGGCTGGACGGAGCAGGATGTCCCGTGGTGGTCCAACCGCGCGAAGGTCCGGTACAAGGCGCAAACGCGCGAGCACACGCCGACGGTTACGGAGCTCGTCCGGACGATCCTCGTTGCCGAGCACTGCCGGGCGCTCGGCGGCACGGACCAGGAGACCACCCCGGGGACGATCGCAGCCCTGTGGGCCGTCGTCCTGACCGCGCAGCGGACCGGCGCGCTTGGCGGGACCCGGCGGGATGGCGTCATCCCCGTGCCCGACCACCCGGGCTGGCTTGCCTGGACTTGGACCGGCGAGGAGATGAAGGGCGGCACGAGCGCGGCCCGCCCGCACGGCCTCCCGATCCCGCCCGAGGCATTGGCAATCTTCGCCAGGTTCGAGCGGGACAACGACAGCAACTGGCTATTCCCGAGCCGGGCGGCCGGCAAGCACGTCACCTCCGATGGCCTGAACCAGCTCCTCTACCGCCTCCAGGGAAAGACGAAGGCGGGCAAGAAGGGCGCCGTCACCGTCCGCAAGCGGGACTGGCTGAGGCTTGTCGGGGTCCGGCATTGGACCCCGCACGATGCCCGCCGGACGCTCTCATCCTACCTCGCGGACGAGGAGCTCGGCGGCGCCGGCAGCGCCATCCTCGCGCATAGCTCGGGCAAGGACACCGAGGAGGCGCGGATCGAGGACATCACGCGAAGGGTCTACGCCCGGGCGCAGCGCTTCCCGCTGAAGGCCAAGGGCATGGCTGCGTGGGTCCGGCACGTGCTCGACACATACGAGCGCGAGCGTCCTGTCGTCGAGCGGATGCTGCGGGCGGCACCGCCGGTCGAGGCGCCCGATCCCACGCCGGATCCCGAGCCCGTCGTGCGCGGGCCGGGCCGGCCGAGGAAGCCCAAGGCGGAGAGGAAGCCCCGGCGATGAGCCCCCTCCCCTCGGGTGTGTCCGCTCACCGGACAGACCCGGCCCTTGCGGCGCGCCCCGCGCGGGGGCATCCTCCTGGCATAGGGGACCGGCTCCGGCCGGTCAGCCTCCCGCATCCCCTTGAGGGCTCCCAACGATCGCACCGGCCGCCGCGCCGGGCAGGAGCCTTCCTATGCGCACCATCGACATCGCCGACATCGAGGCCTTCCTCCGCACGGGGCTGCCCCGTGCCACGGACGAGGAAGTCGCGTCCCTCGTCGCCCGCCTCGGCGGACGGGGCATCCGCCAGGACGACGCCGACCTGCTCCGACCCTTCACGGACAGGGACACGCCGCGCGACCGCATCGAGCGGATCCGGGCGGCGATCGGCTGCGTGCTGACCGGGCACCGCAACGGGTGGGTGCTCGGCAGGGTGAGCCCGACGGTCGAGCGCATCGTCGAGGCGGTCGCCGCGCGGGCCTGACCTCTGCACCCGCCCGGGCTTGCCCCGGGCCAGACGCGATGGGCGTAGTGGCTCAGCCAGACGCCCTGGGGCGTGCCGTCCGGTTGCTGGACGACCACCCGGGCGACGTCGACGACATCGTCCCAGGGCAGGCGCGCGCCGATCCTGTCGTGGTTCCCGCGGACGAGGAAGCGGCGGCGTCCCCTGAGGCGGGCGAAGACGGAGCGGGCGTAATCTTCGCTGCAGCGGTAGCAGAAGTCGCCGAGGTGCCAGACGGTGTCGTCGAGGCGCACCGCGGCGTTCCAGTTCGCGATCAGCGTCTCGTCGTGCTCCTCGATGGAGGCGAACGGACGTCGGAGGGACATCCGCTCGTCGAGGATGGCCCGGTGGCCGAAATGGTGGTCGCTCGACCAAAGGATTCTGGATGGCATCGGAGCCTCGCGGGTAGGGAGGCTCGGCCGTGGCGGCACTCCTGCGATCAGTGGGTGGGGTGCTGGCCGACGGGTTTCATGACGGTGTCTCCAGAGGGGGCAGCGAACCTGTCCCGGTCCGGGAGCCCGCGCAAGGCCGTGGTGCCGGGATCCACAAGGGCGCACCGCCGGGACGGGGCCGAGGGCCGTTCCGATTCACCGAGCCGGGATCCGAAACGCGCCTCGGCGGCGGGGTATCGGATAGCGCTACTTGCTACCCAGCGCGCAAGCGACTTTCGTTGGCGTGGGGCGCGGTTCGTGGTTCGACCGACATCTCGGTCGCGCGTTTCGCCAGGCGAAGAAGGTTCCGACGCAACCGGTGGCGCGTCTCTTCCTCGGCGATACCCCAGAGCCCTGCCAACACGGCTTCCGCGTCCAGGACGTCCCACGGCATGAGCGGAACTCCCGCGACCTGGGCAAAGGGTGCGTCGGTCTCGGTCAGCACTTTGTCGGCAGGCATAGCGGACACGAGGCGCAGGCCCGCAGGGGTGGCGAGCATGAGTGGCCCGACGCTGAACCAGCAGCCGGCCGCGACGGCACGTTCGAGTTCGCGCGAGGTTCCGCTGAACCAGTGCAGGACCGGAACCCCGCAGGCCGGAGCCGAGCCGAGGATGTCCAAAACGCAGCCTGCGGCGCGTCGGGAGTGTATGCTCAGCACGCGCCCACCCAGGCGGGCGCACTCCTCGACGATCCTCGCGAAGACCCGCTCCTGTCGGCCGAAGCTGGCCCGGTTCCTTGGGCTGCCATCGAGGCCGACCTCGCCGACGTAGGCGGTTCGCGGCAGCAGGTCGAGAAAGAGGTCGATCTCGGCGTGACGCTCGGCAACCAGTTCGGGATGGAGCCCAAGCGCGACCCTGATGCGCTGGCGGCCCGCGACGAGATCCATGTTGCCCTGGAACGCGAGCGGCGTCGTGGTGACGGCCAGAACGAAGGCGCCGCGTTTCTCGGCCTCGTCCAGCACTGCCGCCGGGTCCGGGTAGAGGTCGATGTGGCAGTGAAGGTCGATCAAGCGGGTGCCTCGGCTAACCGACAGCCGCCCGGAGACCTATCGGATCACGCCGACCCCTCTCAGGAAGGAGCCGAGCTCACCGATGCCACGCCTGGCGACGTCCTCGTACGGCGCGGTATCGGCACCGAGTTGGGCCGCATTGAGGGCGCCCCCGAGCCAATCCTTGAGGCCCGATGCCTCGACCCTTCCGACGGCCATGGCCGCGGCCCTGACGTCCTCGAAGTCGCGGTGCTTCCGGCCCGGGAGCGAGATGTCGTACTTGTAGGCGAGCGTCGCGTCCGTAATGCCGGCCGCGTGGAACGAGGCGCGCCGGATGAGGCAGGGCACGCATCGCCCGCACTGGGTGAAGGCGGTTCGGGCGTAGCGGCCGCAGCTCGTGGTCTCGCCCGCGTGGCTCAGCAGGAAGGCGCGATCGGCGCAGCCGGACAGCATCTCCCCCTTGGTCTTCAGGATGTACGGGTTCACCAGGCGGACCCGGAGGTCGGCGGCGTCGATCAGGTCCTGCAGACGGCGCATGAACACCGGGTGGGTGGTCCGCGTGCTGTGGCTCGCCATACGCAGCGGCGTCAACGGCACGTTCAGGCTGATGAAGCCGTTCTCGGGAACGTACAGGTCGACGGTCTGACCGTCCCGGTAGGTCGCGAGGCAGGTCGCGGCAAGGACGCCGTAGGCGATGAAGATGATCGAGCGGGCCCGCTGCGACCGGTCCGAAAAGCCGGCCGGCGGCCTGGCATTGTGGTTGAGCTGCAGGTGCATCCCATCGCCGGCGATCATGTGCCCCAGCTCGCGCTGGGTCTGCTTGTCGCCCTTGGCGATCTGGCTGACGAGCAGCGCCCGCCGCCCTTCAGCCCTGAGGTCGAGCGCCCCGATGAGGCTGTCGAGGCCGCCGGAAAGGAGGCAGACGCACTCCTCCGGCCGCGGCATGACCTGGGGCGGCGGCGCTGGCTGCAACCCGCCCCCGACGAACTCGATTCTCCAGCGGTCGGTCGAGAGGAAGCCGAGGGCGTCTTGGAGGATCTCCCGGCGCGCGTGCCAGAACACCGGGTCCATCAGGGCAACCGACAAGTCGATGCTTCGGGTCCACCCGTCCGGGCTGGAGCTGCGGGAGCACCCTTCATCGGCCGCGATGACGGAGAGTGCGACCGACAGGAAATCCCATGCCCGGGCCGAAGGCGCCAGGCCGAGACGACGTACCGTCGGGATCAGGGCGGTGGCCACGGAGCCGACGTCTGCGGCCGGAGGCGTCCCGTAGAGGACGTAGCGGAGGTCGGAGGGCGTTGTCGCGGCGACGCCTGCCGGAACGCACGTCACTCTCATCGCAGGTAGCTCTCGAAGACCTCGAAGGTGTCGCGCAACACGCTGGCGGCGAGCGTCGCGGCCCCCTGGCGGCTGAGGCGCTGCCCCCGGTCGGACCGCGCGCGGAAGCGGCGCGCCACTTCCTGCCGGACGTAGTCCTTGATCTGTTCGAGCCGGCTCGTGGCGGTCGCGGGATCGGGGGCCTTGTCGTGGACCGCCTTACCGACGTCGAGCTCGACCCGGTGGCAGAGGTCGTGGGCCACGTACCCCTCGACCACCACCCCGATCTGCTCCGGCGAAAGCGCCAGCAGGTCGGCGTCCGGCTCCGCCGCGATGAGGTCGGAGAGCGCGCGGGAAATCGCGTCTCTAGCAGCCTCGGTGTCCTGCGTTCCGTCCGAAGGCCTAAGGGCGTTGGCGATCCGGTCGGCGACTTCGGTGGCAGGGCGGCCGCGAAGCTCCGAGGCATCCAGCCCAAGGTCCACGGGCGGCCGGGTGCCGGAGCGCAGGGCATCCAGGACGCCGTAGAGGCCGCCGGCGGTGACCACCGTTCCGCCCATCCGGCGGGTCGCGGCCGTCGATCCGCCTAGCCCGGTCCGGCTGTAATGCCCAAGCCCGCGGCGCAGGTCGTCCCGAGAACCCGAGCGGGCGAAGTGCCCCAGGCTCGTGCGCGCCGCCGAGAAGCGTCGCGGTGGCGCAAATTGATTGGGTGGGGCCGGCGGGAGCGGCTGCGGGACGTCCTGCGCCGGGGGTGCGGGGCTCTCGTCCGGCGCAGCGTCGGGCGGCGCCTCGGGCGGCAAGGGCGGGAGCAGCGGCGGCAGAGGGGGAACCCAGGGGGGCACCATGGGCACCCCGCCGCCCGGACCAGTGCTCGACGAGGAGGTGCCCATCAGTCAGCGCCCCCGTCGCGAGCCAGCCGAAATCGCACGCTTGACAGGTGCCGGCGTGTCGTCCTGCTCGGCCCAATGCGACAGGACCGTTGCGGCCCAGGGCTTGTCGGACAGGATCGGCACGATGGGGGCCGTAAGCTGCGCCGGCGGCACGTCGCGCAGGAAACGGGCGAACGTCGAGCCGTGATCCGGGTCGACGGCCGCGATCGTCAGGGCGGCGTGCAAGATGGGCGGGGTCCCCCATTCCTGAACCTGTCGAGCCTTGCCGAGCACCCGTTCCATGATCTGGGCGGTCTCCCGGTGAGGCAGGCCGCGAAGCTGGGTGACGAGTTGCTCGCTGATGCCGGACCTAATCGCGAGCACCCCGGCGAGTAGCGCTGCGGCCTCGGACGACATCTCGTCGTTCGGCGTGATGACCGGCAGGTGGTCGCGGCTCACGTACACGACGGCTCGGAGGTCGAGGTCGGCAAGTGGGGGATCGAGCGCCAGCCATCCCTTGGCGAAGTCGCCGTTGAACTCGGGCCTCAAGCCCGGCGGCTGCTCTCCCTTTCGCGCGGCCTCTTCCCAGGGTGCCAGGAACGCCGGCTTGCCCTCGTCGTGCGCCGCCACCGCCTTCAGGATGCTTGCGTAGGCGTCCTTCTGCCCGCACCGCTCGAACAGCAGCATCTTCGCCAGGACCTGTTCGTCCACCGTGACGCCCTGCCTCCGAGCAATCGACATCCGGATCGAAAGCGTATTGAGGAAGCGCTTGATCAGGCGCGGATTGCCCGAGATGCGCTCCGCCGTCGCCATCGTCGGCGCGAGGCGGTCCGCGAGGTCGAAACGGGCGGCCAGGGCGTCGGGGCAGTCCTGGATGAGGGTCTTAACGAAGGCCGCGTCGACGCGCTTGCCCTGCCAAGTCTGTCCGAGCCGTGCGCAGATCGCCGTCCGGAGCTCGTCGCGCCGTTCCGCCTCAAGCCCGCTGTTCTCGATGAACAGGAGCATCAGGTAGGCGCGCACGTCTTGGGTCCCGAGCGGCGGCACCCGGATCGGGACCTGGATCAGCTTATCGAAGTAGCTCGTGATGAGGTCGTCATCGAGCGCCACGTCGAAGTTGAAGTGGGCGCGCACCGCGTTCCGGATCATGCGATCGTCCGCCGCGATGACGAAGGCCGTGCCCTCAAGGAAGAGGAATAGGCGGACCGCCTCCAAGGTCGCGATGGCGGTCGCTGGCAGGCAGCGGTCCAGGTCGTCGATGAGCACCACGAGCGTGACGCCAAGCTCCTCCAGGGTCGCCTCGAAGTGGTCGCGCAACTCCTGGATCTGCTTCGGTGGCGAAGGCCGCTCCTTCTTGTCGCCGACGAGCCCCTTGCCCGTGTCCGCCGCCTCCTTGCCCGCCGCCTTGGCCGCGTCGACATCCTCCTTCGTGACGTCGCCGTCCGTCAGACCGCGAAACGCGTCCCAGAGCCCCCCGAGGACGCCGGGCAACGGCATGCCGACCGCGACGGAGCCGGCCACCCCGGCGGCCAGACCCGCCGCGCGTGCCCAGCGGACACGACCGAGGAATTCAAGGATGTGGGTGGTCGGCTTCTCGTGCTCCTCGGCGTACTCCAGGAGCTTGGTGCCGATGACCTCCATCAGCGCCGACCGGGCATCGTCGTAGCCCTGGTAAAGCCAGGCGTTGAACTCGACGAACGCGAAGTCCCGACCCTCCCGGCCGTCAAGCTCGGCCCGGAGGAGCTTGACCATGGAGGACTTACCGGCGCCCCATCCACCCGATACCCCGAGCGACAGCGCCTGCCCCTCGGCCTGAACGATCATCTCGGCGGCGGTCGCCGCGACGGCATGGAAGTTGAGGAAATCCCGCGCGGTTTCCTTGTCCGACCACATGCGCCAGCCCCCCAAGGCCAAGTTCGCCAGTCAAGGCATTTGAGCCCCTTTTGTTCCAGTGCCTCGGTGAGGTGACCCACAACCTAGAAGCGACGATGCACGCTCGGGGCCGCGCAGTCGTCCTGAACTGCGCCAAGCCATTGCTCTGGATGCCGCGCGAACAGGGTATCGGGTCACGCTACCTGATACCCGACCGCGGAGTCGCGAATCCGCGCCCCCGCAGGGCCGATTTCAGCGCCCGCTTAACTTCGTGCAGGCATGCTCCCCGCCACCCCAGGGGACCGCCCATGCCGTCCGAGTTCACCGTCTTCCTCGTCGCCGACAGGCTGCTCGCCAACGGCGAGCGGCCCAGCCTGCGCAAGGTGCGCGAGGCCATCCCAACCGGCGGTTCCCCCCGCGAGGTTTGCAAGCACCTGCGCGCCTGGCGGAAGAAGCGCAGCTACGACCCCAAGCTCGAACCCACCGACATGACCAAGGGCATGAAGGAAAAGGGGCAGGCGCTCGCCATGGAACTCTGGAAGCAGGCCAAGCGCGAGGCCACCCAGGCGTTCGCCCGCGAGCGTGCCGCCGCCGAGGCCGACGCCGCCGACGAGAATCAGGACCGCGAGCACCTGCTCGGCATGATCGAGACCCTCCAGGCCGAGAACGTGGCCCTGCTCGCCCGCGCCGAGGCCGCCGAGGCCGGGAGCGGTCGCGTCCAGGCGCGCCTAGCGAAGGTCGAGTACCAGCTCGACCGCTTCCGTGCCGAGGAGTTCAGGGACCGTGTCATGCAAGAGATAGCCGAGCTCCTCGCCGAGCGCGGTCCCCTAACGCCGACCGAGATCCTGCCGGAGCTCAGGGCCGCGACGCTGCGCGGCGCCACCTTGCACAAGGAACCCCTGACGGCGGGCACGCTGAAGAAGAAGATGGATGTCCGCGTCTTCCACGGACGGTACTTCGAGCCGCAGGACGAGGGTCGCTACGCCCGAAAGGCCAGCTGATCGCGGCCAGGAACGCTTGACTGGGGAGTGGATGTCGTATTCCCTGGCCATCGCCGCATACGCAGGCGACGGGGAACGACCCCGCCCATCGTGGGAAGCAATGTCCGGGTCGGCCCGGCTCTCTTAGGAGGGCCGCATGGCCTGGATCTATCTCGTCGGCGCAGGTTTCCTGGAAATCGTCTGGGCCTACGCCATGAAGCAGTCCGAGGGCTTCACCCAGATTGGTCCGACGCTCGTCATGGCGGCGGGCATGGTCGGCAGCTTCTGGCTGCTCGCGGTAGCCATGCGCACGCTGCCCTTGGGCACGGCCTACACCATCTGGACCGGCATCGGCGCGGTGGGCGCCTTCGTCGTCGGCATCGCCGTGCTGGGCGAGCAGGCGAGCCCCATGCGCATTCTCGCCGCGGCGCTCATCGTCTGCGGCCTGGTGACGATGAAGCTTTCCACCTCCCAGTAGACACGGCGGCGCCCGCTCAAGGCGACCAGCGGGCGGTCGCGAGGCCCTCGACCAGCGCCGTCACCACGGCATCGACCCGCGCGACCCGGCGCAGGTCCTCGTGGGTCAGCACCCAGAGCGTCGAGGCGAGGTCGAGGACGTCGCTGCCCGGCAGGCGCACGAGTCCCTCGGAGGCCTCGCCGAGGTAGCAGGGGAGCAGGGCGAGGCCGATGCCCGCGCGCGCCAGGTCGCGCAGGGCGACGAACGTGTCGGCCCGGAGCACCGGCTCGCAGTCCAGCAGGTTTGCCCGCAGCCATCGGGCGGCGGCGGTGTCTTGCAGAGAGGCGTCGGGCCGGAGCCACGCGTGGTCCGCGAGGGCGGTGTCCGGCGGGCGTCCGTCCAGATAGGCCGGCGCACCGTAGACCGCGTAGGGGACGACCGCGAGTTGCCGGCCGATCAGGCTCTCGGGCGGCGACTTGGGGGTCGGCCGCAGCGCGATGTCCGCCTCGCGCCGGGTTAGGACGGCGAAGGCGTTCGCGGTCGACACCTCCAGCGTGATGCCGGGGTGCGCCGCCCGCACCGATGCCAGCGCCCGCGGCAGGACCGAGGCGACGAGCGTGTCCGTGGTCGAAAGGCGCACCGTGCCGGTGAGCCTGCGGTCGAGCCCGGCCGCGCGGCGCTCGACGTCGTGGATGACCCCGTCGACGGCGGCGAGGCCCCGCACCATCTCCTCGCCGGCCGCCGTCGGGACGTAGCCCCAGGGATGGCGGTCGAACAGCCGCACGCCCAGGCGGGTCTCGTAGGCGCCGAGGCGGCGGAGCACCGTCGAGTGGTTGACCCCCAGGGCGCGCGCCGCGGCCGCGAGCGACCCGGCCTGCGCGACGGCCAGCACGTAGCGAAGGTCGTCCCAGTCGCCCCTGTGCATTTCCGCGGATGATATCGGCAAACTCGCAACTCCCCATGCGTCAGAGCACAGGGTACATCATGACGGTGCGCAAGCGAGACAATTCTCCATCGGGAGCCGAGACATGACCCAAACCCCCGCCGCCTACGGCACGACGCTGCTCCGCGTGACGCTCGGCTTCGCCCTCATCGCCCACGGCCCGTATCTCAAACCCTTCGTCTTCGGCATGGACGGGGCCTCGGCGTTCTTCGACAAGCTCGGCCTGCCCGGCCCGCTCGCCTGGGCCGTCATGGCCGTCGAGGCCGTGACCGGGCTGATGCTGGTCCTGGGCCTGCAGACCCGCTACGCCGCGCTCGCCGCGCTCCCGGTCCTGCTCGGCGCGACCTGGGCCCACTCCGGCAACGGCTGGCTGTTCACCAAGGGCGGCTGGGAGTACCCGGCGTTCTGGGCCCTGGCGCTCGCCGCGCAGGCCCTGTTGGGCAACGGCGCGCTCGCGCTCTCGAACGCCCTCGGCCATCCGGATGCCCTCGGGCGGTTCCCGAAGGCGCAACCTCTTGCGGCCCGACAGGCAGCGTAGCCTCGTCCGGCAACCGGACCTAACGACAAGAGCGCCGCGACCGGTTCGCGGCGCCCTCGCTTGTCCCGCCCTCGGCAACGCTTCGCGGCGCCGGAAAGGAAATACGTTCATGGTGCCGCGGCATCCCGGCTCTCGATGACCGAACGACTTCACGCCCCCGTCTCCCGCGCCGACGCCATCGCCACCCAGACGCCGCCGGACGGCCTGGCCCTCCTGCGCTGGTTCGTCTCCGCCGCCGCCATGGGCGTCCTGCAGGCGGCAGCTCCGGTCGCGTTCTCGCTGGTCGCACTGGGCCTGACCGGGGACGCCAGCGGCGGGGCAGCCATTGTCCTTGCCATGACGCTCGCGCAGGTCGTCGGCGCCGTGCCCGTCGCCCGGCTCGGCACGGCCATGCGCGCGGCGGCGTTCCTCAGGATCCTGGTCGGCATCCGCACGCTCGCGCTAGGCTGCATGGCCGTCCTGGTCTCGCGCGAGGTGGCGCTGCCGTGGCTCGTCGCCTGCGCGGCGGTCTCGGGATCGGTCAACGGCGCGGCCTACGGGTACCTGCGCTCCACGCTCAACCGGTTGACGCCCGAGGCTCGGTTGCCGCGCGCCCTCGGGATCGCGGCCACGCTCAACGAGGTGACCTTCGTGCTGGCCCCGGTCCTGGCGTCGGTGGTGGGCACTGTCTCCCCAGCCTTCGCGGTTGCCACCATCGCGGTGCTGGGCGCCGTTCCGGCTCTCCTGGTTCCCTCCGCAGGAGAGGCATGCGCCGGTGACGCGCCGGAGACCGGTGGTTCGGTCGTCAGCGCTCCCATGCTGCTTTGGCTGCTGTGCGCGACCGCGGGCGGCGCCGCGGTGGCGGCCATCGAGATCGGGGCCGTCGCCCTCGCGCTGAGCTTCGGCCACGAACCGGCGATGGCCATCCTGTTCACGGTCCCCCTGTGCCTGGCCTCCGTGGCGGGCGGCGTGTGGGTCAGCGTCCGGAATCTGAAGGCTTCCCGCACATCCGTCCTGGCCCAGTTGTCGGTGATGACGGTCGGCTCGCTGCTCGCGGCCCTCGATGCGTCCCTCGCCCTGACCGTGGCCGGCGCCGTGCTGATGGGCTTCGTCCTGGCACCCCTGGGTACCTACTACTCGCTCGTGTTCGACGCGCTCGCCCCGGCGCACAGGCGTGCCGAGGCGTTCGCCCTCCTGCGCACGGCGAACTCGGTCGGCATCATCCTGGCCAGCGCGGTCCTGACAGTGGCGTCCCTCCCGGTGACCCTGGCGGCCGTCGCGGGCATGATGCTGGCCGTGACTTCGTTGGTCGGCTTCACCCACCGGAGGGCGCGAAGCGAGCCGCGGCCCGCCACCGCCGATTAGCGCAGCGAACCGCCGCTTCCGACCCCGACCGGGCCGTTGCGGGACCGAGGTAGTCATCCCATCCAGATGTTCTCGACGGACGCTCCGGTCCCGCTTTGACCGCGGTCGCTCATCCACTTGCCGTAGGGGCCGATGCAGCCCATCCCGACCGCCACGACCTTGCCTGACGGCTACTCGGCGGTGCCCGCGGGCCACATCGCCACCGTGGTCATCAGCCCTGAAATGTTGGCAGCGCCTTCCCCGGCGCCCAAAGCGACCCTTCCCGCAGCGTTGGAGCTACGGCCGCTCGACCGTTCGACGTCGGACGTCTACCGCACGCTGTTCGTGCGACGGAAGCGCCGGGTCATGCCTATCTCTGACTTACACTGTCCCAGCAATGGCCGCGCTCAACGGCCAGCCTGGTTGTTTGAATTCTAATGCTTTTCTGATCTTGATGGTAAGTGCAAGCGCCAATCCCAACCAATACCTGGCTGAATTCAGCCGGTTATCATAAAGCAACTGACATTTATCGTCGCACACGAGGTGCAGCTTGCTTTTTGGGCGTTCTCCGTGGTGTCGGCCGCATCCTGCGTCGACGCTCCCACCCGGAGGACGACGATGAACAACGACGCTCTCAAGACGCTCGTGGCCCAAGAGCTCGCTGCCATGAAGAACGGCGGCAAGGTCGCCGCGCAGGCCACCGACGAGATCCGGCACGACGCCCACCATCCCGACCTCAAGGCGGCCCTGGAGCAGGGCAACCAGACTTCGCAGCAATGGGCGCAACGCATCGACCAGGCCCTGCAGGAGGCGGGCGGCAGCGGCGAGCAGAAGAACCCGGTGCTGGAAGGCCTCTACGAGGTCAGCCGCCAGATCCGCCAGCAGGCGCCCGATGACGATTCGCGCGACCTCGGCATCATCGCCACCGGCCAGCTCGCACTGCACTACTGGATCACGGCTTTCGGCACGATCCGCGCCTACGCCGAGCAGGCCGGCTTGAGCGGAACGGCGCCAGCGATGCAAACCTCCCTCGACGAGGCCAAGGCGGCCGACGAGCGGCACAACGAGATCGCCGCCACGATCATGGGCGCCTGAGCGACCGACCAACCCTCGGGGTCCCGCGACGCGCAGCATGTGGCTCCAACGCATGCTGCGCGAAGCCGATGTGATCCACTTGGTAAGCCGACGCCGCTCGATACGCTTGAGCCGGCGCCAGGCCGCCTCACGGCGATGACCGGTGCCTTTTCGTCTCCGCCGATGCGACCACCAAAGCGGCGAGGCCGACGGCGACGGCGTCCTCGGCAAGGCCCCGGGCTCGTCCTGTAGATGTCCGCGAGTCCCCGCCCCGGGCGCCTCGCCCGAGGAGCGTGCCCGCGACCGCGCCGGCGACGCCGGCCAGTGCGCCGTACTCGGGCGAGGCACGCCGGCCGGCCAGGACCCAGCCACCGACCGCGCCGATGGCGAGCCGGAGCGCGAACGAAGGCGGGATGCGGCGGTCGGGTGCGAACGGCATCTTGTCGCCGGCCATCTCGGCCGCGGCGGCCGTCGTGGCAAGAGCCCGCGCGCCCGGACCGGCGGGGATGAAGTCGCCGCGCGTCCGGCCCTGCGATGCCGCCCACGTCAGCGCGGCGCAGGCGGACATGCTGCGCATCCCCGCCACGAACCCGATGCCGAACGAGGCCCCGTATTCCCGCATGTTCGCCGCCCCTTGCCCGAGATGCCCCGACCGGATGGCAAAGCGGCTGCGTCGGCCGGTGTTCCGCGCGAGCTACGCCGGGGGTCATCAACGACGGAGGCGGGACGCTCTTCGACCGGGCGCGGTCGCAAGCCTGACCCGCGACCGCCGGCCGACGGCTCGTGGCGGTTGGGCGTGTTCCCGGTCCGGTCGCGGCCCGCCTTGTCATGCGACTTCGCGAACGCCTCGCTCCCGCGCATACGCGGCCGGCGGAAGGCCCACATGGCGGGAGAACGCCACGCTGAACGTGCTCGCGGAGCCGTAGCCTACCCGCGCGGCCACCTCGGCGACGCCGCCGCCCTCGCGACGCAGGAGGTCCTTCGCCAGGACCATCCGCCAGTCGAGGAGGTACTCCATCGGCGCGACCCCGACCGCTCGCCTGAACCGCTCGAAGAACACGGAGCGCGAGAGCCCCGCCTCCTGCGCCATGCGCGCGACGGTCCATGACGCGGTCGGTCGCTCGTGCATCCTGCGCAGGGCCGCGGCCAGGCGCTCGTCGCCGAGCCCCCGCACGAGGCCCGGCGACGTCGCGGGACCGTTCATGGAGCGCAGTGCCTCGATCAGCATGACCTCCAGCAGCCGCGTCAGGATGAGGTCGCGCGCGGGCCTGCGCTGGCGCGCCTCCTCGCCGACGAGGTGCACGAGGGAGGCGAGCCTGGTCTGGCCCCGGACCTCGACGAGGCTCGGCAGGAGCGACACCAGCAGCCCAGCATCGGGCGAGCCGAAGGTGCAGTAGCCGACGAGCAGCCGGACGTCCGCCGGCCCATCCTCATGCCCGATCCGGAACTCGCCGGGCCGCATCTCGACCGGCATCGTCTCGGAGCCTTCGGTCGGGGGCGTGGGGCTCGACATCTCGAACGCGTCCGCGGCCGGGACGAGGACAAAGTCCCCCGGCTCCAGGATCACCCTGTCACGCCCCCGGACCGCCAGGCCGCAGGATCCATCAAGGACGGCGCAGTAAAACGGACGACCGTGCTCCGCCCGGCGAACGCGCCACGGGCCCGAGCCGCTCACGGACTTGGAGAACGCGGCGCTCGGCCGGAGGAGGGTGACGACATCGGCGAGCGGATCGGCCATTTCCGGACTGACGCTAATAAGATCGGGACGTGCGATTGTAGCCCGTCCCGCAGGCCGGATCTATCCAACGACGGTCACAACTTGTTGGAGCCGACATGCAAACCGTCCTGATCACCGGCTGCTCGTCCGGGTTCGGTTTGAGACCGCCCGCCTCTTCCTAGACCGGGGGTGGAACGTGGTGGCCACCATGCGCACGCCGCGCGAGGTGAACCTGCCCGCCACCGATCGCCTGCGCGTGCTCGCCCTCGACGTCACCGACGCGGCGAGCATCCGCCAAGCCGTCGAGGCCGCCGGGCCCATCGACGTCCTGGTCAACAACGCCGGCATCGGCTGGCTGAACGCACTTGAAGGCACGCCGATGGACGTCGTGCGCGAGATCTTCGAGACGAACACGTTCGGAACGTTCGCCATGACCCAGGCGGTGCTGCCGCAGTTCCGGGAGCGCAGGGCTGGCGTCGTCGTGAACGTCTCTTCGAGCGTCACCCAGAAGCCCCTGCACCTGCTCTCCGTCTACACGGCGAGCAAGGCCGCGGTGAACGCCTTCACGGAATCCCTGGCCCTGGAGCTGGAGCCGTTCGGCGTGCGGGCGAGGCTCGTCATCCCCGGACGGGCGCCGGAGACGGCCTTCGGGCAGAGCGCACGGTCCCGCATGACGGGGGGCTTCCCCGAGCCCTATGCCGACCTGGTGCAGAAGGTCTTCGCGTCATGGCAGCAGCAGCCCGAGACCGAGGTGACACGCCCCTTCGACGTGGCCGAGGCGGTCTGGCGCGCCGTGACCGACCCGGCCTGCCCGATCAGCCTGCCCGCCGGCGCCGATGCCGTCGTCCTGGCCGGTCGCGCCGCCTGAGGCGGCGTCGGCTCGCATACGCGCTCACCAGGTGATCAAGGGGGTTCGACCGAGCCACGCGTCGGCATCGACTTGGTCGAGCACAAAGCGCGCGACGTCCTCGCGGGTGATGCTCCCGCCATGGAAGCCTGACAGGTCGGTGAGCGCCCGGACGGCGCCACGGCCGGCCTTATCGCTCAGGACGGCGGGACGGACGAGCACCCAGTCGAGGCCGCTCCGCCTGACGATGGCCTCCTGGCGGTCCTTGTCGGCGTAGACGTGGCGTAGGAGCAGCGGGAAGATCAGGCGGTCGAAAGCGAAGCCGCCGTGCCCCCGACTGTCACCCGCACCGATTCCCGTGATCGCGACGAGGCGCGCAACTCCCTCGGCCTTCATGGCGTCGACCAGGGTACGGGTGACCTCGGACAGGAGCGTCACCTGCCGGAACGGGCTTGCCGGCGTGCCTAGCGCGCTCACCACCGCGTCCCGCCCCCTCAGAGCCTCTCGCAGCACCTTCGGGTCGCGGGCGTCGCCCACCGCCAGCCTGGCACCAGGGAGGACGTCTGCCTTCCCAGGTGAGCGCACCAACGCCGTCACGTCGAAGCCGCGTGCCGGGCCTGGGCGACGATCCGCCTGCCCGTCCCGCCGGTGGCGCCGAGAACCAGGATCTTCGGTCGGGGTTCGCTCGATACGGTTTGCATGGCTGCCTCCGGGAAGCTGGCTGCTTCTCACGAGGCCAAAGCTAGCGATCCGTGAATGGGCGAATAGTCGTACGATATAGACGTACCGTTCCACATGCGAGACGGCTGGCGCACGTTGGCTGCCAACCCTGGAAGAGCTTCACGGGCTGATTACGCGAGCGCGAGCCGCTGATCGAGGACGCCCGCCGCACCTTCGATGACGCGCAGGCTTCGGGGCGCCGGCCCGTACTCACGTGCCGATGTAGGACGCCAACTCGTCCGGCGTGCCCTGCGGAAACGCCTGCTTCAGGTGGTCGAGGAACGCCGAGACGCGGGCGCTGAGCAGCCGGCGGGAGGGGTACAGTGTCCAGAGCGCGATGTCGGGCCCCTCGACGTCGCCCCAGTGGACCAGCCTGCCCGCGGCCAGGTCGTGGCTCACGAGCGAGATGGGGAGCGAGGCGGCCCCGACGCCGGCCCGGACCGCGTCGCGGACCATGATCATCGACGACAGCCTGAGGACCGGCTCGAACGGGATGCGCGGCGTCCCGTCCTGCACCTTCACCTTCCAGCTGTCGCCACCGCCCGGACCGCGCACCACGGCCGGAACGGGCCGGTTGCCCCGAGGCTGCCCGAGGGCTGGACTGGCCACGACGACCAGCCGGTCGCGCAGGAAGACGCGGCCGACCAGGCTTTCGTCGGTCTCCGGGTTGACCCGAATCACGAGGTCGTAGCCCTCCTCGACCATGTCGACGGCCCGGTCATCCGTCGTGACCTCCAGCCGGACCTCCGGGTGCTTCACGGCGAACTCGGCCGCGAGCTTTCCCATGGCCACCTGCGAGAACAGGAGTGGCGCGCTCACCCGCAGCCGGCCGCGCGGCTTCGCGCCGCCCGAGGCGATGGCCGCCGCGGTCTCGTCGAGCTCGGCCAGCAGCATCCCAGTCCGTTCGTGGAGGGCCCGCCCCTCCTCGGTGAGCGTCAGCGTGCGGGCGCCGCGTTCGAACAGACGGAGTGCAAGCGCGCCCTCCAGTTCCGAGACCCGGCGCGACAGCGTCGCCTTCGGGCGTCCGGCCGCCCGAGCGGCGCGCCCGAACCCGCCATGGCGGGCAACGAGGTTGAAGTCGGCGAGGGCGAGAAGGTCCATGCGTTCCACCAGCGAGACGGACCGTCCAGATATAGTGTCTGTAAGTACGAACGTGGATCGCTAATTTCCGTCCTGTCAACAGCAGCAACCCGGAGAGATCCCATGACCATTCTCGTCACCGGCGCCACCGGCACCATCGGCCGCCATGTCGTCGACAATCTCGCGAAGCGCGGCGCCGACGTGCGTGCCCTCGTCCGCGATCCGGCCAAGGCGGGACTTCCGGCCGGCGTGGCCCTGGCGCAGGGCGACCTGCTCGACGTCGACGCCCTTCGCGGCGCCTTCCAGGGCGTCTCCACGCTCTTCCTGCTCAACGCCGTGGTGCCCGACGAATTCACCCAGGCGCTGATTGCCCTCAACGTCGCCCGGGAGGCCGGCATCAAGCGGGTCGTCTACCTGTCGGTGATCCACAGCGACGTCTACGTGAACGTGCCCCACTTCGCGGGCAAGTTCGGCGTCGAGCGGATGATCGAGGCGATGGGCTTCGAGGCCACCATCCTGCGCCCCGCCTACTTCATGAGCAACGAGATGACGGTCAAGGACGTCGTCCTCCAGCATGGCGTCTACCCCATGCCCATCGGCGCCAGGGGTTTGGCCATGGTCGACGCGCGCGACCTCGGCGAGGTCGCCGCTCTCGAACTCATCCGCCGGGAGCGGGCTGACGGGCCGCTTCTCCTGGACCGGATCAACGTCGTCGGGCCCGAGACGCTGACGGGCGAGGCCGTGGCCGCGATCTGGTCGGAGGTGCTGGGCCGCCCGGTCGCCTACGGCGGCGACGACACCGCCGGGTTCGAGCAGAACCTCCGGCAGTTCATGCCGGGCTGGATGGCCTACGACATGCGCCTGATGGCCGAGCGCTTCCTGACCGACGGCATGGTCCCGGAGGCCGGCGACGTCGAGCGCCTGACCTCGCTCCTGGGCCGCCCGCTGCGCACCTACCGCAACCTGGCGGCCGAGATCGCGGCCTCGGCCTGACGGACGGCGCTCACGCCACCCCATCGAAGGACCATCGTCATGATCTATTCGACCGCAACCGTCCCGGTGAACCCCGAGGGCGAGGCTCCCCTAACCCGCGCGCAGGCCTGGGCGGGCCTCGTCCTCAAGGCCCGCGACGCCCGCCAGTTCCTGCCGCCGGGGCTCTGCACACGTTGCGAAGTGGTGGAGGAGAGCGCCACGCATATCGTGCGCGAGGCCACCATCGGGGGTGTCGACCTGCGCGAGATCATCGCATTCGAGGCCGGGGCCAAGGTGACCTTCTTCCAGGCCACCGGCCCGCGGGAAGGGGCCATCGTCAACGAGCTGTTCGAGGACGAGGAGGGCGCGCTGCAGCTTCGGTTCTACTGCTACCTCGGCCTGCGCGGGAAGGAACCGGGCGGTCGCGAGGAGCAGGCCGAGCAGGCGCAGTTCGACGGCGGCAAGGGCTACAAGGCTGCGCTGCTGTCGACGCTGAAGCGTACCCGCGAGCTGCTCGCCTAGAGCGCGCTTTAAGGGCGCCGAGGCGGGGCTGCCTCGACACCGGGAAGCTGGCCATCGGTCCGGGCGTCCGTGCATTGCTTCGTTCGGCTTGGCGGCATGAAGCGCGCTTCATGCCGGCCGGCCTCAGTCGGTTGCCGACCGGTAGGAACGGAGTTCATAGACGATGGAGCGGTGCGACGGACGCCAACCGAGTTCGCGCTCCGCCTTCTCCCCCGAGACGACCTGATCGCACGCTATGGCGTCGGCGAACGCCCAAAGCACCGAACGCGCGTACTCGAGCGCCCATGCTTCCACCCGCCCCCCGGCACCGGCCCCCTCGCTCGCCGCTCGCGCGATCTCGATGAGGGGCGTCGCCGCTCCGTGGACGCCGTTGAAGACCGAACCTGCCGGTGCCCGTTCGAGCGCGAGCGCGTAGAGGTCGGCGAGGTCGTCGGCGTGCACCGTCGTCCAGCGGTTCCGCCCGTCGCCGACGTAGCGCGCCACGCCGTGCTCCTCGGCCGCGCCAACCATCATCATCGCGGTGCCGCCCCGGTTGCCATAGACCCAACCCGGCCGGATCACGACCGGGTGAATCCCGTGGTCCGCCGCGCCAAGGATCTCCCGTTCGAGGGCTTCGCGGAAGCGGACGAGTTCGACCGCACTCAGCGGGCTGTCCTCGGTCGCGGGCGTGTCGCCGGTCGACCCATAGACCAAGCAGCCGCTCGTATAAACGAACCGCTTGGACGTTCCGCGGAGCCCGCCGATGATCGCGCGCACCGCCGTCTCATCGTAAGCCGCCGTGTTCAGGTCGCCCGGCGAGGCGGCATGGACGACGGCATCGACCCCGTGGACGGCGTCGGCGACGCTGGCCCCATCGGAGAGATCTCCGTGAACGACCGTGAAGCCCTCGCCTCCCAGCTTGGCCGCACTCCTCTCCGAGCGGGCGAGCCCGACGACTTCGTGGCCGCCCCGTTTCAGGCGTCGTGCCACGGCGCCCCCGATCAACCCCGTCGCCCCTGTCACCAAAACTCGCATGCCCGCCACCACCTTGACTTCGACATGGCCGTTTAAGCGGACCTGGGGACCGGATGGAAATCGTACGTTCTGATGTGACGGTATCGCTCGCGCCGATGGCTTCAGACCGCCGCGGCGACCTCGGCGACGACATCGCGCAGCCACGCGGTGGCCGGGTGCGCGTCAGCTCGCCGGTGCCACATCAACGCGAGCGGCCAATCGGGCAGTATGACCGGCGGCTCGTGCACGGTGATGCCGACCCCGACGTCGGCACACCGCCGGGCGACGCGGGCGGCGAGCGTTGCGACGAGGTCGCTCTCGGCGACGATGAAGGGCGCGACCAGGAATTGCGGCAGGCTCAGCACCACGCGGCGTTTGAGCCCCAACTCGGCGAGCTTGCGGTCGACCAGTCCCGCGCCGTCACCTTCGGGTGAGACCAGGAGGTGCGGCACGGCCACGAAGGCTTCGAGGTCGACGCCGTCCGCGAACGCGGGGTGCCCGCGCCGGGCGACGCAGGCGAAGCCTTCCCGGAGCAGCGGCTGCGTGAGGATGCGCGCCGATGCTTCGACCGGAACGCCGACGGCGAGGTTCGCCTCGCCGCTGTCGAGGAGTTCCACCGCCTCGCCCCGGCCGAACATCCCGCGCACGCGCAGGTCGATGCCCGGCGCCTCGTCGCCGAGGCGCGCCAGCAGCGGCGGCAACAGGACGAACGCGGCGTAGTCGCTCATCGCGAGCGTGAACGCACGCTCGGCGGTTGCGGGCTCGAAGCCGTCGGCCTGCAACGCGCCGCGCACGAGGCGCAGCGCATCCGCCACGGGGCCGGCGAGGTCGTCGGCGCGGGCCGTGGGCCGCATGCCTGACGGGGTCCGCACGAACAACTCGTCGCCCAGCAATTCCCGCAGGCGGGTGAGGGTGCCGCTCATGGCGGATTGGCTGAGACCGATGCGCAGCCCGGCACGCGTCACATGGCGCTCGGCGTAGAGGGCGTCGAACGCCTTCAGCAAGTTCAGGTCGAAGCTGCCTATATCCATACGCGTCCTTGGGTCGTCAGCTCGGCGGCCGCTTCCCCTGTTGGGGGTTCGAAAACGGATTGCCTCGAATCCATCCGTTCCACCCGTAGCTCACTGCCTCACCAGCCAGGCCGCAAGCGGAAGTTCCCGGTTTCTGTACAGGGGCGGGCGCACCCGCTTCATCAGGGGAGCGTGATGGTCGCGATCTTCCTGCTGCCCCAGTCGACGATGCTGCGCCTCTCGCGCGAGGCAGGCTGCAGCGTGACACTGGCTGAGGCCCTGGCGGCGCAGCTTTGACCGGGTACGAGGGCCGAACGCGCGCCCGACCAGGCACCTGTGATGCGCTGCCTGGCGGAACTGGTGATCCTGGTCGGCGTCACCGACTCGACCGTGGCCGAGCGCGTGCCCGCCGCCCGACGGTACCCAGACCCGGTCCACCTCGTTCCACCGGGACCTATCGCGGAACGCGTGGTGGCCACCGCTGATGGCGGCCGCCTGGCCATGGGCTTTCTTCTCGTACTCACCACGAACGGGGACGAGCCGAATATCGCCTCCGCGGGTCCGGGCACCATGCTGCTGACGTGGACCTGCATCACAACAACAAGAAAGGGCCGCTCAAAGACCGAGCGGCCCTCTCTCACTCTAAGTTGCCACGACGCGGAACTTTGGTGTTCGAACGCGGGACACTCGTTCGGCTATCACCTGATTCGGGGTGTCCTGGAGTTTCGGCAATCCGGCCAGGGAAAAGTTCACCAGACCGGAAGAGGCCGCTTGCAGGGGCGCCGGGGACCCGGCAACCTGAGCTCCTCCTTGAACGGGAAGCCCCCGCCATGATTGCCCTCTCGAAACGGAAGAAACCCGCCACCGCCGCCTGAGCCCCTCGCTCGGCGTGCTCACGCGCGTCCCGTTTTCAGAGAGCACTTCCCCGATGACGAACACCGGCTTCACGCAGGCGTCGCAGATCCGCGCCTTGCTCCTCGACCCGTCCCCGATCTGCGGCCCCCGCGAGCCCCGGTCGCCCCTCACGCTGCAGCAGCGTCAGTTCGGCGGCGAAGATCTCATGTGGGACGCCCGGTCCGACCAGCACGCCCGGCTGGATCCGCTCGTCAGGCGCGAGGACCTCCCGCGCGAGTGTCGGCTCGCCATTCAAGCGGCGCTCACGAAGCCGACCGCCGCGACCGCACTGCGGGCCGAGCGGGCGCTGCTCGTCGCCTGCGAGAAGAAGGGGGCGCCCGAGCATCTCGCCACTCCGCTCTACGACGCCGCGCAGATCATGCCCTACTACGCGGCCGCCTTCGGCAGCGCGGAAGCGGCCGCGCGGATCAGCGCCCGGTCGCTCGATGTCGCCTGGCTGCACCTGCGCGGCAATGACCTCGGCCGGGGCTGGCTCGCGCTGCGGGCGGCCCTGCTGTGGGCGAGCGACGCTCAGGAGGATCTCCGCGACGTCGAGTATACGCCCCGGCCTCTGTTCGACCGGCTGACCGCATTCGATTTGCAGGCGCTCTCGTTTGCCCGCGCATTCGCAGTCATCGCCAAGGCCGAGCGGATGATCGCCGACGAGGATGCCATCTTGCGCGGCGGCGCCGGGGCGCAGGGAGGAGCCACGCCCGAGGTCGACGACCTGCCTGGGTTGGAGGAGATGCCTTCGCTGGGCGAGTACCTCGCTGCGGCGAGCGAGCCTGCGCCTCAGGCTCCTCCGCCCACCCGGCCGGCTCTGTCGCGCGTCGTCATCACTTACGTGGATCACCTCCCAAAGCCGTCGAAGTACGCGGTCGAGCGCGGGGATAGCCCTCGGGCCCTGGCCGAGCCGTTCGCGGGAAAGGCGCTTCCACTCGCGCCGCCGCCGAACCCTGCCGCCTTTGCGGCAAGGCTGAACGCGGAGTTCCCGTGGGCGCAAGAGGTCAATGAGCTCTACGCCAACGCGCTCGTCGGCGCGACCTTCGCGGCCCTGCCGCCCCGCATCCTCGTCGGCGGCGCCGGTGGCGGCAAGACCTCGTGGGCCAGGGCGGCCTTCGAGGCGGCCGGGCTGACCTCGACGCTGTACTCCGGCGCCGGCGTCGCGGACGGCGGCACGTTCTCGGGGACGTCCAGGCAGTGGAGCACCTGGCGCTTGGGCGTGTCGCTCCAAGCTTTGCTCCGTGCTCAGGCCGCGAGCGTGGGGATCATCGTCGATGAAGTGGAGAAGGGGACGCATGACAGGCGGCACGGGCGCCTCGACGAGACGCTCCTTGCCTTCCTGGAACGGAGCTCAACGGCTCGCCGCATCTTCGATCCCGCCCTGGAGTGCGAAGTCGACCTCAGCGGAGTCTCCTACATCCTCACGGCGAACGACCTCGCGGGGCTGTCCCGGCCGCTCCTCGACCGGGCCCCGCCGATCCGGTGGCCAATGCCACGGGCCGAGGACCTGCCCATCGTCGCCGGCAGGATCCTCGCGGATCTCCGCCGGGAGCGCGGGCTCGCCGAGGCGTGGTTGCCGGACCTCGATGGCCAGGAGCTCGACCTCCTCTCCGACCGGTGGAAGGGGGGCAGCCTGCGGCCCCTGCGCCGGCTCGTCGAGGCAGTGATCTCGGGCCGCGAGGCCTTCGCCAGGTCGATGCCGAACTGAAGGGGGATGCCATGCACACCGACCTGCACATCATCGCGTCCAGGATCCAGACCGCGTGGGAAGCCCGCCGGATCTGCAGCCTCGTCGGCAGGGGCTGCCGCGCCAGGGTCGTGCGCCTCGGCCGTCTCGCCTCCGCCGGGCGGATCGAGCCCACCCTGGCCCTGCAGCTCGCCCGTGAAGTGGAAGCTCTGGCCTTTTGCTTCCTCCCTCTGCCTGCGGAGGACCAAGATGATCGTGGATGAGTTCTACAGGATTGGGGCAGACGCCATCCATGAGCATGACTTCAACAGGAGCTTTACTGTCACAAGCGTCGTTCCTTCTTGGAGCGGCCCCGTCGTGCAGTGGCGCCCTATCAAGGGCAAGCGGCTCGCGCCGGATCCCGAATTCGATCACCTCCGGCCGGCGGCCGTCCTCGATGCCCTCGCCCGGACGCTCGCGCACCGCTGGGCGAGCGGGCGGCCGCTGTGCCCCCTGGACTGGAAGCAGCGGCTGACGTCCGGAATGCCGCAGCTGTTCCCCTTCGAGCCCGAAGTCGGCAACGGCTGGATCTGGCTAATCGCATCGGCCGCGAACCACCTCTCCGCCGTGAACACCTGCAACGACATGCGGACACATGATCTGAAGGACAAGTACGGCACTTTGAGGTGGGATATTGCCTCTGTGGAATTTCATCAAGAAGTGGAGGAATACACGAGTTGCGTTGATAGATTGTCAGGATATATCTGCGAGGATTGCGGCGCTCCAGGAGCGATACAGTCTCTCAGGGGGTGGGATCGGTGCGTGTGCAGTCGACATGCCGTCCCCTCGATCCGTTGAGATCTACCGGAACCGGGTGCGGCGCTGCTGGTCGGTGCGGGTCGGCGGGCGGGTCGTGGGGCACGTCCAGGAGATCACGCTGGCCGGCGTGACGCTCAGGGCGTCGGAGGCGGGGCGGCTGCGCTGCCTCCGGACCGGGGCCCGCGACGTCCATGCGTGGGCCAGCGGCGAGGTGGCGGAGGGGGCCCGGCCGCCGGGCGCGGTGCGGCTCCGGTACCAGCTGGATGAGCCCGGGTTCCGGGCGGGAGGGAGGGTCGTCACCGCCGCGGCGGCGGTCTGGTTCGAGGCGGATGGGTTGGCGTGGATCGAGGGAGGCGGCTGTGAAGATCTGGATTTTCAGCGACCTGCACACGGACGCGACGCCCTGGACGCCGCCCGAGGGGCTGGCATGTGACCTGGCGATCTGTGCCGGCGACGTCGCCGATGGCCTGACGAAGCGATCCATCCCATGGCTGCGAGAGCACGTCGTCCCGAGGGCGCGGGAGGTCGTCTACGTCCCGGGCAATCATGACTTCTGGCGGACCCGATACCCGGATGAGATCGCGGCCGCGCGCGAAGCCTCGATCATCGCAGGTATTCGCATGCTCGACTGCGGACAATCCTTTAATTTTGAGGGAACTAAGATCATCGGGGCGACCTTGTGGACTGACTACCGGATAACGGGTCACCTGGCCATGGCGCGTTCTATTGCTGGAGATCGCCAGGCCGGGATGCGAGATCACAGGCTGATCCAGACAAGGGATGCCCGCGGGGTCCCGGCGCCGTTCCGGCCGGCCGCGGCTGAGGAGCTCCACCGGCAGCACCGCGCAAGGGTCGAGCGCGCCCTGGCCGAGCCATGGGACGGGACCCGGGTCGTCGTCTCGCATCACGCGCCTCACGCTAGGTCGCTCCTCCATGGCGAGGTCAGGGAGATGATCGATGCGGCGTATGGCTCAGATCTGAGCTCGATCCTGGAAAGGCCGCACGCGCCGGATCTCTGGGTCCACGGGCATATCCACGCCTCGCGCGACTACCAGATCGGCCGGACGCGGGTCATCGCGAACCCCCGCGGGCACGACACGTCGCACCGCAAGCGCGACGGAACGTGGGTCTCCGAGCTGGAGAACCCATCCTTCGATCCAGCTCTCATCCTGGAGATCTGAAGATGCGCCATCTCATCCTTGCGGCCGCCCTCCTCGCCGGGGCGGCCGTCCCCGTCGAGGCCGCCTTCACGACCAAGCTCTCCGACAACCAAGGCCGGACGGCGAGCCTGCGGTGGGAGCCCGGGCCAGGGGGCGTGCGGTGGAGCCTGGCGTGCCTTGACGGGAGTGACCCGCGGCGGCCGGTCGAGCTCTTCACGTACCGGGGCGTCGCGCCGGTCGAGGACGGCTTCGTCGAGGGGCGGTTCGCGGATCCGGCGCTGCCCGGCAGGTTCGTCCTCGCGACGAGGGGCCTCTCGCCCTACTTCCAGATCTGGCTTGAGGGCTGCCCGGCGAACGGCCGGGCCGTCCTGATCCGCCGGGTGCCCTAGGCGGCCGGGGGCTCCTGCTGCGCGAGGACCCACTCGATCCGGGCGACCTGGCGCTGCGCCGCGAGCTCGGCCTGCCCCCTTGAGCCGTACATCGCCTGCCCCCAGGGTGGCGATCGCCTCGGCTCCGGAGGATGGCAGCTTGGGACCCTCGTTGTAATTGCTCATGAATTACGCCTGATGCAACCGAACACGGCTTCGGTATCGTTTCGATGCAGGGCGGGCCCGGCGTTGATCCGGCCCCGCGGGGGAGGCTCAGATCCCGTCGAGCCAGGGCTCGCTGTCATCCCCGGCCCCGGCACGGCCCTGGGCGGCGGCTCACACGATGAAGCCCGGCGGAGGGCCTTGAGCCCGAGGGGCGTCATAAGAGCCTGATGGCGCCGCTGGATCGAGCCGTCCGAGCGCGGGATGGGGCCACGGGGTCCCGGCCTGGATGGGCATCACGAACCCCGGGAAATCATCCGGGCCAAGAAGGACTTCGCGCAGACCGCCAGCTCATCGGGCCGGTGGCGCCGGTGGCCGTCGCCGAGGCGGCCAGCGAGCGTGCCAACGGCGTCGTGCGTCAGACTGTGATGTCGATCCCGGGCCGCATCTTCCGCGGAATGGCGGGCTTCTCCGACTACAAGGTCCGCCGGTAGTACGAGCCGGCGACCCGCACCTGCAGGGCTGCCCTGGGGGAGGCGCAGAAGGCCGAGGCCAAGTTCATCCGCGATGCATCATAGGGACGTCTTTGACGACAACGACCTCGACGTCCTGAAGGACCTCACCGCGCCCGGCATCGAGGTCCTGTTCGACGGGATAAAGCGGGCGACGCAGGCGCTCGTCCCGAACGAGCCGGCGCCGATCGCCGACTGGATCGAGGGCAACCTAGTCAACCCGAACGGGCCCTGGCCGCGACCGGTCGAGCTCGACGTCGTCCAGCGCGCCGTCGCCTCCGCCTTCCAGGGGGAAGGGGCTTGGCGCATCAACTGGCTCAAGCCGCCCCACGCCGGGTCGAGCACGCTGCTCGCCCTCATCCACATCTACTTCGGCGCGCACGAGGGCCACGACACCATCTTCTACGAGCGGTCGGACGGCGACGCCCAGAAGTAGCACGATGACCGCCTCTACCCGATCCTGACGTCCTCGACCGCCCTCGTCGGAGTCTTGCTGTGGATCAACACCCAATCGTTACCCCAGGCTGGATCAGGGGCAAGCCCTTGAAGCTAAATTGGAAATACTAATTCAAGTGGGGTCCCGATCGGCGCCGATCGCGACACCACTTGGAGCCAGTTATTTAATGCACCATCAATGTTTTGGGTAAAAATCATTGTAGGGGTTCGCTTCGTGCTGATACACAAACAAGCGATTCATGCTGCAAAAATTAACTACCGAAACAATTTACGTCAAAATATAGCTAATTGTGTTACGCAATATCCGGAATTACATCACATGATTGCTTGAAGTTGTACGATTTTAGCGGTGCTTCAATGACCGTAACATGGTTGGATTGGTTCGCATGGACACGATGCGAACTGCAACGTAAAATTTACCGGACTGCTAATTTGCGGCTCCCCAACGATCTGAAGACACCGGAGGGTGCCATGCGCGTCCTCACATCCCGATGCGCTATGAAGGCAGTAGAAGCACAGCGCACCGGCGAAATTTTACCTGAAGTGGAACGCTTCCTCTCGGTGCTGTGCTCTTATTTTGTAGTTGATAACAGCGATACAAATGCAATATCAACTCGTAATTTGAGATTGGAACGTCATTTAGTACCGCATCTAGTGAAATTGGCGCTAGAAGAACCCGAGATCGCTGAATGGTTAGAGCTTTGTCGCGAATTTCCAATTCTATATATCGATTTTCCGATGAATTCCTGGATGATTTCACAATCTGTGCAGGTGGGAGCGATATTCGTAGATAACGGGGTTGCTGAAATGCACGATCTCGCGGTTGGATTTGGCGATCTACGTCATCCCACCATCTCGGTTGTGCTGGCACCAAAGGACACGAGGTGCAAGCGCCGCCTCGTTTGGGAAATGGGAACGGAGAATGTTCACGATGAGTTGTTGGGCGGCGCTTTAGATGATCTTGCCGGTCAAATACCATCAACTCGAGATTTGATCGCGGCAAGCGGCTTGGCATTGTCTGATTTTTGCCGCTTGATGGAGAAAATGGTCGGAGCAGTACTTTTCCAAGAAAATTCACTTCAGGCAGCAGCAGCACCAGCAATGTGGGCCAACCAACTGCCGTCTGATCGTGTACGGCGTGCCGCGTGCTTACGAGAGGGCGCCAATCGCAATAATAGTGATGAGGTTCGCTCTCTGTTTAGGATCGTAAGAATTGGCCTTGTGCCAGATACCGCACGGAGAGGCCTCCCGAAGGCCGCGACTATTTCTCAGCATAGTCCGCTGCTCTGCCCGGTTTGGGTGCGTGGACATTGGCGCAATCAACGACATGGGTCAGGCCTATCCGAGACTCGCCGAATTTGGATCGATCCTCATCATAAAGGCCCAAGAGACGGACTCGCGAGGCAGCTAATGAACCTGATTGAGTCTTGATTTCAAAGTGTATCGCCAAGACGAGATCTGCGCGCGACGGCGTTGTGCTGGCAACCTCGACGCGCTCGGGCTGGCTTAGCGCAATTGCAGCCACGCTGCAGCCGCTGACGGAGCTTCTACGCCGGGAAGTGATCGGCGGCTGCGACGTCCTGCACGGCGATGACACGTCGATCCTAGTGCTGGCCCTGGCACGGGCAAGGCGAGCACCGGACAGCTGTGGACCTATGTGCGAAACGAACGCCCCCACGACGGCGTTCGTCCGCCAGCAGCTATGTTCTTTGCCTCGCCCGACCGTCGGGGCGAGCGCCCGCTCGCCCACCTAGCGGCCTTCTGCGGCGTGTTGGTGGCCGACGGCTATGCCGGCTTCAACGGGCTGTACGAGGCTACCCGTGCCGGCGGCGCCCTGACCGAGGCGAGATGCTGGGCGCATGTGCGCCGCAAGATCATCGACGTGCACGCCGCGACGGGCTCGGTCCTCGCAGTGGAGGCGCTGGAGCGGATCGGGGCGCTCTCCGGGGTCTAGTGCGACATGCACGGCAAGCCGCCCGATGCGCGCACTCGCGAGCGACAAACCCGCTCGAAGCCGCTGGCCGAGGCGCTGAAGGCGTTTGCCGAGACGAGCCTGGCCCAGGTCCCGAGCCAGTCCGACCTGGCCAAGGCGTTGCGCTACATGCTGGCGCGCTGGCCGGCGCTCATGCGCGCCTTCGATGACGGGCGTCTCGCCCTCGACAACAACGCGGCCGAGCGGGCGCTGCACTGCGCTGCGTGGCGGTCGGGCGCAAGAACTACCTGTTCGCGGGATCCGAGCCGGGCACCGAGAACCTGCTGCGCTCGACCCCGCGGCTGGACCCGTTCGCTCTCGACCTGTTCAACCCGGTGTACGGCCAGCCCAAGCCGCCCTTCACGCGCCGCTACAGCGCCAGCGAGAACGTCGGCAATACCGCCGTCTACGCGCAGGACCAGATCGCCCTGAGCCCGGAGTGGAAGCTCCTGCTCGGCAACCGCACCGACTTCTACAACCAGACCTTCCGCGACAAGGTCGGCGGGGAACGCACAGAGCAGGACCGCACCGGCTTCTCGCCGCGCGCCGGGTTCGTCAACCAGCCACTCTCCTTCCTCTCGCTCTACGGCAACGTGGCTGCCTCCTTCCGTCCGAACACCGGCTTCGACAGCGCGACGAGGCCCTTCGCCCCGGAGACGGGCTTCGGCTACGAAGTCGGAGCCAAGCTCGACCTCTTCACGGGCTTGAGCGTGACGGCCGCGGCCTTCCACATCGAGAAGGAGAACGTCCTCACCACCGATCCCGAGGATTTCTTCTTCCAGATCGCGGCCGGTGCCGTTCGCAGCCAGGGCTTCGATCTGAGCTTCGTCGGGCAGGTGACGCCCGAGTTCCGAGTGATCGGCGGCTACGCTTTCATCGACGCGGCGGTGACGCGCGACGAGGTCCTGCGGGTCGGCTCGCCACTCCTCAACATCCCGCGCCACTCGGGCAGCCTGCTCGGCGTGTATGAGGTCCAGGGCGGCGACTGGAAGGGCTTCGGGATCGGTGGCGGCGTCCGGGCCGTGGGCTCGCGCCTCGGCGACAGCGGCAACGAGCGGTTCCGGCTGCCGGGCTACGTGCTTGCCGACGCCCTCGTCTACTACCGGTACGAGAACCTGCGCTTTGGGCTGAACGTCGACAATATCTTCGACGCAACCTACTACGAGCGCTCCTACAACTCGTTCTGGGTCGGCGTCGGCGAGCCTCGGCGCGTGACCGTCAGCATGACGGCCCGCTTCTGATGGGCGTGCATCGAGTGACGCTTCCAGCGTCGACAGGTGCACCGCTCACGTCTGAACGCATCGGCTCCGTCGATGCGCTCCGCGGGCTGGTGATGGTGCTGATGCTCCTCGATCACCTGCGCGAGACGTGGTTCCTGCACGTGCCCGTCGCTGATCCGATTGACGCCAGGACTGCCCTGCCAGCCCTGTATCTGGCCCGCCTCGCGGTCAGCCTGTGCGCGCCCGTCTTCGTCGCGCTGACGGGCGTGGCCGCATTCCTCTTCAGCACCCGGCACACGCGGGCGGCGACACGCGCCTATCTGGTGAAGCGCGGTCTCGTGCTGATGGCCCTGGAAATCCTCTACCTCTCCGAACTGTACTGGGGCGTGGCCAGTCCGACCCTCTGGCTTCAGGTGATCTGGTGCATCGGCGTGTGCATGATCGTCCTCGCGACGCTGATCGGCCTGCCGCGCTCGGCCCTCCTCGCGATCGGGCTCCTGATCGCCTACGGTCACAACCTTCTCGACCCGATCCAACTCCAGCCCGATCAGCCCTTGTTCCCCGTCTGGGCCATGCTGCACCACCGCGACACAATCGCGCTGCCGTTCGGACTGGTCGCGAAGACGACCTATCCGGTGCTTGCATGGATCGGCGTCATCGCGCTCGGCTACGCGATCGGCCCGTGGTTCCTGCCCGGGGTCGAGGTCCGCACGCGCGAGCGGCGTCTTGTGGGGCTCGGCTGCATGATGCTGATCGCCTTCGGGTTGCTGCGCCTCGCGAACAGCTACGGCGAGAAGCCCTGGTTCGTTGTCGACGGCAGCGCCCTGCGGACGGCGATGAGCTTCTTCGCGCTGACGAAGTACCCGCCCTCGCTGCTGTTCCTGTTGCTGACGCTTGGGATCGGTGCGCTGCTCCTCGTCGCCCTGGAGCGGGCGCGCGCTGCTCCAGCCGTCACGGCGTTGGCGGTGTTCGGCGGTGCCCCGATGTTCTTCTACCTGCTCAACCTGACGGTGCTGCGGGCGCTGTATCACGCCGCCCACGCGATTTGGGGCTCGACGCAGAGCTTGCTATCCGGTGTAGCGAACTACGCCTGGGTGTTATTGTGGTATGTTGGGCTGATCGTGCCCCTCTACCTGCCGACAGCGTGGTTCTCGTGCTTCAAGGCGTCACGGCGCGAAATCGCTTGGCTGAAGTACCTCTAGGGCCGAACCCAGCAGCTTGACCGTGCGAAGGGTGACCTCCGATCCCATCCAGACCACGGTGGTAGCGTCTCGGATGTCCGCTTGGATCAGAAAGTGATCCCTTACTACCGGACACAAAGATCTTATTCCGCCAGCCGTGTGCCGGCCGTCTTGGTGCTTGGCCCGACGCCTTGAGGGACCGGCACTGATGCGCCCGCGTAGTTGCTGTTGATGTAGAGCGTGGCCTTGTCCGTGACCTGTAACTTCTTGGCGATGACCACCGTCCACGGCGATTGATCGGATACCTTGTTGCCGTTGCCGCCAATCAAAAGTGTTGCGTTCGGAAGATAAACCGTACCGTACATTTTACGGATGTTCTTCGCGGTGAGTTCAATCGTTCCTGAAAAGCTACGATCGGTCATCAATGCAAATCCGGCAAAAATCCCTCCCTTGCGCCCTTCCAGAGACAGACCGGCATTGCCGTTGAGATTGATCGACGCGAAATCTTTTAGAAACACCACAGCATCGGTTCCGACGATCTGTGCGTTGCCGCTCATCGTCAACGATCCGCCCGTAAAGTAATGCTCCCCGGCCGACAGCGTAATGGTTTCATTGCCGGACAACTCGATGTCGCCACAGTGAAGCCCTGGGTTCAGATAGGTTGTGCTGGTGATACTCGTCGTATCGCACCCGGTCGGGAACGCGATGTTCAACGCGGCAAAAGGGTCCGGCATGACGCGTGTGCCGGTGAGGGGGTTGGGACTGATCGCGCCGAACGCACCGCCTGCGGCACGCGCATCACCCGCAGTCACCAATGCGCCCCCCGTTGCAGCGAGGTCGCTGTTGCTCTGCACGAGGCATCCGGCCGCGTTCAAGGCTCCGCTGCTATCGAGACCGACAACCGTGCCGCCGCTGCTCTGGATGCCTAGCACGCATAAGGGACCGCTGGCGTAGCGGATGGCTTTGGCCGTGACGTGCAGGTTCCAGCCGCCGGGGGGAAGGAGGCTGCGGAAGAACGACGGACGATTTGCGCCTTGACTGACCGTCATCGCAGAAGCTTTGAGATCCAACACTGCGGACGAGGTGACAGCCCAGCGCAAGCGCATGGGGTCGGCCAAGTTGTCTGCAAACACTCTGGTCCGCTCGGTGGTAGCGGTAGAGAGATCAACGCCCAACTCGGCCGCGCCTTTCAGGGCGGCTGTGTCCACGATGGTTTGTAGCTTTGTACGAGTGAAGAAGACCTCGGCCACCTCCACGGCTCCAAGTGTGGCCATTGCAAGGACCGGCAGCGCCGTAGCGAGGATGATGATGACCGCGCCGCTCTGGTCTCGCTGAAATGCCCGCGCCCGGGCAAGCGCACACGTTCCCGCGGCCACGTTCAATTTCGTTAACACTTGTTTACGCCAGCTCGCACCGGACAAGATATCGTCCGCCGTATGATACTCTCTCCAACTAGGGGTAGCGCAACGTAAGTAAAAATATCATAAATTATGCGCTGAACGCTCATAATCAATTTCAGCCTTAAGTTGCAACTTCATTGCAGGAAAGTGCCGTAGGTAATTATTACTTCTTCATAAATATCTAACTATTTTTGGCTTGCGACCTCCGCGGTCCACAATGCGGATGTGCGTTTCGCAGTGAGAAAACGAGCGTTTTCCACCACCATCTGCGTTTCGCGCGGTCAAGTCGAAAGAGTTTTGACCATAATGTGGATTGTGTGAGCGGATCTGTCGGGCGCTGGCCCGTCGCCAGCGCCCCGGCACGAAGGCCGCAGGACTCCTGCCTCCGATCTCGTTGACTCGACTCAGGACCCTGAAATACCAATGGCTCGACGGTTCCCTTCGGGGATCAAAAGGGAACGCGGTGAGGTGCTGCAAGCACCGAGACCGTGGCTGCCCCCGCAACTGTAAGCGGTGAGCCTTCCGCCACCATGTCACTGGGCAGCCTCGCTCGGGAAGACGGTGAGAGGGCAGCGACCCGCGAGCCAGGAGACCTGCCGTCAGTCGTGGTCACGCGCGAAGCGCGTCGGGCGGGGTGTCCTGGCGGGTGTCGGCACGGGTCTTCGGGATCCGGGCGGCCTTGTTCGCGGTGACGTGCCACTGCCGTTACCCAGGTCTCGACCGTGTCCCCTTCCCGCCTGTCGCTCGCTTCAACGTTCTTCACCTGCGTCGCCACTTTCGTGGCTCCTCCTGCCGACGCCCAGGAGGCTGCGGGCGAGATCCGCCTCGACGAGATCGAGGTCGCGGCCCCTACGCCCGTGCCGTCCGGCGCCGCGTCCGCCAGCGCCGGCTATGTCGGCGGTGTCACGGGCATCGGTGGCGCCCTCATGACCGTCAATTCCGCCAGCGCCGGGATCATCTCGGGCGCGCAGCTCAACAGCCGCCCGGTCACCCGCCCGGGCGAAGTGCTGGAGGAGGTGCCGGGCCTGATCGTCACCCAGCATTCCGGCGAGGGCAAAGCCAACCAGTTCTTCCTCCGCGGCTTCAACCTCGACCACGGCACCGACATCGCCATCCACGTCGACGGCATGCCGGTTAACATGCGCACGCACGCCCACGGCCAGGGCTACGCCGACCTCAACTTCCTCATTCCGGAACTCGTTGGGGCGGTCGAGTTCCACAAGGGCCCGTACTTCGTCCGCGACGGCGACTTTGCCTCGGCAGGGTCGGTGCGGATCGACTACCTCGACAAGCTCGACCGCAACATCGCGCTGACCACGCTGGGCAGCTTCGGCTTCAAGCGCGGGCTCTCCGCCGCCTCCGTGCCGCTCGGTACGGGCAACCTCCTGGTGGCGGGCGAGGCGCAGACCTATGACGGGCCGTGGGTCGTGCCCGATGCCCTGCGCAAGCTCAACGGCGTCGCCCGCTACAGCCAGGGCACCGCGACCGACGGGTTCGCAGTCACCGGCATGGCCTACTGGTCTAAGTGGAACGCCACAAACCAGATCCCCGAGCGGGCGGTGGCGGAGGGCATCATCGGCCGCTACGGCACGCTGGATCCCACCGACGGCGGCGATACCGGGCGCTTCTCGCTCTCCGGGCGCTGGAGCCAGTCGGGCGCGGGCGGCATCACCCGGGCCTCGGCCTACGTGATCCGCTACCAGATGAACCTCTGGAACAACTTCACCTACTTCCTCAACGACCCCGTCAACGGTGACCAGTTCCGCCAGCGTGATGCCCGGGTGCTCGGCGGCGGTGAGATCTCCAGGGTCTTCCAAGGCGACCTGTTCGGGTTGCCGATGGAGAACGAGATCGGCGTCCAGACCCGCACCGACGACATCCGGGTCGGCCTGTTCAACACCACCGCCCGGCAGTACCGCTCGACGGTGCTCGACGACCGAGTGCTGGAAGCGAGCGCCGCCTTCTACTACGAGAACCGGGTGCGCTGGACCGACTGGTTGCGCACCAGCGTCGGCTTCCGGGCCGACGGGTACTACGCCGATGTCCGCTCCGACACCGCGGCAAATTCGGGCCGGGCTCGCGACGGCATCGTCAACCCGAAGCTCGGGGTGGTGTTCGGGCCGTGGGCGGATACGGAGATTTACCTGAACTACGGCGGTGGTTTCCACTCGAACGACGCCCGCGGCGTCACCGCGACGGTCGATCCGGCAAGCCCGCTGTTCAACATCAGCCGCTCGCCCTTCCTGGTCCCCTCGACCGGCTACGAGGTTGGGATCCGCAACCGCTCCATCGCCGGACTGGAGACGAGCCTCGCCCTGTTCCGGCTCGATTTCGCATCCGAGAACCTTTTCCAGGGCGACACCGGCACCACCGAGCCGAGCCGGCCGACCCGCCGTTTCGGCATCGAGTGGAGCAACCACTACGCGCTCACCCCTTGGCTGCGGTTGGAGGGCGACCTGACGATCACCAACGCGCGCTTCTCCGACCGCGACCCCGTCGGCCAGCGCGTGCCGGAGGCACCGACCACCATCGCCTCGGCGGGCGTCACCTTCGGCAAGGGCCAGGGTTGGTTCGGTAGCTTGCGCTTCCGGTACTTCGGTCCCCGGCCCCTGATCGAGGACAACTCGGTGCGCTCGAAGCCGACCGCCCTGCTCAACGGCCGGATCGGCTACGCCTTCGACAACGGCGTGAGCCTCGCCCTCGATGTGCTCAACCTGACGAACGCCCGGGCCGACCAGATCACCTACTACTACGAGTCCCGTCTGCCCGGAGAAGCGGCCGCCGTTGCCGACCGACACTTCCACCCGGTCGAGCCGACCGCCGTACGCCTGACCCTGGCGGGGCGGTTCTGACGGGCATTCCTGGCTGAGACGAGCCCTACCATCTGGAGCGGACCCTTGCTGCCCAACCCCTTCGACGATCAGCCTGCCCGTCTCAGGGTCAAGGTCGGGCTCGTCTACGCCGTCCTGATCGCCGCCAACATCGCGGCCTGGGCAGCGGCCTTCGCGACCTTCGCTCATCAGCCCGTCCTGCTCTCGACCGCTTTCCTCGCCTACAGCTTCGGACTGCGCCACGCCTTCGACGCAGACCACATCGCGGCCATCGACAACGTGGTGCGCAAGCTCATGCAGGAGGGTCGGAAGCCCCACTCGGTCGGCTTCTTCTTCTCTCTCGGCCACTCCACCATCGTCATCCTGGCCTCGGGCCTGATCGCCGTGACGGCCGCGGCGATGAAGGACAGCTTCGACCAGTTCCACGACCTCGGCGGCGTGATCGGTACCGCGGTCTCGGCGACGTTCCTGCTCGTCGTCGGCATCGCCAACCTGTTCATCCTGCGAGGCGTCTGGGCTGCGTTCTCCCGGGTGCGGCGAGGCGGCAAGATCGTAGACGAAGACCTGAACACCCTCCTGTCCGGACGGGGGCTGCTGGCGCGCCTGTTCCGCCGGGTCTTCGGGGTGGTCTCGCGCTCATGGCACATGTACCCGATCGGCTTCCTCTTCGGGTTGGGCTTCGACACCGCGACCGAGGTCGCCCTGCTCGGGATCTCGGCGACGCAGGCCACGCAGGGCCTGTCGTTCTGGGCGATCCTGATCTTCCCGGCGCTGTTCACCGCGGGCATGACGCTCCTGGACACGACCGACAGCGTGCTGATGACCGGCGCCTACGGTTGGGCGCTGGCGAACCCGGTTCGCAAGCTCTGGTACAACCTGACTATCACGGCGGCCTCCGCGACGGTCGCGCTGTTCATCGGCGGCCTGGAGGCCCTCGGCCTGATCGGCGACAAGCTCGGGCTCACAGGCGGACTGTGGCAAGCGGTGAGCACGCTCAACGACAATTTGGGCGAGGCCGGCTTCGCCGTCGTCGGCATCTTCGTCGTGGCGTGGATCGCCTCGGTCATCATCTACCGCGCCAAGGGGTACGACCGGCTCGAACCCGCTCGGTGAGGGCGCTGTTGCGAGACGGCGCCCCTCTCGACTGTCGGGCCACGCTCTCCGCGTGGAACAGCCGTGTACTGGCCTCGCGAATATTTCGAAGCGTTGCAGCGAAGCGATTGACCGTGCGTCTCCGCGTCGCTTAGCTGGCCGTGACGGCGCCCCTTGGGGATCAAAAGGGAACGCGGTGAGGGTGATGAACCCGATGCCGTGGCTGCCCCCGCAACTGTAAGCGGCGAGCCTTCCGCCACCATGTCACTGGGCAGCCTCGCCCGGGAAGACGGTGAGAGGGCAGCGACCCGCGAGCCAGGAGACCTGCCGTCAGTCGTGGTCACACGCGAAACGCGCTGGGCGGGGTGTCCTGGCGGGTGTCGAAGGTCCGCCAATCCTGCGTGGAGGCGGTGACCCGAGGCCTCGTTCGCGGTGACGTGCCACTGCCGTTGCCCGAGGCTTATCTCCCGTGCCCCATTCCCTTCACCGCGCTCGCCTGAGCGCGCTGGCGCTCTCCTGCGCCGGTCAGGCACTGCTTGCGGCGCCAGCAGCACACGCCCAGCAGGTCGCCGCCCCATTTGCGGACGCGTCACGAGGCGGGGAGGCTGTCATCCCGCTCGCCGAGATCTCGGTGTCGGCCACCGGCGTGCCCACGCCGGTCACACAGACCGGGTCGAGCGTCACCGTACTCACCTCCGACCTGCTTCAGGCCCAGTAGGTTCGCACCGCGCCAGACGCTCTCCGGCAAGTGGCGGGCCTCAACGTCGTCCAGACCGGCGGCGCAGGCGGCCAAACCTCGGTGTTCATCCGCGGTACCAACTCCAACCACGTCAAGGTCCTGATCGACGGCATCGACGTCAACGACCCCTCAACGCCAAACCGCTCCTTCGATTTCAGCCAGCTTCAGACCGAGGATCTCTCCCGACTGCAGGTGCGGCGCGGCCTCCAGAGCGGCCTCTACGGGGCCGACGCCATCGGCGGCGTCATCTCGCTCGTGACAAAGCGCGGCGAGGGCCCAGCCCGGGCAACTGCCTTCGTCGAGGGCGGCTCCTACGGCACCGGTAACCAGGGCGGCCGCATCTCCGGCTCCGAGGGCATCTTCGATTATTCGTTCTCCGTGCAGCACCTGCGCCAAGCCGCGCTGCCGGTGACACCGTTCGAGCTCCTGCCGGTCGGCGTGCCGCTGCGCACCGCCTTCAGACATCAAGACGGTTTCGACCAAGCTCGGCGCGCAGCTCACCGATACCTTTCGCCTGAACTACGTGCTGCGCTTCTCCGACAGCGCCTATCTCGACCAAGCCGATGGCGGCTTTCCCTACCGGCTGACGCCCTACCGCAACCTCAACGACCAGCAGCAGTTGCTGATACGCGGTGAGGCCGAGTGGACGCCGCTGCCGGGTTTCCACAACGTGTTCGGGGCCAATTACGCGAAGTTTGACCGCCTGTTCGCCGGACCGCTCGACCCGCTCGCGCCACCGACGCCCTCGCCAGCCGGCCCGGCGATCGAGGCGAACTCGCTCGCATACATTGCGTCGCCGCCGATCATCGGAGTGTTAATCGCTTGATCGCGCATCTGACGCAGGATCAGACCGCCCTCGGTGTAGACGCCGCCGAAGTAGACTACGTCGGCGCCGAGGCTCTTGATCTTCGAGGCGAGCGCCGAATAGTCCTTCTCGCCGACGTTGATGCCCTCGAACGCGACCTCGCGCAGGCCGCCCTTATTGATCGCCTTCTTCACCTCATCGGCAAGGCCCCGCCCGTACGGCGTCTTATCGTGGACGATGAAGACCTTCTTGCCAGTGAAGTTCTTCACGAGGTAGTTGCCCGCGACCGTGCCCTGTTGGTCGTCGCGCCGTCAGATGCGGAACGTGTTCCAGAGACCGCGGTCCGTGAACTCGGGGTTGGTCGAGGCCGGCGTGACCTGGAGCGCGACTGACTCGGCGTAGACTTCAGAGGCTGGGATTGAGGCGCCTGAGTTCTGGTGGCCGATCACGAACTTGATGCGGTCGGTCATCAAGCGGTTGGCAACGGAGACAGCCTGCTTCGGATCACCCGCGTCGTCCTCGAACTGCACGGCGATCTTCTCGCCGAGGATGCCGCCCGCCGCGTTGAGGTCATCTACAGCTTGTTGCACACCATTGCGGTTCTGAACGCCGACGGCGGCGCTACCGCCGGTGAGCGGCCCTGCCCAGCCGAGCTTGAACTCGGCGTGCGCCGGCTGCGCCAACGCCGCCACGGCGACCGCCGCGAAGATCCATGACCTCATCATTCGCCCTCTCCCTCTTCAAACGGCGTTAGGCCAGCGGCAGCCGGTGGCGCACGATGGTGACGTGGAAGTCCGCCCCGTAAGGCAGCGCGGCATCGTTGAAGTCGTAAGTCGGGTTAGCCCCTCTGGCCGAGGCCGTGATCGGCCAACCTCATCCGGCTCTCGGGCGTCCTGCACACCACGCCGTCGATGCCGGGCGTTTCACGGCCCGCGTTCTGCTGGGTCACCCGGCGGACCGCGAGCCGTTTTGCGGATGTGGAGCGAACCAGGAGCTTCTGCAGGTTCTTGACCTGCCGAGCCTTCCCGGCTGCCGCGGCACGGAAGATGCGGCCCTGCAATCGCTTCACGGCGTCCTCCGTCGCGGCCCAATCGATCTCGGGCCAAGTCGTCTGTCCGCGTTCACCGGTCAGTTCGGCTGTAACCGTCCAACGTCCCCGGAAAGTCCAAGCGATCCAAAGCGTCTCGACCGTTGAGACCCTGGCGGAAGTCAGCACCCTTGCGGGTCGGGTATCTCCTCGTCGCCGAGGCCCTGTCCGCCCCATAACAGGGCAGTCGGGTGGGCAGGTGCGCATCTACTCCGAAGTCAGACGAGGCACGATGGTGTGCATCTACATGCCCCGGCATCTCGGCGAGGATGTCGACGATCAGGAGATGGTGCCTCCCCTTCCAGAATGCCCCGAGGGCGGCCAGACCGTTCTCATCGTCGATGACGAGCCTAGGTCCGCATGCTGGTGTCGGAGGTCCTGAGCGAGCTTGGCTATCATGCGCTCGAGGACCAGGACGATCCCTCGGCCCTCAAGCTTGTTCAGTCGAAAGTCCGCATCGACCTGCTGGTCACTGGTGTCGGCCTGCCGGGCGGGATGGACATGCGGCAGATCGCTGACGCCGCCCGTGAGCTGCGAGCCGGCATGAAGGTGCTGTTCATTATCCGGTACGCCGAGAACGCCGCCATCAACCGCGGCCATCTCGACCCCGGCATGGCCGTGATGACCAAGCCGTTCGCCGTCGCTGCGCTCGCCAACCGGATCAAGGAGCTGATCTCGGAGTAAGTCTCAACGGAGATGAGCTGAGCGTCAAAAGCCCGCTGACGTTTAGCGGGCTGTCTCAACCGCTTTCAGGCAGCTTTCGTCCGCTTGCCTGCCCCAATTTTCCCCGGCACTGGCGCACTGTCAGTCTCAGCGTCGGAGGCGTCGGAGGGTTCCGGCTTGCGACCTAGACCGTTCTGCCTGGCGAGAGCCGAGCGCGTTTCGGAGTAGCTCACAGAAACCATGGGATAGTCGTGCGGTAGGCCGTAGCGTTCGCGGTACGATTGGGGATTGAGACCATGCCCGGCAATATGGCGCTTGAGCGTCTTGTAGATCTTGCCATCGATAAAGCTCGTTAGCCCGTCACGCGTGATCGATTTTCTGATCTGGGCAGGTGTGGCCTTGTCAGGACCCTGCTCCGGCTTCGCTTCAGGCAGGCCGATATTGCCGAGGGCGGCATGCACGGACTCGATCAGGGCCGTCAGATTGCCGGAGTGAACGTGATTGTTCGCCACGTAGGCCGAAACAATAGCGACTGTGCGATCGATCTGCCGCGTGCCTGACAGGGCGTTCTGACCGGTCATGGATACTCCCTAGAAAAATTAGCTATCAGTCACGGTTTCGTGATGGCTGACGGCGGCCGCTTTGGCAATTGGGAGACGTAAATTCTCCGACCCCGATTGTGGCGCGGAGAGCCGTCGAAATCACCGCGGCTTCCCGTCGCGTTATGAAAGTCGAGAGAAACATATAACGGGCCTGGATCTCCTGGAGGACGGTAATGATGCAATGATTTTGACAATGTCGAGCGATGGTTCAGGATTGGCAGTCGCTCTGTATTGATATAATAATTTTTGTTTACCCTCCAAGATTGTCGTGACTGCAATCTAATCGTCTTCAGTGGAACGGCTTCAGCCGGTTGGGCCCGATGTAATAATCAAGCTAGATGTTCCGACGTTCGCACCCTCATTTGCGAGAGCCGGCTTTCGCCGGCAGTCCACTCCTGGCTATCTTCCGAATCAGATTGGAATTGTTAAAAATTACAGCGAAGTGGGCATAGTTGTTCGACCAAGTATCCTGTGCTAAAGGGCGCGCATGGCCCGCCGCGTAACCTATGACATCCTCGATGCTCCGGACGGACGTTTCACCGTCATCGCGACAATCGAGCCGGACAAGAGATTTTTTCGAACCGAACTCGCGACTCATGCAGAGGCCCAGGAATGGGTCGAAGGCTTGCGCGACATCATGGCGTCCCTGGGCGCGCCCGTGAGCCTTGCCTTGCCTGAGCAGCCTGGTCCGCTCCCGGTGAGCGCGATCCTCTCCTACCTGCGTAAAACAGAGTCGGAGACGGACCCGTAGACCCCCGGAAAGCAATCGTGCGTCAGGCCTGCCACAGCCGGGCCCCCGGGCATGACAATCGTCACGAAATTGTCTGCGCACGGCCGGCATCCCGAGGCAAAGAAGATCACGAAAACGACCTTGCACCAGTCACAAGGAAGGCTTGAAATCCAGCCCGTCTGTTCCAGCCATCGCGGGCGCAGTGGTAGGCTTCGCCGTCGGCGACGACATCTCCAATAGAGGTGCTGCCGCGATCTGAGGCCTCCACTCTTAAGCGGGGGTTGTTCTCCCAACCGCCTTCGTCCCCGTCATTTGTCAGCGGGAATGCCTTGCCCAGCGCATCGGGCAGGGAAAGATCGTCTCGAAGGATGCGACCTTGACCATACGGTCGACCGGCATGGCCTGGCCGCGCGTGGTCACTGTGTAGTCTGAACTGATCTTCTGAAATATCTAGACAGATTTCATATCCGTATTCTTCACATTCTTAAATAAATAGAGACATCAAATTCGTTACCCACAGATCGATGCAGCGCCGCTGCGGCCTGTATAAGTTTCTTCGACATGATTTTGCGTTCCTGCAACTGGTGGCGTAATTACCCATGGGGTATTTTTCGACACGCGGGTTCGTCTGCTCCTCCTATCTGGGCTGGCGGTGGGGGTGATCAGGCAGTGATGGTGGCGAGGAGGGTAGCGAAGGGCGTCGCCTTGGTCCTGAGGGCGGCGGTGGCGACGACGGTGCGCACGTCCGCCTCGCCCCTTGTCGCCCACATCGCACGGTAGCCGTTCGTCACCTTGCGCTGGATCACCGCCGGCCGCAGGTCGCGCTCGCAGGCGTTGTTGGTCACGTCCACCTGCCCTGGGAAGGCTACGAAGGTCAGGAGCTGGTCGCGTGCCCGGCGCATCCGGGCTTGGAGCGCCTGTGCCAGATCGCACGTCGCGGGGGCCTTCAGGATAGCGTCGAGATCCTGCTCCAGTTCGCGCCGCTTGCGCGCCAGGGTCGAGGCGGCCAACTCGGTCAGCCCCCGGGCGAGCCCGAAGGCCTCGTCGAGCCACCACTGGAGCTGCATGGCAATCAGATCGTCGCCGGCTTCCACCGCGTAAGCCACGTCGCGAGCGAGATGCGCCAGGCAGGTCTGCTGGCGTTCGCAATGACCCTGCTGAGCCGAGTAGCGGTCGGAGATCCAAACCGCCGGCCTATGTCGGAACGCGGTTTGGCTGATTCGTTATCGGGATGAGCCGCAGCGATCTGGAGCGCCTGAGCAGGGAGGAGCTGATCGAGCTGGTGCTGAAGCTGCACCGGCCGGAGAAGACGTCGCGCACCTCGTCCAAGCCGCCGGCGAGCGACCGCAAGGAGCGGCGCGAGAAGGCCCGGCCGGGCGGGGCCAAGCCCGGGCATGAGGGCCACAAGCGGGCGCTGACCACCGATCCGGATCAGGTCATGGAGCATCGGCCGGCCTCATGTTCGGCCTGCGGCGCGCCACTGCCCACCGATCTGCCGGCCGAGGTGATCAGCGTGCACGAGCGGATCGACCTGCCGCTCGTTCGCCCTCTGGTCGAGCAGCACCGGCGTCTGTGCGTGACCTGCCCGGCCTGCCGGACCCGGGTCGCCGCCCCACGACCGACGGGAGCCGACGCGACGCCGTTCGGGCCGCGGCTGCACGCGGTGACGACCTACCTGAAGACGTTCCAGGCGCTGTCCTACGAGCGGCTGCAGGCCGCGCTGTCGGACCTGTTCGGGCTGAGGCTGAGCCAGGGCGGGCTGATGAACGTGCTGCGACGCGCTCAGCACTGTTTTGCCGAGGGCCGGGATGCGGCGCTGGCGCGTCTGCGGCAGGCCCCTGTTGGGGCCTCGGACGAGACCGGGGTGCGCACCGAGGGCGCCAACAGCTTTCACTAGGTGTTCCGCTGCGAGGACGCAGTGGTGCATCATGCCGCCTCGAGCCGGTCTGCTGCTGTCGTCGGCGAGGTGATGGCCGGGCATAGGGGCGACCCCTCGCGACCGAGCCCCGCCGTGCCGACACCCCCCCTCGGTAATTACCTGGTGGCGGCCTGCCAGATCCAGGCGCAGCTTCTGACGCCATGACGCCCAAGAAATCAGTCGGAGCGGCATCGGGATTTTCCTGCTTCAAGGCCCGGTAGATGAAGGTCGTGGACCTGAAGCAGTTCAGAATACCAGGCTCGATCTGCGCGAAGGCGGCACGGGCCAAGGTTGTGCTGCGCAGGCCTTCAGCTACCAGCTGTTCCCGCCGTTGATGCATTGACGGAGCGCACGTCATGGCGCCATCTTTCGTCAACGACGAGGAAACCAATGCCAGGTATGGCACGCGCTATCCGACACCCGAGATCTACTGCGTGCCGGGCGTTTACCGCAGTCGCCTGGCCGAACTCAACAAGTTCTATCTGGAAATCAAATGCACCTGTAAGAACAGGTACAATGTGCCGATCAGCGCCCTGGTCCGCAACGATGGCGGGGCGACGCGCACGCTGCACGATCTCCCGATACGCCTGCAATGCGGGCGGTGCGCGACGCCGCCCTCCTCCGTGCCGCTCAACGAGTGCGCGATCTAACACTTCGCTTGCGGCCCGATCTGTGGCTGGTCCGTCCAAGTCTAGCCCATCTTACCTGCAGAGAGCGCAACCGGAGCCGCCCAGCCACTTAAGGTGTGACTGACTGTCCATCCGGACGATGCGCTGAACCGCACCGCTATGCCTCAGGGTGGGCGAGGCAAGGCGACCTGCAGAGGTCAAGATGCGCGTGGGGACATCCGGAACCTGGACATGTCGGACGACTGCACGCGAGGCGCCAATATGATCCTGGCGCGGTTCGGCGCGGTGCACGCCGGCGCCGGCATGTTGGTTGGGGCGCTTCTGGGGTGATGGTTCGGCAGCAGCCTGACATCGTTTCTGGCGTCGCGGGGTCTAGCGCAGTCATCTCAGGCAGGACGGCCGGCTGCCGCAGTCGCGCAGCGCAATGTCGACATGCAGGATTCTCTGCTGCGCATCTATTATAGAGAGGAAAATAACGATCCTGTGCGAGCCCACGACGAATTGTTTCCGAAAGCGATTTGGTCTGCGGCGAAAATAACGGGAAACCGGGCTCTTTATGCCAAGCCCGTCGGTACCATAACCACTTCTATTATGGACGGATCCTGCGTTGTCGTCATCGATGGGGCGATACCGAACGGCAGCTTCCCACGCGGTATGAAAGTCATCTATCGGACCGCAAGCGGTTGGGACCACGGTTACATGAAAGTCGAGGGCTTCGCCGATGTCCCCCTCAGCGCTGATTGTCAGGCCCGGGTTTACGAAGCCGAGAAGCGATGAGACAGGTGGACCGGCATGGCTAGTGATGCGGCGTAGGGTCTGCGGATCCTGATTGAGGCCGAGGCGCGCGGCCCCTGCCTGGCCGGCTACGAGGGCGGGGAAGGGGAAACGCTGACAGCATTGCGCCTGAAAAAAACCGTCAGCGCCCCGCCAAGATGTTGGACTCGGTCAGCCTGGGGGTGAGCTACCATTGTTTTCTTTTTTATTCGCGCCAGTCTATTCGTGCTCGATGCTGCGATTAATCGGGTTGTCTTCCTTTCGCAAACATGCAGCAACACGCGCATGAATTCGGCGGAGTTTTGTCTTATGTTATCGTCGATCCGCTCGGGCGTCGGCAAACGGGCGGCCTATGACCTTTATCGATTTCCGTCCTATCGTCGTCGACACGGGCACTTCGGACCGTGAGGGCTGCCTTGCCCTCGTGAACGGCCAGCTGGTGGCCGTCCTGACGCGCCTCGATCCGGGAATCCATTCGGAGCCGGGCCATGCCGGCCAGTGGCACGTTGAAGTGGCCTTTCCCAGTCATGTGAAGCCGCCCAGGGATACGCTGTTCGCCGACCTCGACCAGTGCCGAACCTGGCTGGCGGCGCGCTACGGCTAAAGAGCCTCTGGATGTCTGAGCCGGTCCTGGCATGATCCTGTCCAGTCGGGGCAGGATCCGGCCATAGCGGAAGACGGCAGGGGCATTGCTCACCTGGCCCTGGCGAAGTTCGGGGCAGCTTGCGCCGGCGCCGGCTTCTGCCTCGGGGCCGTTCTTGTCTTATACATGATGTGGGAGCCCAGGCCTATGCGGTCCAGGTTCGCCTTCAGCACGCCGTACACCGGCAAGATTTTGCAAAGCGCGGCGGCCGATTTCTTGAAATACAGCCCGGCCTATCAGGCCGGCTTCATCAAAGGGATGGTCAGCACACTAGAAACCTGCGGCCATCTTGAAGCCGATTGCCTAGTTCATTACTTCAACGGCCACGACCAGCATGGCAGGCAGGATTATCTGGTAAGCCTCGAACTGAACGCGCCGAACTACATGGAAACGCATAAGGCGCCGGTCTATCTCATCAGCGGCGCCCATAATTACTGCGTCTATCCCGGCAATGCAGAGGACATGCAAGCGGCCTCGACGGGTTGCTAAACGGCTTCTGACGTGGTCGGCGCCTAACATGGGTCATTGCCAGAGGAGCGGTGCCGGATATCCCGTACGGGTGGCCGGACCGAGGAAGCCGACAGGCTTGGGTCGATCCGCGCAAGCCGCTGCTTCAACCGCGAAAACCCGGCAGCGGACCACAGCAAGGCCGAAGCCGCCGCCATGGAGGGCGGGGTCCTCTCGCTCATTTAAGTGGGTGGCACCCCTTCACGCGCTTCGAGACGGGCGAGGTGCTCCAGATGCCGGCGCTGAATGTCCTCGAACAGGATCAGCAGCGCCTCCGCCTCGTCGGCCGGCAGACCGCGCCGTCGCAGGCGCACGATCAGGGCGAGCTGCCTGGCGAGGCACCGGGCGCCGATCGCGACATGCTGCCTGACCATTTCGAGTTCAATCGAATTTTCGCGCATACATGGATCACAGCAGGCTGTCCGGGCTCGGGGCGTGTGCCGTCCACCGGATCGAGGCATTGAGGGGCCTAACCCTGGTCCGCCATGGCGGCCATATCTATCCACATCGCGCCCAGAGCGTGGCCGTCCGGGTCGGTGAGGTCGCGGGTGTACATGAAACCGTGATCTGCCATCGGGTTGATGTCGACCGTGCCGCCATGGGCCGTGGCCGCGTCGCACAGGGCGTCGACTGCCTCGCGGCTGTCGCAGGACAGGGACAGCATGACCTCGCTCGATGTCACCGGCGGGATGGGACGACATGTGAAGCTGCGCCATTTCTCGTGGGTAAGCAGCATGAAGCTGATCGTGTCGCTCCACACCAGGCAGGCGGCGATATCGTCGGCGAACCGGGTATTGTTCTCGAAGCCTATAGCTTCGTAGAAGGCGATCGATGCCTTTAGATCCGTCACCGGCAGGCTGATGAATATCGATCTGTTCATGTTTGCTCTGTCCTGTCGGCTCTTCAGATTTCGGAAATATCTCAAGTAAGAACGGTTCGCAGGGTCTGTCTAGGGACCAATCTCTTAAAGCGAGGTGAAATCCTTGTGCCTCAAATATCCTACCGGGTGAATGACGGCGCCAGCTGGCAGTGGGGCGGCAATGAGCCCCTGCACTACCAGATGCCGTAAGGGACCAGTGTTGTCGAATCCCTGGCGTATGATTTGTCATGCGCTGCGGAGGCGATGCCATCATGGTGGATGCCGCCGGCCTGGAAGTCAGGCATGGCAGAGCAGTCGAACGACATCCCCTCATGGACCGGAATTGCAGACCGGCATACAAACCAGGGCGGGGCCGAACAGACGCGTCCACAGAGCCAGAGAATATCGTGCGCTAACTATTCTCCGCAGATTAGGTTGACCGCTAGCTTTAACATTGAATTAATAACTCAGTTGGCAGCCGCATGGCTCATACGCACTCTATAACTTTGATATTCCAACGAATGAGCCGAGGTGGATTCAGATAATAAGGCATGATTTAACTTGTAGTTGTTTACGTTATATTCGGAGCTGGCGGCTATGCTGCCAATCTAGATCCGGCGCCTGTCCGGACGCCCGCGGGCCCGCAGTGTACGCGCCCAACATAAAGGCATACGCCATGCTCTTCGGCCGTTCTCCGTTGGCCAGGCTCGACGTCCTCTACCGATCCCACGCTGTGGTCGAGTATAGTCCTGATGGGACGATCCTGAGCGCCAATCGAAACTTCCTCGACTCACTCAGCTACACGCTTACTCAAGTCAAAGGTCGCAAGCACGCCATGCTCGTTGAGCCCGGCGAAGCGAGCGGTCCGGCCTATGACGCCTTCTGGCAGGCGCTGAGACAGGGTCGCTGTCAGCAAGGCGAGTTCAAGCGAGTTGCAAGGGACGGCCGCGAGGTCTGGCTGCAGGCCACCTACGCACCCCTTCTCGACCGTCGTGGACGTCCGGTCCGCGTGATCGCGTGCGCCGCCGACATCACCGCCCGAAAGCTCAGGAGCATTGCCAGCGAGGCCAAGGTTGCGGCGATCCTGCGCTCCCAGGCTATGATCGAGTTCACGATCGACGGCACGATCGTCGAGGCCAACGAAAACTTCCTCGCCGCCGTGGGCTACGGCATCGATGACATCCGTGGTCAGCATCACCGCATCTTCGTTGAGCGGGCCGAACAAGCCGACCCCGCTTATCAGGAGTTCTGGGCTGCGCTCGCCCGGGGCGAATACAGGAGCGGCGAGTACAAGCGTCTTGGCAAAGACGGCCGCGAAATCTGGCTGGAGGCCACCTACAATCCCGTGTTTGACTCCCATGGCAGACCGGCTGGAGTCATGAAATTCGCCATGGACGTCACCGCCTCGAAGCGCTTGACTCTCGATCTTACAGGCCAGATTACCGCGATCGACAGGAGCCAGGGCGTCATCCAGTTCGCGCCCGACGGCACCATTCTTGAAGCCAACGAGAATTTTCTCGCGGCCGTAGGCTACCGTGCGCACGAGATCAAAGGCCGGCATCACCGGATCTTCGTGGAACCTGACCACGCCTCGTCGGCCGAGTACCTCCAGTTCTGGGAACAGCTGCGGGCCGGGCAATACCGCACCGCCATCTTCAAGCGCCTGGGCAAAGGCGGGCGCGAAATCTGGCTGCAGGCTACCTACAACCCGGTGCTTGGCGCTGACGGACGGCCGGCGAAGGTGGTGAAGCACTGCACCGATATCACGGCCGGTGTGACGGCGCGGTTGCTTGCGGCCACGGCTTCGAGCCGGGTCGCGCAGGGCGTGCAGGCTTCGGCGGCAGCGGCGGAGGAGCTGAGCGCATCGGCAGCCGAGATCGCGCAGTCCGCCGCTCGCTCGCGTGCGCTGATAGACGAGGTCAATGGTCAGGCCAAAGCTGGCGGCCGCTCGACGGGCGATCTTGAACAGGCGGCATCCTCGATGGGGGGGATCGTTCAGATGATCCAGGGCGTGGGCGAGCAGATCAATCTGCTGGCCTTGAACGCAACGATCGAGGCGGCCCGGGCGGGCGCGGCAGGGCGAGGCTTTTCGGTCGTGGCGGGCGAAGTGAAAAACCTGGCCGGGCAGGTGACGCAGGCGACCAACCGGATCGTTCAGGACATCGAGGCAATGCAGGCGGTGGCGGGCATCGTGGCGACGAGCTTGCGGAGCATCGAACGGTCGGTCGCCGAAGCGCAAAGCATGGTGAACGGCATCGCGTCCGCGGCAGAGGAGCAGAGCGCCGTCACTCAGGAGATCTCGTCGGCCATGCAGTGTGCGTCCCGGGGTCTGACTGAAGTCAATCAGAGCCTCGTTTCCCTATCGATGTGAGAGGGCCCGTCACGGAGAGAAGAACAGTCCCTCCGAATGCAAACGAGCACCAGAGCGTCGCCGGGCTATCGGCCGGCTGCGCTCTACTCGGCAGACACCTCCCGGAGCCCGTAGTCTCCGCCCATACGGGTGACGATCTCTGACGCGAGAGAAAGCAAGCGGGGCTGGCGCCTCATCCTGTCGATGAATGGACAGCTGTCGCCCGCGGGCGCCGGTGTTCCCGGCCTCTAGGAAAAACTACAGGCCGGGTGATCCCTCCTCCTGGGCTTCAGGCCATGACAGTCTTCCCCTGCCCACTGCCGCTGAGGACGGCAGATTTTGTGAGACAAAACTTTTAGAAACAGAAGAAAGAAAGATGATCGTACACCATTAGACTAAATCAATTTCGTTGAACAAACTGGTTTTGTGGGAGGGGAACCCGCGGAGGACGGTGGTAGACACCGGTATCAACGAGCGGGTGGCGCCGACCAAGACGCACGTACTTCTAAATCCGGTGACAGTCGGCGCGCATTTCAGAAAGAAGCATCACGTGATCGCGGGCGCAGGCGGTTGCGGGCGCTGAACGCACTGGCGCAGGCCAGGAAGCTGCCGAAGAACCGTGTCAACGCCGATTGAAGTCTGACCCACCTTTGGGTTCTCCCGCGTTTGTGGTGCAGCCGGATGGCGAGTCACGGAGCCGCACGGATCGTGAACATCAGGACCGGCCTGCACATCTGATCTGGTGCCCAAACGCCTGCTGCCCCTCATCCCCGCCGGTCTCGTCGTCGATCAGGTCGACCTCGAGCCTGACCAGATCATCATCAGTACCCATCCCCGCGCCACGACCGCTGGCTGCCCGGGGTGTGGGGAGTTCTCGGCTCAGTCTCACTTGTCAGCGGGCGTTGAATACTCCCTGATTGTGGGCATCGAAAATTCCCTGGTCGGTGCCCTGGCCCGTAGGGTCGCGACGCCCCGCGCCCTCTCGGGCTTTTCCATCCTCAGCCACCATGCCTGCCGATACCGATCGGCTGGGAGCGACGAGGATGGTTCTGCTGGGAGAACTCGTCATGATCTTGGACCTGCACCGACAGGGCCTGTCCGTCTCCGCCATCGCCCGCCGGACCGGCCGCGATCCGAAGACGATCCGCAAGTACATCGAGCGCGGCCTCGAGCCGCCGGCCTACGGCCCGCGTCAGCCCGGCCGCCCGAGCAAGCTCGCGCCCTATCTCGATTATCTGCGCGAGCGGATCACCGCCTTCCCCGACCTGAGTGCCGTGCGCCTGACCCGCGAGTTGCGCGAGCGCGGCTACACCGGTGCCTACACCGCGGTGAAGCGGTTCGCCGCCGCGATCCGGCCGCCCGAGGCCAAGCCCTACGAGGTCCGCTTCGAGACCCCGGCCGGCCAGCAGGCGCAGGTCGACTTCGCCCGCTTCCTCGTCACCTTCACGGATGCGCCGGACACGACCTGCATCGTCTGGCTGTTCTCGCTGGTGCTCGGCCATTCCCGGCACATCGAGGCGCGCTTCGTCCTGCATCAGGACCTGCAAACGCTGCTGCGCTGTCACATGCAGGCCTTCACCGCGATCGGCGGCGTGCCGATCGAGATCCTCTACGATCGCATGAAGACGGCGGTCACCGGCGAGGATGCGGACGGCCACATCGTCTACAACCGATCCCTGCTGGCACTCGCCCAGCACTACGGATTCCTGCCGCGCGCCTGCCGCCCGTACCGGGCCAAGACCAAGGGGAAGGTCGAGCGACCGTTCTCCTACATCCGCCAGGACTTCTTCCTCGCACGTTCCTTCCGCGACCTCGACGACCTCAACCGCCAGCTTCGGAGCTGGCTCGATACCGTCGCCAACGTCCGCTTGCACGGCACCACGCAGCGGATCGTCTCGGAAGCCTTCGCCGCCGAGCGGCCCGAGTTGCAGCCCTTGCCGGCTCTGCCCTTCGACGCTCTGCTCACGCTGGAGCGGCGCGTCAGCCACGATGGCCTCGTCTCGATCGGTGGCAACTATTACAGCGTACCGGATCGGACCCGGCGCGTCGTCGAGGTGCATCAGTTGCCCGACACGATCCGCATCCTCGATGGTGGCCGGCTCGTCGCGAGCCATCCGATCCTGGAGGGACGACGGCAGTACCGCATCGACCCCGACCATCGGCAAGGCACGGCCGCTCGGGCCATGCGCCACGGCCATCCCGACAGTCTGCCGATCGGCCGCCATGGCGATCACGTCGCCCGGCGCTCGCTGGCTGTCTACCAGGCAGTCGGCGAACGGCTCGCCGGCGGGATCGGAGGCCAGCGATGAGCCGCACCGCATCCTGTGCCATCACGACCCTCGACAGCATCAAGCGCAGCTTGGTCGGCCTGCGCATGCCGCGCGCCCTGGAGGTGCTCGACGCGACGGTCCGGCGCATCGAGCAGGGCGAGATCGACGGCTTGGCCGCCCTCGACGTGATCCTGACCGAGGAACTGACGCTGCGCGAGAACCGCCGCGTGAAGACCGCCCTGCTGGTCGCGCGCCTGACCACGATCAAGACGCTGTCCGGGTTCGACTTTGCCTTCCAGCCCTCGCTCGACCGCGAGCGCGTCCTGGCGCTGGCGGAACTGACCTTCATCGACCGGGCCGAGGTCGTCCATCTGCTCGGACCACCCGGCACCGGCAAGAGCCATCTGGCGATCGCGCTCGCCGTCGAGGCGGTCAAGGCCGGGCGCAGCGTCGTGTTCTCGACGCTGGCCGACCTCGTGACCTCGCTGGCCAAGGCCGAGCGCGACGGCTCCCTGCGCGAGCGCATCCGCTATCTCTGCCGGGCCTCGCTGCTGGTCGTGGACGAGATCGGCTACCTCCCCGTCGTCCCCGGTGGCGGCAACCTGTTCTTCCAACTCGTCAACGCGCGCTACGAGCGCGGGGCGATGATCCTGACTTCGAACCGCGGCTTCGCCGAGTGGGGCGAGGTGTTCGGTGATCCGGTCGTGGCGACAGCCCTGCTCGACCGACTCCTCCACCATGCCGTGGTGATCCAGATCGAGGGGGCGAGCTACCGCCTGCGCCAGCACGCCGACCTCGTCCCCGAGCACGTCCGCTCCAAGGCCCTGATCGTTCCGCCGCCCGCACCCAGGCGTCGCGGTCGTCCACCCGGAAAGGCTGCCTCCGATCACACGGCCGGCTGATCACCGATCCGCACCGAACCCGCCGGCCAGGGAATTTTGAAAGCCCACAATTGCGGAGACTTCGGTGCCCGTTGACAGCTCGCAAGCGCTGGTGCAGGTGCTCGATCGGCACCGCGGCGAGTTCTCCCGTGTCGCGCGAACCATCGTGAGCCAAGCCGCAGCGGAAGCGCCGCCGGTCGAACCCCGTCCGGCGACCAAGGCGCAGCAGCGACAGCAGCAGGGTCAGGCGGACCGGGAGGCCCGCTTCCAGCATGTTGCAGCCCTGGCTCGGGACGGCCAGGGCATCCGCGCCATCGTGCGCGAGACCGGGCTGTCGCGGAACACGGTGCGGCACTGGCTGCGGGCCGGCACGGCGCCGACGTGGTGCAAGGTCGAACGGGCGCGGATCACCGATCCCTTCGTGCCCTACCTCGTGCGGCGGCTCGACGAAGGCGAGCGCAACGCGACGCGGCTGTGGCGCGAGTTGCAGGCCTCGGGCTTCCGGGGTGGCGTGATGAGCGTCCGGCTCTGCGTTGCTGCTCTCAGGGGCGGCCCGCCGCGGATGCGACCTGCCCCCGGTCCAGTCTGGCGGCGCCCGTCGCCGCGGCGGACGGCGCGGCTTCTCCTGACCGGCGGCGAGCGTGGCGAGAGGGATGGGCGCTTCCTCGATGCCCTGGTGGCCGCTGTCCCCGAGATCGAGCGTGCGATCGCGGAGGTAAAGGCCTTCACGGTGATCGTGCGGGAGCAGGATCAGGCGGCGTTTGGGGCGTGGCTGGATCGCTGTCGCGATGGCCCGCTGAGCGGCCTGGCGGAGGGGTTGAGGCGGGATCGGGCCGCCGTGGAAGCCGCGCTCACGCTGCCCTGGAGCACGAGCCCGGTGGAGGGGCAGATCAACCGCGTGAAGACGCTGAAGCGGACGATGTATGGCCGTGCCAAGCTCGACCTGCTGCGCGCCCGCGTGCTGGCGGCGTGACCGCTACGCCTGCACCAAAAATGCGGGAGAGCCAGTTTCACACCGGCGGCTACAACCGGGCCGTGCCCTTGGTCGTGGCACCGGATGCCGATCACACCAAACTCTCCTTGGTCGAGAATTTGGTGCGGGTGGCGATGCATCCTGCCGACCAATTCGAAGCGTGGAAGGCTCTGGCCGATCACGGGCATGAGACGGACGGGATCGGCCAGGGGACAACAGTGCGGCTCTGGCTACCGCAGTCGGAGCGACGGCCTGATGCTCTCCTGAGCAAAATCGGAGAGGAGACAAGCCTGGACCAAGTCGGCCATTCGACGGGCTACCTGATGAACCTGCTGGTTGATGACGACGCATTGGTGCGGAGCGGCACTGCCGAGATGCTGGAGGAGCTCGGCCATACAGTAGTCGAGGCGGAGGCGGGCTTCGAAGCTTTGGAGCAGCTTCGGGCGCGTGAAGGCAGGGTCGACCTCTTGATTACCGACCACGCCGTGCCAGCCACGACCCCTACCGACCGGCTATGGCTGATGCTGGTCGACAGGGATGATTTGGAATAACCTTAGGCTGACTTCCGAGGCCGGCCCAAACCACTGTTCTTGGCGATCTCGGAGCGCTGGGGGCGTAGGGGCCGCGAGCATCCGATAGTCGTGTGGCAGACTCCACTTGCGGCGGTACTCCTCTGGGGTGAGCCCGCGGATTGGGAGGTGGCGCTTGAGCGACTTATACTGCTTCCCATCCTCCAAGCTGATCAGGTAGTCCGGGGTTACCGTCTTCCTGATCGGCACGGGTGGCGTCAGGTACTCCGGTTGCTCGACAACCGCCTGCCCGAGGTTCGTCAGCGAGGTGTGGACCGACGCGATTAGGTTCGGCAGCTCCGCCACCGGAATGGAGTTCTTGGACACGTAGACCGACACGATATCGGCGGCGAGTTCAACGAGAGAGGCCAAGGAGCTTTGTTCTTGTTGTGACCTGGAAAGCATTCCCACTCCACGACTCAGTTCATAACCGAGTTGTGGCAATCTATCGAGTATTCCGCAGATACGCACAACCCTGAAAGGCAGCGCGCCTACCTGATCAAGGGAGCGACGACATCTTCGAGGGCAAAATAGATGCCGACCATGGCCACCATGAAACCTCCCGCAACCAGGAGCACGCCCGAGAGTGACAGCGTGCGTCGGGCACGCTGTCGTCGCCACGGGTTCGCCGGATCCACGTCACTCGGCCGCGTTAGCTTCAGCCTTCTTCGGCCGGCCGCGACGTGCAGGCTTAGCATCTAACGGAGCGGTAACGATGGGATCGGGTGTGGTCCGCTTCTCAGCCGCCTTTTTGGCCGCAGCCCGATCACGGCGGAGTTGGCCGAGGCCGAGGCTTTTGGCGAGTTCGGAGCGCTGGGCGGCGTAGTTGGCTGCCACCATCGGGTAATCGCGCGGCAGACCGTATTTCTGGCGGTACTCGTCGGGGGTCAAGCCGTTCGAGGTCAGGTGCCGCTTGAGCGACTTGTACGACTTGCCATCGATGAAGCTGGTGATGGCATCCGGGGTGACGGACTTGCGGACCTGAGCCGATGTGACCTTGTGATCCTCGGCGGGTGTGGCGGCAGGCTGGCCAAGGCCGCTCAGCGAGGCATGCACCGAAGCGATTAGGTTCGGGAGCTCGGCGATTGGAACATTATTCCTGCTCACGTATGCCGATACGATATCGGCCACGAGATCGATGAACTCAGGCTCTTGGGCTTGGGTCTCGTCCGACACGTCAGTTCTTCCTGATACGAGGATCCATTCAGATCCGAACACGTAAAGCTCTACGAAGGTTCACGCGCGTCAAGCAAGTGCCTGTCGGTAGCCAATCCCCAGCCATCAACGGAACAAGCTGGCTCATCAGCAATCTGGCGCACGCAGTCACCATCTTGCAGAACCCATTTTTGGGCTCAGCGCTCCCATGATTTCAGATCCACTGAGGGCGAGCAGCTTACAAGATCCCCCAAGCGCGGAAGCGTTCTCGACCGGCGAGTTCGCGCAGGCCGAGCTCGGCCACGAGGGTCTGGGAGGCGCGCGGGGTGACACACCCAGCTCCTCCGCGATGATGGTGGCCGAGACCAGGGGCCGGGCGAGCACGATCTCGATGAGGCGGGGCAGGCTGGAACTCCCCCTTTTCCCCGCACTTTGAGCAGCAGCCTCTCGCGCGCGAGCATCCCTGCACCGGGTAGGTGGCGACCGTGTTCTCGGACGCAGCAGCCTCTCTCGCGCGAGCATCCCTCGGTCGTGATCCCTCATGCCCTGCTCGGCACCCAGGGCGACGGCACCGAGGACCTCTAGCCAGCGGGTCAGCGGATCGCGCACGAGCCAGCGGTCGCCGGGCACGCGGCGCAGGCTGCTGGCGAGGGCGGGCAGGTGGTATTGGGCCTTGTCACGGGCGCGCAGGAGTTCGGCGGCGAGCAGCGGCCCGAGCCATGCGCGGTGCTGGAGCGGCTCGAGGGCGGTCCAAGCATCGACCGCGATGGTGGCGTCGAGGACCGGCGGCAGGATGCGGGTGTCGGTGACAGTTTGGCGCCAGGCGGCGAGGCGGTCGCTCTCGCCCCAGGCCGGATCGTAGACGAGCGAGGACTTCTCCCTCACCGACCCGGTGTCGGCGAGGATGCGGCTGAATCGGGCGATCAGGGCATCGATGTCGGCGAGCTCGGCGGAGAAGGCGTCGTCAACCTCCGGGAGATCCCCTTCCCCCCTCTGCGGTGTCGATGGATGGCACGGCGGGTGCTGAGGTCGCGTCCTAGCCCCCTGCCCCATCCGGATCATCGGACAGGGCGGCGAGGCGCGTAGGGCTTGTGGCCCAGCCCGGCTCGGCGGCGATGCGGCGGCGGCTACGCAGGATGGCGTGAGCGCGGGTGAGCTCTTGCGAGTGGGCGTGCCGGTCGCGGTCGGCGTCGTGAAGGACGAGATCCTCGAAGAGGATGAGGTCGCCTTGCAGGGCGAGGCTGGCGCAGGCGTCGGCGAAATCGGTGCGGGCGCACCAGCCGTTGCGAATGGGGCTGGTGGCAAGGTGTTGGTCGAGGCGGGCCAGCGCGTCTTCGGCGACGGCCAGCGGCAGGGCAACAGCGGCCCAAGGGAGCGGCTCAGGCAGGGGATAACGCCTTGCGCTTGTTGTACTGGTCCGTTGTCTCGGGAGCGACAAGACCTTTCGATTCGCGCACCGGTATCACCGCACGAACGACCATCTGACTATTGATAGCTCTCTCTTATCGATGGTGATGAACGCACGGACAGAAATCGGTTCCAATGCGGCTCAGACCCTCTCAGTGCCCGCGTCGTCTGCCATGCCCGACCCACCCCCGCCCTCCTCCCGGATCCGACCCTCGCCCGCGAGCGCGACTTGGATGCGCTGGCAGGCCTCCTGCCGTTCGACGCCCGCGAGCGGCTGGCCGTCCTCCTCACCGACGAGGACGCCGCTACCCTCAAGCACCTCGCCCGCTCCGGCATGCCAACCCGCAGATGCTGGCCGGCCGGACCAACCGGCATCCCGGAAGCCCGCCCAGGCCAGGGAGCGCGTCGTAGTCCGCCAGTGCTCCATCCGCGGGTTCAATGACGAGGCGTGCGTGACGGATGGCGGTGCCCGGCTACGACCGCGCCATAGGGAAGGGCGGCCCGGGACGGGGCCTCAGAGGGCGGGGTATCCGGTTTGGGGCCGGACGACCGGCTCGTGTCAAGCCCACTCCTAGCGGCGGAGCCCGAGCAGCCCGCTCGTCAGGATCATGGCCGCTAGGACCAGGGGCGCGAGGATCTTAGTGCGGGTGTCGATAGATGTCCTCCTCACGCTCAGCTGGGTGGCCAGCCCTGCCGCGCATGAAAACCTTTGTGCCTGACGTTATCTACCTTAAATTGTATGTGTTGCTTGAGGAGGCGAGTATGATCGAATTTTCGCGCACCCAACTTTTCAGCTTGATCTGGGTTGACCCAACTAGCTGGTTTTGTAATATTCTGTTTAGAGCATCTACCCAGATAAGGAGCAGTTCATGCGGCTAGGTAAGAGCGATCAAGCCATCTGAAAGGCGTGGAGCGCTCAGCGAGACACTGCGCCTTCACCAGTAATCGCGCGCGGATCGTTTCACGATTGATTTTAACTTCGGCTTTTTCACTGCTCTCCACCGCACTTCGGGCTACAAAAGCTACGCCGAAATCGGCTGATCCGGCATGATCGTGCAGACCTCAGCCAACATAGCCGATTGAAGCTATGCGTTACACCTCTAGATGCGGTTAGTCCGCTTGGTACGCCGCATTTCCCACCTGCAAATAGAGTCCTTCTTGTCTGGGTTGTCACCCCATGCTGCCCAACTCCACCTCGTCATCTTCGCCAACGACTGTTATAAACACCATCAATGGGCTGGAAGACTTAGCTGCTTCGACATTGAAGACAATTCGGACCCACGGTCTACCCGCAACCCCGCACATCTTCCAACGCCTCTTCCGGCACTTCAGCGCGCCGCAAGCCGATCTTCCGCTGAGCGAGCTGTTGGCTCTCCTAGCGGCACAAGACGCGACGGCCGCCGGTGCGCTTGCAGCCGATGCGGAGGTAGTACAGGAGGGAGCACTCGCCCTGCGGGACGAGGCCGGCCGGCTTGTCACAGCACTGGCCGGCACGGAGGCCGTCCTCGCGCGCTACGGAGCCGTACTCGACGGCTGTGCTAGCACGCTCGGCCCGAAGAACTCGGAGGGCTTACTGGTGCAATCTGTCGCCCTGTTGGCACAGGAGACTGCACGGATGAGCGCCCAGAACAATTTACTAGTGGGTGAGCTGCGCGCGTCGACTGCACGAGTGGGCCAGTTGCGGCAGAGCTTGGCAGTTGTCCGGCAAGAAGCGTCGGTGGATGGGCTGACTGGCATCGCCAACCGCCGAGCATTCGATGCACGGCTGCGACGCCAGTTGGGGCAGGCGAAGAGGAACGAGGCAGCACCGTTCTGCCTGGTTCTGCTGGATGTCGACCACTTCAAGCGCTTCAACGACACGCACGGACACCGCACGGGTGACCGCGTGCTGCGCCTAGTTGCACAGATGCTCACTGCAAACGTGAAGGGCAAAGACTTCGTAGCACGCTACGGAGGGGAGGAGTTTGCGATTCTGCTGGGAGACGTTGACGAAGAAACAGCGGCGGCGATCGCGCGCCAGATCTGCTCTCGCTTAGCTGCGAAGAAGATCGTGAAGCGTGAGACGGGGGAGGAGATTGGGGCGATCACCTTGTCGGCTGGGGTATCTCTGGTTCGATTAAACGATACGCAGGGTAGTTTGGTCGAGCGCGCAGATCAAGCCCTCTACGAAGCGAAGCACGAGGGCCGAAACCGAGTTTACGTGGCCCGCTACCATTCTGAATTATAGTTTTTTAATGTAAATCTGAGATCGACAAACATTTTATTCACTTGCTAATAAAAACCCGGCCTTAATGAAATGTCAGGAACTGCTTATATTGTATATTAAGCAAGAAATTGCATAATTTTTATTTTGATTAAGTCGATTTATACTTTTCGTGAATTATCCCTAGGCTTGTTTTTACACGCCATGTTTACTCAAATGCGCACGAGGACTGTAGAGGCTCCGGCGAAATTTGAAAGTCCGATATTGGGCGAGGAGCGTCTCTTCGGACGAGCCTGATCAGAGGTCCGCAACTGGCGCGAAGCCGTACAAGCGGTATGCGAATATCTGGATCACACGCGGACCTTCAAACCTCCGCCACCGAAGGGCATCGTAGGGTGGCTAGCAGCCATTGGCGCCATCGTGTACAGCGGCGGTTGAAATGACCTGCTTGCGCGGGAAATGCCTGTGCCGGTTACGTAATCCATGACTAAAGCTGGCCGCGAACTATCTCATCAATCGCCTACAGCTCCTCAGGCGAGAGTTGGCTCACTCGACGCGCTTCGAGGCTTGGCTCTATTCGGCGTGCTCGCCGTAAACTTAGAAACCGAATTCCGCGTCTCAATCTTTCAACAATTCGTATCCGGTCCACCAGAGCGGGCTGTCGACCGCTGGATTGACGCTATTTTGCTGACCTTCGTCGACATGAAAGCCTTCGCACTGTTCTCGCTGCTGTTCGGTATCGGCTTGGCGATCCAGTTCGAGCGCTTGGTGTCCACGCCACGAAGGGCGGCGCTCCTGGTGCGTCGCCTCCTCGTCCTCCTCGGCCTCGGGCTGATCCATCTCGTCCTGATCTGGAACGGTGACATCCTGACGGAGTACGCCGTCGCCGGCCTGATCGTGCTGCCGTTCCTGTTCGGGCGGGCTTGGCTGCCGGCCCTCGGATGCGCCCTGTTCCTGGGGCTCTACCTAGTCCAACCATTCCTGCCGCCGCTGGTTACGTTTCCAAGCCGGACTTGGCTGCTGCATTACGTAGCTGCCGCCGACCGGGTCTATTCCACCGGCGGCTTCCTGGAAATTCTGAGGTTTCGGGTCGAGGAAACCGCCGGGATCCTGCCCTTGCACGCCTTCGTTCTGCCCCGCACCCTGGGGCTGTTCCTGCTCGGAGTAGTCGCTTGGCGGAGCGGCCTTGTTCAGCGGGCCGGGAACCGTCAGCGTACGCTGGGATCAGCTGCCTTTCTCGCGACGGGCGCCGGGACAGCGCTGACGCTCGCCACGGCGACGCGGAACTACTCCGGTTGGCCCTCGCTCGGATGGGTACAGACCGTCGCCGCGCCGGTCGGCACAATCCTGCTCGCTCTAGGCTACGCCATCGCCGTTCTCGCGACTGGGAGCACCCTGTCAGGGCGACGCCGGCTCGCCTGGGCGGAGCCGGTCGGGCGCATGGCTTTCACCAACTATGTCGTGCAGTCGCTCGTGCTCGGCCTCATCTTCTACGGCTACGGGCTCGGGCTATTGGGCAAGCTTAGCCTTGCAGAAGGGTTTGGGCTCGTGCTGGCCGTCTATTTTACCCAGGTCTACGGGAGTCACCTGTGGTTACGTCGCTATCGGTTCGGTCCGCTTGAGTGGCTATGGCGAACGCTCATGTACGGCCAAGTACCATCCGGTTCACTTCGGTCACGGGATTGCGCCATTTCGAATGATTGTTGAGAGTGGATTGCAGACTATCAACCGTTAACCTCAGTTGAGCCTCTTGCTCCTCTGTGAATCTGGTCGAATAGCTCTCGCCAGTCCGCTGTTGCCCTACGCTTGGATAGCCGTCTAAGCGTTCATCAGAACGTCGAGGGTCGGACACGGCCCTTAATGATGGGAGAAACGCTATGACCCAAGGCATTGGAAGCGCGGGGACCGTGGACATCCGCGCGCTGATCGACGAGGGCCGCTTCTCGGGGCTACAGCGAATCACTTTCGCTCTATGTTTCGCCATCGTCTTGCTCGATGGTTTCGACACCGCCGCGATCGGCTACATCGCACCTTCGCTGATCACCGAGTGGGGGGGGGTGACCCGACCCGCGCTTGCACCGGTGCTCAGCGCCGCCCTGTTCGGCCTCGCCTTTGGTGCCCTGTCGGCAGGCCCGTTAGCCGACAGATTCGGGCGCAAGGCAGTGCTCGTCGCCTCGGTAGTCGAGCTTAGCCTCGCTTGCCTTGTTTCGGCGTTCACGGGCGACCTGACGCAACTCGTGATCCTGCGCTTCCTCACCGGGCTCGGCCTAGGCGCTGCAATGCCCAACGCCGTGACCCTGACCAGCGAGTACTGCCCCGCGTCCCGTCGCGCTTTCTTGACCAACATGATGTTCTCAGGGTTTCCCCTCGGGGCGGCGTTCGGCGGGTTCTTGGCTGCCTGGATGATCCCGCTGTTCGGCTGGCGCAGCGTGCTGGTGTTCGGCGGGGTCGTGCCCCTCGTACTTGCCTTGACGCTCGTAGTCGCCTTGCCGGAGTCACTGCGCTACCTCGTCGCGAAAGGTGCACCGGCTGAGCGCATTCGAAAGATCGTCCGGCACCTAGCGCCCGAGGCTGCGGGGGCTGCAGTCTTCACTCTTGGTGAGCCGCAGGCCGCGCCCGGCGCGGTTCAAGAGAAAAGCGGGCTGGCTTTGGTGCTGTCGCCAGCCTACCGGGTTGGGTCGGTGATGCTGTGGGTCACCTACTTCTGCGGCCTCGTGATCTTCTACGCGCTGATTAACTGGATGCCGATACTCTTCCGCGACGCAGGTGTGGACCCGCGCAACGCAGCGCTCGCTGCCGCCCTGTTCCCGCTAGGAGGCGTTGGTGCGATCGTGCTTGGCCTGCTGATGGACCGCTTCAATCCCAACGTCATGGTAGCGGCAGGCTTCCTTGCCACGGCAGCGGCTGTGGCCCTGATCGGGCAAGCCGGTGGGCATCTCGGGCTTCTGATGGTCACGGTGTTCGTAGCGGGCACGCTGATGAACACCGCGCAATCCTCACTGCCAGCCCTGGCAGCCGGGTTCTACCCAACACAGGGGCGCGCGACCGGCGTTTCCTGGATGCTTGGCCTTGGCCGGTTCGGCGGCATCGCCGGTTCCTTTATGGTAGCGCAACTCGCAGGCCTGAGTTTGCCGACGATCTTCTCCGTGGTGGCCATTCCGGCTCTGGTCGCAGCGGCGGCTCTGGTAGTGAAATTCGTTGCACACCCACATACCGCCCAGCCAGCCGTTACGTTGGAACCAGTCCATTAGGTCGATCCTGCTAGCATGGGGTCACTTACGATCTCACAGCATTTGTGATAGCGAACGGCCCTGCACTTCAGCAGGACCGTTCTCCTATGGTAATGTTACGTTAAGTTCTAGAGTTCTGAGATGCCCGTCTTCGCGGGTTATCTACGACGGGTCGAGGGCAGTGATTTAGCACCAACAAACCCCACATCGGTTCGTGGCGCGCAGCTAAACAGGCGGAATGCGACCATTTACACCTTGCAGATCTTTGAGCCTGCTAGCTAAGACATCTACATCTGTAAAAATAACTAGACATTTGCACGGTCAATTTATCACCAAATTAGGGCATATTAGCGACATACTGCGAGATGATCGGGTTTGTTGAACGCATTACGGTGAGATGACCGCGCAACGGACGCTACTGAGTCGGTATGGCCGGGTCGTCCAAGACATCGAGTATGGATGGCTCGCCACTGAGCATGGTCAGGCTTCCGTCATGCGTCGAACGGAGCCTCTCGACCCCCACCTCGTGCTTCACCAGCAGCTCGGTCACGATGGGGCCGTGAAGCCGCTGGGCTTCCGCGAGTCCCTCTCGGGATAGCGCGTAGAGAGCGTTCGTGCCGGTGTTCGGCAGCCCCTCTACCAAGCCGACCATACGCAGGTCGTCCATCGCCGCGTGCGAGAAGGACTTGCGGTATTCCTCCGCCGTGGACTGTGCCATGAGGTACGCCTCGCCTTCGTGGATATTGACCTTCCAGGGCATCAGGTAGAAGGCATCGGGGTAGATGCTGGCCCGGTCAACGACTGCCTTGAGGGCGTAGCTCACGTGCAATCCCTTCAGGATGCGAGCCGAAGTCGTTCGCCTGGTTGCCTCCTTCGATGCCTCCAAGCCAGCGGGCGCGGGGCCATGCTTCCAGGCTAGGGACGAATGACGAAAGCGACCTCCTGAACCGAGGCGCCGTCTCGCGGGTCATGGCAGTGCCACGTTGACAGGGTCCCAGAACGACCACTCGGATGACCCGCTGCGCCTTGCGGCGCCCGCCATATTTCGGGTCCGTGCCCGACGCGGGTACGTCCTCCGGCAGCAGGAACGTCGGGTATCTCCAAGAACTTGTGAAACCGCCGTCGCGTTGTCGCATTCCTTGGACCGACAGGAAGCAGGTCCCGGGCGCAGGTGTTCCTCGTGATCCGAAGCTTGGCAAGTTCCCCGAGTTGCCGTGTGTGGGAACGGACGGATGGGTCGACGTTCTGGTGACGATGCCGTCTGGGACGATGCATCGTAGAGTCGGCTTCGAGTCACATGCGGAAGCAAAGGCTGGCATCGACGAGTTAAGGGGGGTCGTGGCTGCCCTTTGGCCTCTCCCTGCATGTCGGGCAGACACCCTCGCCCGCGTCGCACAGCTCGACCAAGTAGGCGCGCACGTTCCCATTGGGTTGAACACGGACCCGGAGAGGTCCGCGCCCCTTCTCGTCTGACCGGGGGGCATGCGCCGATGCCGAAAACCCCAAACGCGCTAGCTTCGCCGCGAGACGAACGCACCACGTGGCCCACTCCGATGCCCGACGACCATCCCTTGCTGCGCAAGCTCGACGCGCTGTCACCATTATCCGATGAGGACCGACGCTTCCTGGCACAGGTCGTCGCCCACCCCATGGCGGTCCCGGCCCGAACGGACCTGATCCGTGAGGGCGACCGGCCGCATGGCGTCTTCGTCATTGTCGAAGGCATCGCCTGCCGATACAAGATCCTCCCCGACGGGGGCCGCCAGGTGCTCGCCTTCCTCGTTCCAGGCGACTTCAGCGACCTGGACGTCGACCTGCTCGAAGTGATGGACCATGCCGTCGGCACCCTCACGCCATGCCGCATGGTTCACGTCCCGGCCCGGACCGTACGCGACCTGCTCGACGCCCATCTTGGCATCGCCCGGGCCATGCGCCTCGCAGCCCTCGGCGAGGCGGCCACGTCGCGGCAGTGGCTCGTGAACCTCGGGCGCCGTTCCTGCGAGCAGCGCCTCGCGCACGTCCTTTGCGAGATGCTGGTACGGCTCCGGTCCGTAGGACTGGCATCGGAAACGGGGTACCACTTTCCCTTGACCCAGGTCGACCTCGCCGACGCGACCGGCATGACGCCCGTCCACGTGAACAGGTCGTTCAAAGCCTTGCGGGAACGCTCGCTTATCGAGGGCTGGGGCCGCAGCATCGTCATCCGGGACGTGGCGGCCCTGGAGGGGGTGGCGGCCTTCGACCGGGCCTACCTGCACCGGACCGGATCGACGGGGTCGTGCAGCCGCAGCGCCCCTGCCGGACTTCGAGCATGATGGCGAGCGGCATACGTCGACACCAGCGAGGAAACGCGCCCGCTCCCCGGCCTAAAGGCCAGGGTTTCCAAGTGAACCCGAAGAGCCCGCCGGTCGGCATGACGGCCGTCCGTCGTCACGCACCAGCACGTCGAGCCGGTACTTGTCGGTCCTGACTTGGTCATGGACGCGCAGGAACGCGGCCGTGTTGGCGATGAAGCGTGCCGCGGCCTCGTCGCCGGTCAACGGGTAGTGCGTCTCGCCCGTCCAGTGCACCAGTACGACGTCGCCGCCCGGCCGCAAGCAGCTCCGCACCCGCTCGGCCAGGCGCTGCACGTCCGGCTCGTCGAGGTAGTAGACGACCTCGGACAGCAGGATCAGGTCGAAGGTGCCTTCCGGCCACTGCCCGGGCACCTGGGCACGCTCAAAGCGGACGTGGGGCAGATCTTTGCACCGTTCCCGGGCCTGGATGAGCGCCAGTTCGGTCAGGTCGAGGCTGACGAGGGGGTCGCAGCGCCGGGCCAGCAACTCGGTCAACACCCCGATGGAGGAGCCGACCTCCAGGGCCGAAGCGTACCGGGCCCTCGACAGGGCATCGAGCGTGGCCCCGTATTTCACCCGCTCGTAGTCGCTCGTGGCAAAGCGCCAAGGGTCCGGGTCGCGGCCGTAGCGTTCGTCGAAGTAGCTCGGCGGGAGCGAGGTCTCGTATCGGCTCACCGCCCGTCCCCCGTCCACAACCCCCAGGCCTGCCCGCCCGCCTTCAGGATTTCCTCCGCCGCAGTGGTAAGCGCCCGGTCCGGCGCGGGCTGGCGCAGGTAGGTGGCGAGGTCGCGCGAGAGCCGCTCAAGCGGATGCTCGCGCAGGAAGCCCTGCAGGCCGACGGAACGCTGCGCGAGCCGCAGCACGTCCAGACCGGCCCGCTCGACGGCGAGCCGCGCAAGGTTGACGAAGGCGACGATGCGCTCGGGAGGGAGGGCGTCGTCGAAGACGGTTCGGGCCGCGCGCTCGACCCAGGACCGCGCGCCCTCCAGCGCGATGGCGCCCTCGCCGAGGCGGGCGAGCTGGTGCGGGTCGCCGCCGCGACCGGTTCCGGCAAGGTGGCTCCGCCAAGCGTCGAATACCGCCTCGATGCCCCCGAGCTGCACCGCCGCGAAGCGCCACGCCCCGCCCGAGAAGACCGGCTGGCGATGGTAGTCGTCCCACCCGCCCAGGATCTCGTCCCCGGTGACTGCGATGCCCTCGAAGTCGACGGTGCCAGTCGCGGACGCCCGCATGCCGTGGGCGCGCCAGCCGCCGAGGTCGGCGCGGCAGCCGGGCTCCAGCCGCACGACCAGCATCAGCGGCGACGAACCCGGCTCGCGCTTGACCGTGACGAGGGCGCGGGTGACGAAGCCTGCACCGGAGGCGAAGGTCTTCACGCCATGAAGGCGGCGGTCATCCCCCAGCTTAAGGCAATCGCCTGGCGGATCGGTGTTCCAGACGCCGAACAAGTGTCCGGCACGAGCCTCCGCGAACAGGCGCGCCCGCTGCGCGGGCGTGCCGTAGCGGGCAATGAGCTGCAAGGCGTTGACGTGGCCCTCGTAGATGCGCCCGAGCGCGAGGCTGCCGTAACCGACGAGGCGAAGGACCTCGGCGAGCTTCGTGGCGCCCGGCTCCTCGCCGAGCCCGGCGCCACCTTCGTCGAACGGTATCAGGGCGGTGAGCAAACCGAGGCGGGCGAGGTCGGCGACGTCCTCGGCCGGAAAGCCGTCGTCGCGGTCCTGTTCTCCCGCGCGAGCCGAGGCGGCGACGGCCACCTGTCGGGCGGCCGCAACGGCATCGTATGCCAGGTCGAGCGGGGTTCTCTGGTCCATGCACCTCCCTCCCGTCAGGCCGCCGCGGCGGCGATGTCCTCGACCGTGCGGCCGGTCACGACCGAGAGCGGTTTCTCTTCCAGGATGTCCGCCTCGCCAGTCCGACGCGCGGCGGCGTCATGGGACTTGATGAGCAGCCAGGAGACATGCCGCTCATGGGGCCGCGGTCTCATGCGCGTCAGGCGCCACCGGCCGGACAGCTTCTACCCGTGAAGGATAAAGGCGAGCGACCCCGACGCGAGCGCCGTGGCTGGGTCGCCGTCCGGCTCCCAGGTGCCCCGGTCCCACAGCAGCACGACGCCGGCACCGTAGCTGCCCGGCGCGATCACACCCTCGTAGTCGGCGTAGTCCAGGCCATGGTCCTCGACGGCAACCGCGAGACGACGCTCTCCCGCCACGAGGCTCGGGCCGCGCGTCACCGCCCAGCTCTTTAGGACGTCGCCGAGTTGCAGCCGGAAGTCGTAGTGCAGACGGCGCGCGGCATGCTTCTGCACGCGGTAGAGCAAGGCACCGCCCTCAGGCATCGCCGGTCGTCTCCAAGGACGTTCCATCCAGGCCTGCCGCCGCAGGTCTGCCTCCCGTGGCGCGGGTCCACTGGCCGAGGCGTCTTGCACCGCGCATCAGGAGGACGACCGCGTTCGCCAAGCGCGTATGCCCCGGAAGCTCACGTGGACGAAGCGGGTGATAGTCGAGCCAAGGGCTCGCTGCCTCGACGGCTGCAAGGATAGCTCCGTGGGTCTGCAGTCTGGCGATGGCCCTTGCATCGCCGACCCGGACACCGAGCCATGGTGCCCAGAGCCCGGTGCGGGCGAGCCGCCCGGATGTGTGGAGCCGCCGTAGCCGTCGGCGCCAGAAGAACCGGAACAAGGCCCGCGAGAGCGGCTCCAGGCGCAGGTCGCAGGGGCTCTCGGGCACCTCGCAGCGCAGCTTCATCGTGTCGGCGGCCCCGCCAGGCGCGCGCCCGTCGAGCCGCCCCGAGGTGATGACGACGATGTCCGGCTCGTGACGGACGAGGGCATCGCTCGTCAGGAGCGAGGAGACGAAGGCGCGGTCCTCGCCGACCGCCAGCGGCGGCATGCCACCGGCCTTCCGGTAGGCCGCGAGCCGCACCGCGAGTGTCGCGCCCGACGTCGTCCAGTGCCGCGGCCAGGGGTCGTGCGGGAGCGGGTCGATGAACGCCTCCAGCTCGACGAGCAGCGCCTCGTAGGCACCCTCCAGCCGTCCCCGGGCGTGCAGGGCCGCCGGCAGACGCGCCGCGTCATTCTCGTCGAGGGCGATTCGCCCCGCGACCGCATCCACTCCCCGAGCGATGGGGCCGATGTTGCCCGCCACCCAGTCCGGTGGCACCCGGCTGTCGGCGTCGGTGGTGAGGATCACGCCGTCTTCGGCACCCTCTTCCTCAAGCCAAGCGGCCGCCGCCTCCATCGCCTCGCGGCGGGCCCAACCCGCGTTGGCACCGGCGAACACGCGCTCGATCACCCGGACGACGAGGCGCCGTGGCCGCGGGAGGGCTGCGACCACGTGTGCGGTGCCGTCCGTGCAGTTGTTGAGGAACAGCACCACGCCGATTTCGCTTGCCCCGAGACTCTCCTGAACGTCGAGCGCACGCAGGCACTCCCCGATGCGTTCGGCCTCGTTCCGGACAGGGATGGCAACCACCGCCCGCAAGGGCTTGGACAGTGCCGCCTCACCGCCGAGGTCTGAAGAGGACGGGTCGATCTCGGACGGCACGGCAATCTCCGGTCGGTCGCATCGCAACCGTCGGCGACCAGAATTTCACATAGGGCAACGTCGCGCCCCGGCCGTGGGCTGCGACACTTCCTTCGCAAGCTGAGGTCGGAGAACGAGCACGATGCAGCCGGCCATGAGCCTCCTTGCCCTGAACTTCGCCCTCGCCGGTGCCCGCGAGGGCTTCGGTCCCTTCCTGGGCGTGTACCTGCAGCAGCGCGGCTTCGACCCGGCCGCGACGGGCTTCGCCATGGGTCTGGCCGGACTGGCTGGCCTCCTTGCCACGACACCGGTGGGGGCGCTGATCGACCGCACGGCGTACAAGCGCGCCGCGCTGGCCATGGCCGTCCTGGGCATCGCGGCGGGAGCAGTCGCCCTAGTCTCGACGGACAGCCTGTGGCTGATCGGCCTGTCGCAACTCGTCATCGGCGTCGCCGACACCAGCATCGCCCCGCTGGTCGCTGCCGTCACGCTCGGGATCGTCGGGCGGGAGGCCTACGGTGCTCAGGTGTCGCGCAACGAAGCGCTCAACCACGCCGGCAACGCCGCTAACGCCGCCTTGTCCGGCGTGCTCGGCTACGCGCTCGGGCTCGGCTACGTCTCGATCGCCATCGTGGTCATGGCGGTCGCCTCCTGCGGCGTCCTGCTCGGCATCGACAAGGGCAGCATCGACCATGGTACTGCCCGCGGCGGCGAGCAGGACGAGCGCTCGACCGCTAGCGTGCTGTTCGGGACCAAACCGCTCCTGGTCCTAGCCGGTACCGTGTTCGCCTACCAGACCGCGAACGGTGCCATGCTGCCGTTCCTGGCACAAGCGCGCACGGCCGGGGGCGCCGACCCGAGCCTGACAACCGGCGTCATGACTGTGGTCTCGCAGGCCACGATGGTCGGGGCTGCCCTGCTCGCCGCCCGTGTCGCCCGTGGCCGCGGGCACGCCGGCGTGCTCTCCATCGCGCTCGGACTGGTCGTGATCCGCGGCATCCTCGCGGCCTTCGCGACGTCGTGGTGGCTGGTCGTTCCAGTCCAGGTTCTCGAAGGCTTGGCGATGGGTATGGGCGGGGTTGCCATCCCGGCGCTCGTTGCCAAGATCATGGACGGCACCGGCCACGCCACCGCCGGGCTCTCAGGCGTCATGACCGCCTACGGCGCGGGCGCGACCGTAAGCCCTTTGCTGGCAGGCCTCGTTGCGCAGTATCTCGGCTTCGCGGCCTCGTTCGTCGCCCTGGCCGCAGTCGCCGCCGGCGGCCTCGTGGTGTGGATGTTCGGCCGTCGAGCTCTGGGCATGCACGGTTCGACAAGTCAGACTGACGGGGTGTCCGCCGAGCCGGCGTGACGGCCGGAGGCGGGCGGCATGGATGCGCGGACAGGAGCGCGGCAGTCTTGGACCGCCGTGCTGACGAGCTCCTTCCCCGCCTTCGTCCTGCTCCAGGGCGCGCTTTATGCCGCATACGGCACCGAGTCCCCCTTTCTCCCGAGCTTCCTCGGCGAGCGCGGCCTGAGCCCGAGCGAGATCGGCCTCGTGCTCGCGGCCGGTACGCTGATGCGCCTCGCGGCGGGACCGGTGGCCGGGCACCTCGCCGACCGACACGACGCGACCCGGGCCGTGCTCGGCGTCGCGGCCGCCGCGTCCGGGCTGATCGCCTTCGCCTACCTCGCCGGGTACGGCTTCTGGCCGCTCCTGGCCGTGAGCGTGCTGCACGCCGGCGCCATAGCGGCCCTGGCGCCGCTCGCCGACGCGCTCGCGCTCGCCGCCGCAAAGAGGGAGGGCACCTTCTCCTACGGCTGGGTCCGGGGCGCCGGCTCGACGGCCTTCGTGCTCGGGACGCTGGTCTCGGGGCTGCTCGTTGCTCATGCAGGCTTGGCGAGCATCATCGTGTCGAGCGGCCTCCTGTTCCTCGTCATGGCGGTGGCGACGGCGCGCGTCCCTCCTGCCCCGGCGCGGGAGGGACGGCCGAGCCTTGGCCTGGGCGGCATCCGTGAGATCCTATCTCTCGGGACGTTCCGGCGGATGGTCCTTGTCGCAGCCCTCGTCATCGGCAGCCACGCCCTGAACGACGGCTTCGCGGTGATCCGCTGGCGCGAGGCCGGCATTGGCCCGGGCGCGATCAGCCTGCTCTGGTCGGAGGCGGTCGCGTCGGAGGTGCTCGTCTTCGTCCTCGCCGGCCCCTGGCTGCTGACGCGCTTAGGGACGGCCAAGGCTGCGATGCTGGCGGCCGGTCTCGGCGTGGTGCGCTGGTCGGTCATGGCGACGACGGCCTCGGTGCCGGTGCTAGCCTGTCAAACGGCATCGGAACGGGACCCCTGATCGGCGTCCAATCGGGCCCCCTTGTTGAGCATGCGCGACGCCCCTGCTCAGCCCGGCGAAGCGGGTCGGGGTGG